>NZ_MWLM01000009.1 GCF_002198665.1 Novosphingobium sp. B 225 | reverse complement strand
CCTCCGTCAGCGCTGCGCGCTGCCACCTCCCCCAGAGGGGGAGGATTTAGGATGTCTGATTTCCTCCTTGAACTCCGCTGCGAAGAAGTGCCCGCGCGGATGCAGGCCGGTGCGCGGGAGACGCTTGAAAAGCTGCTGCGCAAGGAACTGGACGCCGCCGGGCTGCCCTTGGGCGCGCTGACCGTCTGGTCCACCCCGCGCCGCCTCGCCCTGATCGCGCGCGACCTGCCTGATGCGACTGCGGCCGTTTCGGAAGAACTCAAAGGCCCGCGCGTCGGCGCGCCGCCGCAGGCGCTCGAAGGGTTCCTGCGCAAGACCGGCCTTAGCGAAGAGCAACTGACCGAGCGGGACGGCGTGCTCTATGCCGTCACCGAAAAGCCCGGCCGCGCCACGCGCGATGTGCTGGCCGAAGCGATCCCGGCGATCATCCGCGCCTTCCCCTGGCCCAAAAGCCAGCGCTGGGGCGCGGCATCACTCCGCAGTGAAAGCCTGCGCTGGGTCCGCCCGCTGTCGGGGATCGTTGCAATTCTGGGCGAAGACCTGATCGATTGCGAGATCGGCGGCATCACCTCCGGCTATGCCACCCGCGGCCACCGCTTCCACGCGCCGGGTGAAATCACCATCGGCGGCGCGCATGACTATGCGCAGAAGCTACGGCTGGCCCATGTCATCGTCGACCACGCCGAACGCCAGGACCTGATCCGCGCCAAGGCCAAAGAAGCTGCCGCAGCCGAAGGGCTGCTGCAGGTTGAAGATGAAGGGCTGGTGATCGAAAACGCGGGCCTGACCGAATGGCCGGTGCCCTTGCTCGGCCGGTTCGACGCGGCGTTCCTCGATGTCCCGCCCGAAGTGATCCAGCTCACCGCACGGACCAACCAGAAGTATTTCGTGTGCAACGACAGCGCGGGCAGCCTGGCCAACGCCTTCGTCTGCACCGCCAACATTGCCGCGAGCGATGGCGGGGCAGAGATCGTCAACGGCAACCGCAAGGTGCTGGCCGCGCGGCTGAGTGATGCGCGGTTCTTCTGGGAGCAGGACCGCAAGGTTCCGCTGGCGGAACAGGCCAGGAAGCTGTCGCGGATTACCTTCCATGAGAAGCTGGGCACTGTCGCCGACAAGGTTGAACGGGTGGCCAAGCTGGCAGAATGGCTCGCCAGCGAAGGCATTGTCCCCGGCTGCGATCCCGCGCTGGCGCGGCAGGCGGCCGAACTGTGCAAGGCCGATCTCGTCACCGAAATGGTTGGCGAATTCCCCGAGTTGCAGGGCCTGATGGGCGGCTACTACGCCCGCGCCGAAGGGCTGCCGGACGCGGTGGCCGACGCAATCCGCGATCACTACAAGCCGGTTGGGCAGGGCGATAACGTGCCGACTGCGCCGGTGACGGTGGCGGTGAGTTTGGCGGATAAGCTGGATACGTTGGGCCAATTCTTCCACAGCGATATGAAACCGTCAGGTTCGAAGGATCCGTTCGCGTTACGAAGGGCTGGAATTTCAGTCATCAGTCAGGTTCTAGCCGCAAAGCTGCGTGCGCCGCTGTTTGAAGTCCTGCCCAGTTGTATTGGGATTCCATCAAACACTGCTGTTAAGCTCACAGCCAATCAGGTTTTTGAGTTTCTCATCGACCGCCTCAAAGTCCAGCAACGCGAAGCCGGTGTCCGTCACGACCTGATCGACGCCGTGTTCGCACTCGGCGGAGAGGACGATCTCGTCCGCCTGCTCGCCCGCGTCCACGCGCTTCAAGCCTTCATCGGCACCGAAGACGGCACCAACCTGCTGTCCGGCTACAAGCGCGCGGCGAACATCCTCAAGAAGGAGGATTACGAACCCACCTCCGTTCGTGTCGAGCGTAGTCGAGACACGGAGAGCGGCATCTCGACTTCGCTCGATGCGAACGCGGAGGGGGATGTGGAAGGTGCGATTCAACTTTCCTACATGCCCGAAAAGGCAGAAAAGGCATTGATCGACGCGCTGGGCCAGGCCGGGCCGCGGGCTGCGGCAGCGGTGGAGCAGGAAGACTTTGCCGGGGCCATGGCGGCGCTGGCCAGCCTGCGCGGGCCGATCGACCAGTTTTTTGAGGACGTGACGGTCAACGATGCTGACCCTGCCAAACGCCTGTACCGCCTTGGTCTGCTCGCCCGGTTCCGCGCTGCGGTTCATGGCGTCGCGGACTTTTCGCGGATCGAAGGGTAGGGCGGGGCACTCCCCATACGCCAACTTCGTCACCCTGAACTCGTTTCAGGGTCCATCGGGCCGTTTGATCGAAGCGCCGTTGCTTAAGCAAACCGCGAGGTTTGGGCGCTCTCGACCGGGCGATGGCTGTGCGGCGCGATGGACCCTGAACCAAGTTCAGGGTGACGGTCGAAGGAGGGGTAGGCGCAGGGATTTGGCCGTGAAACCTTACGCTCCGAGCACTCCCCCTCCGTCAGCGCTGCGCGCTGCCACCTCCCCCAGAGGGGGNCAAAATCCTCCCCCAGAGGGGGAGGATTTTGGGGCGAAAAACGCCGAAAATTGCACAAGTGTCACCTTGTTTGGCGCAAACCTCTGCAAAACAACAGCAATCACCCCGGACAGGGTGTAACCTTGTTGTCACCCTGTCACCCCTGTTGTCACCGCGCCACAACCGGCCCGTCAACCGTGTTGCACCGCACAAAAAAGCTGACAGCGCCCGCCTTGCCCTCTAGGGGCCGAACTACACCGGCACACGATTCGTCGGTTCCTGGAAATGGCGGTTTCCCGTGACTTCATACGTATTCACTTTCGGTGGTGGTGTAGGCAGCTCTGACCCGCGTTCGCGCGACAAGACGATTGTCGGCGGCAAGGGCGCGAACCTTGCGGAAATGGCCGGGATCGGCCTGCCGGTGCCTCCCGGGTTTACGATCACGACCGAGGAATGTGTCCGCTATCTGGCCGAAGGGGGTGACTTCTCGGCAGAGGTTCAGGCCGAAGTCGCCAAAGCGCTGGGCCATATCGAAAGCGCGGTGGGCAAGAAGTTTGGCGACGCTGCCGATCCGCTGCTCGTCTCGGTCCGTTCCGGCGCGCGGGTGTCGATGCCGGGGATGATGGATACGGTGCTCAACCTCGGGCTCAACGACGCCACGGTTGAGGGGCTGGCCGCCAGTTCGGGCGATGAACGCTTCGCCTGGGATAGCTATCGCCGCTTTATCCAGATGTATTCAGACGTAGTGCTGGGGCTGAACCATCACGCTTTCGAAGACGCGCTGGAAATCGCCAAGGAAGACCAGGGCTATTACGCCGATGTCGAAATGCAGGCGGCGGACTGGCAGGCGCTGGTGGCCGAATACAAGGCCATCGTTGCAGCCGAACTGGGCCGCCCGTTCCCGCAGGACGTCCACGAACAGCTGTGGGGCGCGATCCGGGCGGTGTTTGACAGCTGGGATTCGGACCGAGCCAAGGTCTATCGCCGGTTGAACGATATTCCGGGGGACTGGGGCACCGCGGTCAACGTGCAGGCGATGGTGTTCGGCAACATGGGCGATACCAGCGCCACCGGGGTTGCCTTCACCCGCGATCCGGCGACGGGCGAGAAGGCCTATTACGGCGAATGGCTGGTCAACGCCCAGGGCGAAGACGTGGTGGCGGGCATTCGCACTCCGCAATACCTGACCAAGGCCGCACGGACCCGCGCCGGGGCCAAGCCGCTGAGCATGGAAGAGGCGATGCCGGAGGCTTACGGCGAACTCGCGGCGGTGTTCGAACTGCTTGAGAAGCACTACCGCGACATGCAGGACATCGAATTCACGGTTGAGCGCGGCAAGCTGTGGATGCTCCAGACCCGCAGCGGCAAGCGCACCGCCAAGGCCGCGCTGAAGATGGCGGTCGACATGGTCGGCGAAGGGCTGATCGATGAAAAGACGGCGATCCGCCGGATCGATCCGATGGCGCTGGACCAGTTGCTGCACCCCACGCTTGATCCTGATGCTCCGCGTGAAGTGCTCGCCAGGGGCCTGCCGGCCTCTCCCGGGGCGGCTTCGGGCGCGATCGTGCTCGATGCCGATACCGCGCAGGCCCATGCCGAACGCGGCGAGGCAGTGATTCTGGTGCGGGTGGAAACCAGCCCTGAAGACATCCACGGCATGCACGCTGCCAAGGGCATCCTGACCGCGCGCGGCGGCATGACCAGCCACGCCGCCGTGGTGGCGCGCGGGATGGGGCGTCCGTGCGTTTCGGGCGCTTCGGCGGTTTCGATCGATCTGGCCAGCCGCACACTGAAAATCGGCCAGTGCGAGCTGAAAGAAGGTGACGTAATCACGCTCGACGGGGCCAATGGCGATGTCATGTTGGGCCACGTCCGCACGATTGAGCCGGAACTGGTCGGCGATTTCGGCACGCTGATGGTCTGGGCCGATCAGCACCGCCGGATGAAAGTGCGCGCCAATGCCGAAACCCCCGCCGATTGCCGCACCGCGCGGCAGTTTGGCGCGGAAGGGGTGGGGCTGTGCCGCACCGAACACATGTTCTTCGATGACAAGCGCATCGCCGCCGTGCGCCAGATGATCCTGGCCGAGGACGAGGGCGGTCGCCGCGCGGCACTGGCCAAGCTTCTGCCCGAACAGCGCGCCGATTTCCACGCGATCTTCGAAGTGATGGCGGGCTTGCCGGTGACCGTGCGGCTGCTCGATCCGCCGCTGCACGAATTCCTGCCGCATTCGGATGCCGAGTTTGAGGAACTGTCCGATGTGATCGGGATCGGCACGGCCACGCTGAAGCGCCGGGCGGAGGAACTGCACGAATTCAACCCGATGCTGGGCCATCGCGGTTGCCGTCTGGGGATCACGTTCCCCGAAATCTACGAGATGCAGGCCCGCGCCTTGTTCGAAGCGGCGTGCGATGTGGCGGCAGCATCGGGCGCAGCTCCGGTGCCAGAAGTGATGATCCCGCTCGTGGCTACCCGGCGCGAACTGGAAATCCTGAAAGCGCTGGTTGATCGCACTGCGGCGGCGGTGTTTGGCGAAAAGGGCCGGACACTGGATTACCACGTCGGCACGATGATCGAACTGCCACGGGCTGCCTTGTTGGCCGGGGAAATTGCCGAAGTGGGCGAATTTTTCTCGTTCGGCACCAATGACCTGACCCAGACCACGCTGGGCCTGAGCCGCGACGATTCTGCCAAGTTCCTCAATGCCTATGTCGAACAGGGCATCTTCCCGCGCGATCCGTTCGTCTCGATCGACATCGACGGGGTCGGACAGCTGGTCAGCCTCGCCGCCGAGCGCGGGCGGGCGACCCGGCCGGACATCAAGCTGGGGATCTGCGGCGAACATGGCGGCGATCCGGCCTCAATCGCGTTCTGCGAAAAGGTCGGGCTGGACTATGTTTCGGCCTCGCCCTTCCGCGTGCCGATCGCGCGGCTGGCGGCGGCGCAGGCGGCGCTGGGCTAACGCGCCCAGCCGCTGAGGGTGAGGATTTCGAAGCGCTCGACTCGGCGCTCGCCAAAAGTCGCCGCTGCCCGGGCCAGGGCGGCGCGGGACAACGGCGGCCCCGCTTGGGCGAGGACGTTGGTTAGGGCCTGAGCGCGCAGGTCTTCGACCAGGCGGGCCAGGCTGGAGAAGCGCACTTCCAGGTGGCGGATGTCCACCACCGGATCGGCCCAGCCGGCGCGCTGGAGCAATTGCGCGCCCGCACGGACATCGACTGCGGGGTGCAGGCGCGGGGCAGGGCGGTCACCATCGGCGGCCAGCATCGCCTCACGCAGGGCGGGCAGGCTGCCGGCTCCGACAAAGCTGGCAATCGCCAGCCCGCCGGCGTTCAGCGCCTTGCGGATGTGGATCAGCGCGCCGGGCAGGTCGTTGACCGTATCGAGCGTGGCAAGGCTGGCGATCAGGTCAAACGGCCCTTCGCTCCACGGCTGCTCCTCGGCAAAGCCATGGGCAGGCTCGGCCGAAGTGACCGCGATGCCCTGGGCGGCAAGGGCGGCGGCCAGCGCGCCGGTCCAGTCACCCACCACCATCGCCGTGGCGGGCTGGTGGCGCAGGAAGGCGAGACGTTCGAGCAGGTCCTCGGTCATGTCCTCCAGCAGATAGCGCCCGGCATCGGGCCGCTGCTGCAGGACCAGCGCCCGGCGGCGGGCGGCAAGGCGGCGCTGGGGAGCAAAGATCAGGGGCGGGCTCATGGCGACCACGCCCTGCCTTGCGCTGCGGCGGGGCGCAAGCGATAGTAAGGAGGTTCATGCAAGTACCCGCCGCCCTGGCACCGGTCGTTGACCTGGTCTTCCCGCCGCGCTGCCCCTTGTGCGGCGCGGCACTGGCAGCGCAGGACGGGCTCTGTGCGGCCTGCTGGGGGGACCTGCGGATCCCGGGTGAGCCCAGTTGCACCAGCTGCCAGCGCCCTTTCGCAGAGGGCGCAGCGCAAGGATTGGTCTGCGCGCCGTGCCTGGCCGATCCGCCCCGGCATGACGGGATTGCGGCGGGGACGCTGTATACCGCCGAATCCCGCAAGCTGGTTCTGGCGTTCAAGCACGGCCACCGCATCGCCCTTGCGCCGATGCTGTCGCGCCTGATCGCGGCGCGGTTGCCGGACCGGGTTGAGGGGGGCTGGCTGTTCATACCGGTCCCGCTGCACCGCTGGCGGATCTGGCAACGCGGATACAATCAGGCCGCGCTGCTGGCGGGAGAGCTGGCGCGGTTGCGGGGTGGGGAACTGGTCGTGGACGGATTGCTCCGCGCCAAGCGCACCCCCTCGCTTGGCGGCCTGGGCAAAGCGGCGCGGGCACGCGCGCTGTCCGGGGCGATTGCGACCAACCCGGCGCGGGTCGGGGCGATCAAGGGCGCCAGGGTTGTGCTGGTGGACGATGTATTGACTAGCGGCGCCACTTCAGATGCCTGCGTCTCCGCGCTAAAACGGGCGGGGGCGGCTGAAGTGGTGGTGGCCTGTTTTGCGCGGGTGCTTGATGAAGCGCTCTGACCCGCAAACGAAAACGCCCGGAACCGAGGTTCCGGACGTTCTCGTGACGAAACTCTTGCGAACGCTGCCGTTGGGCAGTTCGGCGATCCCCCTTTGACCGCCTCGTTCAATCCCTCATGAAGATACCCGTCGTTGCGGGCAGTAATTTTTCCCTGAACCAGGGCCTTGCGGACTGGCGGGCGGCTCTTCAAACCGCAGCGCCTCAATCCGCGAATCGGCCCAAAAATGAAAGTGCGAAGCGGTGCGAGGGCAGATTTTGGTCGACACATGTGGTTATCCTGCAACAAGGGGCCGCCATGGCAGGGTGTGAAATGGAAGACAGAGAGCAAGGCACGGCCTTTTTGCCCAAGTTCGATGCGAACGGATTGCTCACCGCGGTAGTCTGCGATGCCAGCAGCCGCGAAGTGCTGATGGTCGCGCATATGAATGCCGAGGCTCTGGACAAGACTCGCGAGACGGGACTGGCCCACTTCTGGTCGCGCAGCCGGGGCAAGTTGTGGCTCAAGGGGGAAACTTCTGGCCATATCCTGACGGTCCGGGAAATCCGGGTCGATTGCGATCAGGACGCGCTGGTGGTGCTGGCCGAAACGCAGAACCCGGCCTGCCACACTGGCGCTCGCAGCTGCTTTTATCGCAAGCTGGATGGTGAGGGACTGGCCCGGATCACCAATTGACGCTTACGTAAAGGTAAGCTAGAATTGCCGCCATGGACAACTTTGGCGCATCACCCGCCTCGCACGACGGCGCTCATCTTGATCGTCCCGACGCCCTGCAGCGTGAACAGTTCACGATCTCTGACCTGACGGCGGAGTTTGATTGCACTGCCCGCGCACTGCGGTTCTATGAGGATGAGGGGCTGATCGCTCCGGCTCGGATCGGACTGAGCCGGGTCTATTCCAAGCGGGACCGATCCCGCCTGGCCTGGATCATGCGGGCCAAGAATGTCGGCTTCAGCCTGACCGAGATCAAGGAGATGATCGATCTCTACGATCTGGGCGATGGCCGGGCCCAGCAGCGCCGGGTCACGATCCAGCGCTGCCGCGACAAGGTGGAGCGCCTGCAGCAGCAGCGCAACGACATCGATGCCGCAATCAGTGAATTGACCGATTTCATCAGTCTTATCGAAAACCTCGATCCGGCCGCCACCCGCGCCTGATCTCACGCGAAGGATACCCGTATGCCCGTCTACAAGGCGCCCGCGCGCGACACCCGGTTCGTACTCAATGAAGTGCTCAAGCTGGAACAGTACGCCGCACTTCCCACCTTTGAAAACGCCGGTGCAGACATGGTCGATACCATTGTCGAGGAATGCGGCAAGTTCGCCGCCGAAGTGCTCGCACCACTCAACCCGGTGGGTGACAAGCAGGGCTGCACCCGTAACGCCGATGGTTCGGTAACCACGCCTGACGGATTCAAGGAAGCCTTCGCGCTCTACCGCGAGAGCGGCTGGGGCACGCTGTCCTCGCCCGAGGAGTTCGGCGGACAGGGCATGCCGCACGTGCTGGGCTTTGTGGTCGAGGAATTCGTCGCCACCGCCAATCATGCCTTCGGGATGTATCCCGGCCTGACGAGCGGTGCGGTCAGCGCGATTCTGGCCAAAGCCTCGCCCGAATTGCAGGCCAAATATCTGCCCAAGATGGTCGCCAACGAATGGCTGGGCACCATGAACCTGACCGAGCCGCACTGCGGCACCGATCTGGGCCTGATCCGCACCCGCGCGGTGCCGCAGGCGGATGGCAGCTACTCCATCACCGGTACCAAGATCTTCATTTCGGCAGGTGAGCATGACCTGACCGACAACATCGTCCACCTGGTCCTGGCCAAGACCCCGGACGCACCCGAAAGCAGCAAAGGCATCTCGCTGTTCATCGTGCCCAAAGTGCTGGTGAATGACGATGGTTCGCTGGGGGATCGCAACGCGGTGTCCTGCGGCGCGCTGGAACACAAAATGGGGATCCACGGCAACGCCACTTGCGTGATGAATTACGACGGGGCCAAGGGCTGGATCGTCGGCGAGGAAAACAAGGGTCTGGCCGCGATGTTCATCATGATGAACGCGGCCCGGCTGGGCGTGGGCATTCAGGGGCTGGCGCAGGCCGAAGTCGCTTATCAGAACGCAGTCAGGTATGCGCAGGATCGCCGACAGGGCCGGGCGCTAACCGGACCGGCTGAGCCGCAGGAAAAGGCCGACATGCTGTTCGTCCACCCGGACGTGCGGCGGATGCTGATGGATGCCAAGGCCTTCACCGAAGGGATGCGCGCGTTCTATCTGTGGGGCGGGCTGCTGGTGGACCTGAGCCACAAGGCCGCGAGCGAGGAAGAACGCGGCCTGGCCGATGACATGATCAGCCTGCTGACCCCGGTGCTGAAAGGCTATGGCACCGACAAGGGCTTCGACACCTGCGTCAACATGCAGCAGATTTTCGGCGGCCACGGCTATATCGAGGAATGGGGGATGAGCCAGTTCGTCCGCGACGCGCGCATCGCCCAGATCTATGAAGGCGCAAACGGCGTGCAGGCGATGGACCTGGTTGGCCGCAAGCTGGCGCTGAATGGCGGGCGCGCGGTTCAGGCCTTCTTTGCCGAAGTCGATGCGGCCTGCGCCGCCGGCAAGGACAAGCCGGAGCTGGCCACGCTGGCCGCCGGGGTGGAACGCGCCAATGGAGAGCTCAAGGCCGCTACCATGTGGTTCATGCAGAACGGCATGGCCAGCCCCAACAACGTCGGTGCGGGCGCGCACCATTACATGCACATCATGGGGATCGTCGCGCTGGGCCACATGTGGCTGAAGATGGGCGAAACCGCCGTGGCCGCGCTGGCAGCGGGGACGTCTGACAAGGCGTTCTACGAAACCAAGCTGACCACCGCGCGCTATTACGGCGAACGCTTCACCCCCGATGCGGGCGCACTGCGCCGCAAGATCGAAACCGGCGCCGAGAGCGTTATGGCACTGCCGGTGGAGGCCTTTGCGACGGCTTGATTGCCTGAAATCCTGCCACCTCCCCCAAAAAAAGGTGATTATATATCTTGCAAATAGGATGTAGCGCAGGTCACGACTTCCCAGCGGGTTATTCGCTTGGGCCTTCAATCTGCGGTCTGGCCTGCCGCACCGGCCTTACGTGATCCTCAATCTCTGATGCGCGGTAGTCCAAGCCCTCAATGCCAGAGCGAATTTCCCTCAGATCGTCCTCGATTGCAGTGAGTTTCGTATAGACCATCTCATGGATGCCATTACTGCCGTTGCCCAAATTGATGCTCATGGCATCAACGCGCGCAGCGATGCGACGGCCCACCCAAAGGATGGCAAGGGCAATGAACAGGCATCCCAAGAAAAGCGGCTCAGCCAACATTTTGCTTCTCCGGCTTAGGCTTGGCCTTCGCCACCTTGCGCAGCCGGTCATCCCAGCGCGCCTCGTCCTCGTCCGCTTCGAGTTCGCGGGCGGCTTGTTTAAACTTATCAGATTGACTCTGATCGGCAATTTGTGTTGCTTTCGTCATCATGCCTCAGAAACCTCCAGAAATCTAGGGGCTATTCCCTTGTGGGCATAGCCACGGCCCTTCTTGTTGCCCTTCGGCTTAATGTCGCGGTCGTTGCCGATGAACGTTTCATCAACCTCCACAATCCCACCGTTGCCGCCGAACGGGGCAAGATCGCCGTCGCGCATCGCTTCACGAACGCGGTGGGCGAGGAACCATGCTGACTTGTAAGTGATTTCCAGAATGCGGTGCAACTGATGCGCCGATACGCCCTTCTTGTTTGCAGTCATCAGATACACGGCTTGCAGCGCCTTATGAAGCGGCAAGCGCATGTGCTCGAACACCGTGCCAACCTTGAGCGTGAATTGTCCCTTGCAGTGGCCACAGCGCCGCAAGATCGAAACCGGGGCGGACAGCATGATGGCGCTGCCGGTGGAGGCCTTTGCGACGGCTTGATTGAGATAGATCCTCCCCCTCTGGGGGAGGTGGCAGCGCGCAGCGCTGACGGA
>NZ_MWLM01000008.1 GCF_002198665.1 Novosphingobium sp. B 225 | reverse complement strand
CCCCGCCCAGCCTGCGCCCGATCCCGCTGGAATTGGGCGAGAGTCTGCGCGATATCGGCGATCCGGAGCTGCGTGCGGTGCTCGAATCGCTGGCCCGCAATCTTGGCGTCAATGAAGGAGGCGACGCACAGTGAAGTCCCCGTTGAAACTGCTGGCCGTGGTGGGCGCCGCGATCCTTTCGCTGGCTGCCGCTGCTCCGGCGCAGAACTGGAATACGGTGGTGGCCCGCACACCCTGGCCCGGGCACCTGTTCGGCAACCCGGCGGCCAAGGTCAAGCTGATCGAATATGTCAGCTATACCTGCCCGCATTGCAGCGAATTCCAGATCGAATCCGAAGCCCCGCTGCGGCTGAACTATATCCGCAGCGGCAAGCTCAGCCTCGAAGTCCGGCCGCTGCTGCGCGATCCGGTCGACGCAACGGTGGCGCTGCTGGCCTATTGCGGGCCGAAGGACAAGTTTCCGATCAACCATTCGATGTTCCTGCGCAGCCAGTCGAAATGGATCGTCCCGATGGTCACTGCCAGCCCGGCGCAGCGCCAGCGCTGGTCCACCGGCTCCAGGCTGCAACGCGCCCGCGCGATCGCGGCGGATTTTCACTTCTACGAAATGATGGCCACGCGCGGTTATAGCCGCACCATGATCGACAAGTGCCTGGCCGATGAGGGTCTGGCCGATCGCATGGCCAAAGGCACCGATGCCGCGGTCAACGCCGGGGTCGATCACACGCCAACTTTTGCCATCGGGGACCAGATCCTGATGGGCACCAACGACTGGCAGCTGCTTGAAGCGCAGCTTGCCGCGCGGATGTAAGCGCGTGCAGCGGCGCTTTGCTGCAAGCGTTCTGCTGCTGGCCTCGGCACTTGCGCTGAGCGGAGCGGCCAAGCCCCGTCCCAAGGCGCCTGCCCGACCGCCGGCTGTCGCGGCTCAGGTGCAATGGGACCGCAAGGTCACCGTTACCCCGGAAGGCCACCACATCCTGGGCAATCCCAACGCACCAATCCGCTTGGTGGAGTTCGTCAGCTATTCTTGCCCGCATTGCGGCATCTTTGAAATGCAGGGCGGGGAAGAACTGGTGCGCGATTTCATCCGCCCCGGCACGGCCAGTTTCGAAGTGCGGCCGTTCCTGCGCAACGAGCTGGACCTGGCCGCCTCGCTGCTCGCCAGTTGCGGCCCGCCCGCGCGGTTCTTTGCGCACAATTCAGCCTTGCTGGGCCAGCAGGACAAGTGGCTGCGCAATCCCACCCGCGCCCAGGCGCTGCGCTGGTCCGATCCGGACCGGCTCAACCGCCTGCATGCCATGGCCGAGGATCTGGCGCTCTATGATTTCATGAAGCCCAGCGGCCTGTCGCGCCAGCAGCTGGATCAGTGCCTGGCCGACGAGGCGGAGGCCGATCGCCTGCAACATCACACCGACGAGGCTATGGAACGGCTGAACGTGACGGGCACGCCCACTTTCCTGCTAAACGGTGCGCAGACCCCCGAAAACACCTGGCCGGGCCTGCGACCACGGTTGCAGGCCCTGCTGGGCGGATTCACCTGATTCACCTGTGGAGAAGCCTGTTAGCGCAGCCAATGCGCGCCCTTACAACCCCCGAGCCGCTGGGCTAGCCTGCGCCGCTCATTTCGACGAGGAATTCTGATTCGATGCTTCCCTCAACTCTGCGCCGCCTGGTCTTTACTGCCGCCCTTGCCCCGCTTGCGCTGGGCCTTGCTGCCTGTTCCAAGGGTGAAGATGCCGGCACCGGATCGCTGTCTGGCGCCCCGATCGCCAATATCGCCGCTCCGGCTGGCAAGTCCTGGGCCGAAGTAACCGCGACCACCCCTGAAGGCGGCTACCAGATCGGCAACCCGCAGGCCCCGATCAAGGTGCTGGAATTCGGTGCGCTTTCGTGTTCGCACTGCGCCGAATATTCGGAAAAGAGCAGCGCCGAAATGCGCGACAAGTTCGTCAATTCGGGCCGGGTCAGCTATGAATTGCGGCTGGTAATGAACAATGCGCTGGATATTCCGGCTGCCCTGCTCACCACTTGCAGCGCCCCCGAAGCCGTAGTGCCGCTGGCCGAACAGTTCTGGGCCTGGCAGACCACCATGTTCGACAACCTCAAGAACGCCGGGGATGCCAAGATGCAGGCCGTGGGCGCGCTGCCGGCCGATCAGAAGTTCGGCGCGCTGGCGCAGCTGGCCGGGATGGACCAGTTCTTCGCCGCGCGCGGAGTGTCCGCCGATCAGGGCAAGGCCTGCCTGGCCGACACCGCCAAGGCGGAAAAACTGGTCAAGGCCACCGACACGATCCTCAAGGACTATCAGGTGGAAGGCACGCCCACGTTCTATGTCAACGGCAAGAAAGTGGACTTGAACACCTGGGAGCTGATGAAGGCCGAACTCGAACGGCTCGGCTCGCGCTGATCCGGGGCTGACAGGGCGAACGGACCCTTTCGATGCGCATCAAGCGGCTCAAGCTGTCGGGCTTCAAAAGCTTCGTCGAGCCTGCCGAACTGCGCATCGAACCGGGGCTGACCGGGGTGGTCGGCCCCAACGGCTGCGGCAAGTCGAACCTACTTGAAGCGATCCGCTGGGTGATGGGCGAAAGCAGTCCCAAGTCGATGCGCGGCGGCGGCATGGAAGACGTGATCTTCGCCGGCACCGCCCAGCGCCCACCGCGCGATTTTGCAGAAGTCGTGCTTCACGCCGAAACCGGCGATGATCGCACCGAGCTGGAAGTTGTCCGCCGGATCGAACGCGGCGCGGGCAGCGCCTACCGCGTCAATGGCCGCGATGTGCGGGCCAAGGACGTCGCGCTGGTCTTTGCCGATGCCGCCACCGGCGCGCATAGCCCGGCGCTGGTCAGCCAGGGCAAGATCGCCGCGGTAATCGCCGCCAAACCGGCTGAGCGCCGGATGATGCTGGAGGAAGCGGCGGGGATCGCGGGCCTGCACGTGCGGCGCAAGGACGCCGAACAGAAACTGCGCGCGACCGAGACCAACCTCGCCCGGCTGGAAGACCTGATGAGCCAGCTCGATCAGCAGATCGGCTCGCTCCGGCGGCAGGCGCGCGCGGCGGAACGCTACAAGTCGCTGTCCGACCGGATCAAGGTGGCCGAAGCCCGGTTGGTCTTCGCCCGCTGGCGTGATGCGGCGGCGGCAGCGGAAGCGGCACGGGCCGAAGCGCGCTCTGCAGAGGCCCGCGTGGCCGAAACCCAGGCGGCGATGAAAGCCGCGCAGGACGCCCAGCACCAGTCCGCCCAAACGCTGGCCCAGGCCCGCGATGAACTGGCCGACCGGCGCGATGATGCCACGGCACATGGCCACCGCATGGCCCAGCTGACCAGCCAGCTTGAAGCCGCCGAACAGCGGCTGGCGGACCTGGATCGTCAACAGCAACGGCTTGAAGAAGACCGCGGCGATGCCGACCGCCTGACCCGTGACGCTGCCGAAGCGCTGGGCAAGCTGGAACGCGATCTGGCCGCGGGTGAGGAAGCGCTGACCGCTGACGAACGCCGCCGCCCCGTGGTTGCCGCAGCGCTCGATGATGCTGACCGCAACCTGCGCGCCGCTGAACTGGCCCATGCCAAGGCCACTGCCGACCAGGCCGGGGTCGAAGCCGAATGGCGCGTCGCCGATGCTGAACTCTCCGCCGCGCAGCAACGCCTGGCCCGGCTCGATAACGAACTGCGCCGACAGGAAGATCTGCGCGAAAGCCTGACTCGTGAGGGCGATCCGGATGCGGCCCTGACCGCCGCCGAGCATGCCCGCGATGCGGCCGCCCAGACCCTGGTCGATGCCCGCGCTGCGCTGGAAGCACAGCAGGCGCGCAAGAGCGAACTGCAGGCCGCGCGCGACAGCGCCGGGTCCGCGCTCGCCTCGGCCCGGGCCGAGCTCGCCGGGGTGGAACGCGAACACGGCGCCTTGCTGCGCGACCGTGAAGCCCGCGCGAAACAGGCAAGCGCCAGGCATGGCCTGCCTGTGGCGCTCGATGCAGTGCGCGCCGCGCCAGGCTATGAACGCGCTCTCGCCGCTGTGCTTGGCCGCGACGCCAAGGCTCCGCTGGGGCCTGCCCCGGCCGACGAGGACGGACGGTTCTGGACCGGAGCCAATGCGCCCAAGGCCGTTGCTGAAACCCTTGCGGCGCATGTTACCCAGTGCCCGGCGGAACTGGCCGCGCGGCTGGCGCTGGTTCACGTGGCTGATGGTGACGATGGCCGGGCGCTTGGCCCCGGCGAATGGCTGGTGACAAAGGCAGGCCGGATCCGCCGCTGGGACGGTTTTGTCTCGCGCGGCGGAGGCGCGGCTGAAGCCGCCCGGCTGGAGGCGGAAAACCGCTTTGCCGCGCTCGAAGGCGAACTCCCGCCCTTGCGCGCGGCAGCTGCGGCGGCAGAGGCGGCGCAGGCGGCGGTCGTGGCCGAATTGTCAGAATTGCAGACCGGCGTGATCCAGGCCGAACGCACTGTCACCCAGGCCAGCGAGGCAGAGCGCCAGGCCCTGCGCGCCGTCGATCAGGCTGAAGCGGCCAAGGCCCGGCTCGAACAGCGTCGCACCGAACTGGCGGCTGCCGCCAGCGATCTGGCTGAACAGCGCAAACTGGCCGAGGGCGAGCGCCAAACCGCCGAAGCGAAGCGTGCCGCCCTGCCCGATATGGCCAGCGGCCGCGCCCAGCTCGCCGCCGCGCAGGCCCGGCATGATACCGCGCGGCAGGGCTTGCAAAGCGCCACCGCCGCGCTCGCCGCGCACGATCAGGGGCTGGCTGTGGCGCGCGAACGGCTGGGCAGCCAGCGCGGTGACATCAAATCATGGCAGGCCCGCGCAGGCGATGCCGCCAGCCGCCTGGCCCAGATGACCCGCCGCTTCGAGGAAATCGCCGAAGAACGCGCCGTTGTAGCCGCCAAGCCTGCCAGCCTGATCCGCGAGATCGAGGCAGGCGAAGAAGTGCGCAGCCGCGTTGCCAGCGAGCTCGCCGCTGCAGAAGCCCGGGTCAGCACGGCAGGTGAAGCGGCACGGACTGCAGATGCGCAGTTCAACCATGCCAACGAAGCGCTTGCCTCTGCCCGTGAACTGCGCGCCGGAGCCAGCGCCCGCGCCGAGAACGAGGAAAGCCGCCGCGCCGAAATGGCCGGGATTTCTGGCGAACGCTTTCAATGCCCGCCGCCGCTGCTGCCCGAACGCTTCGAATTCGCCGCAGCCGAGGTCGGCCCCGCGCCGCAGGAAAGCGCCGAGCATGACAAGCTGGTGGCGGACCGCGAACGGATTGGCCCCGTCAACCTCGTCGCCGCCGAGGAACTCGCGACTGCCGAGGAAAAGCACGGCGCGTCGCTGGCCGAACAGGCCGAACTGACCGAAGCGGTCCACCGCCTGCGCGGCTCGATCGGCAATCTCAACCGCGAAGGCCGCGAACGCCTGCGCGCCGCGTTTGAAGCAGTCGATCAGCATTTTCGCCGCCTGTTCACCCGCCTGTTCGAAGGCGGGCAGGCGCATCTGGCCCTGGTGGACAGCGACGATCCACTGGAAGCGGGTCTCGAAATCTATGCCCAGCCGCCGGGCAAGCGGCTGCAATCACTGACGCTGCTGTCGGGCGGCGAACAGGCGCTGACCGCAGTCGCGCTGATCTTCGCACTGTTCCTCACCAATCCCGCCCCGATCTGCGTGCTCGACGAAGTCGACGCGCCATTGGACGATGCCAACATCGAACGCTTCTGCGACCTGCTTGACGCGATGGTTGGCGAAACCCAGACCCGTTACCTGATCGTCACCCACAACGCCGTAACGATGAGCCGGATGCACCGCCTGTTCGGCGTAACCATGGTCGAACGCGGCATCTCGCGCCTGGTCAGCGTGGATCTGGAAGGGGCAGAGGAGCTGTTGGCAGCGGAGTAACCGGCGTCAGCAATCAGCGCGCAAATTCCACCAGATCCCAGCGGTTGCCATAAATATCCTCAAAGACGGCAACCTGACCATAGTTTGCCATTTTGGGTTCGCGCACAAACTGCACGCCGGCGGCCAGATAGGCGGCATAATCTCGCGTGAAATCATCCGTCTGCAGGAACAGAAATACCCGGCCGCCGCATTGGTTGCCGATGAATTCGGCCTGCAATGCGCTTGTCGCACGCGCCAAAAGGATTGTGGTTGCCTGATCGCCCGCGCCGGGCGGACGGACAAGCACCCAGCGTTTGTCTTGCTCAGCCTGGTACTCATCGGCGATCAGCTCAAACCCTAACACTCCGCAATAAAAGGCAATGGCCTCATCGTAGTCACGGACGACCAGGGCAATGTGCGCGAGTGCTTGTTTCATCTGGCCTAATCCAGCACAAACCGTGGCCCCGGTCCAGCCGTCCCAGCCCTGTCTCCCTTGTTGTAGAGCTGGCAGCGCTGCAGGCTGAGGCAGCCGCAGCCGATGCATTCGTCCAGCTTGGTGCGGGTCAGGGTCAGCAGGCGGATCTTCTCGTCGATTGCCGCGCGCATCGAACGGCTGATCTTCTGCCAGTCGGCCTGGGTCGGGGTACGTCCGTGCGGGAGCTTGGACAGCTCGGCCTCAATCTCGGCCAGGCCCAGACCCAGTTTCTGCGCGATCAGGATGAAGCTAAGGCGGCGGGTGTCGCTGCGCAAGAAGCGACGCTGGTTGCCCATGGTGCGGAAGGCCTGGATCAGGCCCTTGTCCTCGTAAAACCGGATCGCCGAGACGGCGAGGCCGGTGCGCCGCGCCAGTTCGCCGATCGGCAGCAGGTCATTCCGGTTCATTGTGCGCACCCATGCAAGAAAATCCTTGACCTCAAGTTAGCTTGAGGTTGCATCCCCGTAAAGTTCCGTAGCGCCGACGGATGCCAAAGAGCTGAAAGGGAACCATTCGATGCCGCAGGGCTATCT
Organism: Novosphingobium sp. B 225; assembly: GCF_002198665.1. Classification (GTDB taxonomy): domain Bacteria; phylum Pseudomonadota; class Alphaproteobacteria; order Sphingomonadales; family Sphingomonadaceae; genus Novosphingobium. The sequence goes on along the minus strand of NZ_MWLM01000008.1, from coordinate 2,051 downwards.
TGAACATGCCAATATCACTGTCAGCGATCCAGAGCGATCGTCAGCCTTGTTGCGGCAATTGTGCGGCTGGCACGAACGCTGGCGTGGGCCGTCGCAGCTGGGCGGATGGACGATCCACGTCGGCAGCGAACGCGACTATCTGGCGATCTACACCACCGGCGCGCCCGTGACAGAGCGCTTTGTCAAAGGCGCGCCGCTCAACCATCTTGGGCTGGTGGTGGACGATCTCGACGCGGCCGAAGCAGTCGTGATCGCGGCGGGGCTGGAGCCATTCAATCATATGGATTACGATCCCGGGCGGCGGTTCTATTTCTTTGACTGGGACGGGATCGAGTTCGAACTGGTGAGCTATGTCTGAACCCCTCTCCCCCGCACAACTGGATGCCTATCTGGCGCGGATCGGCTATGACGGCCCGTTGCAAGTGGATGCGGTGACCCTGGCGGCACTGCACCGCGCGCATGGGCTGGCGATCCCGTTTGAGAACCTTGATGTCCAGCTTGACCAGCCGCCCACACTCGATCCCGCCGCGACCTTTACCAAGCTGGTGGAGCGGCGGCGCGGGGGGTGGTGTTACGAGCAGAACGGCCTGCTTGGCCGGGCGCTGGGCGCGTTGGGCTTTACCGTGACCCGGCTGTCCGGCGGGGTAATGCGCGAGTTGCGGGGGCCGTTCACGATGGGTTCGCACCTCTGCCTCAAGGTCCAGGCCGAGGGGCAGGACTGGCTGTGCGATGCGGGTTTTGGCGCAAGCCAGCTCGAACCGCTGCCGCTGACCGAAGCAAGCTGGAAGCAAGGCCCGATCGGCGGCCAGCTGACCCGCACCGCCGACCAATACTGGCGGCTTGACGTGCAGCAGGGTCCCAATCCGCTGAGCTATGACTTCCTTGACGAACCCGCCGATGAGGCCCGGCTGGCAGCGCTTTGCACCTGGCAAGGCAGTGATCCGGAATCGGTCTTCGTCCAGAACCTGGTGGTCCAGCAGCGCCGCGATGGGGAGCATCTGATGCTGCGCGGGCGGGTCTTTACCCGCACTGGAGCAGAGGGCAGCACGCAGCGCGTGCTGGAGAGTGCTGCCGAGCTGCTGGACCTGCTGCAGGACACCTTTGGTCTGGACGAGTCCCGGATCGCGGAGCGCTGGGACCGGATCTGCGCACGGCACACCTTGCTGTTCGGTTAGAGCAGCGCCGCTTGTGCAGCGCTGCCTCCCGCCCAGCGGTCCGCCGTCCGCTCTACCGCCAAGTCCCCCGGCCAGGTCCGGCACAGCGCGAAGGCCTGTTCGGGGCTGCCCTCCACCCACTGCGCCCGGTCTTCGGGCCGCAACAGCACGGGCATCCGGTCATGCACCTCGGCCATCTGCGGGGAGCTGTCCACCATCACCATGGTGTAGCAGTGGCCCCACTCCGCCGTGGGCCGCCACAATCCGGCGATGGCCATCAGCTCTACCCCCGGCAGGTTGTACCAGGTGCGGGTCATCCGCCCGCCCGGCCCTTCGGGTTCAGCCCATTGGCTGACCGGGATCAGGCAACGCCGCGCCGTGAAGCTGTCCCTCCAGAATGCGCTATGGAGCTTGTCATCGCGGGCGTTGGTCACGGGCTTGGGCTTCAGCTTTTGCCCCTGCCTGCCGGTCAGGACCAGCGGAAATCCCCAGTTCATCGCCCGCGCCATGCCGCCTTCCACCACCAGGCCGGGGTAACCGGGATAGACTTCGGCAGCGAAGTTGGCGCGGCTGTCCGCCGTTACATCGAACAGCCTGGCCACTTCTGCCGTGCCTTTGGTCATGCGGTAAAGGTTGCACATCAGGCCCAGACCTCAGGCATTGCCCACCACCCAGCAGGCGAGCGCCAGCAGCAGACCGAGCATGCGGTTGGAACGGAACCGGGCGAGCGCATTGTCGGCATCGTCGGGCTGCAGCGTCAGCGCTTGCCAGCCAAGGTGCGCAGCCGCCGGCAGCAGGGCAAGCAGCACCAGCCAGTCCGGGCGCAGCAGCCAGAACGCCAGTGCCCAGCACGCCGCAGCTCCCGCATAGAACAGCGCCACTCCGCCCCGCACCCGC
>NZ_MWLM01000073.1:13128-61560 GCF_002198665.1 Novosphingobium sp. B 225 | reverse complement strand
TTGACGCCACCACCCCCAACCCCCTCCTGCGAAGAGGAGGGGGCTTTTCAGCCGTTCTCGGTTGAACCCGTGCTCACGCCCGCCATCAAACTCCGCTTTGTTGATGAACTGTCGCGCCACGGCAATGTGCGGGTGGCGGCGGCGCGGGTGGGGGTGTCGCGCTCGGGGGTCTATCTGGCGCGGCGGCGCGATGGCGCGTTCGATCTGGCGTGGCGCGGGGCGCTGGTTCTGGCGCGGCGGCATGTGGAAGCGGTGCTGGCGGAACGCGCGCTGGACGGGGTGGAAGAAGCGGTGTTCTATCACGGGGAGCAGATCGCAACCCGGCGGCGCTTTGATACGCGGCTGCTGCTGGCGCACCTGGCGCGGCTTGACCAGCTGTGCGAGGCGGATGGGGCCGCTGCGGCGCAGGCGGGCGCGTTCGATGCCGCGTTGGCCGCGCTGGCGGGGCTGCCCGAGGCAGAGCCAGTGCCGGTCGCCGTGCCCGCGCCCGCGCCCGCGCCAGTGGACGAGCCGGTGGACGATCCGGCCGAAGCGGCAAAACAGGCACAGCGCGACGGGCAACTGCGCGCCTGGCTCGAAGTCTGGGCCCGTGACAGCGCGATGCTGAACGCGGAGCAGGTGGCCGAAGCGCTGGATCACTGCGCGGATGAACCGGAGGATGAACCGGAGGAGGAGCTGGAGGATTGGCCCGACCCGGTGCAGGGCGAACCGGATCAGGCGGCGCTGTGGGCGGCAGTGGACCGGGCGGTGCTGGGTTATGAAGTAAAGAGCCGTACGGTTTCTCGCCGGGATCGCAGGGCCTGCGGCGGGGCCAGCAGCGCCGGAAATGGCCGCACTGCGCCTTTGGCGGGCGCTGCGCGGCGCCATTCAATTCACGCTTCAGGACTGTGTCCACAGTGTCCAGTCGTGCCACCGCTGGACCTGCCGGGCAAAGCGCCGCACAGTTCGGGCCAGAACAGCAAGGAGAGGCAGGATGGAACAGGGGCTGAGCCGATCGGTGCGCGGCTTGACAGTGCTGGTGACCGGCGCGGCGAGCGGGATGGGGCGGGCGACGGCCGAAGTCTTCGCCGCCGAGGGCGCGAATGTGGCCCTGACCGACCTGTCGGGCGAAGCGGTGGAGCAAATCGCGGCGGCGCTGCGCGCGCAAGGGCTGAGCGCGCGGGGCTGGGCGCTTGACGTGGGGGATCACGCGGCGATCCGCGATGTGGTGGGGCAGGTCGCGGGGCACTTTGGCGGGATCGACGCGCTGGTCAACAACGCCGGGATCAGCGCGTTCTGCCCGCTGGATGATGACAGCTATGATGCGGTGTGGGACCGGGCAGTGCTGGTGCTGCTGACCGCGCACCAGCGGCTGGTGCGGGCGGCGCTGCCGTGGCTGCGGCGGTCTGCTTCGCCCCGGATCGTCAACATCGCCAGCACCGAAGCGCTGGGGGCAACCAATCGCGACAGTCCATACTCTGCCGCCAAGGCCGGGGTCACCGGGCTGACCCGCGCCATGGCGGTGGAGCTGGGGAAAGAGGGGATCACGGTCAACTGCATCTGCCCCGGCCCGATCCTGACCGGGATGACCGCGAATGTGCCAGAAGGTGACAAGGCCACTTTCGCCCAGCGCCGCACCGCGCTGCGCCGCTATGGCCGCCCGGAAGAAGTGGCGCACATGACTTTGAGCCTGTGCCTGCCGGCGGCAAGCTATATCACCGGGGCGACAATCCCGGTCGATGGCGGGCTGATGGCAAGGAACGCGTGAGCGGGCTTGTGTGGCGGGAATGACGGAGTAAACATTGGGAATGGCGGTGAAAAAGCTCGCATTCGCAGTCTCGCTCGCCGCGCTGGGGGCGGCTCCGGTCCGGGCCGACTGGCGCGAGGCGTCGAGCGATCACTTCGTGGTCTATGCCGATGCGGGCGAGGCCGAACTGGTCCGCTTTGCCACCAATCTGGAACGCTATCACGCCGCGCTGGCGCTGGTGACGGGGGCGAAGAACGCGGTGCCCAGCCCGTCGAACCGGGTCACGGTCTATGCCGTGGGCAGTTTCAAGGCGGTGCAGAACCTGATTTCGGACAAGGCCAGGGCCAAATTCGTCGGCGGCTTCTATCGCCCCCGCGCCGGGGCAACCATGGCGGTGGTGCCCGACCTGTCGAGCGCCCGCAATGCCGATACCGACCGCGAACTGGCGACGTTCCTGCACGAATATGCCCACCATTTCCTGATCAGCGGCAGCACTTTTCCGATGCCGAACTGGGCAAATGAAGGCGCCGCGGAATTCTTTGCTTCGGCCGGGTTCGAGAAAGATGGCGGAATGACCATCGGGCGGCCCAATCCGCTGCGGCTGCATCAGTTGCAGAACATGCCACCGGTGCCCGCCGCTGCCCTGTTCGATCCGGCCACGCCGACGCTGGGGAAGACCTCGTTCTATGCACGCAGCTGGTTGTTCTACCACTATCTGGTGATGGGCGGCCCCCGCAAAGGCCAGCTGACCGCCTATTTCGATGCGTTGACCACGGGCCAGAAGTCAGTCGATGCGGCCCGCGCCGTGTTCGGTGATCCGGCTGTGCTGGACAAGGAGCTGGAGAAATACGCGGTGCGGCACCGTTTTACGACGATCGTGATCAAGGGCCGCGCCTTGCCGGTCGGCGCGGTTACCGCGCGGCTGCTGGGGCCGGGTGAGGCGGCGGGGATGGGGCTGCGGGTGCGTCAGCACAACGGGCTGGGCCGGGACGAGGTGGCGGAAGTGGCGGCCGGGGTGCGCCAGCTGGCCGCGCGCTATCCGGACGAGGCGATGGTCCAGGCGATGCTGGCTGAGGCAGAATATGACGCGGGCAATGACAATGCGGCCCTGGCTGCGGCAGATGCCGCGCTAAGGCTTGATCCCCGGCAGGTAAAAGCGCTGGTGCAAAAGGGCCTGACCCGGTTCCGTCTGGCCGGAAAGAGCGGCGCGGCGGCGGATTACAAGACGGCGCGGGATAGCTTCGTCGATCTCAACCATCTCGAAAACGATCACCCGCTGCCGCTGATCTATTACTACCGATCATTCGAGGCACAGCGCAAAGTGCCCAGTCCGCTGGCGGTGCAAGGGCTGGAGCGTGCGGCGGAGCTGGCGCCTTATGACCTGGCGCTGCGGATGAACCTGGCTCTGCAGCAATTGCGCGATGGCCGCGCGGAAGCCGCCCGGCTCAACCTGATGCCGGTGGCCTATGCGCCGCATGGCGGGCGGATGGCGGCGGCTGCCCGCGCGGTGCTCGACAAGCTCGCCGCCGACCCGGCCTGGCGCGGCCAGGGTCAGCCGCGCCTGCCGGGTGGCGAGGAGGAGGAGGAGCCGGACCCCGCTTAAGCAGGCAGGGTCAGGGCCTCATAGCGGGCGAGGTGGTGATCGGCGCTGCCGAACTGGCTCTCGATCATGGTCGCGCGCTTGAAGTAGTGGCCGATGCCCAGCTCCATCGTGATGCCGATCCCGCCATGGGTCTGCACCGCGCTCTGGCCGACGAACTTGATGCTGCGGGCGACCTTGGCCTTGGCCAGGCTGACCGCCGCCTTGCGCTGGTCAGTCGGCAGGTCGAGCCGCAGGGTGCCCATCAGGGTCATCGACTGGATCTGCTCAGCCTCCACCAGCATGTCAGCCATGCGGTGCTGGAGCGCCTGGAACTTGCCGATCGGCTGGCCGAACTGCTTGCGCTGCTTGGTATATTCGACCGTGCCTTCCAACAGCTTGCGGGCCACCCCGGTCGCCTCGGCGCACAGTGCCATGGTCGCTTCGTCGACCAGCGCTTCGATCAGGTCAATCCCGCCGGGGAGCAGAGCATCGCCGGGGACCGAGACGTTCTCGAAGTAGATTTCGGAAGCACGGAAACCATCGACAGTCGGGTAATCGCGGCGGGTAATGCCCTTCGCGTTCGCTTCGACCAGGAACAGTTCCACCCCGCCGCGATCAGCGCGCGCTCCGCCGGTGCGGGCGGTGACCAGCAGGTGCGTAGCCCAGGGCGCGGCATAGACCACGGCCTTGTGGCCATTGAGGACGTAGCCCGAGGCATCGCCCTTGGCGCTGGTCGCAATGTTGGCAAGGTCATAGCGGCCCTGCGGCTCGGCATAGGCAAAGGCGAACACCGCATCGCCGCCGATGATCTGCGGGATCAGCGCATCGGCATGGGCCCCGCCCACCGCCTTCAGCGCGCCGCCGCCGATCACCACGGTCTGCAGCCAGGGTTCGATCGCGATGACCTTGCCCAGTTCCTCCATCATGATCATGTTCTCGATCGCGCCGCCGCCCAAGCCGCCATGCTCTTCGGCAAAGCTGGCGCCGGTCAGGCCAAGTTCGGCCGAAAGCGCGCGCCAGATGCCCGGATCGCGCCCTTCGGGGCGATCGAGCATCTTCTTGCGGGTTTCAAAATCGTAAGTGTCAGCCAGGAACCGCGCGAGGGTATCGCGCAGCATGTCCTGCGTTTCGGTATAGCTCAGGTCCATTGGTTCAAATCCTTGTGGTCGGTTCGCGCGTCAGCTCAGAGCCCCAGCACCATCTTGGCGATGATGTTGCGCTGGATTTCGTTCGAACCGCCGTAAATCGTGGTCTTGCGGGCGTTGAAATAGGTTGGTGCGGCGCGGTTGGCCCAGGCACCGGGGCCAATCGGGTGTTCATTGTCACCTTCGCCAAACCCGCGGAAATAGGGTGCGCCATAGTGGCCGGCCATTTCCAGGGTCAGTTCGGTCAGCCGCTGCTGGATTTCCGAGCCCTTGATCTTGAGTGCCGAGCTTTCCGGCCCCGGACCCTTGCCCGCAGCTTCACCGGCCAGCGTACGCAGTTCGGTGAATTCCAGCGCGGTCAGGTCCATTTCCAGTTCGGCCACCTTGCGGCGGAAGAATGGATTGGCCAGCAGCGCCTTGTCACCGTCGAGCTCGGTCGCGGCGATCTGGCGGATGCGTTCGATCCCGCGTTTGCTGGCGGCGACCCCGGCAATCCCGACGCGTTCGTGGGCGAGCAGGAACTTGGCGCAGGTCCAGCCCTTGTTCTCTTCAAACACGCGGTTGGCCACGGGCACCCGCACGTCTTCCAGGAACACTTCGTTGACTTCGTGTTCGCCGCCCAGCGTGATGATCGGGCGCACTTCGATGCCCGGGCTCTTCATGTCGACCAGGATGAAGCTGATCCCTTCCTGCGCCTTGGCATCGGGATCGGTGCGGCACAGGAAGAAGCCCCAGTCTGCGTGCTGGGCCATGGTGGTCCAGGTCTTTTGGCCGTTGATGACATAGTGATCGCCATCCCGCACCGCACGGGTGCGCAGGTTGGCAAGGTCTGATCCGGCGCCGGGTTCAGAGTAACCCTGACACCACCAATCTTCGCCCGACAGGATCCGGGGCAGGAAGTGGGCCTTCTGTTCGGGCGTGCCGAAAGTGTAGATCACCGGGCCGACCATGGTCAGGCCGAACGGCATCAGGCGGATGCAGTCCGCCCGCGCGGTTTCTTCAGACCAGATGAAACGCTGGGTCACGGTCCAGCCGGTGCCGCCGTATTCGACCGGCCAGGCCGGAGCGACCCAACCCTTTTTGGCCAGAACCTTGTGCCAGGACAGGAAGTCCTCCTTGCTCAGTTCATCCCCTTCATCCTGCTTGCCGCGCAGCTCCTTGGGGTAGTTTTCGGCGATGAAGGCGCGCACTTCGTCGCGGAACGCCAGGTCCTCCGGGCTGAATTCGATGTCCATTTGCATCACTCCCAATGCTTGATTGCTGCCAGACTGGCGCAGAAATCCGCGCGTTTCAAGGCGCGCGTTGCAATGCGGGACTCATTTTGCCGGGGCTTAAATCGACAGGGCTTGTTGCCGTTATCCTGAACATGCGGGGCTGCCGTTACGGCAAGCAGGCCCCGCCGGGATGGAGCTTGTCATGGAACGCGATAATGTCCGCGCTTTGCGTCGATCGAACCGCCTGCATCTGGTCCTGCCAGCCCGGTGCCGATCGCGCTCAGGTTTTGTTGATCGGGTGGTTATTTCCAACCTTTCGGAGCACGGCTGCCGAATCGACAGCCTGGGGTTGATCCTGGGTGTGGGCGACATGGTGGTGGTCCGCCCTGAAGGACTGGAAGGCCAGACCGGAGTGATCCGCTGGATCAAGGGGCATTCGGCAGGGATCGAATTCGATGCCCCGCTCTATCCCCCGGTGGTGGAGCACCTGCACCGCACCTTTGAACGCTTCCTGATGCCCGAACGGCTGGCGAACCTGCCGGGCAAGCTGCGGCTTGCCGCCTGATCCAGGGCTTGATAGCCTCCACTCCGGAAGAATTTGCCGGAGGTGCCATCATGCCCAGACTTGCTCCGTTTTCGCTGGCCGTGCCGCTGCTGTTGCTGGCGGCCTGCAACCAGCAACCCTCTGGTGCAGACGCGGGCGCGGGTGGGGGCAAAAGCGTGGGCGAAGTGCAGCAGGAAGCCGCCGCCGCCGGGATCGCGCTGCGCCCGCAGCCGGGGCAGTACCGCACCACGATCAAGATCGGCGACGTCTCTTTCCCCGGAATGGATCAGGCGATGGCCGGGCGGATGAAAGGTATGTTTGGCGCGGCGGGACACAGCACCGAATTCTGTCTGACCCCGGACAAGGCCAATATGGGCTATGAGGAAATGACCCGGCACGCCGCCGAAGGGAACTGCAAATATGACAGCTTCAAGGCCGATGGCGGCGCGATTGACGCGCAGATGACCTGCCAGACGGCCAAAGGCATGACCACGAAGTCGGTGCTGCATGGCACTTTCACGCCAACCGGATCGGACCTGAAGATGACCACCGACACCAGCGGTGCCAGCCTGCCCGGCGGCGGCATGCATATGCAGGCCCAGGTGATCAGCGAACGGATCGGTGACTGCAAATAGCGCTGCATTCTGCTGCCCCCGGGTTGCCCGACAGGGCGCTATGCTGCGCAGCAAAACCTGATGCTGCGCAGCAAATCCTTGACTCGCGGCGCGGTTTGGAGTGCCTTGCCCATGCCCAGAGACGGGTCGCAGCGGCTTCGATTGTGATATCTTCGGGCTAGTTAAAGGGGAAGCGCAATGAAATATGTCAGCATGGCAGTGATGGGCCTGATCGTCGGGGCCCTGGCAAAGCTGTTCTACGTCGGTGACAATGGCAATGGTTGGCTGATGTCGATGGTTCTGGGTCTGGCGGGTTCGTTCGGGGCCGGCTTCGTTGGCAGCATGCTTGATAAAGAGCCGGGCACCCAGCTCAAGCCGGCCGGTTTCATCTATTCGGTCCTCGGCGCGATGATCCTGATCTTTGTTGCCAAGCGGCTTGGTCTCCAGGTCTGAACGCACTTTCAGGTAACCTTGGGGCGGGGCGCTGGCGCTCCGCCCTTTGCATGTGAGGCGCAATGACGCGAATCTTCGATTTTACCGATGCGATCGTGCGCCGCCCCGGCGCCAGCGTGGTCAAGGGCCTGCGCGCGGGCGGAGGTGCGGATCCCACGCTGGACGGGGTGCTGGCCGAGCATGCGGGCTATGTCGCGGCGCTGCGCAGCGCCGGGCTGGCGGTGCAGGAACTCGATCCGCTGGAGGATTTCCCCGACGCGATCTTTGTCGAAGACCCGGCGCTGGTCTTTCCCGAAGGCGCGGTGCTGCTGCGCCCCGGTGCGCCAAGCCGCGAGGCGGAGGGGCAGTTCTTGCGTGACGTGCTGGCGGCGCGTTTTCCCGTGCTGCTGGAACAGCGCGAAGGCTATGCCGATGGCGGCGATGTGCTGGTGATGCCGGACTTCGCCTATATCGGCCTGTCGGCCCGCACCGACCGCGCCGGGGCCGAGGCATTGGCCGGGCTGCTGGCCGAACTGGGCTATAGCGCGAAAGTGGCCGAGACCCCGCCCGAAGTGCTGCATCTCAAGACCGCCAGTTCGCTGATTGACGAGGAAACCGTGCTCGCCACCGCCCCGCTTGCCGCCAGCGGGATCTTTGCCGGATACCGCGTGCTGGTGGTGCCCGAAGGTGAGGACGGCGGAGCCAATGTGCTGCGGGTGCGCGATACGATCCTGGTTGGCGCGGGCTATCCCCGGCTGATCGAGCTGCTGGATGGATACGGCGCCCGCGTGGCGGCGCTGCCCAATGCCGAAATCGCCAAGATCGACGCCGGGTTTACCTGCATGTCGCTGCGCTGGAGGGCGGGTTAGGCGCTGGCTGATTTGCGTCTGACAGGGCGGCGATCGGCTTGTTCCGGTTCATCTTTCCTGTCGCAATCTGACAGGCAGCTGTGGTATCCTGCGCGTCCAGGCAGGAGAACTGCGATGATTTTGCTGCGCGCCGTCATGGGCCTGACAATCGTGACCAGCCTGGCGCTGGCCGCGCCGCTGCGGGCCGAACCGGAAATCACTGTCACCGGCCAGCGGCTTGATCGGGAACAGGCCCGCGCCCAGGCCGTGGACTATGTCAGCAAGCTGGGGATCGCCCGAGGAATTACTCCAGCGGCGCGGTGGATCGATCCGGTCTGCCTGAAAGTGCTGGGGGTGGATGCGGGAATCGGCGGCATGGTCAGCGCGCGATTTCAGCGGATCGCCAGCCGGGTCGGCGTCAGGCTGGCAAGGCCCGGATGCCGCGCCAATGCGGTGATCGCTTTCACGCCCGATGCCGCAGGCTATGTCCGAGACCTGGAACGGCGCGAACCGAGTGCTTTTGACGAATTGGGCGAGGTGCAACTGGCGGATATGCGCGGGGGCAATGCGCCGCTGCGCTGGTGGTACCGTACCGGCTTGCGCGGGGCCGATGGCGATGCCGTGATGGCGGTTCCGCCGCTGGGCTTTCAGATCACGCCCGAAGGGGGCACCAGCACTGGCGGCGGGCCCACTCAGGACGTATTCGCCAGCAAGGTCAGCAGCCTGATCGCAACGCCCGGCAAGCGTGAGCTTAAGGGCGCCGGGGTGGTTGTGGATGTCAACCTGGCGCAGGGCAAGTCGCTGGCCGCAGTGGGTGAATTCGCCGCGCTGGTCCTGCTGGCCGAAATCCGCCCGCTGGCCGATCCGCCGCCGGGATCGATCCTGGCGCTGTTTGCCCCTGGCGCGACGGTGCCCGATGAGCTGACCACGCAGGACGAGGCGATGCTCAAGGCGCTCTATGCCATGCCGCTGGCGCGCGAGGCGCGGTTCCATCGCGGCAAGCTGGTCGATGGCATGACCAGGGCTGTTTTGGGTGAGGCCAAGTGAGCGGCAGCCGGGCCTGATCGCCCCCGCTTCCGTTCCCGCCAACCACCGCTGCCCGTCACGCCTCACGAAGGTGTGAAAACGCCTGAAAGTCCGAATTTTTTCACCGTTGTTCGCAAGTGCAGCATGATTGGACTTGACTCTCCCCCGTCACACGTCAGTCATAGTCGGCGAAGGGGACGCTTGGCATGACTCACTCGCCCTCGTCGTTTGACGAGATGCTCACCGCCGAAGGCACGGTGCGCGCCGCGTACAGCGGTTACCGCGAGTGGTACGATGCCCAGGACCCGCTGGCCTTGCGCCGCAAGGGGGCCGAGGCCGAAGGGTTCTTTCGCAAGACCGGGATCACGTTCAACGTCTATGGCGACGATGCCGGGGAAGAACGGCTGATCCCGTTTGATATGGTGCCGCGGATCGTCACTGCGGCGGAATGGCGCAAGCTGTCACGCGGGATCGAACAGCGGGTGCGCGCGCTCAACGCCTTTCTGCATGACATTTACCACCGTCAGGAGATTGTCCGCGCCGGACGTTTTCCGCAGCGTCTGATCGCGCAGAACGAGGCGTTCCTGCCCCAGATGGTCGGCTTTGTCCCGCCGGGCGGGGTCTATACCCACATCGTCGGGATCGATCTGGTGCGGACCGGGCCGGATGATTTCATGGTGCTGGAAGACAATGCCCGCACCCCCAGCGGCGTGTCCTACATGCTGGAAAACCGCGAAACGATGATGGCGATGTTCCCGGAACTGTTCACCAAAGTGAACGTGCGCCCGGTGCAGGACTATCCCCGCCGCCTGGCAAAGAGCCTCGCCGCTTGTGCCCCGGCCTGTGCGGGGGAGCGCCCGGTGGTGGCGGTGCTGACCCCGGGGATCTACAATTCGGCCTATTTCGAACATGCCTTTCTGGCCGATCAGATGGGTGCCGAACTGGTCGAAGGCAGCGACCTCAGAGTGGTCGATGGCCGGGTCGCGATGCGCACCACGCGCGGCTATACCCCGATCGACGTGCTCTACCGCCGGGTCGATGACGATTTCCTCGATCCGCTTAGCTTCAATCCCACTTCGGTGCTGGGCGTGCCGGGGATCATGGACATCTACCGCGCCGGGGGGATCACCATCGCCAATGCGCCGGGCACCGGGATCGCGGACGACAAGGCGATCTACAGCTTCATGCCCGAAATCGTCGAATTCTATACCGGCGAAAAGCCGCTGCTGGCCAATGTTCCGACCTGGCGCTGCAGCGAGGCGGACAGTCTGGCCTATGTGCTCGACAATCTGGCCGATCTGGTGGTCAAGGAAGTCCACGGATCGGGCGGCTATGGCATGCTGATCGGCCCGACCAGCAGCAAGAAGGAGATCGAGGCTTTCGCCGCCAAGCTGCGCGCCAAGCCGGATAATTACATCGCCCAGCCCACGCTGGCGCTGTCGACCGTGCCGATCTTTACCAAGGCTGGCCTTGCCCCGCGCCACGTGGACCTCAGGCCATTCGTGCTGGTCAGCCCGCAAGGGACCGACATCACCCCCGGCGGCCTGACCCGCGTGGCGCTGCAAAAGGGTTCGCTGGTGGTCAATTCGTCGCAGGGCGGCGGGACCAAAGACTCCTGGGTGCTGGAGGACTGATGGCTATGCTCGGCCGCACCGCCAATGGCGTCTTCTGGATGGCCCGCTACCTCGAACGCGCAGAGAATACCGCGCGGCTGCTTGAGGCCGGGTTCCGCATGGCGCTGACCCGTGACCAGTCCGCCAGTCATGAAGAATGGCGCTCGGTCATCACCACGGTCGGCGCCGCGTTTGATTACGAGGCGGTTCACGGCACCGAGTACAGCGGCGACAAGGTCTGGAACTTTCTGCTGCGCGACAAGGGTAACCCCGGATCGGTGCTGGCGATGATCGAAGGCGCGCGCACCAATGCCCGCGCGGTCCGCACCGCACTGACCCGCGAAGTTTGGGAAGCGGTCAACGAAAGCTGGATGAGCCTGAAGGACGTGCTGGCCCGCCCGGTGCGCGAACCCATGCTGGGCGAAGTGCTGGCCGCGATCCGCCGCCAGATGACTCTGGTGCGCGGCGCGATGGAAGGCACCATGCTGCGCAACGAGATCCACAATTTCACCCGCATCGGCACGTTCATCGAACGCGCCGACAACACGGCGCGGATTCTGGACGTGAAGTACTATGTCCTGCTGCCATCCATCGCCTGGGTCGGATCGAGCCTGGACAATGTGCAGTGGGAATCGGTGCTGCGATCGGTCGCGGGGGAACGCTCCTACCGCTGGCTCAACGCGGGCAAGATGGACCCGCGCGGGATCGCGGAATTCCTGATCCTCGATCAGCGCTTCCCGCGCAGCCTGGCCTTCTGCATCGACAAGCTGCGCAGCAACCTGTTTGGTCTGGCCCATGAATATGGCCACGAAACCAGCGCACACGAATTGCTGCGCGGGCTGGGGACGCGGTTCCACCAAAGCAGCATCGATTCGATTCTCGAAGGCGGGCTGCATGAATTCATCACCCTCTTCGTGGCCTGCAACCAGCAGGTCGCTCAGGCGATCGAGTATGATTACAGGTTCTATGCGTGATGAGACTGCGCGTTGCCCACACCACCCATTACCAGTTTGACCAGCCGGTCTCGCACGGGTTGCAGCGGCTGCGGCTGACCCCCAAGACCACTCACGGCCAGCAGGTGCTGAACTGGTCGATGCAGTTCGAAGGCGCAGTGCGCGAGGTGGAATACGAAGACCACAACCACAACCATATCACGCTGGTTTCGGTCCTGCCTGGAGTGACCGATGTTAGAGTGATGTGCGAAGGGCTGATCGCCACAGCCGACAATGCCGGGGTGCTGGGCCACCACAGTGGGCACATGCCGCTATGGGCCTTTCTGGCGCAATCGCCGCTGACCCGGCCCGGCCCCCGGGTGCGGGCGATCATGGCGCAGGTCGATGCGCCCAAGGGCAATGTGCTGGCCGTGCTGCACCAGCTGTCCACCCTGATCCTGGCCCATGTCGCCTATGTCACGGGTGAAACCCAGGTCCACACCAGCGGCGAGGAAGCCGCCGCGCTGGGCATGGGGGTGTGCCAGGACCATGCCCATATCCTGATCGGCGCAGCGCGCGCGCTGGGCATTCCGGCACGCTATGTCAGCGGCTATCTGATGATGGATGACCGGATCGATCAGGAGGCCAGTCACGCCTGGGCCGAAGCCCATGTCGCAGGGCTGGGCTGGGTCGGGTTTGATGTGTCGAACGGGATCAGCCCTGACGAACGCTATATCCGCGTTGCCACTGGCCGCGATTACCGCGAGGCCGCGCCGGTGACGGGGCTCAGCTGGGGATCGGGGGAAAGTCGGCTGGCAGTCAAGCTGGCGGTTGAACAGCAGACGTCAGAGCAATAGACGCGGCGAATGAAGGGGATTCGTTCGTGACGTACTGCGTTGGCATGATGCTCGACAAAGGGCTGGTCCTGATGAGCGACACCCGCACCAATTCGGGCGTCGACAATATTTCGGTGTTCCGCAAGATGCACCACTGGTCGGTGCCGGGCGAACGCATGATCGCGTTGATGACGGCGGGCAACCTTGCCACCACCCAGGCCGTGATCAGCCAGCTGGAAGAACGCAACAAGGCTCCGGCTGAACGGCACAATTCGGTGCTGGAAGCCCCGACCATGTTTCAGGTCGCGACCGAAGTTGGCCGGATGCTGCGCGAAACGATCGCGAGCAGCGATGAAAGCAACGGCGAAACCGCCGGGCCGGGCACCTTCACCGCCTCGATCATCGTCGCCGGCCAGATCAAGGGCATGGAACCGCGCCTGTTCCTGATCTATCCCGAAGGCAATTTCATCGAAGCCAGCTTTGACACGCCGTTCTTCCAGATCGGCGAAACCAAATATGGCCGGCCGATCATCCTGCGCGGCTATAGCCGTGACATGAGCTTTGAAGACGCAGTCAAGCTGCTGATGGTCAGCTTCGATTCGACGATCAAGGCGAACCTTTCGGTCGGGCTGCCGCTGGACCTGCTGGTGATCGAGAACGACCGCTTCGAACCCGCGCACCAGCGCCGGATCGGCAAGGACAACCCCTATTTCCACGCCATCTCGGTGGGGTGGAGCGAGGCGTTGAAACTGGCGTTTGAAAGCCTGCCGGACTACACTTTCTTCATGCCGAAGGACGCTGGCTGATTTTTCCGGCTTTGATGAAGATCCGGTCGTATTCGAAGACATTCGTAAAGACTACGGCGAACAGCGCTTCATTGCGGTTGGACGGATTGCTCGCTTGCCCCATTTGATCGTTTACGTCCGTCGCGACGACAAGATACGATTGATTGGCTTCAGACGGGCGCATGAGAAGGAGCTGAGGCGCTATGAGCAAAATGCCGCTAGTCGATGATTTCGACGACATTCCCGAGCTGACGGACGAGATGCTGGCTCGCGCGCGCCCCGCCGCCGAAGTGCATGGGGCGGAATTTGCCGCGCTGCTGGTCCGCCCGCGTGGCCGCCCGGCCAAGGCGCCGGAAGAGCTCAAGCAAAAGGTCAATCTGCGGCTTTCGCCCGAGGTCCTGGCCGCCTTGCGCTCAACCGGGGCAGGCTGGCAGCGCCGCGCGGACGAAGCGCTGCGCAAGGCCTTTGTGAAGTAGCACGCTTACCGGCAGAACGCTTTGCCGCTGAGTTCCAGATGCAGGTGATCGTGGTGGGCCTGGTTGTAGGCCGGGCCCAGCACCGTACCAAAGCGCTTGCAGGCGCTGCCTTGCACGGTGGTCAGGAACTGGCGCACGCGCGGGCTGGCGCTGTGCCAGTCGCCTGAAACGGTGATCCGGCGCCCGTCAGCCAGAACGAAGCCTGATACGTCGATCGCATTGGCGGTGGCATGGGCGCTGCGGCGTTCGCTGCCGGCCACGTTGCGGCAATTGTAGCTGCCCATGGTTTCGATCCGCACCAGCGCGCTGCCCAGAATTTGCTGCGCGGAGCGGTCTGCGCCGAACCGGGCCCAGGCGGCAAAGGTTTCGGCGAGCGGGCAGGTCACCGGGCCCAGGTTGGTCAGCCCCAGCGATGCCGAATCGCTGCGCAGGCTGGCCAGCCGCACCGCATTCACCGCACTGCACCCCGCGCCGTAATACTGATCGGGCAGCGGGGTGAAGCTCGCCCGGCTCGCGCCGAGCCCAGACAGGCAGACGCGGTTTTCCGGGCGCGCGGCCATGGTTGCCGCGGCGGGGCGGTTAACCGCGGCACGCTGCGGGGCCTGCGCCTGCGGGATCGCTCCACAGGCAGCGGTCAGGGCCAGCATCGGCAAAAGGAACACAGCCTTGCGCATGGGGGGCAGTTTCCCCCCATTTGGTTAAGGCGGCCCACCGCTTGGTGGTTAACGCGGGGGTAACGACGATCCCGGCAAAACTATTTGCTCCGCTTATGCTTGACATAAGTGGGTGCATGACTAGACGCGGCGCCGGGCCACGCGGTCCCAACGCCGCGCGTGCTCTCTGCAAGGAGAGACTACATGTCTGCACAACTGCCGGCGCGCAAACCCGCGCGTCCGTTCTTTTCTTCCGGTCCCTGCGCCAAGCCGCCGGGCTATTCCCTGAACAAACTGGCCACCGAATGCCTCGGTCGTTCGCACCGCGCGAAGATCGGCAAGTCGCGTTTGCAGCTGTGCATTGATCTGATGCGCGAAGTGCTGCAGCTGCCCGATACGCACCGCATCGGCATTGTCCCCGGATCAGACACCGGCGCCTTCGAAATGGCGATGTGGACCATGCTGGGCGCGCGCGGCGTGACGGCGTTGGCCTGGGAAAGCTTTGGCGAAGGCTGGGTGACCGATGCGGTCAAGCAGCTCAATCTCGATCCCACGGTGATCCGCGCTGACTATGGCCAGCTGCCCGATCTGGCGCAGGTCAATTTCGCCGATGACGTGCTGTTCACCTGGAACGGCACCACCAGCGGCGTACGCGTGCCGAACGGTGACTGGATCCCGGACGACCGGCAGGGCCTGACCTTTGCCGACGCGACCAGCGCGGTGTTTGCCTATGACCTGCCGTGGCACAAGATCGATGTCGCGACGTTCAGCTGGCAAAAGGTGCTGGGCGGCGAAGGCGGCCACGGCGTCCTGATCCTGGGTCCGCGCGCGGTCGAACGGCTGGAAAGCTATACCCCGGCCTGGCCGCTGCCCAAAGTGTTCCGGCTGGTCTCCAAGGGCAAGCTGGCCGAAGGCGTGTTCAAGGGTGAAACGATCAACACCCCCTCGATGCTCGCGGTCGAAGACGCGATCTTTGCGCTGGAATGGGCCAGGGGGCTGGGCGGTCTGGCCGGGCTCAAGGCGCGCTGCGATGCCAATGCGGCGGCGCTGGACCAGATCGTGGCCGAGCGTGATTGGCTAAGCCACCTTGCCGCCGATCCGGCGAGCCGCTCGAAGACTTCGGTCTGCCTCTCGGTCGCAGGCGCGGACGCCGATTTCATCAAGGCGATGACCGGCCTGCTCGAAAAAGAGCACGCGGCCTATGATATCGCCGGATACCGCGATGCCCCCCCGGGCCTGCGCGTGTGGTGCGGTGCGACCGTTGACGCGGCCGACATTGCCGATCTCGGCCCGTGGCTCGACTGGGCCTATGCCGCGACAAAATCCGCCTGACACTGCTTAGGCCCTCTCTCCTTCAGGGGAGAGGGTTGGGAGAGGGGAATCCCCCGCTCCGCCATTTCTCAACATCAGGGCCGGTGCGTGAGTTCCCCCTCTCCCCGGCCCTCTCCCCTGAAGGGGAGAGGGAGTATTCAATGACCAAGCCCAAAGTTCTCATTTCCGACAAGATGGACCCCAACGCCGCGCGCATTTTCACTGAAATGGGCTGCGATGTGGATGTCATCACCGGGGAAACCCCCGAACAGCTGATCGCGCGGATCGGCGAATACGATGGCCTCGCGATCCGCAGCTCGACCAAGGTGACCAAGGAGATCCTGGCCGCCGCGACCAATCTGAAAGTGATCGGCCGCGCCGGGATCGGGGTGGACAATGTCGATATCCCCGCCGCTTCGGCGCAGGGCGTGGTGGTGATGAATACCCCGTTCGGCAACTCGATCACCACTGCCGAACACGCCATCGCGATGATGTTCGCGCTGGCCCGCCAGATCCCCGAAGCCAATGCCCAGACCCAGCAGGGACTGTGGCCCAAGAACGGCTTCATGGGCGTTGAAGTGACCGGCAAGACGCTGGGGCTGATTGGTGCAGGCAACATCGGCTCGATCGTCGCGGCGCGCGCGCTGGGGCTGCGGATGAAAGTCGTCGCCTTCGATCCGTTCCTCACCCCCGAACGCGCGGTGGAAATGGGCGTGGAGAAGGCCGATCTCGATACGCTGCTGGGCAAGGCGGACTTCATCACGCTGCACACCCCGCTGACCGACCAGACCCGCAATATCCTCAGCCGCGAAAACCTCGCCAAGACGAAGAAGGGCGTGCGGATCATCAACTGCGCGCGCGGCGGGCTGATCGACGAGGCGGCGCTCAAGGACGCGCTCGATAGCGGCCAGGTCGCGGGTGCGGCGCTGGACGTGTTCCAGACCGAACCGGCCAAGGAATCGCCCTTGTTCGGCACCCCCAACTTCATCTGCACCCCGCACCTGGGCGCATCGACCAACGAAGCGCAAGTCAACGTGGCGCTGCAGGTGGCCGAGCAGATGGCCGACTATCTGGTCAACGGCGGGGTCACCAATGCGCTCAATGTGCCGAGCCTGAGCGCTGAGGAAGCGCCCAAGCTGCGTCCCTATATGGCCTTGGCGGAACAGCTGGGCAGCCTGGTTGGCCAGCTCACCACCGGGGCGATCCCGCGCATTTCGATCCACGCCGAAGGCGCGGCGGCAGAACTGAACATCAAGCCGATCGTCGCCGCGGTGCTGTGCGGGTTCCTGCGCACCCAGTCGGACACGGTCAACATGGTCAACGCCCCGTTCCTGGCCAAGGAACGCGGCATGGAAGTGCGCGAGGTCAAAACCGAGAAGGCCGGGGACTATCACACCCTGATCCGCGTTTCGGTGAAGACTGATGCAGGCGAACGCTCGGTCGCGGGCACGCTGTTCTCCAACGCCGAACCGCGTCTGGTTGAACTGTTCGGGATCAAGGTTGAAGCCGAACTGGCCGGCCACATGATGTATATTGTCAACGAGGATGCCCCCGGCTTCATTGGCCGGATCGGCACCCTGCTGGGCGAAAACGGCGCGAACATCGGCACCTTCAACCTGGGCCGCCGCGAGGCAGGCGGGGAAGCCGTGCTGCTGCTCAGCCTTGACAGCGCATTGCCCGGCGTGGTGCTCGATCAGGCCAAGACGCTGCCCGGCGTGAAGCGGGTGATGGCTTTGGCGTTTTGAGTTAGAAGGGGTTCACGCAGAGGACGCAGAGAAGAAAGTAGAGGCGCAGAGATGGTGCGTTTGCGGCGAAGCCGCTTATCCTCTCGCAGCCTTGCAGCTGGCGCAAGGTTGGGGCTGGGAAGATCGCCTGCGGCGCTCGCGGCCCCTCTGCGTCTCCCCTTCTTCTCTGCGTCTCTGCGTGAACGATTCCCTTCTTGCCGATAGCAATTCCGTCTCCATCCGCTAAAGGCCTGCCCATGGATACCGACCGCGATTTGCTTCCCGAAGGTCTGGAAGACCGTCTGCCCGCCGCCGCCGCCGCCGCTGCGCGGGTGACGCGGGCCTTGATTGACGTGATGGACAGCCACGGGTTTGACCGCGTCCAGCCGCCCAGCATCGAGTTTGAAAAATCGATGGCCAGCCGCATGGCCGGGGTTCAGCCGCGCCGGATGTTCCGGTTTGTCGATCCGGCCAGCTTGCGCACTCTGGCGCTGCGCAGTGACATCACGGTGCAGGTCGGGCGGATCGCCGCCACGGGCCTCAGCGCCGCGCCGCGCCCGCTCAGGCTGTGCTATGCCGGACAAGTGCTGACCATCAAGGGCGACGGGCTGGATCCCACGCGCGAACGGCTGCAGGTTGGCGCGGAACTGATCGGCAGCGATAGCGTGACTGCAGCGGGCGAACTGGTCGCCATGGCGATCGAGGCGCTGCGCGCTGCCGGGGCCAGCGGGATTTCGGTCGATTTCACGCTGCCCGATCTGGTCGATACCCTCGCCGGAGTTGACGGCAACGGGGCCTTGCCGCTGGACGCTGACAAGATCGAGGCGGTGCGGCGCGAACTGGATGCCAAGGACGCGGGCGGACTGGTCGCTGCGGGCGGCGAAGCCTACCTGCCGCTGCTTACCGCGATCGGACCTTTCGCCACGGCAATCGAACGGCTGGCGGCAATTGACGCGGGCGGCGCGCTGTCCACCCGGATCGCGGCGCTGCGCCAGATCGCGGCGCGACTGGGCACAGCCGCGCGGCTGACGCTGGACCCCAGCGAGCGCCACGGGTTCGAATACCAGTCCTGGCTGGGCTTCACGATCTATGCCGATGGGCTGCCCGGCGCGCTGGGCCGGGGCGGGTCTTATGCCATCCTGGGCCGGGCGGGCGGAGACGAGGAACCGGCGATCGGTTTCTCGCTCTATCCCGATGCGCTGATCGATGGACTCGCCGGAGCCGAAGCGCCGCGCGACACGTTGTTCCTGCCGCTGGGACATGATCCCGAAGCAGCCGCGCGGCTGCGCGCCGTGGGCTGGCGCACCGTGGCGGCGGTGTGTGAGGGTTGCGACCCGGCCAGGCTGGGCTGCACGCACCGGCTTGAGGGCGGCGAGGCGGTGCCGGTTTAAGATTTGATCGGGCGGTGGGGCCCGAGTTGGTTATCGCCAATACCCC
The DNA here is from genome assembly GCF_002198665.1 of Novosphingobium sp. B 225. Lineage (GTDB taxonomy): Bacteria > Pseudomonadota > Alphaproteobacteria > Sphingomonadales > Sphingomonadaceae > Novosphingobium. The sequence continues at coordinate 42,662 of NZ_MWLM01000073.1, read as the reverse complement.
TCCGTCAGCCCTGCGGGCTGCCACCTTCCCATTTGTCCCTGCGGGAAAAATGGGAAGGATCCAGGCGAAGCGGTGATTGATCCTCCCCATTTTTGGCGAATGCCACAAATGGGGAGGTGGCAGACGCTGAAAGCGGCTGACGGAGGGGTAATGCGGCACAGCGCAACCTACCCCCCGAACACCCCCTTCAACCACGCATCGACCACTGCGGTTGCCGGATAGTCCGGCTTGCCCAGATCGCGGTTGATTTCCATGTGGCCGCGCAGGCCCTGGCCGGGGAAGTCGCGCCGCTCGATCCTGGTGCCCGCCGCCCGCAAGGCCGCTTCCAGTTGTTTGGCCTGGGCAATCCCGTCTGCGCGCTGGACGTGGATCAGCAGAAAGGCCGGGGCATTGGGCGCGGCTGCCTGCAGCGTCGGGCTTAGCGCGCGCTGGCGGGCCGGGTCAGTGCCAAAGGCCTGCAGATAGGTATCGTGCATGAAATTGCCGCCATCGGCGATCTGGCGCGGCACGTCATAGGCGGCGCCATCATTGGGGATCACCCCCTTCAGGTTCGCAAAGCTGAGCCCGGCGCCGCGCAGATATTGCTCGTCCGTCCCGACCAGTGCGACCAGATGCGCACCCGCGCTGTGGCCCAGCAGCACGACGCGGCCAGGATCGATCCCCAGCGCGCCCGCGCGGTCCAGCAAGGCCTTGAGCGCGGCGGCCACATCCGCACCCTGTTGTTCCACGCTGGCATCCGGCACCAGCCGGTAATCGATCGAGGCATAGTTATAGCCAAGCTGCGTAAAATGCGCCGGGGCATAACGGCTGGCGGCCGTTTCCTTGCTGCCGCGCTTCCAGCCGCCGCCGTGGACATAGACCACCAGCGGAGCCGGTGTGCCGGCCCCTTTTGCGCGGTAGAAATCAAGTTGCTGCAAGGCTTCGCTGCCATAGGCAATCGTCTGGTCGGCCCGCAGGCGCGGCGCATCATTCTGCCCGCGCTGTGCCATGCGCGCCGCGATCCGTTCACGCAGCCAGCCGCGTTCCTGCGCCTGGGCCAGACTGGCGCCGAGCACGGCCAGCGCGGCAAGGGGGATCAGCACGGTCTTGCGCATCGCGGACTCCTGTTGGCTGGGTCAGGATATTGCGCGTGGAAGGGTTGACCAGTCGTGAATTGTCGCACTGTGTCGCGGGGCACCCCACCACACCCCCTAAATCCCGTCACCCTGATAAATCCCGTGACCCTGAACTTGTTTCAGGGTGACGGGGAGGGGGGAGATACCTGGATGGATATCCATATATCCGGATATACGGATATCCATCCAAGATGCCCGCTGCACTTTCCACTTTCCTACACGCCCGCAGAGGCGGATAATCCCCGCCATGCCCCACGCAATCCCGCCATTTCCGCGCTGCGCCGCTCCGCGATCCGATTCGGCGGGCGCGCTTCGCACTTGCGCCGGGGGGTGGACATTTTTCCTCAGGACTGTGTCCAGTGTGTCCAGTCCGCCCAATTGTGCAGTTGCAGCACTGCGCGATTGCCCCGGCGCGCGCCATGCCCTAGGGCGCGCACGGTTCTTTGCGGCGGGGATTCTCTAAGTGGCCAACGTTACCGTGATCGGTGCCCAGTGGGGCGATGAAGGCAAAGGCAAGATCGTTGACTGGCTGGCCAGCCGCGCCGATGCCGTGGTCCGGTTTCAGGGCGGGCACAACGCCGGGCATACCCTGGTGGTGGGGGACCAGACCTACAAGCTCAGCCTGCTGCCCAGCGGCATTGTCACCGGCACGCTCAGCCTGATCGGCAACGGGGTGGTGCTTGATCCGTGGCACTTCCGCGATGAAGTGGCCAAGCTGAAAGGGCAGGGGGTCGATATCAATCCCCAGAACCTGCAAGTCGCCGAAAATGCTCCGCTGATCCTGCCGTTCCACCGCGATCTGGATGCCCTGCGCGAAGATGCCAGCGGCGCGGGCAAGATCGGCACCACCCGGCGCGGGATCGGCCCGGCTTATGAAGACAAGGTCGGGCGGCGCTCGATCCGGGTCTGCGATCTGGCGCATCTGGACGATCTGGGGCCGCAGCTGGACCGGATCTGCGCCCACCACGATGCCCTGCGCAGCGGGTTTGGCCAGCCGCCGATTGACCGCGACCGCCTGTTGGCGGACCTGTGGGACATCGCCGCCTTTGTGCTGCCTTTCGCAAAGCCGGTGTGGCGCACGCTCAACCAGGCGCGCAAAGCGGGCAAGCGGATCCTGTTTGAAGGCGCGCAGGGCGTGCTGCTCGATGTCGATCACGGGACCTATCCGTTCGTCACCAGTTCCAACACCGTCAGCGGCACCGCCGCCAGCGGATCGGGCATGGGCCCCAGCGCGCCCGGCTTTGTGCTGGGGATCGTCAAGGCCTATACCACCCGCGTCGGATCGGGCCCGTTCCCGACCGAACTGGAGGACGCAACCGGCCAGCGGCTGGGCGAACGCGGCCACGAATTCGGCACGGTCACCGGGCGCAAGCGCCGCTGCGGCTGGTTCGATGCGGTGTTGACCCGGCAAAGCTGCACGATCAGCGGTGTCACCGGGATCGCGCTGACCAAGGTTGACGTGCTCGACGGGTTTGAAACGATCAAGATCTGCACCGGTTATAAATTGCGCGGGCAAGAGCTTGACTACTTCCCCAGCCACGCCGCCGATCAGGCCGCGGTCGAACCGGTCTATGAAGAGATGGAAGGGTGGAGCGGCACCACCGCCGGCGCGCGCAGCTGGGCCGATCTGCCGGCCCAGGCGATCAAATATATCCGCCGGATCGAGGAACTGATCGAAACCCCGGTGGCACTCGTTTCCACCAGCCCCGAGCGCGAGGACACGATCCTGGTGCGCGATCCGTTCGTGGATTGATGATGCGGGGACGGCGCATTCTGCTGGGGCTGGGCGGCGCGCTGCTGCTGGCTTTGGCGGGGGGCGCGGTGTGGCTGCTGCGCGGTTCGGCACCCGACGTGCCGGAGCTGCCCCGGATCGACCGGATCGTGATCCACAAGGGCGCGCGGGAGATGGAGCTGTGGTCCGGCGGCAAGCTGGTCCACACCATGCAGGGCGTCGCGCTGGGCAATGCGCCGGTTGGGCAAAAGCATTTTGAAGGCGACGGCAAGACGCCCGAGGGCCGCTATGCCATCGATTTCCGCAACGGCGAAAGCTCGTACCACCTATCGCTCCGGCTCTCCTACCCGGATGCCGCCGCGACCGCCTTTGCCAAGGCGCAGGGCCGCAGTCCGGGGGGCGAGATCTATATCCACGGCCAGCCCAACTGGCTGTCGTTGGGACGTCTGAAGGGTGACTGGACCCAGGGCTGTGTGGCCGTGTCCAACCAGGAAATCGAAGCGCTGTGGCGCGCGGTGCCATTGGGGGCAGTGGTGGACGTGACGGCCTGATCGCGGCGCGCGGGGGCGCTCAGCAATAGCGACATCCGCTTCTCGGCTCCGTCAGCTTGGGCTTGATATTGACCCAGGCGCCGGTGAACTGAAATTCGGTCATCGCGGTCATCGGGTAGATCTTGAACACAACGCTGTTGGCAATTCCGCTCATGGTCGCGGTGGCGCGGAACACAGCGGGCCGGTTCGTCAGATTGACGGTCATGATGCTTGATCCGACCTGGGTGGCACCGTTCATCTGGATCATGGCTACGCGCACCTGGGGCATGGGTGTGCCAACGGTCCATTGCGGCGCCCACAGCGTCACGCCGTAGCTGGCGAGAGAGCTGTTGGCAGAGGAAGGGATTGGCTGGGTTTGTACAATCGCCTGCGTCGGATTGGTTCCGGGATCGTCGGGTGTCGAAAACAGCAGGGTGCAGTTTTTCTGGGTGGTCATCGGCGTATCGACCGGAGCCCAGGCCCAATTGAGCGTTGCGCCAGGCGCAGTGGTGCGCGTCCAGGCTCCCAGCCCACAGTTCCCCTGGCCGAAGGCACCGCCAGCGGCATAGGGGCCACCCAGATAGCCGTCCTTCAGCGTGTTGCTGCGTGTGTAGAGCGGATCGACCGGCCACAGCGGCAGGTTGGGCTGCTGATTGGGATTTGCAGTGGGCAGCCACGAGATCGGGGCTGCAGGGGTGCCTTCGAAGACAACCTTTGACCAGTCGCGGCAGTCGATGATGGTATAGGTGTGCCCTCGCAACTGTGTGGTAGTTGGCACATTGGGGCAGCGCCACTGCGCGAAAGCCGTCAACTGTGCCTGATTTTCGATCGGATAGCGCGAAAGGTCGCGCCAGGATTCAAACCTGGTCACGCCATATTCCCTGGTCAGGTAGGTTGCTTCCATCGCTCCGTCGAATGGCGAGAAATGATAGGCGTAATAGCTGTCGAGCGATTTGTTAGTTGCAAAGGTGAAGGTGGAATGGTGCCAGTCGACCGATGACGCCTGCGTTGCAACCGTGCCCGGGCACGACGCGTAGTGATCGGTTGGCGACTGGGCCTGGCCAGAGCTGCCGACCGCAAAGGACGTACTTGGCATAAGCAGCCAGCCCTTGGCCTGACAATCGGGAGTCCACCAGGGTTGCCAGCCGCCGACCGGATCGTAGGTTCCGCGAAAATAGACATAGCTGCCGTCCGCGCCGATAATATTGTAGCCGCCGTTTTTGGGATCGAAATGAACAAGATAGTGCTGGCTGGCATCCCGATAGCGATCATCAGGAAAATAGCCTGCGTAAAAAGCATTGGGTTCGAACTGTCCATCAAGCGGGACCAGTGTGTCGGGATGGCGGATCGAATCGCTGGGCCGGGTGAAGAAGAACGTCTGCACAGCCCTGGTGATGCCGTTAGCATCGTCGATCGGGAAGGAATCGCTGATCTGTTCGCCCTGATAGTCCATCTTGTGATAGGGCAGGGCCTCGCCAATCGCCAGTTTGCGGCGCAATGACGGCGCGCAATTGACCGGATCGATCGCGACAACAGCACCCTGTGTGGTCGTACAGACCTGCTGGACCAGATAGTCGGTCGGGGCAGTCTGCGCGTAAGCCTCGCCCGTTGCCCAGAAGCCGATCAGACAACAGAGCGCGCCAGCCAGTCCCTTTTCGAGCAGCCTCGCCATATCCCTCTCCCTCGCTGATTCACAAGGGAAAGCTCACACCAAACCAGGCGGTTGGCAAATGCTTATTCGCCGTGTGACAAGTGAGGGTCACTTCTAATTCTTGACATGGCCTCTCTTTGTTCTACTCTCGTTCCATAACGGAACCGGAGTCGGACCCGATGGCCCAAGCTGATTTTGCCTATGCCTTGCCCGCCAACGATGCAGCCGGGGTCCCCCTGTTGCTCTCGGTCTTTGCCGATCGGCCCGATGTGCGGCTGGAAATGCGCGACGATGCCGAAATGGCAGGGTTCCGGATCGGGCAGGTCGGCGGGCTGGCGGATTTGCTCGATGGGCAGGCGCAGGGGCTGGGCGGGGTGGTGCTGGTTGATTGCCCCGCGGTCGATGGCGCGACGCTTGCCGCGCTGACCCGGCTTGATCTGCGCGCGGCCCATGCCGGGGCGCAGCTGGTGGTTTCGACCAGTGTGTCCGCACTGGACGATGTGTTTGCCTGTCTGGACCAGTCGGCCCCGCAATTGCTGGTCGATCCCAGTCGGGCCGAACGCGTGATCGCGCTGGGCCGGGTGCTGGGGCAGGTTCCGGGGCTGCGGCTGCGCGAACTGAGCGAGGATGACCGGCTGACGCTGCTGCGACTGACCGAACAGGTCGGCCAGATCGCCCAGCGGCTCGAACGGATCGGCGCGCGCTCCGGGATTACCCCGCTGGACCGTGAAGGCGAAGCGGCACTGGCGCTGGAAAGCCCGCGTCCGGCCTTTTTCGGCGCTCCGGCCGGAATGGGCGAACCGGTGCTGCGCCAGACGCGCACGCCTTTGCCCGATCCCCGGCTGGTGCGCCGGATCATCCGCTCCCGCCAGCAGCGCGCGCGCTTTTTCGATGGAGAGCTGTTCGCCGATCCGGCCTGGGACATGCTGCTAGATCTCACCGCCGCGCGGGCCGAGCATACGCGGGTATCCGTCACCAGCCTGTGCATCGCCAGCGGGGTGCCGCCCACCACTGCACTGCGCTGGATCGGCCAGATGACCGAAGCGGGGCTGTTCGAACGCGTTGAAGACCCCAGCGACCGCCGCCGCGCCTTCATCGCGCTCAGCGATACGGCGTCTGACGGCATGGCCCGCTACTTCGCTGCAATCGACCAGCAGGCCCTGGCGCTGGTCTGACGGTCACTGCCCCTGCGGTGCCACCGGATTGGGGGTCGGCGCGGCGATCCGGGTCAGGTGGTTACGGTCCCGGTGGTGAAACGGTTCGCTCTGTCCCTTGATCGTCATCACCGTATCTTCGTCATAGGACCAGGTGCCATCAGCGTGGACAGTTACCGTAATCTCGAAACTGTCGGTACGGAAATTGCTCTCGAGATAGGGGTTGGAACAGATCCCATAGTCCGTGCTGCCGCGCTCTGCCCGCAAGGTAAACTGACGGGCATCGGGCGCAGCCTGCCCGGCCGCCAGCACGGTTTGCCCGCGCGGGATGGTCAGGCTGTGCATCACCGTCTGGCTGGCCGGTTCCCACAGCCAGTAGCCCACCTGATCGTGATAGGTCCCGCTTTCACCCGGCTTGCAGATCCAGGTGTGATACCGCAGGGCGTAAAGCAGCTGCGGGCCGTTGTTACCGGGATCGACCGGTTGCAGTTCGATCCGTTCGCGATATTCCTGCGTCCGCGGCCCCGCCTGCTTGGGGGCAATGTCCACCCCGCGCGTCCCTTCCCAGATCCCGGCAAGCGGGGCAAGCGGGCCCAGCGCCGCCAGCGTATCGGGGTTGATCGTGGCCGGTTCGGCATAGATGTCGTCGCCGTAGCTGCTCATGTGCATTCCTCCGTCTGCGCAGCAGCAGACCACGGCCCAGGTAGGTGAACAATGCGGTAAATCAAGTCACAGTGATTGACGATTTCGGCTGGCACACTAAAGAGGCGGCCTTCCCCGGCACTTGTCCGGTACGGGGGGCGCTTAGCTCAGTTGGTAGAGCATCTCGTTTACACCGAGAGGGTCAGCGGTTCGAGCCCGTTAGCGCCCACCACCCCTTGCTATTGGTTCAGCAGCACGGCCGTATCGGCGCTGCCCCAATCGCGCCCGCCGATCCAGCGCCACCGCTCGCGCCCGTCCGCACCGTAATAGATCGTCGTCGGCAGGGTTTCCGCCTTGTAATGGCTGGCCAACTGGTTGTCCGGATCAAGCCATGCCGGCAACGCGGTGATCGTGCGCGCCTTGAGGAAATCGGCCACCGCCCCGCCTTCGCCCATGTCCTGGCTGACGATCTGCACCTGCAACTGACCCTTGCGGTCCTGCGCCAGCTTTTGCAAGGTCGGCAGTTCAGCCACGCAGGGCCCGCACCAGGTGGCCCACAGGTTGATCAGCAGCGGCTTGCCCTTCAGGCTGGCGAGCCGCAATTCCTTGCCGCTGGCGTCCTTGAAAGTGAAGTCGGGCAGCTCGCTGCCCTTGTGGCTGGCGTCGAGTAGGCCAGCGCCTGCATCGCCGCCCGGTGCTGCTTGCGGTTGCGCCGCGTCCCCGCTTTGCCTATCGCACCCCGCGACCAGGACGGTCATGCCGAGGATCAGGGCTGTGAGTGAGCGGGACGATAGCAAGAGCGGCTCCAATGCGATGTGGGGTGGTCGGTTCGCCGAAGGTCCCTCCGCGATCATGCGCGAGATAAATGCCTCGATCCCGTTCGACAAGGCCTTGTGGCGGCAAGACATCGCGGCAAGCAAGGCGCACGTCGCGATGCTGGGCGCACAAGGGATCGTCAGCGCAGAGGATGCCGCGACCATTTCCGCCGGGCTCGATTCCGTGGCGGCCGAATATGCCGCCACCGGGGTGCCCGAAAACTGGGACCTTGAAGACATCCACATGACCACCGAAAGCCGGCTGGCCGAACTGATCGGCCCGGTGGCAGGGCGCCTGCACACCGCGCGCAGCCGCAACGATCAGGTAGCGACCGATTTCCGGCTGTGGGTGCGCGATGCCTGCGATGCCGCCGATGCCGGACTGGCGGCGCTGCAGGCGGCACTGGTAACCCGCGCTGGGGAACACGCCGCCAGCATCATGCCCGGCTTCACCCATCTGCAAACCGCGCAGCCGGTCACTCTCGGCCACCACCTGATGGCCTATTACGAAATGGCCCGGCGCGATCGCTCACGCTTTGCTGATGCACGGGCGCGGATGAATCAGAGCCCGCTCGGCAGCGCGGCCCTGGCCGGAACCGGCTTTCCGATCGACCGTCATGCCACTGCCAGCGCGCTTGGCTTCGATGGCCCGACTGCCAACAGCCTCGATTCGGTTTCGGACCGCGATTTCGCGCTCGATTACCTGATGGCCGCCGCGCAAACCGCGCTGCACCTGTCGCGGCTGGCCGAGGAATTCATCATTTGGGCCAGCCAGCCGTTCGGCTTTGTCCGCTTGCCCGACAGCCTTTCCACCGGCAGCTCGATCATGCCGCAAAAGAAGAACCCCGATGCGGCAGAGCTGGTACGCGGCCATGCCGGGCGGATCATCGGCAGCCTGACCAGCCTGATGATCACGATGAAGGGCCTGCCGCTCGCCTATTCCAAGGACATGCAGGACGATAAGCCGCCGGTGTTCGAAGCGGCTGGCCTGCTGACCCTCTGCCTGGCCGCGATGACCGGGATGGTCGCGGAAACCACGTTCCGGACTGACCGGATGCGCGCTGCGGCAGAGCTTGGCTATGCCACCGCCACCGATCTGGCCGATTGGCTGGTGCGGCAGGCGAACATTCCGTTCCGCGAAGCGCACCACATCACCGGCGCCGCAGTCAAGCTGGCGGAAAGCCGGGGCGTGGCGCTCGATCAGTTGCCGCTGGACGATCTGCAGGCCATCGATGCGCGGATTGATGAGCGGGTCTATGCTGCCCTCTCGGTCGAGGCATCGGTCGCCGCGCGCGCCAGCCATGGCGGAACCGCGCCCGATCAGGTAAGGCTACGTGTAGCTGAAGCGCGCATGGCGCTGGGGCTGGAGTGACACCGATGCGCCGCCTGTTCCTTGCCGCTGCGATACTGGCCCTGGCCGCTTGCGGGCAGAAGGCAGATCTGAAGCCGCGTCCGGGCAAGCAGCTCCCGCCCGCGCCCTATGGCCGCGAAGATCAGCCCAGCGCCGATGACCTGACCAAGGTTACGGTCCAGTCGGCCCCGGAGCGCAGCGTCGAACTGCGAAAACGGTCGGAAGAACGTGCCGACGATCCGTTTGACCTGCCCCCTTCCTGAGTTAGCGACCCAATGAACCATTTTGAGCTTATCGGCGGCGAACTCCACGCCGAAAACGTCCCGCTGAGTGCCATCGCCGAGGCGGTTGGCACCCCAGTTTACGTCTATTCCCGCGCCACGCTGGAACGCCACGCGCGGGTGTTCAAGGCGGCACTGGCGGGTCTGCCGCGCAGCCACGTGGCATTCGCGGTCAAGGCCAATCCCAACCTGGCGGTGCTGCGGGTGATGCAGCGCGAAGGGCTGGGGGCGGACGTGGTTTCGGGCGGTGAACTGGCCCGCGCGCTCGCCGCCGGGATGGCACCGCAGGACGTGGTGTTCTCTGGCGTAGGCAAGACCGCCACAGAAATGGTCCAGGGGCTGGAAAGCGGGATCGGGCAGTTCAACATCGAAAGCGAGGAAGAGGGCGTCGAACTCGCCGCGCTCGCCGCCGCGCTGGGCCAGCGCGCGCCCTGTGCGCTGCGGGTCAATCCAGACGTCGATGCCCGCACCCATGCCAAGATTTCCACCGGCAAGGCCGAAAACAAGTTCGGCGTGCCGATTGACCGGGCGGCGGGGATCTATGCCCGGCTATCCGCCCTGCCGGGACTCGATATGCGCGGGGTGGCAGTCCACATCGGTAGCCAGCTGTCGCAGCTGGAACCGCTGGAAGAAGCCTTTGGCAAGCTGGGCGAACTGATCGCTGAAATCCGCGCCGCCGGGCTGAGCGTGACCCACGCTGACCTTGGCGGCGGGCTGGGCGTGCCGTACAAGGCGGGCGAAGTGTTCCCCTCGCCAGAGGAATACGGCGCGATGGTTGCGCGGGTTACGGCGCGCTGGGATGCTACCCTGATGTTCGAACCCGGCCGGGTGATCTGCGGCAATGCCGGGCTGCTGCTGACCCGGGTGGTGCGGGTCAAGCGCAGTTCGAACAACACCCCGTTCGTGATCGTCGATGCGGCGATGAACGATCTGGCCCGCCCGGCCATGTACGGGGCGTGGCACGATTTTGACGCCGTCCGCCCCAATGGCAGCCGCATGGCCGCGCATATCGTCGGCCCGATCTGCGAAACCGGCGATACCTTTGCCATGGACCGCGAAATTGACGCGGTTGAACCTGGTGATCTGGCGGTATTCCGCACCGCCGGTGCCTATGGCGCGACCATGGCCAGCTCTTATAACAGCCGCGGGTTCGTGGCCGAAGTGATGGTCGATGGGGACAAGTTCGCGGTGGTGGCTGACCGGATTGTCCCCGAAGCGATCAGCGCGGCAGAGCGGGTGCCGGACTGGCTGGACTGATGCACAGCCTGCCCCTTTTCCACCGTCTGACCGGCCAGCGCGTGATCGTGCTGGGCGAAGGCGAGGCGGGAGAGGCCAAGCGGCGGCTGGTGGAACGCGCCGGGGCCGTGGTGGTGGGCGAAGACAATGCCGAAGCCAGACTGGCCTTTGTTGCCATGGCCGAGCCGGAGGCGGCAGCGGCACGGCTGAAGGCGCGCGGGCTGCTGGTCAACGTTACCGACCGGCCAGAGCTGTGCGATTTTACCGTGCCCAGCTTGCTGGAACGCGGGGCGGTGGTGATCGCGGTCGGCACGGGCGGGGTTTCGGCCGGGCTGGCCAAAGCAGTGCGGCTGCGGCTGGAAGGCTTGCTTCCCGCCTCACTGGGGGCACTCGCGGAAGGATTGGGGGCGGCGCGGGCCAGATTGCGCGCGCGCTGGGCCGATGCGGGCGACCGGCGGCGGGCGATTGACGCTGCGCTGGCTGAGGGCGGCGTGCTCGATCCACTAGAAGCGGACAGCGCGGCGCGGCTCGAAGCGTGGCTGGACGGGGCAAAGGATGCGCCCCGGCAGCACCACGAGATCGTGCTGCGCTCTGACGATCCCGATGATCTGACCCTGCGTGAGGCACGCTGGCTGGGCACGGCCGATGCCGTGGTGCTCGTCGGGGACATGCCGTCCGCCGTGCTCACCCGTGCCCGCGCCGATGCCGCGCGGCTGGCACCGGGCGATCACTTGCCTGAAGGCAGTGTGGTTACCCTTCGGCGGGGCTGAGCAGGATCTTCATTTGCGCCAGCGCGATCGGCTTGGTGGGATCGTCCTGCCACGCCTCGGCATTGACGAGCGCGACGCGGCGGCCGGCGCGGGTGACAGTGCCGCGTGCATAGGTCGTCTGCTCGGTCCCGCCGCGCATGAATTCGACCTGGATGTTGACCGGTTTGAGCCGCACCGTCTCGCCCCGGCGGGCCAGCTCGGCGCGCAGTGCGGCAAAAGCGGCCATCTCCATCAGCCCGCTCATCGCGCCGCCGTGGAGATAGCCGGGGCGGCCCATCATCCGGGCGGAAAACGGCACCGACAACACCGGATTGCCCGCCTCGTCATGATCGACCACGATCCCCAGCGCTTCGCCGTAGGGCGGCAAGGCAGTGTCGCTGCTGTTCACAGATAGGATCCGTGGGTGGCCATGAATGTCCCCGCGACATGCGCCACCGGATCGTCCGGATCGCCATCGTGCGCAATCCCGCGGATGAAGGCGATGGTGCGGGTCAGCTTGTAGCATTCGCCGTGCCCGATCACCGTGCGCCCTGGCACAGCGGCGCGCATGTAATCGATCCGCAGGTCCAGGGTGGCATGAGGCACGAACCGCCCGCACAGGGTCCAGGCTGACATCGACGTGGCATTGTCCATCAGGCTGATGATCGGGCCAGAGGCGAGCACGCCGCTGTCACCCGGCCCGGCCAGTTCCTCACGCCAGGGCAGCGACAGTTCGACCCAGTCCGGACCATGGGCGTGATAGCTCAGCCCCAGCCAGCCGCCATGGCCGTGGCGGGTCATCAGACCCGAAGCCCGGGCCGGGTCAAAGATGAAACCGGGTGGCAGATCGTGGAGCGATTTTGCCTTGCTGACCTCGTTCATGCGGCCTCTCTGCTGCGCTGCGGGGGCGATTACAATCTTTTAATTTCAACCCGGCCGCGCCTCGCGCGAACATGCCCGGGCGGGGCAAGCGTGCCCCGCGCCAATGGGGATGACCAGTCATGAACCTGCCAAAGATCGATATCGCCGCCCTGCCCGAACTCGATACCCTGACGGGCGTGTTCGGCAGCCTGGCCCACCAGGTCCAGGCCGTTTCGGATGACACCATCATCATCGTGATGGCGTTCCTTTACGAAGCGCTGCGTTAAGCGGGCCGTTCCGGATGCTGATCCGCCCGGAACTTGCGGCGCTGCGGAGCGATCCTGCTCCGCAGCGCCAAGCCCAGGCCCGGCTTGGCGAGACGCTGGAGCGCTGGCGGCAGACCGCTGCCGTGGCAACAGTCGATGCCGATCTGGCGCGTTATGGCGAAGGCGCGGAGCTGGAGGACTTGCCGGCCCTGTCCGCGCTGTTCGATCCGCGGGACGGTGCCGCGCGGCAGCTGGCCGATGGACTGGTCGCGCTGCTGCTGGGCGAACTGGAACACAATCCCTTCGCGCTGGTACTGCTGCGCCACTTTACCGATGAACTGATTTCCTCGCTGATGCTGCTGCGGCGCGGAACCGCGACGATTGCCCTGCAGGCGATCGACGGGACAGCGCTGGCGCGGCGGCCTGAACCGGTTTCGGTGACCTTCTCGCCCACCCAGACGGTTGAACACGTGCTGAGCGGCGCAGGCGAGGCGCAGTGTGCGCGGCTGGTGCGCGAACGGCCGGGCGGGGCGGAATTGGTGCGGTCGGTCCGCGTGATGCAGCCCGGCACCGTGGTCCACCGTGATGGGGCGAGCGAGACGCAGTGGCTCTGCCGGGTCGAGGGCAGCCTGGTCTCGCTCAAACTCCAGCGACGCCCCGCCAGCGGGGGGGTGCTGCGCGAATTCATGCTGGCCGATGGCGCGCTGGCGCACCAGGCGGCGGCCAGCGCGCGCGACAGCAAGCTGGAACTGACTGCCTCGCTGCTGGGCCGGATGGGCCGCAGCGATGCCGCCCCGCTGCTCGCCGCTATGGCCGAAGAACAGGGCAGCGCGGCAATGCGCTGGCAGGTGCTGCGCGAATGCCTTGCGCTTGACAGTGCCGAAGGGTTTCGGGCGCTGGGCCAGATTGCCCGCAATGCGCAGGATCCCCTGTCCGCCCCGGCCGGTGCGCTCAGGGCGCAATTGCTCGAACAGTATCCTGTGCTTGCCGGAGTAGAACCATGCCCCGCGTGATCGATCTGGCCGATAGTGCCGCCACCTCGCTCCCCGAAATGGTCGCCGGGATCAGCGACCGGGGGTTCAATCCCGATGATGAGGGCAGCCTCGACAATGCCGCCAGGTGGCTGCGGAGGCTGGGCAACAACCGTGACTTTCTGGGCGACCTGCTGATCGAGGAACTGGCCCAGCGCCACCGCGATGAGGCGCAGGAGACCGCCTATGGCCCGCAGGTGATGATCCTGGCGTCACCCAAAGGGGACTTCTTCGTCCGCGCGGCGATGTGGCCCAGTGCCGACGAACACATGCTGCGCGCTTCGGGCGGAACCAGCTTTGTCTATGGCCTGCCGCACGATCACAATTTCACTTTCCTGACGCTCGGCTATTTCGGGCCGGGGTACTGGAGCGACTATTACGAGTTCGATTACAGCGAAGTGGCCGGATACCGGGGCGAGGCGCTACCCTCGCTGCGCTTCGTCGAACGGTCACGGCTGGAGGAGGGCAAGCTTCAGCTCTACCGCGCGCATCTGGATGTCCATGCCCAGTTGCCCGCGGATTCGCTCTCGGTCTCGATCAACGTGATGCACACCAGCCCGGCACAGACCTGGCTCGATCAGTACCGGGTCGATCTCGACAAGCGCGAGATCGGGGCGATTGTTTCGCCGGGGCCAAGCGAGGCCTTCATCAAGATCGCGGTTGGCCTGGGCAGCCGCGAAGCGCTGGACCTGGCGCACCGCTTTGCCCGCCGCCACCCGAGCGACCGGATGCGGCTGGCCTGCTGGGATGCGCTGGCGGGGCGCGAACTGAACGAGGCGTGTCGAGACGAATTGTGGCGCGAGGCGGAGGGTTCGGGCAGCCGCATGGTCGGCCACGAAGCCCGCGCACGGCGCGCGGTGCTGGTGGGCGTTTAGGGAAGCTTGTGCAAAATCCGTATCATTCCCGCTCATCCTGAGCTTGTCGAAGGACCCTCGTACGCACGCCGCCTAACCGAACCCGCCCACCATCGCGTCGATCGCAGCCTGCAGGATCACTGCGGCGGCGTGCGAATCGATCCGTTCGGCGCGTTTGGCGCGGCTCATGTCCTGGGCGATCAGGGCGCTTTCGGCGCTGGCGGTGGACCAGCGTTCGTCCCACAGCAGGATCGGCAGGTCCAGGGCAGCGGACAAGTTGCGGGCATAGGCGCGGCTGGACTGGCTGCGCGGGCCTTCGCTGCCGTCCATGTTGAGCGGCAGGCCAATCACCACGCCCTGGATCGCGCGTTCGCGGATCAGCGCGGCCAAAGTATCACGGTCTGCGCCAAATTTGCCGCGCTTCATGGTCTTGCCGGGCGAGGCGAACCGCCAGCCCGCGTCGCAGAAGGCCGTGCCGATTGTCTGGGTGCCCAGATCCAGCCCAAGCAAGGCCCCGCCTTGCGGCAAGGCCCCGCGCAGGTCCGCCGCGCTGGTGGTGATCAGCGCCTGCCCGGTCAATGTTTGCTCTGCCACGCCGCCACCCGCCGCGCATAATCAGCGCGGAGATTTTCCCAGAACAGCGGCATGTCATAAACGTGGTAATTGTTCCCCGGCAGGACATAGGGCCCCATCTTGGGCGTGCCGCCCAGCGACAGCGTGCCATCCTTGCGGCATCCGGCGGGGGTGTAACCGGGCTTGATTTCCCCATCCTTGAGATCGCTGGTCGGCACCAGCGTGCCCAGGTTGGCGCTGGCGGGCGCATTGGTATCAAGCGTGCCGGTCAGCGGGTTCCAGCACAGGAATCGCCCGCCCTTCAGGCTTTGTCCGTCAAGCCCCTGATAGCGCGCCATGGCCCCGGCCATCTGCGCCGCGTCATAAGGTTCGCCATAGCTCAACCAGCTGGCCACGCAGCCGCTCTGGTCCGGCGCGGTGCAGGCTGGCAGGCCCATGCGCGGCAGATCATGTTCGGCAGAGACCGGCCAGCCGACCGCATAGACCGCCGCGATCCGGCGCGCGATCGGCTGGTCCGCGACACGTTCCGCCAAAAGGCGGCGGAGGTGGAAACCGCCCTGACTATGCCCGGCAAGCACGATCGGCAGATCGGCCGGGGCTTCCGCCAGGAACTGATCGAACGCGGCCAGCACGTCGGCATAGGCGGCGTCCAGCGCCTGCTTGCCTTCCGGCCCATCGGTAAAGAACGCCCCGAACGCAGCCTGGCGATAGCGCGGGGCCCAGACCTGCACCGCGTTACCCAGCGGACTGGCCAGCCCGCGCAGGAACAGCCTGGCCCGGTCCTGCGATTCGCCGTCGTCCAGCGGGGCGTTCCAGTCTGCCCGGGCGAGGTAGCTGGTCGGGTGGATGAAGAACACCGCCGCCTTGACCGGTGCGGCGGGTTTGGCCCCCTTGGGCTCCCAATGCAGCGGATCGCTGGCCAGGCCAGGCCGCGCGAACCACAGTTTCTGATCGGCATAGCGGTTTGCCGGCAGGGCGAGCGGGGCGGCGAACGGCTTTGACGGCACGAATGCGAGCCGCATCACTTTGTCCGGCGCGAGCTGGAACACCAGCCCGGCGGCGACAAACAGCGCGATCAGAATCGCGACGAGGTAGAGGAATTTGCGGGCCAAGGTTTCAGTCCGTTGCAGGCGTGGGCTGGTTGCGCTGCGACTGGCGTTCCAGCGCGACCTTGATCATGGCCACCATCGGATCGGCCAGCATCAGCCCGATGATCCCGAACAGCGCGCCCATGATCAGCTGCGCCCCCAGCACCAGCGCCGGGGCCAGATCGGCGGTCTTCTTGGCGATCATCGGCACGATGATATTGCCGTCCACCGTCTGCACCACGACATAGACGATCACGCAGTAGATCCCCATGTCGACCCCGCCGGAAAATCCGACCAGGACCATCAGCAGCCCGGAAATCGGCGCACCGATATTGGGCAGGAAAGCCAGCAGCCCGGTCAGCAGGCCCAGCAGGCTGGCCATCGGCACGCCATAAATGGCCAGCATCAGCCAGGTGCCGAACCCTTCCACGGTCATGCCGATCAGCCGCCCGAACATCAGCATGCGCAGGGTGCGGCCCATTTCGGCAGTGGTTCCGGCGAAATGTTCACGCTCTCCCTGGGGTAGCATCCAGGCCACGCCGCGGCGGTAAAGCTGGGGTTCGGCGGCGAAATAGATGCCCAGCACCATGACCAGGAAAGCCGTGGTCAGCCCGCCCAGCACGCCGCCGACAGCGCTGGTCAACTGGCTGACCCCGCCCAAAGCCTTTTCCGCCAGCCCTTCGACGGCCTTGGCATCGATCCGTACGCCGTTGCTTTGCAGCCACTGCGCGCCGCGCATCACCTGCGCTTCGACCGTGGCTGGCAGTGCCGCGGCCTGATCGGCGATCTGGCTGCCTGCAAACATCGATACCCAGACAAAGAAGGCCACCGCCAGCAGCAGCACCAGCGTGACCCGGATCGCGCGCGGCACGGGCAGCACCCGGCCCAGCAGTCGCGCGCCGCCATCAATCATTGCGGCAAATACCATGCCGCCAAATATCACCAGCAGCGGTTCGGCCAGATAGATCGCCAGCCCGACCAGCACCACCATGCCGATCCACACTGCGGCACGCTTGATTTCCTTGCGCAGCAGCGGATCGGAAAAGTCGGTTGGCCCGGACTGGTTTTCCAGCAGTACGGGCGCCGCCTTGCGCGGGCGGCGGGCGCGCTTGGCGCTTGCTTGAGGAGCGGCTTGATCGGCCATCACTTACCCTCCGGAACATGGACCGGACGCAGGCTGCGCCAGGCGCGGCCTTCGCGCAAGGCCCCCCACCAGGTCAACGGGTTGAACGTTTCTGTGCCGTTGAGGCTGAAAGTGGTGAATTCGGCGCGCCCGCCCACGTCAGACAGCGGCACCGCCCCGCCCAGGCCGCTTTCAGCCAGCGAAACGCGGCTGTCGGCAGAATGATCGCGGTTGTCGCCCATCAGGAAAACATGGCCTTCGGGCACGGTCACTTCGGCGAAATTGTCCTGTTCGGTGCGCAAATCGTCGATCACGATATAGCTGGCCCCATTGGGCATGGTTTCACGGTAGGCCGGCAGTTCAAACACTTCGTTCCCGCTCGGCAAGCGGACCCGGAAGCTGTTGAAGCTGTCATAGCAATGGGTCATGAAGCCGCCATCGCCGCACATCAGGTCATCGTCGGCCGGGATCTGCACGGTCGGTACGATTTCACGCGGGATCGGCTTGCCGTTGAGCACGATCTGGCCGCCCTGCACCGCGATCCGGTCTCCCGGGCGGGCGACGACGCGCTTGATCAGGTCTTCGTTGCGGTTGCGCGGCACGACGATAACGATATCGCCATAGTCCGGTGTTCCGCCCATTACCCGCCAATCCCCGCGCGGCAGCACGTGAAAGCTGGCCGAGGCCCAGTTCCAGCCATAGGGGAATTTCGATACGACCAGCCGATCACCCACCAGCAGGTTGGGCATCATCGAAATTGACGGAATGTAGAACGGCTTGGCGATGATGCTGTGAAACGCCAGCACTGCCGCCAGCATCCAGGCCAGACCCTTGATTTCGGCGATCCAGTCAATCCCCGGCGCCGCATCGCTTTCTCCGGCCGGGGCCGGATTGGGGGCGCTGCCGGCAGGCGGGGTGGTTTGCTCGTTCATTGCTTGGCTCATGCTTTCAGATCGTGCGGGCTTCGATCACCACAAAGGCCTGAGCCCAGGGGTGATCGTCGGTCAGGGTCAGGTGGACCACGGCTTCGTGGCCAGCCGGGGTAATCGCCGCCAGCCGCGCCGCCGCGCCGCCGGTCAGCGCCAGGGTCGGCGCGCCGCTCTTGGCGTTGACCACGCCGATGTCCTTCATGAACACCCCGGCCTTGAAGCCGGTGCCGACCGCCTTGGAAAAAGCCTCCTTGGCGGCGAAGCGTTTGGCCAGGGTCCCGGCCTTGGTATAGGGCCGCCGAGCCGCCTTGGCGCGTTCGATTTCGGTGAAGACGCGGTTCTCGAACCGCTCACCAAAGCGGTCCAGCGAATTCTGGATGCGTTCGATATTGCAGAGGTCAGAGCCGATGGCGATGATCATTCGCTTATCCAGCGCCATGCGAGCGGCGCGCCGCATCCATCAGTTCGCGCATCCGCACCACTGCCGTCTCCAGGCCAACAAACACCGCCTCGCCAATCAGATAGTGACCGATGTTGAGTTCTGCCAGTTCAGCAATTCCGGCGACGGGCTGGACATTGTCATAGGTCAGGCCGTGGCCGGCGTGGGGTTCGATCCCGTTGCGCGCGGCGAGGGCGGCCATGTCGGTCAGCCGGGCGAGTTCAGCCAGCTGTGCTTCACCCGTTGCATGAGCATATTCGCCGGTGTGCAGTTCCACTACGGGCGCGCCCAGGCGCAGGGCGGCATCGATCTGGCGCACGTCAGGCGCGATGAACAGGCTGACGCGGATGTCGGCATCAAGCAGGCGCTGGACCATCGGGTAGAGCCGGTTGTGCTGCCCGGCGGCGTCAAGCCCGCCCTCGGTCGTGCGTTCCTCGCGCCGTTCGGGGACGATGCAGGCGGCGTGCGGTTTGTGCCGCAGCGCGATCTCGAGCATTTCCTCGGTCGCGGCCATTTCGAGGTTGAGCGGCAGCCCGGTCGCGGCCTGGATCCGGGCGAGGTCGGCATCGCGGATGTGGCGGCGATCCTCGCGCAAGTGGGCGGTGATCCCGTCGCCCCCGCACATCGCGACGATTTCTGCCGCGCGCACCGGATCGGGATGATCCCCGCCGCGGGCGTTGCGGATCGTGGCGACGTGATCGATGTTCACGCCAAGGCGAAGGCGGCCGGGGGTCACGATGCTGCGCGGCTCCCCGGCTTGACCGCAGGCGTGCTGGCCAGTTCGGGGGGGAGCTCGGTTTCGGCGTAAGTCGGGAAATTGATCGCCACCAGTGGGAAGAACGGCACGCCCAGATCAGCCGTTCCGGCGCTGCGATCGACCAGCGCGGCCGCGGCGATCACTTCGCCCCCGGCGGCTTCGATTGCCTTGATCGCTTCCTTGCTCGACAGGCCGGTGGTGACCACGTCTTCAACCATCAGCACTTTGTCACCCGGTTCCAGCGCAAAGCCGCGGCGCAGTTCGAAGGTGCCTTCGGGCCGTTCGACGAACATCGCCTCAACTTCCAGCGCGCGGCCCATTTCGTGGCCGATGATCACCCCGCCCATCGCCGGAGAGACCACTTTGGCGATGTCCTTGCGCAGTTCGCGGGGGATTCGCTGAGCCAGTGCAATTGCGAGGCGCGAAGCACGCGCCGGATCCATCAAAACCCGCGCACATTGCAGGTAATGGGCACTGTGGCGGCCCGATGAGAGCAGGAAATGGCCTTCAAGCAGCGCCTTGCTGGCGCGGAATTCGGCCAAAACGTCTTCTTCCTGCATCGGATTCGGTGCCTTTCATGGTTTAGCGGCGGCTTATGGACAGCCGTCATTGAACTTCGTCAAAAATATCCCCTAGAGGCGCTTGAGGTGACCCGCAAGCGCGCGTATAGGCCCTGCCAAACATGTCTCCCACGGGGGCGGGAGGGGGCGCACTGTGTCTTCTCGCCGGCAAAGGAAAGCGAAAGCACTCGAACGATGACATTCGGCCAAACTGCCCGCGACGCGGCTCGCGCAATCAAGGCACTCGGACTCTCGCTGGCACTGCTGGCGGCTCCGCAGGCTCTTCACGCGGCACCCGCTGCCGCCGCTGCCAGCCCCGCTGCCGAAGCCGCTGCTCCGGCGGCTGATGCTGCCAAGGCTGCTGCGACCACTGCTGCACCGACTGCGGCTGCTGCACCGGCTCCCGAAGCGCCCAAGATCGATCCCAACGATCCGCACTTCAAGGTGGCACCGGGCGGCTACACTCCGATGAAGCCCACCGCGGGCAAGGGCATGCCGGTTGATGGCGGTCTGGACGTCCAGACGCAGTATTCGCCGGTTGGCGATCAGGCCGTGCCGCTCCACAACTTCCTGCTGTGGGTCTGCGTGGTCATCGCGGTGTTCGTGCTGGCCCTGCTGGTGTTCGTGGCCCTGCGCTTTAACGCAAAGGCCAATCCGGTTCCCTCGAAGACCAGCCACAACACTGTTCTTGAAGTGGTGTGGACGGCGGTTCCGATCCTGATCCTGGTGGTGATCGCGGTCCCCTCGATCAAGCTAATCAAGAAGACCTACGAAATGCCCCCGGCCAAAGCGCTGACGATCAAGGCCACCGGCAACCAGTGGTTCTGGACCTACAGCTATCCGGACAATGGCGGGATCGAAGTGATTTCGAACATGCTGCCCGATGAAAAGGCCGTGGCCAACGGTGAACCGCCGCAGCTGGCGGCTGACTATCGCCTGGTCGTCCCGGCTGGTGAACCGATCCGCCTGCAGGTGACTGCCGCTGACGTGATCCACGCCTTCGCCGTGCCTTCGCTGTGGTTCAAGATCGACGCCGTCCCCGGCAAGATCAACGAACGCCAGCTGTTCATCAACGAGCCGGGGGTCTATTACGGCCAGTGCTCGGAACTGTGCGGTGCGCGCCATGGCTATATGCCGATCGCGATCGAAGCCCTGCCGCGTGACAAGTTCAACGCCTGGGTGATGGCACAGGCCGGCGGCAAGATTGACGGTGCGCCCGAAGCGCCCGCCGTTGCCGCCGCTCCCGCCGCCGCCCCGGCAGAGGCCGCTCCGGCCAAGCCCGCCGCCTGAGCCCGAAACTTCCAAGGACAAGGTCCAAACCCATGGCCACCACCGCAGATAACTTCCAGGCTCACGACGAAGCCCACGGACATCACGATCATGATCACAAGCCGGCGTTCTTCGCCCGCTGGTTCATGTCGACCAACCACAAGGACATCGGCACGCTGTACCTGATCTTCGCGATTTTTGCGGGGATCATCGGCGGGGCCTTCTCGGGCATGATGCGGCTGGAACTGGCCGCCCCGGGGATCCAGTACCTCGACAAGTTCTCGGCTTTGTTCGGCGTGGCCAATCCCACGTTTGACCAGTCGCTGCACCTGTGGAACGTGCTGATCACCGCGCACGGCCTGATCATGGTGTTCTTCATGGTCATGCCCGCGATCATCGGGGGCTTTGGCAACTGGTTCGTGCCGCTGATGATCGGCGCGCCGGACATGGCCTTTCCGCGGATGAACAACATCTCGTTCTGGCTGACCGTGGCGGGCTTCGTCTCGCTGCTCGCTTCGGCCTTTGTGCCGGGCGGCACCGGGCAGGGCGCGGGGATCGGCTGGACCGCCTATGCCCCGCTGTCGACTTATGGCGCCTCGGGCCCGGCGGTCGATTTCGCGATCTTCTCGCTGCACATGGCGGGCGCTGCCTCGATCATGGGTGCGATCAACTTCATCACCACCATCTTCAACATGCGCGCGCCGGGGATGACCCTGCACAAGATGCCGCTGTTCGTGTGGTCGGTGCTGGTCACCGCTTTCCTGCTGCTGCTGTCGCTGCCGGTGCTGGCTGCTGCCATCACCATGCTGCTGACCGACCGCAATTTCGGCACCACTTTCTTTGATGCCGCCGGTGGCGGCGATCCGGTGCTGTTCCAGCATCTGTTCTGGTTCTTCGGCCACCCCGAAGTGTACATCATGATCCTGCCGGCGTTCGGCATCATCAGCCAGATCATCTCGACCTTCTCGAAAAAGCCGGTGTTCGGCTATCTCGGCATGGCTTACGCGATGGTCGCGATCGGCGTGGTCGGGTTCATCGTGTGGGCACACCACATGTATTCGACCGGGCTGTCGCTCAACACCAAGATGTACTTCACCGCCGCAACCATGGTGATCGCGGTGCCGACCGGCATCAAGATCTTCAGCTGGATCGCGACGATGTGGGGCGGTTCGATCAGCTTCAAGAGCCCGATGGTCTGGGCGATCGGCTTCATCTTCCTGTTCACCGTCGGCGGCGTGACCGGCGTGTACCTCGCCAACGGCGGCGTGGACGATGTGGTGCACGATACCTATTTCGTGGTCGCACACTTCCACTACGTGCTGTCGCTGGGCGCGGTGACCGGGCTGTTCGCGGGCTTCTATTACTGGTTCCCGAAGATGAGCGGGCGCTGGCATTCGGAATTCCTGGCCCACGTCCACTTCTGGATCTTCTTCGTCGGCGTGAACCTGATCTTCTTCCCGCAGCACTTCCTGGGGCTGCAGGG
Source organism: Novosphingobium sp. B 225 (assembly GCF_002198665.1). Classification (GTDB taxonomy): domain Bacteria; phylum Pseudomonadota; class Alphaproteobacteria; order Sphingomonadales; family Sphingomonadaceae; genus Novosphingobium. The sequence goes on along the minus strand of NZ_MWLM01000073.1, from coordinate 20,173 downwards.
CATGCCGCGCCGTTATCCGGACTATGCCCCGGCCTTTGAAAAGTGGAACGCGCTGTCCACGCTTGGCTACAAGATCATGGCCGCGTCGATGGTGGTGTGGTTCATCAACATCATCTACGCCTACACCATGGGCAAGAAGGCCGAAGGCAATTACTGGGGCGAAGGTGCCGACACGCTCGAATGGACGCTGTCGAGCCCGCCGCCGTTCCACCAGTTTGAAACCCTGCCCGTGATCGAGGACAAGGGTCACCACTGATAGCGCGGTCGCAAGGCTGACAAGAATGCGCCCCGGCCTTATCGCCGGGGCGTTTTCGTTCTGGCACCCCCGCTTCCGTTCGTGTCGAGCCCTTCGGCTTGCGCCTGAGCAGCCCCGCTCAGGATGAACTTCGACCTATGGTCGAAGTCGAGACACGCTAACACAGCGCGGGGTGTCTCGACTTCGCTCGACACGAACGGCTAGAGTGAGCGAAAGGGAGAGCGAATGATGCCTGAATTTCGGATGATCAACGTCGGCGAGGTTACCCTGCGCTGCGCGATCGAGGGCAGCGGGCCGCTGGCGATCATGGTCCACGGCTTTCCCGAAAGCTGGTATTCGTGGCGCCACCAGATCGGCCCGGTCGCTGCAGCCGGTTTCACCGCCTGTGCGATCGACGTGCGCGGTTATGGCGGGTCGGACAAGCCGCACGAAGTCTCTGCCTATGGCCTCAAGCAGATCGCGCAGGATCTGGTCGGGCTGCGCGATGCGCTCGCGCCGGGTGAACAGGTGGTGCTGATCGGGCATGATTGGGGCGCGCCAATTGTGTGGAATGCCGCTTTCACTCACCCCGATGTGTTTCGCGCCGTGGCCGGACTGTCCGTGCCGTTCGCGGGCGCGCCGCTGCGGCCCTTTACCGATGTGTTCCGCGAACATTTCACCAGCCAGGGCCGGTTTTTCTATCAGGAATATTTCCAGGAACCGGGCGTGGCCGAGGCCGAGGCCGAAGCCGATCCGCGCGGCTGGGTGCGCAAGATGATGTATTCGATCTCTGGCGATGTCCCGCCGGGCGATTACTGGAACAAGCCCGCCGGTTCGACTTTCCTGCAAGGGCTGCCCGATGTGGCCGATCCCGCCGGGCTGCCGGCCTGGCTCAGCGCCGCCGATCTCGATTACTACGAAGCCGAATTCAAGCAATCGGGCTTCCGCGGGCCGCTCAATCGCTATCGCAACCACGAAGCGGATTACGAATGGCTGAAAGCCTGGCAGGGCAAGCAGATCGAGCAGCCCTGCCTGTTCATCGGCGGCAGCCGCGATCCCGCGACCACTCTGTTCGGCGCGGTCGAAGACCCGGTTGCGATGATGCGGATGTTCGCCCCGCGCGTCGAAGGCCACGTGCTGGAAGGCTGCGGCCACTGGACCCAGCAGGAACGGCCGGATGCGGTGAATGCCTTGTTGGTGGATTGGCTGAGTCGGCTTTAGCAAGCTGGCGGAGCGTTCGCACCCGCACCACCCCGCTGCGACTAGGTAGCAGAGCTACCAAGTCTCGCTGCCCCTCCTCTGAAGAGGAGGGGGGTATTTGGCCATCCGACGGGAAGACGTTACTTCGAAGCCCCCTCCTCTTCAGAGGAGGGGGTTGGGGGTGGTGGCGGTTTATGCAGGCCATGCTCTTCCCCAAAGGGGCGTGGGAATTGCCCTTCCACCCGAACCCGGACCAGCCTATAGCGCCCCCGGAATCATGACCGCCACGACCGCCCCCACCCTGCAGCTTCCCGCCGACTGGCGCGATTTCTTTGCGCTGACCAAGCCGCGCGTGATGAGTCTGGTAATCTTCACCGGGCTGTGCGGGCTGTTGGCCGCGCCGGGGCCGGTCGATCCGATCCTGGGCTTTACCGCGATCCTGTGCATTGCACTGGGCGCGGGCGGGGCGGCTGCGCTCAACCAGTGGTGGGAAACCGATCTTGACGCCAAGATGAAGCGGACCGCCAACCGCCCGCTGCCCTCGGGCCGGATGGACCGCAAGGCGGCGCGCGATTTCGGGATCGCGCTGTCGGCGGCATCGGTGCTGATCCTGGGCGTGGCTGTGGGCTGGCTGGCAGCAGCGATTCTGGCGATTTCGATCATCTATTACGCGGTCATCTATACCATCTGGCTGAAGCCGCGCACGCCGCAGAACATCGTGATCGGCGGCGGGGCCGGGGCGTTTCCGCCGATGATCGGGTGGATCGCCGCCACCGGCGAGATCACGTTGATGCCGGTGCTGCTGTTCGCGATCATCTTTTTCTGGACCCCGCCGCACTTCTGGGCGCTCGCCCTGTTTGTCGAGACGGACTATGCTGCGGCGGGCATTCCGATGATGCCGGTGGTAGCCGGGCATCACAGCACCCGCCGCCAGATCCTGGTCTATGCCGTGCTGCTGCTGCCGCTCAGCCTGGCGCCGTTCTGGTTTGCCGGGGCAGGGCCGGTCTATGGCGGGGCGGCCTTGCTGCTGTCGGGGCTGTTTTTGTTGCTGGCGCTGCGGGTTGCGGTGTTCAGGGGCGGGGCGGCGGATATGGACATGCGGCCTGAAAAGCGCCTGTTTGCCTATTCGGTGCTCTATCTGTTCGTGCTGTTCGCCGCGCTGGTGGCGGACCGCTGGATCATGGGATCTGTATGATGACCACGCCTGACGAATTCGAAACGCAACGCCGCAAGATCATCCAGGGCCGCAACCGGATGCTGGGCCTGGTCCTGGCGGGGTTTGCAGTGCTGTTCTTCGCGATCAGCATCGCCAAGATGAGCCACTGAGCATGACCGCCGCTACGACCCGTTCCGCCAATCTGCGCCGCACCGGCCTGCTGGCCGCGGGCGGGGCGCTGTTGATGCTGGCGCTCGGTTTTGCGGCGGTTCCGCTGTATCGGATATTCTGCCAGGTGACCGGGTTTGGTGGCACCACCATGCGGGTCAGCGAAGCGCAGGCGGCCGCGGTGAAAGTGGCGGCGGGATCGATCTCGGTCCGATTTGACGGCAATGTCGATCGCGGCATGCCGTGGAAGTTCGGGCCGGAACAGACCACCCAGGAAATGAGGATTGGCCAACGCAAGGTGGCCTATTACCGGGCGCAGAACCTTTCAGACAAGCCGATCACCGGGGTCGCCAGCTTCAACGTCTCGCCGGACCTGGCGGGCAAGTATTTCAACAAGATCCAGTGTTTCTGCTTTAACCAGCAGACCCTGCAGCCGGGGCAGACGGTGGACATGCCGGTGCTCTACTATGTCGATCCCGCGATCATGACTGATCCGGAGACCAGGGACCTGCAGCAGATCACGCTCAGCTACACTTTCCACATCTCTGCGCAGGACACTGCAAATGGACTGGACCGCACCGAACGGGCGCGATAAGGGCCTTTGCAAATCTCCGGCGGGCAGCTCGCCGGACCAGAGGGAATCAACGGGGACCTAAGCACATGGCTGGAACCAAGAACCACGATTACCACATCCTGCCGCCCGATCTGGTGCCGCTGGCAACCACGATAGGGGTGTTCACTTTCCTGACCGGCATGGTGCTGTTCATGCACAAGATGCCCGGCGGGCACGTGGTGCCCTGGGCCGGTCTGGCGCTGATGCTGGCCGCGATGTTCCAGTGGTTCACCAAGATCGTTCGCGAAGCCCATGCCGGGGATCACACTCCGGTGGTGCAGCTGCATCAGCGTTACGGCATGATCATGTTCATCGCTTCGGAAGTGATGTTCTTCGTCGGCTGGTTCTGGGCCTTCTTCGATTTCTCGATGTTCCCTTCGGCTCTGGCTGAAGTGGTTGGCGGGCAGTGGCCGCCCAAGGCGATCGAAGCGGTGATGGATCCGTTCGACCTGCCGCTGCTCAACACCCTGATCCTGCTGTGCTCGGGCTGCACTGTCACCTGGGCGCACCACGCGCTGATCCACAACGATCGCGATGGCCTCAAGAAGGGGCTGTGGGCCACGATCCTGCTGGGCCTGCTGTTCACCAGCATCCAGGCCTACGAATATGCCAACGCGCCGTTTCCCTTCGGCCAGAACACCTATGGCAGCGCCTTTTACATGGCGACGGGCTTTCACGGATTCCACGTGATCGTTGGCACGATCATGCTGATCGTCTGCCTCAAGCGCACCTACAATGGGGACTTCACGCCCAAGCAGCACTTCGGCTTCGAAGCTGCGGCCTGGTACTGGCACTTCGTTGACGTGGTGTGGCTGTTCCTGTTCGTCGCGGTCTATGTCTGGGGCGGCTGGGGTTATCCGACGCACTAATGCCGGATCTCCAATCCAAGCAATCCGAAGGGCAGCCGGGACTCGTTCCGGCTGCCCTTTTCGGTCTCTGCCCCCAGTGCGGCGCGCGCAGCCTGTTTGCAGGGGCGGCGAAATTTGCGCCGGGGTGCAGCGCCTGCGGGCAGGATTTCAGCCGCTTCAACGTGGGGGATGGCCCGGCGGCGTTCCTGACCATGGTGCTGGGCGCGGTGGTGCTGGGGCTGGCGCTGTGGGTCGAATTCACCTTTCACCCGCCGGTCTGGGTCCATGTGGTGCTGTGGGTGCCGCTGACGGCGGGCGCGACGCTGTGGGGCCTGCGGGTGGGCAAGGCCGCACTGCTCGCCGCTGAATTCAAGCGCCACGCGGCAGCGGCCGGGGCGCAGGACCTGAAGCAGGACTGATGCTGAAACGTCTGCCTTTGATCCCGACGCTGGTGGTGCTGATCGCGGTGGCCGTGATGGTGCGGCTGGGGTGCTGGCAGCTTGACCGGCTGTACCAGAAGGAAGCGCTGCTGGCGCTCTATGCCAAGGCGGGTCAGGCCCCGGAACGCGCGCTGGAAGGCTGGGACGGGCCGCGCGTGCCCGATGGCCTGCTTTATCACCGCGTCTGGTTTGACTGTGCCAGGCTGGGCGCGATCGCCCCGCGTGCCGGGCACAATGCCAAGGGGGATACCGGCTGGGCCCAGGTGGCTGACTGCACGACCCAGCAGGGTGACCGGATCGAGGTGGTGCTCGGCTGGGCGAGCAGCCCTGCGCCGGTGCGCTGGCAGGGCGGGCTGGTCCACGGCACGCTCAACGGGGGCGGCGCGCTGGTGGCCGATCCGCCGCTGGCGGGGCTTGCCGCCAACGCCAAGCCAGATCCATCGGCCATGCCCAACAACCACCTGTCCTATGCCCTGCAATGGTTCGCTTTCGCCCTTACCGCGCTGGTCATCTATGCCCTGGCGCTGCGCAAGCGGCTTGCCGCCGGGGGCGAGGGGGGCTAACGGCCCCGCCATGGAATACGTCTCCACCCGTGGCAGCGCTCCGGCGCTGAACTTCGAAGCGGCGACGCTGGCCGGGCTGGCCAGCGACGGCGGGCTCTATGTGCCGCGTGAGTGGCCGCGCTTTTCGGCTGAGGACATCGCCGGGATGGCCGGGCTGCCCTATGCCGCGCTGGCGCAGCGGATCATGCAGCCGTTCGTGGGTGATTGCCTGACGCCGGAGCGGCTGCTGGAACTGACCACCGAAGCCTATGGCCGCTTCGCGCACAATGCGGTCACCCCGCTCAAGCAGCTGGATGAGCAACAGTGGCTGCTCGAACTGTTCCACGGGCCGACGCTGGCGTTCAAGGACGTCGCGCTGCAACTGCTTGGCTTGCTGTTCGAGGAATTCCTGGGCCGCGGCGGCGATCCCTTGACGATTGTCGGGGCGACCAGCGGTGATACCGGTTCGGCGGCGATCGATGCCGTGGCGGGCCGGGCGCGGGTCGATATTTTCATGCTCCACCCCAAGGGCCGCGTGTCCGACGTGCAGCGCCGCCAGATGACCACGGTGCTGGCCCCCAATGTCCACAACATCGCGATCGAGGGCACGTTTGACGATGCCCAGGCGATGGTGAAGCGGATGTTCAATGACAGCGCGATGACCAGCCGGTTCAGCATCGGCGCGGTCAATTCGATCAACTGGGCGCGGCTGATGGCGCAAGTGGTCTATTACTTCGCCGCCGCGCTGCAATTGGGCGCGCCGCACCGCAAGGTCGCCTTCGCGGTGCCGACCGGCAATTTCGGAGACGTGTTCGCGGGCTATGTCGCGGCGCAGATGGGCCTGCCGATTGAGCGGCTGATCGTGGCGACCAACGTCAACGACATTCTCCACCGCGCGCTGTCCACCGGGGACTATTCGGCGGGGACCGTCACGCCCACGGCCGCGCCTTCGATGGACATTCAGGTCTCCTCCAACTTTGAACGGCTGCTGTTCGATGTCGGCGGGCGTGATGGCGCGGCGCTGGCGGCGCAGATGGCCGGCTTTGAAGCCAGCAAGGCGATGCAGCTGACCAACCAGCAGCGCGAAGGCGCAGCCAGGCTGTTCACCAGCCACCGCGCCGATCCGGACCAGATGACGCAGGCGATCCGCTGGGCCTGGGATGCCTCGGGCGAATTGCTCGATCCGCACACCGCGATTGGCCTGCACGCCGCCCGTGCGGCCGGGATCGATCCCGAGGTGCCCGTAGTCACGCTCGCCACCGCGCACCCGGCCAAGTTCCGCGATGCGGTTGAGCGCGCAACCGGCCAGCGCCCGACCCTGCCCACGCGGATCGGTGACCTGTTCGAACGCGAAGAGCGGCTGGTCGAGCTGCCGGGCGATTACGCCGCGATTGCCGATTACATCGCCAAGCATGCGGTGGCGCGGGGGTAGATGGCCAGCCTGACCATCCCGCCGCAGCTCCTGCTAGGTCAGGGCTGGGACGACTATGCCCTGATCGACAGCGGGCATGGCCGCAAGCTGGAACGCTATGGGGAATACCAGTTCATCCGTCCGGACGGACAGGCGCTGTGGACTCCGCGGCTGGAACGCTGGGCCAGCCATGGCGAATTCGTGCCCGGATCGGACGAGGACGGCGGCGGGCGCTGGCAATTTGCGCGGCCTGTCCCGCAAGAGGGCTGGCCGCTGTGCCGGGGCGACGTGCGCTTTACCGCACAATGCACCCCGTTCCGCCACCTGGGCTTCTTCCCCGATATGGCCCCGGTGTGGGACTGGATGGGGGAACAGTATGGCAATCCTCCCCTTTTGGGGGAGGTGGCGGCGCACAGCGCCGTCGGAGGGGGA
>NZ_MWLM01000073.1:0-13111 GCF_002198665.1 Novosphingobium sp. B 225 | reverse complement strand
GGAGGGGGAACGGAGGGCAGCGCGCCCCCTCCGTCAGCCGCTGACGCGGCTGCCACCTCCCCCAGAGGGGGAGGATTTTCCAGCCTCAACCTGTTCGGCTATACCGGCGTCGGCACGCTCGCGCTGTCACAGTACGGCCCGGTCACCCATGTCGATGCCAGCAAGAAATCGGTCGCTCAGGCCCGCGCCAATACCGCGCTGGCCGGGATGGAAGACCGCCCGGTGCGCTGGATCGTGGACGATGCGACCAAATTTGCCGCGCGCGAAGTGCGGCGCGGGCGGCGCTATGACGGGATCATCCTTGATCCGCCCAAATTCGGACGCGGCCCGGAAGGCGAAGTGTGGCGGCTGGAGGAACACCTTGGCGGCCTGCTCGCCGATTGCCGCCAGCTGCTTGATGCTGATAGCCGCTTTCTGTTCCTGACGGTCTATGCCGTGCGGATGAGCTCGCTGGCATTAGCCGGGCTGATGGACGAGATTTTTTCGGACCTTCCCGGCACGATCGAGCACGGCGACCTTGCGATGCGCGAGCAGGGGGACGATGGTCGGCTGCTGCCCACCGCGATCTTTGCCCGCTGGCGCAATGGCTAAATAGTAAGTAAAGCACACTAATGACCGACAGTCTGATCCTTGAAGTGGCCAATCTGGAAGTGGATGTCCTGACCGGCATCTATTCGGAGGAAACCGGGCGTCCGCAGCCGCTGCGCATCTCGATCCAGGTGCGGCTGAAGCCGGCCGAGCGTTACGAGCCAGATACTCCGCTTGATGCCAGCAAGAATTACATGGACCTCAAATTCACCGCCACCGGGGCCTTGCCGTCGGGGGTCCATTTCAAGCTGATCGAAGCCGTGGCCGATCACATCTGCGATACCCTGTTCGTGGCGGATACGCGGGTAGAGGCAGTGACGGTCAAGATCGTCAAGCTGGCGATCAGTGAGAACGGCGAGGAAATCGGCATGACCCTGACCCGCGAGCGGCGCTGATGCAATTGCTGCGCGTCACCGGCCTGCCTGCGGGCGCGCTGGCGGCGGCGGCGGAGTTTTATGCGCGGGTGTTTCCACCCCTAAATCCTCCCCCAGAGGGGGAGGATCTGCTGATCGTCTTCCCGCCGGCCGATCATACCCACCAGGCATGGCGGCTCGCCGCTGTGCAGCAACTGGCGCGCGATTGGGCCCCGGCCCGGGTCAACGCCGTGGCCAGCGCCAGCGAAGCGGCGATTGCGGCGGCGGCGGCCTATCTCGACCAGGCACCCGGGCTGACCGGGCAAGTGCTCGAACTGGATGACGCCGGGGCCGGCGCTGTGGTAAGCGCCGGGCAATGACCGCGCCCGCGCCCCTGATTGACCAGTTCAACCGCCGCATTTCCTATCTGCGGCTGTCGGTGACTGATCGCTGCGATCTGCGCTGTGCCTATTGCATGCCCGAACGCCAGACCTTCCTGCCGCGCAAGGATGTGTTGAGCCTTGAAGAACTGCACAAGCTGGCGCTGGGCTTCATCGATCGCGGAATTACCAAGCTGCGCCTGACCGGGGGCGAACCGCTGGTGCGGCGCGACATGATCGAGCTGGTCAAGGCGCTGGGCCGCAAGCTGGGGGACGGGCTGGAAGAACTGACGCTCACCACCAATGCGACGCGGCTGGCCGAATTTGCCGATGATCTGCGCGAAGCGGGCGTGCGGCGGATCAATGTCTCGCTCGATACGCTGGACCGCGCGGCCTTTGCCCGGCTCGCCCGGCGCGATTCGCTGCCGCAAGTGCTGGAAGGGATCGCGGCGGCGCAGGCGGCGGGACTGACGGTAAAGCTCAACACCGTGGCGCTGAAAGATCTCAATCAGGCCGAGATTCCCGCGCTGGTGGAATGGGCCCACGCCCGCGCGATGGACCTGACCCTGATCGAGGTGATGCCGCTGGGCGAGGTTGAGACCGACCGGTTCGACCATTATCTGCCGCTGAGCGAAGTTCGCGCCGCGCTCGACGCGCGCTGGACGCTGAGTGACAGTCCGCACCGCACGGGAGGCCCGGCGCGCTATGCCGATGTGGCTGAAACTGGCGGGCGGATCGGCTTTATCACGCCGCTGACCAACAATTTCTGCGAAGGATGTAACCGCGTGCGGGTGACTGCCACCGGGCAAATGCACCCCTGCCTGGGCGGCAACGAACAGGTCGATCTGCGCGCCGCGCTGCGCAGCGCCGATCCCGATGCGGCGCTGTCCACCGCGCTCGATGTCGCGATGAAGATCAAGCCGCTGCGCCACCACTTCGACATTTCCGCCCCCGGCGGCGCGCCCGCTGTGGCGCGGCATATGTCAACCACGGGTGGCTGAAGTGAACGCTGCGCTAATCCCCCCCTCCGCTTCAGAGGAAGGGGCCGGGGGGTGGTGGCGGCACGCGACCACATCTGCGGAACCACACCACCCCCAACCCCCTCCACTGAAGAGGAGGGGGCTTTGAGCGCGAAACTGGTGTTCCTTGGGCGGCTGGCCGACCTGGCTGGTGCGAGCGAGTTGGACGTGCCGGGCGGTGCGCTGCAAGACATCCTCGCCACGCTGCCCGCCCCGCTCGCGCTGGCCCTGCTCGATGAACGGGTGCGCTTTGCGCTCAACGGCGAACTGGTCGGCGAACGCGCGCTGGTGCTGGGGGACGGGGATGAACTGGCTTTCCTGCCCCCGGTAAGCGGCGGCTGACATGGCGGCCGATGTCCGCCTGTGCCTGACCCCGTTCGATCCCGCGCTGGAACAGGCCCAGTTCGCGCGGGCCCATCCGCAGGCGGGCGGCGTGGTCAGCTTTCTGGGGCAAGTGCGGCAGGACGGCGAGGTGCAGGCGCTGGAGCTGCAGCACTATGCCCCGCTGACCCTGCCGGGGATGCAGGCGCTGGGTGACGCCACGCTGGCCCGCTGGCCGCTGGACGGGCTGCTGATCCTGCACCGCAGCGGGGTGATGGTGCCGGGCGATCCGATCGTACTGGTCGCCGCCGCCGCGCGCCATCGCCGCGATGCTTTTGCCGCGGCGGACTATGCGATGGATCACCTCAAAAGCGAATCGTGGTTCTGGAAACGCGAGCAGCGCGGCGGCGAATGGCGCTGGATCGAACCGCGCGCCGAAGACCATGCCGACAAGGCCCGCTGGGCGAACTGATTGCAGCGCAGAAACGCCTTTCCTACATCACCGCGATCTGCGACGAATCGTGCTGACAGGATTTGCAAAAGTCACAAAGGTCACACAGTGCAAAACAGCGTTTTCGCGTGACCTTTGTGACCTTTGTGACTTTTGTGACCTTTGTCACCTTTGTCACCTTTCAGGATCAGCGCAGGTCAGGTGGCTCGATCAGGCTCGAAATTGCAGAAGCGGGTAATCGGGCGCTCAGCGCAGCTGGGCCTTCAGGGCGTCAATCGCCGCGCTCTCGTCGCTGAGCAGGCCCTGCACGGTATTGCGGGCCGCAGCGATCTCGCCGGCGGACTGGCCATCGACCACCGCGCTGACATAGAGCGCGTCAAGCTCGGCCATTGGCAGCGCGGTCTGGCTGCGGGCGCTTTCAAGCTCAGACAGGGCGATGGTGGCCACTGACCATGCCTCGCTGCCCATGGCTGACCCGGCAGCAGCGCTGACAAGGCCGCGGGCGGCGGCTTGCTTGTCGCGGAATTTGCGGTCAGCGGCGCGCGCTTCGCCCAGCAGCGAATCGAGCTTGCCCAGGGTTGCCGAGCTAGCGGGGGCGGGCGCTTCGGGACTGGGCGTCACTACCGGGGCGCTGCCCGTCACCCGCTCAACCGGGCGGCGTGCCAGCGAGGGGTAGGACGCAGCGTCGCTGGCGCAGGCAGACAGGGTGCAGGCGCTGCAAATCAGGAGAATGGCGGAAACAGCGGCGGGTTGCGGGCGGAGCATGTGCGGGCCATAGCAGTTTGCGCGATCAATGCCAGCCGGGCTTAGATTCCTGCGCGTGCGGCGTTGACAGTTTCGGGAGCTTCGACTAGGGGCAGCCCTTCTTCCGGCCCCCCTGCCGTCTGGCGGGGCGTCCGGCGCGCTGTGTGATTCGGGTTTCCGGGGTGGGCAGCGTGATCAGACTTATTGAACGGATGCAGGTACCATGTTCGCAGTAGTGCGCACCGGCGGCAAGCAATATCGGGTTGCTGCCGGAGACAAGATCGCGGTTGAAAAGCTCAGCGGTGAAGCCGGTGACAAGGTCACCTTGGGCGATGTCCTGCTGGCCGGTGACGGCGGTGAGATCAAGGACGCTGCCGGCGTGGTCGTTTCTGCGGAAATCATCGCCCAGGCGAAGTCGGAAAAGGTGATCGTTTTCAAAAAGCGTCGCCGCCACAACTATCGCCGCCGCAACGGGCATCGCCAGCAGATGACCCTGCTGCGCATCCTTGCCGTTGGTGGTGAGGAAAAGAAGGCTAAGAAGGCTGCCCCCAAGGCCGCCGAAGCCGCTGCTGAATAAGATTTCGGAGTAGTTTGCAATGGCACACAAGAAAGCAGGCGGTTCGTCGCGTAACGGTCGTGATTCGGCCGGCCGTCGCCTTGGCGTGAAGAAGTTCGGCGGTCAGGAAGTGATCGGCGGCAATATCATCATCCGCCAGCGCGGGACCCGCGTGTACCCCGGCGCCAATGTCGGCATCGGCAAGGACCACACCCTGTTTGCCCTCGCCGAAGGCCGCGTGCGCTTTCACGATGGCAAACTTGGCCGCAAATACGTGTCGGTCGATATGCCGGTCGCTGCCGAATAACGGACAGTCGCTAACGGGCTGTCCCTGATGGGATGGCCCCGCCGGTCCACACACCGGCTCGAACGAGGGAGAGGGGCCAACCCGTCTCCCTTTTTTCGTCTCTCCCTCAGCACGCCTTGCTCAAGCCGCCCCGATCAGGGGCCGGGCGGACGCAAGCCGTAATGGCAATGTCACACCCGGGCGCTAGAGCGCCTGCGTGGGGCGAATGACGGGAGTAGAAGAGATGTTCATTCGCAGTGAAAGGTTGTTCCTGCGCCCCGGCTGGCCCGAGGACTGGCAGGAATTGCTGGAACGGATCGATGATGAGGCAGTGGCGAAAAACCTCGCCAAAGTGCCGTGGCCCTATACCGAGGGCGACGCGCGCTGGTTTGCCGGCCAGCCCCAGCATCCGCGCATGCCGCACTTCTTCGTAACCCTGCCCAGCAGCCAGGAACCGGCCCGGATCATCGGCTGCGTCGGGCTGGCCGAGGATGAGGGCGAGGCCGAGCTGGGCTACTGGTTCGCGCGCGAGCACTGGGGCCGCGGCTATGCCAGCGAAGCCGCGCGCGCGGTGATATCACTCGCCCGCACGCTCGGGCACAGCGTCCTTCGCGCGGGGCATTTCGTTGACAACCCGGCCTCGGGACGGGTGCTGCGCAAGGTCGGGTTCCGCCCGACTGGCGAAATGCGCAAACGCTTCAGCCTGGCCCGTGGGCGGGAAGTTGATTCGGTTGAGCACCGGCTCGAACTGGCCGACCCGTGCAATTGCGACGGGCCGGACCGAATGTTCAAACGCGCCGCGTAGCTGGCCTCAGGCGAGCACGGCGTCCGGGAACTCGCTGTCGGCCTTGCCGATCAGGGCACGGTCGTCGTGGTTCCAGGGGTGGAAGCCGGGCATGAAATAGGCGAACCAGGCTGGAACGATCTTGCGCAGCACGCCGGGGGTGCCAAACAGGTACCAGGCCAGCTTGGCCTTGGTCTTCCACCCGGTCAGCCCGTCCTGCGCCAGCAGTTCCAGCGTGTCGGCCCAGCGGTTCTTGATGAAGTTCTGGGTAATCACCAGCATCATCAGCGACTTGATCCGATAGCGCCGCCAGGTGCTCCAGGTGCGGGTGGCGTGCATGAAGGTGTCAAAAGCGACACCCTTGTGCTCGATCTCTTCGATCGCGTGCCAGCGCCACAGCGCCACGGTTTCCGGATCACCGCCCGCGAAATGCCTGGGATTGGCGAGGAATTCGTGTGCCATCATCGCGGTATAGTGTTCCAGCGCCATGGTCGCGCAAAGATTGACGATCGCGGGCCGCTTGCGAATCTCGATCATCAGTTCCGCGATCCGGGCATCGATCTTCTCAATGTCATAGCCGGCATCCTGCGCCGCCTTGTTGAGCACGATGTGTTCGCGGGTGTGGTTGATTTCCTGCTTCACGAAAGCGCGAATCTCGGCCTCCAGCTTGGGCGGCACGCCCTCGCGGTGGGCTTTGACTGCTTCGATGAACAGCGCTTCTCCGCGCGGGAAAGTGGCGGACAGCGCGTTATGCCAGGCGGTGGCGACCGGATCATCGTTCAGCCACCAGCGCGGCGGGGCCTTGTCGCGGCCGAACCGGCGGTCGCGGACAACGATCTCAAGATCAGCGGGGGTCGGAACCGCCTTGCCCGAAGCGGGCTGGGGTTCTACGTCGAGGGGGAATGTGGTTGGTGCGTTCATGCCAGCCGATATAGAGTAACTTACATTGATGTCAATAAGAAAGCGTCTGACCCAGGAAGAGAGCCGCACTGTCGCGCTGGAAGCCGCGCGGGCGCTGCTGATCGAGCTGGGCCCGCAGGCCGTGACGCTGAAAGCAGTCTCGGCGCGAATCGGGCGCACTCACGCCAACCTGCTGCACCATTTCGGTTCCGCTGCCGGGCTGCAGAAATCGCTGGCGGAGCATCTGGCGGTAACAATCTGCGCGACGATCGAGGACGCGGTGATCGCCAGCCGCACCGGCCTTGGCAGCCCGCGCGACGTGGTTGATCTGACTTTCGATGCCTTTGACAAGGAGGGCGGCGCGGCGCTCGCCAGCTGGATGCTGGTCAGCGGCAATGAAGATGCGCTCGATCCGATCGTCGATGTGATTCACGATCTGGTCGATGATCTCGACGAATTCGGATCGGGCAAGATGCGCCCGATTACCCATGCACTGTGCCTGATGGCACTGGGCGATGCCTTGATGGGCAGCGCGCTGACGCAAAGCCTGGACCTGCCCCGCACTTCGGCGCGCGATCTGGCCGAACAGATGCTGGTCGATCAGGCGATCAAGGCCGGGATCGTCACGCTGGCCAGGGAATAAGGCCCACCGATCTTTCCACAGCCCGGCCTTTGCCCGAATCTCTCGTGCCCGCTATCGGCCTCGCTCAACTGATTCATTCCCTGGGAGTTATGCCAAAATGGCCGAAGCCACCGACGACCGCCTGCGCCTGCTGATCGAACGCGTTGAACGCCTGGAAGAAGAAAAGAAGGGCATCGGCGACGACATCAAGGACGTTTACGCCGAAGCCAAGGCCGTCGGCTATGATGCCAAGATCATGCGCCAGATCGTCCGCCTGCGTAAGATGAAGCCCGATGATCGCAAGGAAATGGAAGCAATTCTGGACCTTTACAAGGCGGCACTGGGTCTCGGTTGATCTTGGCGGCAGCGTCCCTATCTCTGCTTGCAGGATGGCTTTGTGAAAGGACGTTTCCGATGATCTCCACCACCACCGCCCTGATCGAAGGCAAGCCGGTTCAGCAATACCTGGGTATCGTGACCGGCGAAGTGATTGTCGGCGCGAATATCTTTCGCGATCTGTTTGCCGGGATCCGTGACATTGTTGGCGGGCGTTCGGGCTCTTACGAAAATGTGCTGGCCGATGCCCGCCGCCAGGCGATTGCCGAAATGGAAGCCGAAGCCGGAAAGCTGGGCGGCAACGCGGTGATCGGGGTCGATCTCGATTACGAAGTGCTGGGCGCCAATGGCTCGATGCTGATGGTGAGCTGTTCGGGCACGGCGGTGATCGTCTAGGCGTGGAAATCCGCCCGGCCATTGCCGCGCGCGATGCGGCGCGCTGCGCGGAGATCTATCGCCCGTTCGTCACTGATGGCTGGACCAGTTTTGAAACCGATCCGCCTGATGCCGATGAAATGGCCCGGCGCATGGGGGATTATGGTGCCAGCCACGCATGGCTGGTCGCGCTGCGCGGCGGAGAGGTGGCCGGCTATGCCTATGCCTCTGCGCACCGCACGCGGGCGGCCTATGCCAGTTCCTGCGATGTCGCGGTCTATGTCGATCCGGCCTTTGCCCGGCAGGGGATCGGGCAGGCGCTCTATGCGCGGTTGCTGCCGATGCTGGCGGACCGGGGCTTTCACGCCGCCTATGCCGGAATCGCCCTGCCGAATCCCGGTTCGATCGGCCTGCACGAGGCGATGGGCTTTACCCCCGTGGGGATTTACCGCGAGGTCGGTTGGAAATGCGGCGGCTGGCGCGATGTCGGATGGTGGCAGCGGTTGCTTTGAACCCGCTTAGCGGTGTATGGGCCGCGCCAATTCCACACCAATCAAGCGACGGCGAAAATGGCAGGCCATTCCAAATTCAAGAACATCATGCACCGCAAGGGTGCGCAGGATAAGAAGCGCGCAGGGCTTTTTTCCAAGCTGTCGCGCGAAATCACCGTCGCGGCCAAGATGGGCATGCCCGATCCGGACTTTAACCCGCGGCTGCGCGCGGCGGTCAATGCCGCCAAGGCCCAATCGGTGCCCAAGGACAATATCCAGCGCGCGATCGACAAGGCCAGCAAGGGCGATGCCGAGAATTACGAGGAAATCCGCTATGAAGGCTATGGCCCGGGCGGCGTCGCGCTGATCGTTGAAGCGCTGACCGACAACCGCAATCGCACCGCCACCAATGTCCGCACGGCCTTTGCCAAGAACGGCGGCAATCTGGGCGCGAGCGGTGCGGTCAGCCACGGGTTCGAACGGCTTGGCCTGATCGAATACCCGGGCAGCGCTGGTAGCGCCGACACCGTGTTCGAAGCCGCGCTGGAAGCTGGCGCGGATGACGTTGAAAGCGATGACGATAGCCATGCAATCTGGGTGGCGATGGAAAACCTCCATCCCGTCGCGCGCGAACTTGAAAAGACCCTGGGTGAGGCTGAAGGCGTCAAGCTGGCGTGGAAGCCCGGCATCAAGGCCGAAGTCGGCGAAGACGATGCCCGCACCCTGCTCAAGCTGATCGACGTGCTGGACGATGACGATGACGTCCAGACCGTCTGGGGCAATTACGAAATCCCCGATGCGGTGATGGAGAAGCTGTCCTGATCCTCCCCCTTTGGGGGAGAAGGACCGCCGCCGCAGGCGGTGGTGGACGGGGCATGGCCGTGTGCTGCAAGCCCCCTCAGTCAATTGCTTCGCAACTGCCAGCTCCCCCAAAGGGGGAGCATCTTGAATGCTGATCATCGGCCTCGATCCCTCGCTCAGCTGCACCGGCTGGGGGATTATCGCCAAAAGCGGTAACCGGCTGAGCCACATTGCCAACGGTCAGGTCCGCACCGATCCCAAGGCCAGCCTGCCGCAGCGGCTCGTCACGCTTGATCGCGAGCTGACCGACGTGCTGCTCCACTACCGTCCGGACAGCGGCGCGGTGGAAGAAGTGTTCGTCAACAAGAACCCGCAGTCCACGCTCAAACTGGGTCAGGCGCGGGGGGTGTGCCTGCTGGCTCTGGCGCGGGCCGGGCTGCCGGTGGCAGAATATGCCACCCGGCTGGTCAAGAAAGCGATTGTCGGCACCGGCGGAGCGGAGAAGGCCCAGGTCCAGGCGATGCTGGGGGTGCTGCTGCCGGGCGTGAAACTGGCCGGGGCTGACGCCGCCGACGCGCTCGCCGTGGCGATCACCCATGCCCACCTGGTTCGGGGTTAGAGCGGGCCCAGCTGCGTTCGCTCAAAGGATTCCAATCCGCTGGCCGCCGCTTTGGCCTCGGCGGTCCGGCGGGCTGTCTCTTCGGGCTTATGCGATGCGCGGGTAAAAGCGGTGATCGCCACGGGGTAGCTGCTCAGCTGGTCCTGCAGGTGCTGGCGCATCGCCTTGAGATAGTCCTGGCTGGCCTGGGGCTGGCTCTTGATCAGGTTCAGTACCACCGGATCGTCGCTGCCGCGCAGATAGGCGCGAATGGCCAGCTTGACCGCCAGACCCGCATCCTTGGCGGCATAGGCCAGGCGGCTTCGCAGGGCAAAGGCCGGGGCGGCATCCAGCAGCAGCGCCGGATCATAGCCCGCCAGCGCAATCGCCTGATTGGCAAAGCCCAGCGCGGCGGAATTGTCTCCCGCAGCCATCCGGAAATTGGCCCGCGCGCCCAGCAGATCAACCTGGGTATAGCCGATCGAATATTCGCCCCCCACGATCACCGAGCCGCTGGCCGCATTGGTGAACACCGGAAAGCGTGACAGCGGCGGGGTGGTGAGCAGCACCAGCTCCGCCTCGGCCAGATCGCGCTTGTCCAGCTGTTCCAGCAGCTGCATCCGCTTGAAGCGTGAATGGGCGATCTTGTACGGGGTCTGCCGGGGCAATTTGGCGCAAGCCAGAAAGAGGTCCGCCGCCTTGAGCGAGGGGCCCAGCATGCTGATCACCGGGGCTTCGATGCATGGCGCGGCCTTGGTCGGATCGTCGGCTTTCGCTGCTGCCGGCGCGGCCGGGCCAGCCTTCGCCGCAGCAGGTACGCCAGCCAGGCCGATCGCGGCCAGCACGATGGCGGTCAAACGGGGCAGGACGGCTGGCGGGATAGGCGGCATGCGGGGTTCCTTGGCGCGGTGATTGCGGCGTGCTGGCACAACCCGTTGCGCAATCCTAGGACGAATGCGCCATGCCGCGCGGCCAGCAGCGGGGGACTGCGCCTTTTTTGGCGCTTTCAAGCGCCGCCGCTCTGTGCAATAGAACAAACCATGATCGCAAAGCTGACCGGCACGCTTGATGATTTCGGCCCCGACTGGGCGGTGATCGATGTCGCGGGGGTGGGCTATCTGGTCCACGCTTCGGCCAAGACGCTTGATGCCATGGGGGTGCGGGGGGACCGGGTGACGGTCCATACCGAACTGCAGGTGAGCGAAAATGACATGCGCCTGATCGGCTTTTCCAGCGGAGAGGAACGCGCCTGGTTCCGCCTGCTGACCGGCATTCAGGGCGTGGGCAGCAAGATGGCACTGGCAGTGCTGTCCGCGCTGTCGGTCGAAGAAGTGCAGCGCGCCTGCGCCAGCGGCGACGCCGCGATGGTCGCCCGCGCGCAAGGGGTGGGGCCCAAGCTGGCGGGCCGGATCGTCAATGAATTGAAGGACAAGGCCGGCGCGCTGCCCTCTGCCGCTGGCGTGGCCGTTGCCGCCGCCCGGCAAGGTTCCGCCAGCGCGGATGCGGTTTCGGCCCTGCAGAACCTGGGGTTCAAACCGAACGTGGCGACGGAGGCCGTTGCGCGGGCGCTTGATGAGCTGGGTGAGGGTGCGGAGCTGGATGCACTGATCCGGGTCGGATTGAAGAGGGCGGCGGGGTGAGCAGCTGCCACTCCCCTCAAACTCGTCACCCTGAACTTGTTTCAGGGTCCATCGTGCAGCAAATGCTGGACTTGGTATGAAACGACGTGCCTCTGCTCTTTTGGCATCTGTCGCCATGGGCATCGGACTCTTGCTCGGCTGGCATCTTCACGCTTGGCTTGATCTTGACGGCTGTCTCGACGGCGGCGGTGCGTGGGACTATTCGAAGCAGACGTGCCGCTACCAATGACCGATAACCCCCTCCTCACCCCGCACCGCAGCGTTGAAGACGCCGATGCCGCCTTGCGGCCCAAGACGCTGGCCGAATTCGTCGGGCAGGCGGCGGCGAAGGATAACCTGCGGGTGTTTATCGAAAGCGCCAAAAGCCGCGGCGAGGCGATGGATCATGTGTTGTTCTTTGGCCCGCCGGGGCTGGGCAAGACCACGCTGGCGCAGATTGTCGCCAAGGAGCTGGGGGTGGGTTTTCGCGCCACGTCCGGCCCGGTGATTGCCAAATCGGGCGATCTGGCCGCGCTGCTGACCAATCTTGAACATGGCGACGTCTTGTTCATTGACGAGATTCACCGGCTCAATCCTGTGGTTGAGGAAGTGCTCTATCCCGCGATGGAAGACCGCGCGCTGGACCTGATCATTGGTGAAGGACCATCGGCGCGGTCGGTGCGGATCGATCTGCCGCCGTTTACTCTGGTCGGCGCGACCACGCGGCAGGGACTGCTGACGACTCCGCTGCGCGACCGCTTCGGGATTCCGGTGCGGCTCAATTTCTATACGGTCGACGAGCTGGAACGGGTGGTGACACGCGGGGCCGGGCTGCTTGGCATCGGGATCGACAGCGCCGGAGCGCGCGAAATTGCGCGGCGCGCACGCGGGACGCCGCGGGTGGCGGGGCGGCTGTTGCGGCGGGTGCGCGATTTCGCCCATGTCGCGGGCGATGGGGTGATCACCGGGGCGCTGGCCGATCAGTCGCTGACCCGGCTTGAGGTTGACGCGCTGGGGCTGGATGCCCAGGATCGGCGCTATCTCCACATGATTGCCGACATTTACAAAGGCGGTCCGGTGGGGGTCGAAACCCTGGCCGCGGGCCTGTCGGAACCGCGTGACACGATCGAGGAAGTGATCGAACCGTTCCTGATCCAGCTGGGACTGGTGGCCCGCACCGCGCGCGGGCGCTGTCTGAACGATCGCGGCTGGAAGCACCTGGGAATCACCCCGCCGCAAGGGGGGCAACAGGGCTTGTTCGATTCTGCCGACAGTGGCGAAGATTAACCCTTGGCCCGGCGATACGTTGGCATTTGCCCGGCATTTGGTTCCATATTGGGACACAAGCTGTTCCGCCAGGCCATGACAGTGCAGATTCCCGATCCGGGACCGCAAAAACACGGTTAACACGATTGCCGCTTTAACTTTCCTCTGCGTTTTTGGCGCTACAGGGGCATGAAGGTTGCAGTCCGTGCAGCCGGTTGCTCCCCGTAGAGCTAATAGAGAGCAGAGCTTATGTCGGTTCGGATGGCACTGGTGAAATTGTCCGCGTTCGCCGCGGGTGGTGCGATCATCGGGGGTGGGGCGGTCCATGTGGCCGAAGCTCCCGCCGCGCAGGTGCAATACGTCAAGCACGCCAAGGGCGCGGCAGTGGCCAAGAGCGGCCCGGCCAAGCGCAAGGTCGTCAAGCGCTATGTCTCGGCCGAGCCGCGCAAGATGAAGCGTATTCGCCGCGTCGTGACCAAGAGCTATTCCTGCGCAGCGCCGGAACAGCAGCAGATGGCCGTAGCCATGCCGATGCCGCAGTTGCCGCAGCTGCCCGCCATGCCCGCACCTTCGGGCGGCGGTGATGCCCCGATGATCATCGGCGGTTCGGGCGGCTTTGGC
>NZ_MWLM01000072.1 GCF_002198665.1 Novosphingobium sp. B 225 | reverse complement strand
GGGCAGGGCGGGGGCGGGCTTGTGCGGCAAGCGCCGCCAGCCCCGCCGCAACACCGCCCAGCACGCCCAGCCCGCCGGGCAGGAACGACAGGTGCTGCGGATCGACGCTCAGCACGCCCAACGCGGCATGTTCCGGCCAGTGCGGCCCGTGCCCTTCGGCGTGATAGGTGAACACCGGCGCGCCGGCCACCAGCAGCGCGTCATGCGGCGTGAGCAAGCGGACGATTTCCTCGCGGAAAGCGGGCAGGAACCCGGCGAACTGGGGGTGATCCTCTGGAAAGCATTCGCGCGCGGCAAACGGCGCGATCCACACTGATGCGCCGCTGGCCTCGGCCAGATCGATCGCCGCTTGCCACCCGCCGCTGTCCGCTACGCCTGTGCCGAGCACCAGCGCGGGCCGCTCCGCCGTGTTTAGCAGGGCTGCCAGCCGCGCCAGACCGGCCGGATCGGGCAGGGTCTTCAGGCTCAATTCCGGCAGCGCGGGCATTTCGCACAGCCGGTCCCAGTCATCGACCGGAACCGAGACGAACACCGGTCCCATCGGCGGAGTCAGCGCAATGTGGAACGCCCGCACCAGCGCGGCGGGCACGTCCTCAGCCCGCGCGGGCTCGCAGGACCATTTGACATAGGGCAGGGGGAATTCCGCCGCCCGCGTCGCTCCCAGGAACGGGTCCATTGGCAGGATCGAGCGCGCCTGCTGGCCCGCCGTCACCACCAGCGGGGTGTTGTTGCGGAACGCGGTGAACAGGTTGCCCAGTGCATTGCCGGTCCCGGCCGCGCTGTGCAGGTTGACCAGCGCGGGCTTTCCGCTGGTGCGGGCATAGCCATCGGCCATGCCGATCACCGCCGCTTCGTTAAGGCCCAGCACATAGCCGAACCCGTCTGGCAGCGCGCGCAGCATCGGCAGTTCGGTCGATCCGGGGTTGCCGAACAGGCAATCAATCCCAAAGTGCGCGAACACGGCAAACGCGGCGTCGCGGACGGTAATCATGTCTTGGCTCCGGCATTGGCCAGCATGCGGTTCTCATCGCTCTGTGCCCGGCGTGATACCAGCCACATCAGCACCACGATCGGAATGGCCACCACGTTGATTGTCAGCATCGATCCGCGCAGGTTACCCGTGGCGTCAGACAGCAGTCCGACCACATAGGGACCGATCCCGAGGCCGAGAATCGTCGAAACCAGCAGGTACACACTCGCCGTGATCCCGCGCATCCGGGGCAGAACCTGATCATAGAGGATCGCATAGAGCGGCGGCAGCCAGCCGGTCAGCACCAGGCTGTAGGCCAGGAACCGCCAGTAGAACGAGGACGGGTCTGCGGCCCAATAGACCCAGAACGACATGATCGGCGACAGCCCCATGCAGAACAGCGCGGTCCAGGCCCGCCCAGTGCCGGGAAACCGCGCCTGCAGCCAGTCGGACAATGGCCCCCACAGCAAAGGGCCGAGGATGCCCATGCCCGCTGACACCAGCCCGAACTGCAGCGCCGTGTCCTTCATCGACAGGCCGTAATACTTCATCAGGAAGCTGGGGTTGAAGCTCATCATCCCGTAATTGAGTACCGATTGCAGCGCGCCCACCGCCATGACCATCAGCAGGGTTGGGGACCGGGTGATGACGCGGAAGGCCTCCGGATCGCCCAGCGCCATGTTCTGCATCAGATTGACGATCACGAACAGGCCGAACCCGATCACGCTCCACTGCAAGGCATGCGGATTGATCGCCAGCGCGCCGAACACCAGCGGCGGGCGCGGGGCGGCGGCGGTGGTGATGTGGGTCAGCAAGACCATGGCGAGAACGATTCCCGTCAGTGCGACCAGGTTGAAGCGCCAGTACTTCGCGGTCGCACCCCGCCGCAGCAGGGACAGCCAGTTGCTGCCCGGCAGCACCGCGCCAAACACCTGCCAGCTCGCCCGGAACGGCGCGGGATCGGGCGGGGTGACGATCCCGTCCATGCCCCCGCGCTCCGGCTCGCGCAGGAACCACATCAGCGCGGCCAGCACGAAGCCGGGGATCGCGGCGACCATGAAAGCGAATTGCCAGCCTTTGAGGCCAAACGGTGCGGGCGCGCTTTTGACCGGGCTCAGCCCCCAGGCATGGTCCCACCAGCTCGCCGCGACGCCGCCCAGGATCAGCGATCCGCCCAACCCCAGCGCAATCGCCGAAGCCAGCACTGCCATGACGAACCCGCGCCGGTGCTTGGGCCAGTAGTCATAGATCAGCGAGGTCCCGGCCGGCTGGGCCGCCGCCTCGCCAATCCCCACGCCCAGCCGTGACAGCGCCAGCATGGCAAAGCCCGAAGCCATCCCGCCCAGCGCCGTCGCCGCCGACCAGAAGGCAATCGCCAGCGACAACAGCCGGCTCCGCTTCCATCCGTCCGCCAGCCGCCCCAGCGGCAGCGAGAACAGCGCATAGAACAGCGCGAAGACCGTGCCATAGAGCAGCCCGACCTCGGCATCACCCAGCTTGAGATCGGCCTTGATCGCCGGAGCCAGGATCGCGAGGATCTGCCGGTCGAGCAGGCTGATCGCGTTGGTCAGGCCGACCAATGCCAGCGCCCACCAGGCGCCTTTGGGCAGTTTGGTGGGGATGACGGGACCAGTCATAGCCCCCTTACCTTCAGCGGAGAGGGTTGGGTGAGGGGCAGGCCCCAGCGCATCGCCATCAAATTCATTCCCTTCTCCCCGGCCCTCTCCCCTGAAGGGAAGAGGAAGGTGCTTCACAAGTTGAACCACCGCTCCGCATTGGTCTGGAAGAACTTCTTCTTCGCTTCCTTGGAAATGGCAAGGTTATCCATCGCCTGCACCTCTTCGGGGACGTACTGATAGGGATAGTCCATCGCGTACATCACCCGGTCCTCGCCCATCACGTCCAGCATCAGCTTGACCGCCGGTTCCCAGCACAGCCCGCTGGTGGTGCCGAGGAAGTTGTTCCGGATGTAATGGAACAGATCGTGTTGCAGCGGCTTGAGCCGGGCATAGCGCTGCGAGCGGATGCCGGCCTTGTGCATGTAATCGGTGCGGTACAGCCAGAACGGCAGGGCTTCGAACCCGTGACCGGCCATGATCTGAAGGTTCGGATACCGATCGAAAATCCCGGTCGTGACCAGCCGCAGCAGGTGATAGCTGGTTTCCACGCCGAACCCGAACACCGCGCCGTCCAGCCCGGCATCGATCATCCCGCCCATCATGCTGTCGGGCAGCGTCGCGGGATGGATGTAGAGCGGCTGGCCCGTTTCGGCGAGCGCGCGGAAGATCGGATCAAACTGCGGCTCGTCCAGATAGTGGCCCTGGGTGTGGCTGTTGATCTGCACCCCCTTGAAGCCCAGCTCTTTCGCCCCGCGCAGGATTTCGGCGGCGGACCAGTGCGGATCCTGCGGGGCGACGGCAGTCATGCCGATGAACCGGTCGGGGTGGGCCTGGCAGCGCTCCGCCAGATAGTCGTTGGCGCGGCTGGCGATGCCCTTGGCTTCTTCGACATCAAGTAGCGGCTGCACCCCCGGGCTGGTCAGCGCGAGGATCGCCTTGTCGATGCCCGTCGCGTCCATGTGGGCGATGCGCTGTTCGCCAAGGTCCAGCAGCCGGTCCATGATCTGGGTCGCGCGTTCGCTGGGGCTTTGCGCGTAAAAGCCCCAGAGCGAGACCATGCCCTGATCGGCGGTGCCATCCTTGACCATGCGCAGGAACACGTCGACCTGTTCGCGCGTGGCAAAGGCTTCCTCGGTGGCGATGCGCAGGTAGCCGCGGTCTCCGCCGGTCTTGAGTTCGTGGGTCATCGCTTTGCTCTCCTTCGCCTGCGCGGGCAGGGACATGGCGGCCACGGCTGCGGCCAGGCCGGTATTCACCTCACGGCGCTTCATCCTTCGTGAATCGCCTTGGTCACCATGCAGGCGAGCACGCCTTCGGGGCCATCCTCACTGCCGTGACCGGACCATTTGACTCCGCCGAACGGCGCATCCGCGCCGCCGATCATGGTGGTGTTGATCCCCACCATGCCCGCTTCCAGATATCGCCCCAGCCGCGCCTGACGCTTGGCGTCGCTGGTCCAGGCATAGGCAGCCAGGCCATAGGGCAGGCGGTTCGCCTCGGTCACCATTGCCGCTTCGTCCTCAAAGCGGTTGATGATCGCGACCGGGCCGAACGGTTCTTCGTTCATGATCAGCGCGTCCAGCGGCACTTCCGACAGCACCGAAGGGGCATAGAAATAGCCCTGATTTCCGATCCGCTCGCCGCCGCAGTGCAATGTCGCACCGCGCGCGACGGCATCCTTGATCAGGCGGTCCATCGCCTCGGGGCGGCGGGGGTTGGCCATCGGGCCCATCTGGGTATCGGCATCGAGACCGCTGCCGACCTTGATCCGCTGCGCGCGCTCGGCGAATCCGGCGCGAAACGTGTCGAACGCGCCCTGTTCAACAATGAACCGCGTCGGGCTGACGCAGACCTGTCCGGCGTTGCGGAACTTGTGAGGGACCACGGTGTTCAAAACGTGTTCCAGATCGGCATCATCGAACACCAGCACCGGGCCATGCCCGCCCAGTTCCATCGTGGTGCGCTGCATGTTCTCGGTCGCCAGCCGGGCGAGGTGCTTGCCGACCGGGGTTGAGCCGGTGAATGACAGCTTGCGGACAATCGGACTGCCCAGCAGGTGGCGGCTGACTTCATCCGGCACCCCGAACACCGCCTGCGCCACTTCAACCGGCAGGCCCGCGTCATACAGACATTGCAGCACGGCGAGCGCACTGGCCGGAGCTTCCTCGGCGCTTTTCAGGATCACCGAACAGCCCGCCGCGATCGGCGCGCCCAGCTTGCGGCCCGGGTTGCCGATCGGGAAGTTCCACGGCGCAAAGGCTGCGACCACGCCGATCGGTTCGTGCACCACGGTGCTGCGCGTGCCGGTCGGCCGGACCAGCGTGCGGCCATAGAGCCGCTGGCATTCGCCTGCGTAAAAGTTGAACAGGCCGACGTTCATCATCACTTCGATGCGGCTTTCGGCCAGCGGCTTGCCCTGTTCCAGCGTGGCGATCCGGGCGATCTCCTCCTGCCGTTCGTGCATCAGCCGCGCCGCGCCCTGCAGCACCGCAGCGCGCTGCTGTGCCGGGGCATCGCGCCACAGGGCAAAGCCGCGCGCGGCCACTTCGAGCGCGCGATCAAGGTCGGCGGGATCGGCCAGGGGCAGTTCGCCCAGTGCCTCGCCGGTGGCCGGATTGACCACGGTATGGGTGCGGCGATTGCCGCCGGACACTTGCTCGCCGCCGATCAGCATGTGGAGAGAGGGGTAGGTGGACATGCTTTGTTGTCTCCGTCACCCCGGGCTTGACCCGGGGTCCAGCTTCCTTGGCGAGCTAAAAAGAACAAGCTGGACCCCGGATCAAGTCCGGGGTGACGTGGCTTGTTTGCGAGAAGCTCAGCCCTTCGCCGCAGCCTTGGCCTTGGCACGGTCCTCATCGCCCTGCCAGCGGCTGGCGACCATTTCCTGACCGGTGATCGGATGCTTCATGTGGAACGGCAGCAGCTTGTGGGTCGGCCACAGCCAGTGTTCCTCGATCAGCGCATCCGGGCCGCTCGGGTCTTCGGGGAACAGCACCTTGGGGAAGGGGACATATTCGTCCGGGGTATAGGCCCAGCCCTTCTCGAAATCGGCATGCCAGTGCGGGAAGTAATTGAGGCACTGGATCCGCCACTTGCCGTCCGCGCCTTTGACATAGGTGTTCTCATAGAGACCGCCTTCCCACCACTGGCGGGCTTTCAGGTGCGGTGCGTCGCCTTCGTAATCCTTGTGGCGCCCGGCCTGCATGGTCGAGCGGCCGCGCAGCTTGGCCACGGTGCCGCTTGCGTCGATGTCGATGATCGTCTGGATCTGCGGGTGATCGAGCAGGAAACCGTCAATCGGGCCGTTGTTGCCATAGGTGAAGCGCTTCTGGAAGCGGTCGACATAGAGCCGCCGGACGCCTTCCTTGCCCTTCCACACCCCGCCGAAGAACCGCACTTCGCCATCATCGGCGAACAGGTCGACCACTTCGTTGTACATGCATTTGTCGATCAGGTAGCCATAGAGGTACTGGAGCTTTTTCACGTCCAGCTCGTCCTCGCGCACGGTCAGACGGCGGTCCATTTCGGCCAGCTTGGCTTCCAGCGCGGCAATGCGGTCATCAGACATCGACTCTCTCCAGATTTTGTAAGTGTTGCATACAGAATGCGGGGGCGGGGCGGCGCTGTCAACGCCCCTCTGCTTCCAGCCGGGCAACTTCCTCGCGGTAGGGGCGAATCGCGCGGACCATCAGGAAGGTGGCCAGCGGCAGCAGAACGCTGGCCGTAATCACCAGTGCCTTCCACAGCTCGGCCTCATTCCCGACGATCCGGTAGGCGACCGAACCGACCACCTGGCTGCCCATCGCGCCGAAGAAGGTGAACATGAACAAATAGAACGCAGTGACCTGCCCCCGCATCTCGGGCGGGGCGATGCGCTGGATCGCGGCGTTTTGCGGGACTGCACCGGCCAGTCCGAATATGCCGCCCAGCGCCATCACCGCCAGCGAGGCTTCGCCGGTGGGCATCAAGGGCGAAAGCATCGCGCAGATCGTCGATCCGCCAAACAGGATCGCTGCGCCGCGGACGTTGGCGTCGCTGTAACGCTTGGCCAACCATTCGATAAAGACCCCGCCCAGCGTGATCCCGATCAGGTTGGCGACGAGCATCATCGGCCCCATTACCGCGCCAATCTGCGCCTCGTTCCAGCCATAAGAGCGGACCATGAACGGCACCCGCCAGAACGCCAGCCCAAAGGTTTCGACCGCCGACAGCGCCAGCGCGCCAAACATCGGATAGAACACCGCCTTGCGCGCGTTGATCGCTTTCAGGGCGTCAAGCCCCAGAAAGGTCGTGATCTTGCGGCTGGTCGGCGCGTCGGCGGGCAGCTGGTTGGACTTGCCCGGCGGCAGCTTGCGGACTGGCTCTTTGGCCAGCAGCAGCAACACGGCGGCGACCAGACCGGCCAGGCCCATATAGACCAGCAGCCATTGCCAGCCGAACACCTTCATCCCCAACAGCGGCGCATCGTTCCACGCGGCGGACTGCATCACCAGCTTGCCGCCCCACATCACCCCGATCGTCGTGCCGCCGATGAAGCCCAGCTGGAGCAGTGCGAAAGCGCGGGTGATCTTGCGCGGGGGAAAGGCATCGGCCAGCTGCGAATAGGCTGCCGGGGCATGGGCCGAACCGCCCGCACCCAGAAACATCCGGCTCGCGATGAACTGGCCAAAGCTCTGCGCCAGGCCGCCCAGCATCATCACCGTTGAGGTAGCGACCATCCCGCCTGCCAGCACGAATTTGCGCGGATAGATATCCGCCAGCCGCGCCATGGGAATGCCGACCAGCACGTAGAAGATGATGCTGGCCGGACCGCCGACAAAGCCCAGCGCCTCGTCACTCAGCTGGAAATCGGTCTTGATCCGCTGCGCCAGCATTCCGAACACGGTCTGGTCAAAAAAGGTCATGAAGGTCGCGAAGATGATCGCGAACAAGGCGTAATAGGCTGCCCCGCTGCTGGGCCAGTCCCCCGTCGGATCGCCGCTGCCGTGACTGTCCGGCCCCGGGATCGCGCCGCCGGATTCGATAATCAGTTCCGGGGCAGCCGGGGTTGGAGCTAGCGCCATGCCCTTGTTCCTCTCTCAGTTCGCGCGCCCTTGGTGGGCGCGTCGAATCTCACTTGGCAATTTGTAAGTAACCTATACAAAAAGGCCAGCGGGAAATTCCGCGTGGTGGAGAGTGACATGCAGAATCTGGAAGGCAAGACCGCGTTTGTTACCGGGGGTGCCTCGGGCATCGGGCTGGGAATCGCCAAGGCCTTGCTGGGCGCGGGGATGAATGTGGCGATTGCCGATATCCGTCAGGACCACCTTGATGCTGCCAGTGCCGAGCTGGACGGCGGGGAGCGTGTGCTGGCGCTGCAACTGGATGTCACCAACCGCGCGCAATTCGCCGAAGTGGCCGATGCGGCCGAGGCGAAGTTCGGCAAGCTCCACGTGCTGATCGCCAATGCCGGGGTCGGGCTGGTCGGGCCGAGCGAGCTGGCGACCTTCGCCGATTGGGACTGGGTCAACGGGGTCAACGTCGGCGGCGCGATTAATGGCGTGGTCACGCTGCTGCCGCGCATCCTCAGCCACGGCGAAGGCGGGCACATCGTCTGCACCGCCTCGATGAGCGCGCTGGTGCCGGTGGGCGGGACCGCGATCTATTCGGCGGGCAAGGCCTATGTCACCTCGATGATGGAATGCATGCGCCCCGAACTGGAAGGACGCGGAGTGATCTGCAGCGCCTTCTGCCCCGGCGCGGTCCAATCCAACATCGCCGAAAGCGGCAAGACCCGCCCGGCGGAACTGGCCGAAACCGGCTATGCCGAAGCCGACAAGCGCCGTCAGGCCAGCGGCGATCTGCGCCACTTGTTCCAGACCAAGGAAGAAGTGGGTGAGCGCGTGCTGCAAGGCATCCTGAACGACGAGCTTTATATCCTCACCCACCACGAATTCCTGGACGGCGTGCGCGAACGCGGTGAAGCCACGACGCTGGCGGTGCAGGACCACCTGCCGGAAAACCCGGAGTACAAAGGCACCTTTGCCATGCTGTTCAAGAACCCCGCGATCACGCAGGAAATCGAACGGCAAACGGCGCTGAAGGCGGCAAGGAAAGGCTGATCCATGAAAGACTTCACCGGCCGCACAGCCTTTGTCACCGGGGGCGCGAATGGCGTCGGGATCGGGCTGGTGCGGGCCTTGCTGACGGAGGGCTGCAAGGTCGCCATTGCCGACGTGCGCCAAGACGCGATCGATCGGGCGCTCAACAGCCTCGACAACCGCGAGGTCATGGGCGTCCAGCTTGACGTTTCCAGCCGCGCCGATTTCGCGGCCGCTGCGGATGAGGTTGAAGCCCGGTTCGGGCCGGTCTCGATCGTCTGCAACAATGCCGGCGTGAACCTGTTCCAGCCGATCGAGGAAAGCAGCTATGACGATTGGGACTGGCTGCTGGGGGTCAACCTGCACGGGGTAATCAACGGCGTGCAAACTTTCGTTCCGCGCATGGTCGAACGGGTCAAAGCGGGCACGCAGACCGGCGGCCACGTGCTCAACACCGCGTCGATGGCGGGGTTCCTGTCATCGGGCAGTCCGGGGATCTACAACACCACCAAGGCGGCGGTACGCGCGCTGTCGGAATCGCTGCGCTACAGCTTGCTGCAGTACGGGATCGGCGTGTCGGTGCTGTGCCCGGGGCTGGTCAAGAGCGTGATCTATGCCAGCGATGAATTGCGCCCCGATGCGCTGAAAGGCGCGATGAAGCCGGTCGATGCGGCGGCGGTAGAACGGCTGCAGGGGGTCCACGAATATGGCATGGAACCGGATGTGATCGGCACCCGCGCGGTGGAGGCGATCAAGGCCAACCGGCTCTACATTTTCAGCCATCCCGACCATAAGGACGAACTGCGCGAAGTGTTCGATTACGTGCTCGATCATTATCAGGACTACCCCAAGGATCCGGGGTTCGATCAGCGCATCGCGTTTGAGAAATTCCGCTATGACGCCGGGGCTGCGGCACGGAAAAAATCACTGGCAGCGGAATAGACGCCCGATCCCGGCGTTAACCTGTCAGAGCCGCGCGGTCCCAATCCGGGTCAGCGGGATTCTCCCGATTGCATTAACCGCAGGTTCGGGCATGTTATCGGCCAATGGGTTAAAGGGTGGGTCGCGCCGTGGCAGTTATCGCCATTGCCAGTGTAAAAGGGGGCGTCGGCAAGACGACGCTGGCGGCTGACCTCGCCTGGCGCTTTGCGGCCCAGGGCGGGCACCGGACCCTGTTGTGGGATCTTGATCCGCAGGCCGGGGCCGGGTTCCTGCTTGGTCATGATGAACCCGCAGTGCCCCGGGCTGTCGGCATGTTCCAGCGCGAAGGTCGTCCACGCCAGATGGTTGAACCCACCGTGCATCCCGGATTGCATCTGCTGCCGGCCGATGCCAGCCTGCGCAACCTGCCGATCCAGCTCGCCCGGCTTGGCCCGCGCCGTCTGGCGCAGATCACCAGCTTGCTGCGCAGCGATTTTGACCGGATCGTGCTCGATTGCCCGGCGGGTTACAACGAATTGACCGAACAGGTGATCTCTGCCGCCGATCTGGTGATCGTGCCTTTGCCGCCATCGCCCCTGTCGGCACGCTCGCTTGATCAGCTGCGCCGTGAATTGCTGCGGATCCACCATCGTCACCCGCCGATCCTGCCGGTGCTGTCGATGTACAATTCGCGCCGCCCGCTTCACCGCGAAGTAGCCAAAAGCAGCGCACAGGGCTGGCCGACCATCCCCTATTCCGCGCAGATGGAACAATCGGCGGTCCGGCGCGAACCGCTGGGCGCTTTTGCCCCAGGATCAGAAGCATCGCGCTATCTGGGCCGGCTGTGGAGCGGGATCGAAGCCAAGATCGGCAAACGGCACGCGGCTTGAGACGGGTTGAACGCTTCGTTCAGCCACGTGAAAGCGCCGCGATCCTATACCCCCACGCACACCCGAACATCCGGGTGCGGAGGTTTGCCAAGATGATCCTGCGTACCCCTGCCTTGCTTGGCCTTGCCGGTCTTGCTTCGCTTGCCGCTGCTTCTCCTGCCATGGCCCGCGATGCCGGGATGGACCGCGCCGTGGGCGTGCTGTCCGATCCGGCCATGCAGGAACGGGTGGGTGATATGCTGGCCGCGCTCACCGGGGCGATGCTCGAACTTGATGTGGCTCCGCTGGCCAAGGCGATCGATCAGGCGCAGGGCAAGCCTGCTTCGCGGAACTACCGCAAGGGCATGAAGCTGGGCGATCTGGCCGGAAAGGATGCCCGCCGCGCGCCAGAACAGCTTCGCAAGGCGGTGCCGCAGGCCATGGGCCAGGCTGCCGTAATGGCCGGGGCGATGGAAGCCATGCTGCCCCAGCTTGAAGCCATGGCGGAAAAGATGAAGGGCGCGATGGGCGGTGCCTTGCCGGGTGGCGATGTCGTCCCTGGTGAACCGCCTGCGGGCGAGGCGACCGAGGAGTAGGGGCCCCGGTGCTGGCCGGGTCGGATAACCTGCGCCCTCCACTGGCTCTTCGGGCCTGCACCGACTAAGCCAGTCCGCATGGGAAAGCGTGGCCGCCAGGCGATTATCGATATCGGATCCAATTCCATCCGGCTGGTGGTGTTCGGTGGCGATCCGCGCGCGCCGCAAGTGCTCTATGATGACAAGGTCAGCGCCGTGCTGGGCCGGGGCGTGGTTGCACGCGGATTGCTGGACCGGCGCGACATGGCGCTCGCGCTCAAAACCCTGGCTCGCTTTGCCGCCTTGCTCCGCCTGGTCCCGCTCGAAGCGCTGCACGTGGTCGCCACGGCGGCGGTGCGTGATGCCGCCAATGGTGCAGAATTCCTTGCGCAGGTCCGCGCGCTCGGTCTGCCCGCCGAACTGCTGTCGGGCGAGGATGAGGCGCGCGCTTCGGCCTGGGGCGTGATCGAGGCACATCCCGGCGCGCTGGGGCTGGCAGCGGACCTGGGCGGTGGCAGCCTGGAGCTGGCCCGCATCGGTGACGAGCATGTCCATGAATGCGTCAGCTTTCGCCTGGGTGTGATGCCGATCGCGGCGATCCGCGCCGAAGGGCGGGGGCGACTGCGCAAGGCACTGAAAGACCTGATCGCCCCGCTCGACTGGACGGACCAGGTGCGCGGGCAGCAACTGTTTCTCGTCGGCGGTTCGTGGCGCGCGCTGGAACGGCTGCATATCCATCTGACCGGTGCTTCCGCTGGCGCGCCGGTTCCCGCTGCGGCGGCGCGGGCGCTGAAAGGCGTGGTGCGGGAAATGGGCACACGGCGGATCGCGGCAATCCCCCGGATTTCGAGCACCCGTGCGGCGCAATTACCCCATGCCTCTGCCTTGCTGTCGGCCATGGTCGCGGAACTGGGGCCAGACAGCGTGGTCTTTTCGCACACCGGCCTGCGCGAAGGCCTGCTGTTCCAGCGCTCGCGGGACTTTTCCACCTGATTTGTCGCGCGGCCTGCCCGTCCACGCCTTGAAGCGCCCAGCCCACACGGGCAAGGATCGGCGCCATGTGGCAACTCCATCAATTCCCGCTCTGCCCGTTCAGCCGCAAGGTCCGCCTGTTGATGAGCGAAAAGGGCATCGCCTATGAATTGTGGCGCGAAAACCCGTGGGAAGGGCGCGACGAATTCCTGGCGCTCAACCCCGCCGGGCGCACCCCGGTGCTGCACGATCCGGCCAAAGGGCTCACGCTGGCGGATAGCCGGGCGATCTGCGAATATTTTGAGGAAACGGTCGAAAAGAACCAGCTGATCAACGGCACCGCCGCTGGCCGCGCGGAAATCCGGCGGCTGGTTGCCTTGTTCGATGAAAACTTCTTCGGCGATGTCACCGGCCCGCTGCTCCACGAACGGATGAAGAAGCGGCTGGTCTATCGCATGTCACCCGATAGCAAAGTGCTGCGCGAGGCGATGAAGCTGGCGCATGAGCATCTCTATTACATCGATCACCTGATCGATCATCGCCCCTGGCTGGCCGGCGCGACGATGAGCCTGGCCGATCTGGCCGCCGCCGCGCAGATTTCGGTTGCGGATTATCTTGGTGGGCTGGACTGGACCGGGCACGATCAGGCGCGCGACTGGTATGCCGTGTTCAAAAGCCGCCCCAGCTTTCGTCCCCTGCTGGCGGAACGGATGGAAGTGATCCAGCCGCCCAGCCACTATGCGGACGTCAACGCGTAACAACGGGCGAGCGTTTTCCTACATTGATCGAATCGAGTAGAAGGACGGCACTGCTCTTTGACATCGTGGATCGTTCTCGTGGCCTGCCAATCGCCACGTTCGGTGCGGGTGACACTTTGTTTCAGGACCGTGTCCACTGTGTCCAGTCGTGTAACCCGGGGTCACTTGTGGGATCAGCCCGACAGCCGGTCCCTGAACCGCCCATGCTTGCGAAACCGCGTCATCCAGCGATCAAGGTAGAGCCCCAGCGGGCGCGGATTGACCCCCAGCGCCGCAATCCCCGGCAGCGCGCCTGACACCACGTTGCCGGCCTTGAGCAATTGCCACTGCTGGCGGGTCAGCGGCGCACCGGGCAGCCACCCGGTCAGCGCGGCGAACAGGCCGGACAGGCCATCGGGCAGCTCGGCCAGCAGCACCTGGCGCTCGGCCGCCGCTGCGATCCGCTGGTTGAGCTCAAGCACACTCACTTGCTCAGGCCCGCCCAATTCATAGGTCTTGCCGCCATGCGCTGCCGGTTCGGCCAGCACATTGGCGATGGCTTCGGCCAGATCATCGACAAACAGCGGCTGCATCCGCGCCGTGGGGGCAAACACCGGCATCACCGGAAAGGCCGCAATCAGGCCGCCGAACAGGTTGAGGAACTTGTCATCCGGTCCGAACAGCACGGACGGGCGCAGGATCGTGGCCTGCGGGAAGGCCGCCAGCACCGCGGCCTCGCCCGCCGCCTTGCTCCGGGCATAGGCAGTCGCGCCCTCGCTGTCTGCACCGATTGCGGAAACCTGCACAAAGGCCGAGGCCCCCGCTGCCCGCGCCGCCGCTGCCGCCAGTCCCGCGCCGCGCCCTTGCACCGCATCCAGGTCACCGCTGAAGGCTCCGACCAGATTGACCACCGCCTGCGATCCGGCAACCACCCGCGCGAGCGAAGCGGCATCCGCCATGTCGAACCGCGCCAGCTGGACCTGCCCCATGTTGCCCAGCGGCTTGATCCGCCCCGCAGTCTCTGTCGTGCGGCAAGCCACCCGCAGCCGCGCACCGCGCGCCAGCAGTTCCTGCGCCAGATGTGACCCGACAAACCCGCTGCCCCCCAGCACCGTCACCAGCTTGCCCGTCAGATCGATCTTGCCAGCCATTGCCCAAACCTCACCATGCAACGCAGCCCCGTCACCCGGGACTCCAATCCCGTGCACTTGGCACGGCGCCGGGCAGGCGGGCAACACTTGATCCGGTCCGGCAACAAATCGTACCGCAAGCGCAAGACCATCGTTGACAGCCCCCAAACGCCCCGCTAGTGGCGCCCTCCTACCCGGCGAAGGACACCATTGGTCCCTCGCTACCGTGCCCAGATGGCGGAATTGGTAGACGCACCAGCTTCAGGTGCTGGCGCTCGCAAGGGCGTGGAGGTTCGAGTCCTCTTCTGGGCACCATTTGTTCTCATCGCAGCGTTGCGAGGGGTTGCAAAAACGGCAGAAATCTGCCAATTTCCGCCTTCCAGCCGTAATTGGCGTTCCGCTTTGTTCCACTGAGTTTCACCCGGTCTGGGGGCTCCGTTGGGCACTGAGGCCCCCAAATATGGCTCGGCGAGAGTGCGGAGCCCCCAGATGAGCCTTAACGTACAGGAAATTAAGGGTTTTCTTCCCGAATCCAAACCCTATAAGCGATACGATTCCGGGGGGCTCTACCTGCTGGTCAAGCCAAATGGTTCAAAACTATGGCAATTCAAGTATCGATTCGGTGGAATCGAGAAGAAGATGCCGTTTGGCGCCTTCCCGGAGATCAGCCTGGCCGAAGCTCGAAGGCGGCGCGACCGGGCGCGCACCACGGTCGCTGATGGCATTGACCCCATGCGTGAGCGCAAGCGCGAGAAGGCGAAGATCAGGCTCGGGGCCGAAAACACCTTCGCAGTCGTCGCCAGCTCGTACATCGAACACAAGATGGTCGGCGAGGGCCTCGCAGAGGCAACTCTCAAAAAGGCGCGCTGGTTTCTGGAGCTGCTGACGCCGGCCATCGGCAACATGCCGCTCGATGACCTTGATCCACAGATGATGCTGGCGGCGCTCAAGAAGCTCGAAGCGCGGGGTAACCTTGAGACGGCGAAGAAATGCCGATCTTTTTCAAGCCGCGTGTTTCGCTATGGCGCGGCCCTGGGTGTTTGCCAAAGCGATCCGACCGCTATCCTTCAGGGCGCACTGATCACACCAAAGGCGCGGCACTATGCCGCGATCCTCGAACCGGAGAAGCTGGGCCAGCTGCTCCGGGCAATCGATGATTTCGAATGCTATCCGGTCACCAAGCTCGCGCTCAAGATTGCCCCGCATATCTTCGTGCGGCCGGGCGAGCTGCGTCATGGCGACTGGAGCGAACTGGATTGGGAAAAGGCCATCTGGACGATCCCGGCAGGCAAGATGAAGGCGCGCCGCACCCACGCGGTCCCCTTGTCCCGGCAGGTGCTCGAACTGTTCCGCGAGCTGCAGTCGGTCACGATCGGCACGGGCTACATGTTCCCCGCGTTCCACACTTGGAAGCGCCCGATGAGTGAGAACACGCTCAACGCATCGTTCCGGCGCATGGGCTTCACAAAGGATGAGATGACGGCGCACGGCTTTCGCTCAACCGCGTCAACACTGCTCAACGAGAGCGGCCTGTGGCATCCCGACGCAATCGAACGGGCTCTTGCACACGGCGACAGCAATGCGATCCGTGGTGCCTACAATCGCGGCCATTACTGGGATGAGCGCGTCAGGATGGCGCAATGGTGGAGTGACTATCTCGACTTGCTAAGAAGGGGAGAGAGCACAGCGCCAATGAAGGCGGACTTGTAAGTCTGGCGGCACCGAGCGTAGGGGTTACGCGAACTTCTGGTGAACCGTCTGGTTGCAAATTCAGACACCTGGGCATACCTTCGCAGCCCCCTTGCCGACGCATCGACGACAGATTTCAGATTTCCTGAGTGCCGGACATTCTTACAACCTTTCCTCTACGTTCTATAGTAGACAACCTTAACAAATCGTCTCTTTTCAGTCTGATCCGTCAGAGTCGCCTCGCTAACCACCGTCTTGGAGCCTGCTCGCTTGTTGGCGTGCATAACGGTTCGGGTCATAAGTTGCAATCCGCTCTCGTCACTAAGCATTTCTGCATCCTTCGGGCGTTCCAAAGAGGCGTCGCCATAGTGCAATGGCTTATGGGTATCCGGGAAATGGACGATCACCGTTAGCTTGTCTGACGTCCTACCAGGACTGAGGCCGACTGTCTGTGAACAGCAACCCTTCGTTTCATACTCAAGCATGCCATCAAAACTCTCCTCGGTTTTGACAATCTTTATCCTTTCATCCGCCTTCAGGGGCCTGTCGAGGCAAACGAGAGTGCCTCGGATGCGTTTCCCAGGAATTCGAAGTGGAAGAGCCATTGTTTTGCGCAATGCGCCTTGTCCGTCAAAAATTTCAAGGTTAGTCTTTTTTATTGCACCAGATTCCGAATCGTAAAAAAAGAATCTTAGAAACTGAAGCCCTTCATTCTTATTCCCACATATTTCTACTGTTAAAGTATATATATCCGGAAGTCCCCGATTAAAAGATCTGTAATTTACCTCATGGCAGATTGAATCGGCGTGGTAGCCCAAATTACCGACATCTTCATAAAAATTTGATACATCAATTTGAGTCCGTGCAGCCTGCTCCGCTAGGTCAGCTGGATGATCAGAGTGCCAATCTGGACCATCCATCATCTCAGCAGTCCGGACCCAGTTCTCCAGCCTTCTGGCAATTTCACTTACATCTTCTGAAAACTGGGCATGCATCCCTTCAGAAAGAGCGTCCGAAAACTCAAACGTCGAACGACGATTTGGAATCTCTATCACGTTACTTGGCTTCAATCTGAGCCTCGCATCGGCCATGCGTTCGTCAAGCAAGCTACCGAGAATGGCTTTGCCGTATTCCAAAGGTGTTGCCTTCTTCAAATCTTGAGAATCCTCCTTGGGAAAGGAAAATCCCAAAGCGACTTGCCCTAACTTGAGGTCCTCCATTGCTGCTGCAGCCGGCAAATTCTGAAATAACCCACCGTCAAGAATCTCGGGGTTTGGATTTGATTTCGGGACTCGAAATGCAAATGGGATGGCGGCCGAATCTAAGATGGCGTCAACCAATTTCGATTCAGAAGCCTCGGTGGCTACTGAGGAGTTGTTATATCTGATATCGGATCTCATGATCCTAAGCTGTGGCACGGAAAGCTTTATGTCCTTAATCGGACGCTCTGCATCTATTCCGCCAAGGAGGAATAATTTTATCAGTATTTCTCGGACATGCCGTTCATCATATAGCGATTTACCAGCCAAAAGGCGCGGAATTGCGCGGAAACTCTTCATTCGGCTCGCCGGGAAAAAATTCTCAATGTCTGATTTCAGGGTATGTGAATTCGCAATTACCGCCTGAATATCGCAATCTGTTGCATGCATCGCTGCTGCAACCGCTCCAGCCGATGCACCACAAACACGGAATACCTTGAGGCGTCCCGCTGATTGCGCGTCAATGACAGCCTTTGCAGCGGCCAGGAGTTCGATAACTCTGGCACCTCCGCCTTGATATGCGATGCTTAGCTGCAATCGAATCCCCCTCACTCTCTTCAATAGGTTCGTAGGAAAGGCGGGTATCGTCAATGCCTGAGGGAGAGGATTGATCAACTAGGTAGTCGTATTCGGCCCGGAGGATCATTTTTCCCGATATGTCGCAAGGAGCCTTACATTATCGATATCGAACATGCGGTGTATGTGAGCCGTGGGGCCTTAGACATCGTTCGCCTCCATTAGTATTCGCTAGCAAGCATGATGGTCAGCACCCGCCGCGTCACGGCTGGATTGTCCGGATCGGGACTACCGAAGCGCAAATCGCGATCGTAGGCATCGATCTTCTAAAATACCTTTTCGGTCACAGTCCCGTTCGTCGGCAGAAGCGCAGAGACCATCACTGACCTTATAGATCGCCCCAAAGTCAGGCTCCTCGGAAGGGTCATTGTCCGGCGTGAATGCGTCGAAGGTCTCGACCAGTTAGCGAACCCGTGACTGATCCTCCTGCGAAAGGGTACGAAAACTCTCGGTAGAGACCGCAAATCAGGTCAAGCCTATCGCCTATCGCCTGCCGCCCTCGGTCGTTGAGGCGCGCAATCCGTTCGATGCGGGAAAGTGGGGCAGCGGTCATTACACTGCCCTCCCGCCGCATTCGCAAAGCTGAACCAGCTCGCCGAAATCCTCCTGCTCTCCAAGTTCCTCGGCCAGCCGCTGCACCGTCCCAAACGACAAGCCGTTCTCGTTTGCCAGCATCCGCAACCAGTCCTCGCGGCACTCGGCCCCGCAAGCCCGGTAGTTCAAGATCAGGTCACCCATTTTCTGCCCTCCTTCCGGCAAAGCCGCATTCGACATGCGACAAGCGGCCTGCCTTCCGGCGAGGATGGGAGGGGGAGGGAAAACCGGAATCGATGCTCTGGCGCGGGCCAGCGGGCACAGCCCGCCACTCGGGGGTGTCTATTCCGGTTTGGGGAACGAGAGGGCAAAGCCCTTGGCGTTCCTGCCCGGATCGCCCGGCGATTCAGCCAGAAACGGCACCCTTGCAACGGCGCGAAGCCGCCGGATGCCCTGTGCGCGCGCAAGTGCGCCAGCGGGCGTCGGGCAATGAGAGAGGCAAGAGTGCCAGCGGGTCAGTGCACGAAACGCCGCACCCTCAGGAGCGCGCAGCGCGGGACAGAGTGCGTCTGCCAGGTTCTCCCGCTCAGCCTCCTTGCTCCCGGTCGTCACCCGGATGGGCCGGGACTACAGGTCCGGTCCGCGCCAGCGGATAGAGCGGGTTGCCCGGCGGGCAGCCCTGTCGATGTCAATTCTCATTGAAGTTCTGCTGAATTGATTGTGACTTGAAATCGATCCACAGGTTCGGCATTCCGAATGCGAACAAATTGCGAACTTTTTGTTCCCGAGGGCTTGCCAAAAGGGATCAACGACGACACCATGTCGCAAACAGTCCCAGAGGTAATATGCTCAACGAATTTGCTGCTCTTCGTGTCCGCGCTGGCTTGTCTCACGATGATGTCGCCCGGATGACCGGCTACAGCGTGCGGCAGGTGCAGCGCTGGGAAGCCGGTGAGGGGAAGCCAAGAGAGGCAGCCGTCCGTCTTTTGCAGTCAATGGCAGCGGCAGGACCTGTCCAGTCAGGTGGCCGATTCAACTTCATTGATCTTTTTGCCGGCATCGGCGGCATTCGGAAAGGCTTCGACGCGATCGGCGGGCACTGCGTATTCACGTCTGAATGGAACAAATTTGCCCAGGAAACCTACGCCGCCAACTACCGGGATAACCACCCTCCGCACGGCGACATCACGACCATAAAGTCTGACGAGATTCCGGACCACGACGTATTGCTGGCAGGTTTCCCGTGTCAGCCGTTCTCGATCGCAGGTGTTTCGAAGAAGAATTCGCTTGGACGCAAGCACGGCTTCCTCGATGAAACGCAGGGAACCCTGTTCTTCGACGTGGCCCGAATTATCACGGCAAAGCGTCCTGCGGCGTTCATGCTGGAAAACGTCAAGAACCTCACGAGCCATGACCGGGGCCGCACGTTTGATGTCATTCTGCGGACACTGACCGAAGAGCTCGGTTACAAGGTCTGGCACAAGGTGATCGATGCTCAGCATTTTGTGCCGCAGCACCGCGAACGGATTGTGATTGTGGGTTTTCGCGAAGCCGTCCCCTTCAGCTGGGATGACCTGAAGCTTCCTCCGAAAGGCAGTGTCCGGCTGGGAAGCGTCCTCCATCCGGAGGACGGATCGGAAAAGGCGGAAGCACCTTATACGCTTGGGGCCAATGCCGCCGTGAACGGGAAATACACACTGACCGACAAGCTCTGGCAGTATCTGCAGGGCTACGCTGATAAACATAAGGCGGCTGGCAACGGCTTCGGATTTGGTCTGGTGACGCCCGATGATGTCGCCCGCACACTGTCGGCCCGCTACTACAAAGACGGCTCCGAGATTCTTGTCAGTCAGGGGCGGCGGAAGAATCCTCGCCGCCTGACGCCTCGCGAATGTGCGCGGCTGATGGGCTATGGTGACGACTTCCGTATCCCCGTCTCTGACACTCAGGCCTACAAGCAGTTCGGCAACTCTGTGGCAGTTCCGGTTTTTGAAGCGGTTGCCCGCATTATGCAGCCCCACATTCAGGCCCTGGTCGAGCCTGCCAGGGGAAGAAAAGCAGCCTGAGGCGTGGCAGACGTTCACAACGTCGCCACGCGCAGCCGGAACATGGCGGCGATCAGGGCGACAAATACGAAACCGGAATTGCTGGTCCGCCGGACCCTGCATGCCTTTGGTCTCAGATACCGGCTGCACGTCAGGGAACTGCCGGGTAAGCCCGATCTCGTCCTTCCGCGCTACAAGGCCGTAATCTTCGTGCATGGCTGTTTCTGGCATGGCCACGATTGCCATCTCTTCAGGATGCCCGCGACGCGACGCGACTTCTGGGAAGCCAAGATCAGCCGGAACGTCACGAATGATGAAAAGGCTGGAGCAGCATTAAGGTCAGCGGGCTGGCGCATTGGTGTTGTCTGGGAATGCGCATTGAAAGGCCGGACACGGCTCGATTTCACCCAAGCTATGCAGACACTTGCCAACTGGGTAAGATCAGCGGAGCCGTCGATCACGCTCAGGGGCAACTAATTGACCGGGTCACTTGGACAACTGCTGGATCTGTTGCGCCATCATGGCGCAACCCGCATCTATGCGAAGAAGCTTGCTCCGAACGACAATTCAAAGAATCAGGTCTACCTCGGCGGCGACTTTTCGGCCCTGAACATCATTCCGCACGGGAACATCTACAACGATGATGCTGAAATCGGCGGCGCGGTTCGCGACCGCGCGAAGGCAGCGGTCGATTTCTACTGGGTGGACGCAGATGGTGTTCACCATGCTCCCCACACCGGCCTGATCCTGTATCCCAAATATCCCGAAATTCGCATGTCAGGCTTTCTGAAGGGCTGCGCCTCGGCGCCTTCACAAATCATGCGGGTTCGCGATGAGGGCCGCGTGCTGTTTTTTGGCATTACCCGCTCGGGAGCGGTGCTTGGCTATGCGGCATCCGGTGACGACGCCGTTACCAGAGAGCTTGTCGCCCGCGACTGGCCAATGGTCGGCGTCTTCCTCGAACTGCCCCTGACGCTTCAAAACACAACGAGTCCCCGGGACCAGTTGCTGGCTGAGCTGCGTCGCATTTCCCGGATGCACTGGATTGCATCCCAGAAGCTGGCGGCTGACGGCACAAATGCACCCTACGCAGCCCGCAATGGCGGCGGTTACACCCTCGAAGCCGAACTGGGGATCACCCCCAACGGGTATGCGGAGCCGGATTTCCTCGGCTGGGAAGTCAAGCAGTTCGGAGTGCGTGATTTCGTGTCGTTCAGGCCCAAGTCGCCGGTCACGCTCATGACGCCAGAGCCAACCGGAGGAATCTACCGGACTGAGGGCGTTGGCGCTTTCATGCGGCGCTTCGGATATCCCGATCAGTCGGGGATTCCGGACCGGATCAATTTCGGCGGGCGCTATGACTGTGTGCGCCAGCACCATTTGCTGACCGGGCTGCGCATGACGCTTTCCGGATACGATGAAGCCAGTGGCAAAATCTCAGACCTTGATGGGGGGCTGTTCCTCATCAGCGACAGGGATGAAGTTGCCGCGACCTGGAGCTTCAAGGGGATGATGGCGCACTGGAACCGCAAGCATGCGCAGGCAGCTTATGTGCCATCGTTGTTTCAGACTCCGCCCCCCGAGTACAGTTACGGACCCGAAGTCCTGTTGTGCGAGGAAACAGATTTCCTGCTGTTCCTTCAGGCGTTTGCTACCGGCCAGGTGTACTATGACCCGGCGGTTAAGGTGGAAAATGCCTCTTCAGCAACACCTGAGATCAAGCGCCGGAGCCAGTTTCGCGTGGCGCATGGCGATCTGAAGAAACTCTATCGACGGTCTGAAACTGTCCGCTTGTAGAACGCCAGCGACATTGCGGATCAACCGAGACTTGCTCCCATCGCCCTCGACTTGCCGGTCTCGCGAGCGTCCAAACTGCTGGCCGCCTGCTTCTCACCCGCCCGCTCGGTGATCGCCCGGACAAGCCGCTCCCGGTCGTCGGTAACCACGATCGCCTCGTTCCTTGCCCGCGACAGCGCGACGTAGAGCATCTTCTGGTCGACCAGATTGGTCGAGCGGCTGTCGGCGTGGATCAGAACGCGGTCGGCGGTCTGGCCTTGAGCCGCATGTGCGGTCTGGACATAGGCGTGGCGCAAATTGGTGTCGCGAGGGTCGGATAGGTCGAGCCGCTGCTCGCGCCCATTGGCCAGCTTCACGGTCGCCTGACTGGCGGCAGGATCGATGCCGGTCACGGTCCCGCCAAGCCCGTTGATCCGTCCCGCATCGCGATCGTTGCGCGTAAACTGTACACGGTCACCCGTGCGCAATTCCATGGGTTTGGCCTCGAACACCTCGGCCTTGCCGGCACCCCATTGCCTGGGATGCCAGTCAATCGACCGTCCGTCCCGGCTCGCGAGGGCGATACGGCCTCGCTCCGGATCGATGCTCACAATTGACAGGGCCTCGCCCCGGCGCACCGTCTTCGCAGCATAGTCACGGCTGAACCGGACGACATCGCCGATGCCATAGCTGGCCGCTTCGCGCGCCTCGGCGCGGGTCATGCCTTTGGCCTCCAGAGCGGCAAATTGCAGCTTCTGTGCGGAGAGTTCACCGCGCGATGCCAGTTGATCGCGGATCATCCCGGTGAGGGTGTCCCGCCCGTCACGCGAAGGCTCGATAACCAGCGTCTTCGCCCGCTCGGTGGATGACAAGGACAGGTAGTGACGCGCCATGACCTCAAAGCGGTCATGAGCATTGGCTGCCTCCAGCACTTTCCCGCCGCCGCGATCCAGCGCGGCAAGTGCCTTCGCGGCATGTCCTTCGATTGATGCCATGACGGCTTCGCGGGTGTCGGCATTGGTCTGCCGGACGACCTCGGCCAGTTTGGTGGTGGTCATGCCTGCCGCCTGCAACTGGGCGAAGGCAGCACCTGCACCGACCGATCCGAGCTGTTTCACGTCCCCGACGAGAACAAGCCGGGCTCCGGCCTTGTCGGCGCTGGTCATCAACTTCGCCATGTCGCTG
Source organism: Novosphingobium sp. B 225 (assembly GCF_002198665.1). GTDB lineage: Bacteria > Pseudomonadota > Alphaproteobacteria > Sphingomonadales > Sphingomonadaceae > Novosphingobium. Next base: position 181,814 of record NZ_MWLM01000072.1, on the reverse strand, counting down.
GCCGAAAGCATCGACGCCTCATCGACAATCCAGACAGCGACCTTGCCGGACATGCGCCCCTCGGGTGTCAAAAGGTGCCGGGCAACGGTATCGCCGCGCAGGGAGAGCGCATCTCCAAGCACTGTTGCCGCCGATGCGGTTGGCGCAAGTGCTTTCACTGACAGGCCTGCGCGCTCTGCTTCGCGGGCATAGGTGGCCAGCACGGTCGTTGTCTTGGCCGTCCCTGCATAGCCCTGAACGGCAACAACCCGGTCCCTGGAAGTCAGCAGATCAGCGGTCGCGCGCTTCTGGTCCTCGGTCCAGACATAGCCGGATCGTCCCGACTGCCTAGCAGCGCGCTCAACCGCTCGCGCAGCCGCCATCGGACTGGCCAAGGATTCGGCCATGCCGCGCCCCGCCATTTCAAGCTGCAACATGGTGCGCTCGGTGGCGATGGCCTGCGGGGTGGTAAAGCCAGCGAGCTCCGCGCCGCGCCGGTCAAGAAATGCGCGAGGAATAAGGTCGCCGCGTTCCCCGGCATTGGCAATCGCCGCGCTGATCTCAGCGTGCCCGACCTTGCCGAAGGCAAAATCCCCGGCCTCGCGGGCCAGCGTGCTCGCCGAGAACACGGCTTCGCGTTCGGAGAGCTTGGCTGCGGCGAATGCTACCGCCTGACGCGCCAGGATTTCGGGACTGGCTGTTGCCTCGCTCTGCGCTGCGCGTTCCCTTGCACCGGAAACTAGCTTGTCTCGGGCTCCGGCATCGAGTCCGTTTGCATCGGCTGTGGCCAGCCAGTCGGCGCGCAATTCGCGGATATCGGCATGGGTCTTGGCCTCGCGGGTATCGAGTGCGGCAATCTGCTTCTCGGCAGCGCTCGCCTCCTCCCGGCTTGTACCGCGTTCGGCAAGCCGGGCATCGATCGCCGCGGTCCGCTGGCTCAGCGCCTCAATGACCTTGTCTGGCACGCCTGCGATTTCGAACATCGCATCCTTGCCAGGCTCGATGCGGTAGCCCAATTTCGCAACCCCATGCGCCAGTTCCTGCCGGTAGATCGCGCCGATCTCCTTCTGAAGCTGATAGAAGGCGCGCGGCTCAAGACTCCGCCATTTGCCGTCCTTGTCCTGGGTGGCGTTGATCACGACGGCATGGGTGTGGAGCTGGGGATCCTGTGCCCGGCTTGTTGCGTGCCGGAAAGTGGCAATGGCAAGATTGCCGGTGGTCTCACGCCGGACTGTGCCGCTGTCGCGAATGCGGGTCGCAGACATGTGCTTTTCGACATGGGCCAGTGTCGCTTTCACCGCAGCGCCGTGGGCCGCGATTAGCCGCTTGTCGCCTGCGACTTCGGCCATGATCGATACCGACTTGGGTGCGGACAATGTAATGTCCCAACCGGGGCGGTGCTCGGTCTTCCCATCACGCGTCGTGCCCAGCTGTCTACCGCCAACCTGCCCTTCCAGCAGCGCCGCAAACTGTTCGCGGTCGACTTCGCCTTCCAGCCCAAGGGCACTGGCGGCCTCGCCGAACCATTCGGATGGGGCAAGGCCGCCCTCGGCATAGTAGTCGTCAGCCTCGTAGTAGCTGGCGGCTTGGCCTGCACTGATCAAAGCCGAGACCGATGCAACCATCACACCGGTCCGGGCTTGGTGTCGGGTGCTGCCGCCTCGGTGATCTCGCTGACCTTGCTCCACAATGTGTCGGCAAGATCGCCCGGCACGAAGGCGGGCTCGCGGGGCGGACCGCGCCGTTTGATGTGATCGTCGGTCAGACTGATCCGCGCAACCGGCAGGCCATCGGGGAGCAGAAGATAGCCCTGGTAAGGCGGCAGCCGCAGTTCGCTTTCGAGCACGGCGGGACGGAACTGACGCTGCGTCGCGATGGAAATGCGCGGACGTTCGTTGCCCATGGACAACGTGTCGGTCGCGCTGCGCAGCTCGATCTCGCACTGGCCGATCGTTTCGCTCGCCCACTCGCGGGTTTCGCGATCGACAGTCTGGAGGAACAGCTTGTTGTTGCAGCAGGCGAGCATGGCCTCGGCAATATTGTCGCCGTAGCGGTGGCGCATCTGTCCGAGCGCCTGAAAGGTGAGCACGATCGCCGACCCGAACTTGCGACCTTCGGGCAGCAGCCGTGCGAGAGTATCGACGCGCGGCAGGTCGGCAAGCTCGTCCAGCACGAACCAGATGCGCCGCTCAGGTGATGGCGGGAGACCAAGAACCGCGCTGGCCGCGCATTCGAGCCAGCAGGACATGAGAGGCTTGGCCGCCTCGAAGAAGTCCTCCTTTCGGGGGACGAAGATCCAGGGCTTCGCACCGGGATTCTTGTCGAGCCCGGCGATGTAGTTGCGAAAGGAGAACCGCTCGCAACCCTTGTCGTGGGCCTTGAGAAACTGGATCAGGTTCGCGGCCTTGGTGAGCATGAACAGCACAGAGCCAGTGGCGCGGTCGGCATCGTCGGCAAAGGTCCGGGCCGATGAGGTATGGCCCAACCATTGCTTGAGCTGATCCTTGCTCTTGACCTGCAGGGCCTCGAGCAATGCCTCAAGACTGCAATTCTTCTCTGCCCACAGCTTGCGCAGCATGTTGGCGACCAGGATGCGGCTCGTCTCAAGCCAGACATCATCGTCCTGGCTGCTGGTTTCGGAGACAAGCTGGCGGGCGATCCGGTCGGCGTCAGCGGGGTGCGATATCTCGTCGAACGGCGACCAGAACGAGCAGCGACCATCGAAGGGATTAAGGATGATGTCGCCGCGTGCGCGGCAGTAGTAGTTGGCGATGAACTCGCCACTGGTGTCATAGACCAGTGCCGGATCACCGCGCTGTTCGATGTCGTCAAGCATCTGGCGCAGGGCAGTGGTCTTGCCGCTGCCGGTGGTGCCGATCATGGCGAAGTGCCGGGTCTCGTTGCGGCGCGGGATGGGGACCCGGCCGATACATATCGCACTCTTGCCGGCGAGCGGAGTTAGCAGCGCAACCGCCTCGGCCTCGTTCACAACACGGGTTCCGCCAATGACCCGATCAGCGAGCGTATCCTCTCCCTGTTTCGCCATGCTGTCCTTGATCAGCTCGACGACCAGCAGGCCGAGCAACAGGCCCAGGAAAGCACCGCCAAGCAGGGTCCATTCGGTCCTCGCAAAGATTGCGGCATTGAACGGCTCGTTGACAAAGGCATGGGAGGAAACAGTCCAGGTCTGACCGTCCAGCGAGACGTTCATCTTGATGTCGCGGCTGGCTAGATCACCCAGCAGCACCAGCACCTTGCCGAGCAGATATTGGAGCGAGATTTTGATCTCGGCGGGGTCCAGAACGAACTGCGCTGCGATCAGGGAACCGGCTGCGGTACAACCCAGAATGAGCTGCCAGTAGAAGCGCCAGCGCTCCTGCAAACGGGCGAGGCGAACACGCCAGAGCGCGTGAGCGCGGGCGCTGAAATCGAGATTGTGGGTCATGGTTCTTGCTCCTGGGCGAGCGAGCGCTGGCGCTCGAACGCGGCGCGGGCTTCCGCAGCGATCACCTCGTCCGGCTTGCGAGATTGAAGGGCAGCGTGGCGGGCGTAGGCATAGGCCGCGCAAGCGGTGAACAGGGCGCGGTCGAGCACCCTTTCCAGGTCGGCAATGCGGCCAGAAATCGCCCCGACCTCGTTGGCGATCTCGCGGGTGTCAGCCTCCCGATCGGTGCCGTGCAGCACCGCCAGGAAGCCCGCCTCGATGATCCGCTGAAGCATCGCATATTCGCTGAGGCTGCGCCGCCCGGCGATGCCGGACAGGGTCCGGGCTTGGGATGGATTGAGGCGGACGGTGCGCTTGCTCGCGGTCAGCATGGCCACTTCCTGAGCGCGCTCCGGGCGCGCTCCCGGATCGGCGCAGTCGCGTCACGTCCGGCTGAGACCATTGCCGGGCGCGCCATTGGCACGCCCGGCGACCGGCGGTTTTGCTCGCTGCACGCGTGCGTGGGGTGTGTAACTGAAATGCCGCCTCGATGCGCAGCATCGCAGGCATCATTTCTTTCCGGTTGATGGGCCAGAAAAGTCATCAGCCGAACTCCCCGATGTCCGGGAGAGCGCCCGCGAACGCGCGAATTTCATCGACCACTGCTGCGTCCGCAGCGGCCCGGTCGGTGAACGACTTTTCGGGGTGCGCGGGGACGAATTCGAAGTCCCGTCCGGCCATCCAGGTATGGACTGTTTCGTCGACTGCCTCGCGCAGCTTTTCGCGCAGATCGAAGGCTTCCGCCGGACTGATCCGGGTCCATTCAATCTGGCGCTCGATGAACCCTCCGAGAGGGTAATGCAGGCCATCAATTCCGACCGGCGGTCCTTCAAACTGAATGTTGAATTCGGCACCTCTGAACCGGTCGAACATGGGGCGGTCGAAGTAAAGCCAGTCGAGAATGAAATGCCGGTACCAGGCACCATCGAGGCCGGGGCGGCTTAGCCGCCGGACGAACTCGTCGATCATGAGCTGAACGAAGCTATCGCAGGTTTCTCTTGAGAAGATGACTCCCTCTTCGGGAGCGGATTTGTCGGACATGGGAAGGAGCTTTCTGCGGGCCACTGCCCGCGTAATAAGGCTCAGTAGCGGACCAGCGGCAGGGCGCTGATCCATGCGGTGATGTCGGATGCGCGCCAGCGGATGCGGCCAGCGCCAAGGTCAACCGGGGCCGGGAAACGGCCCTTCTGGACCCGCCGCCAGATGGTCGAGCGGCTCCGTATGCCAGTGAGGCGAAGCACCTCCTGGCAGGTCAGCAATTCGGGGGTATTCATGTCACGTTCCTTGGGAGGGAGGGGTGTCACAGGGACCGGTTTGCCCGGTCACGAGGAAGCTTGCGGGCGGCGCGATCCCGCCGATCCTGAAGGCGGGAAAGCGACTTTCCTCGAAACAGGAACACCCCGTTCCCTGTGACGAGTTGATGGCTAAATCCGATTCGTTCTGTAGGAAAGAACAAAAATAGAACAAAACGCGTTGCGCAATGCCTTCGAGACGACATGGGAACGCATGCGGACGAATGGGAACGCAAATGGACCAGAGAAATTTTTGAGAGGGGGCTCCAGTTGGTTACGAATCCGCTGCTGTGCGCTACATTTACGCTCCTTCGCGCACCCTTTGCGCCGAATCACGTCAATTGGGCGTGTTTTCGATTGAACCAGGCCTCGTTGGCAAACTCTTCACCGAGTGCGGCGAAAAATCCTATGCAATCTCCATTTCGCCGGTCGCCGCTCGAGGGAAATTTTAGGCCGCCTGGAAGCTCAAGTTCGTTCATGTCGTTCCCAAGGGATTATCCGGAGCTGTCAGCCCGATGAACTGCTCTCTAAACGGCAGAAATTCACCTTGGGTGCGCATTGTCGACTGGCAAGCGACTGCCACTTGGCCAACGTGGCCGAGCGGCGTTCTCGGTAAGTCTGCCGATCGACGAGGTTGCGCTCGTAGTGGACCGAGGCGAATTAATGCGCTGTCTTCATCCACAAGCAATGCATCTCCCGCTTCGTCGTCACGAAGCTCTCAAGGCTTTGACCCTTGTGATAGACAGCCCGCCACAAGGAGGTCATCTCGCCATTGAGCCTGAAGTAAATCTCGTTCGAGTGCCAGCGCCACTGCCGCTAGCCTCGCATATGGCTTACCCGCTAGCAGCGGATGTCGGCGGCGATCAGTAGACCGAACTGGGTCCACCAAAGCTTTACCATCTCATGGCATAGATCGATGCCGCGCTCGAAGAGTAGATTTTAAACATTCCGCAGGCGCAGCGGGAAGCGAACGTACATCATGACCACAAGGCGGATTACCTCGGCCACGGATGAAAATCGCGAAACGGATTATGTGGCTCAAGACCACGTGCCATTGGCTCTACTCACCTATCGCGCTGCGCCAATCCGGTGCAACCCCTTTGAGAGGGTCATCGCGATTACGAGAAGCTTGACTCTCACCGGCAGTTCCGCTCCGTCACGAACTTCAGATTGAGGGGGAGCAACATGAACAGTTCTGCTGGCGCCGCTAGTCATGTTCAGCCGGCTAATCTTGATTTTAGCTGGGTCGATCAATTGTTTCAAAGTGGTGTCAACACTGTGATACTTTGGGTTCTCGTTCTCGCGACGTTGTTCCAAGTTCTCGAGATGGTCGGGTTCCTTCCGGCTTGGGCATCAAAATGGATAAACCGGAATAGACTTCGCGAGACTATGCGTATTCTTAGAGAATTCGGAGTGGACGTCGACACGCCGAAACGAGCCAACCAAGCGGCACGACTGGAACAGATCGCTGGCGACAATCTTGCCGAGCGCGTGCACAAACGGCTGGCGACGACGAAGATCGGACACAAGGTCGTGGTGGGATCGCAGGTTGCGGTAAAGGGAGAGCACTATTTCGACCTGATGGGCGCGACGGCGGACCTGAGCCTGGCGCGCGTGTTCGCACGCGACCTTTCTGCGCTGTGGCGGACTCTGACCGGCGTAGGGGGTACGATCGCGAACAGTGAATTCGATTTCGTGGTCACGCCCAAGAGTGGTTCACCACTCCTGGGAGCGTGCTTCGCGGAATTGCTCAAGAAACCCCTGCTGCTTCACAACCCGGACCATAAGTTCAGGTCCGACCCGACCGATCCTCGCGCGATGTTCGATTTCGCCGAGCTGCCTGCGTTAGGAAGCAAAGGGCTGATAGTGGACGACAGCAGCACGGGCGGAGGAAAGGCCTTACGCCTCATCGACGATCTGCGAGCATGCGGATGGGAAGTCAGTGATTTTCTGGTCGTGTTCGAGCCGCAACTGAAGGTGAAAACGGGCGACAATGCCGCGGCTCGCCTCGCTCCTAAGGGGGTCACGCTTCATTCAATCGTGACGACGTGAGCCGATGCTGAAGGCGATCGTCACCGGAGCCTATTCTACCGGAAAATCCACCCTGATCCGCGCCCTTGGCACCGAATTGCGCAAAGATGGGCTGAAGATCGTCGAACTCCCCGACCTCGCCCGGTCTTGTCCTTTCCCCCTCAACGAGGCGCAGACCCATTCCGCGAGTTTATGGCTGTTGACCACGCAGATTTCCCGGGAAATCGAAGCGTCACGCGGTACCGAGACAATCATGCTGTGCGACCGCGGCGTGCCCGACATCCTCGCACATTATGGCGAGCACGTTCAATATGAGGATGATCCGTGGTTCACCTCCGTGAGCCCGCTTTCGGAACGATGGATTTCAACCTACGATGTCGTCCTGTTCTCGCAGGTAGACGAGAATATCCCCATCGCCGTTGATGGCCTGCGATCAGAAGATCCGTCCTACAGACGACTGCTAGGCGCGCGTGCAACAGAGGTTCTCTCGACCCGAGCCGATGCCGTCGTCCTCGCGCACGACCCTGCGGAACGCGTTCATCAGGCGCGCGAAGCTATCTGGCTGGCGCTTTTGTGGTCGCGAAGCTCGCAGAGCCTGTGAATGACCAAATCTACGATCTCGGAGGCAATCTCGAGTGGAGCGCGGAGCTGATCGTCCTTGATGGTCTGGACAGTTCGCCAAGGTCCCGACAATCCCAGTTCGGCGATCGCCGAATAGTTCAGACGAACCGCACGCTGAAGCGCCATGTCCGCTTCATGCTCATCGTATTGACGATCGGTGTAAGAGCGCTTGTCCTTCAGTTTCATCAGACGCTGCGCCGCATCCAAGGGCGTATCCAGATAGATCGACAGGTCAGGGGCAGGAACAGCGAATGCCTCGGTCTCGAGCGCGTAGATCCACCGCATGAGCGCAACGCTTTCCTCCGGCTTCACCTTCGAGGCCTGATAAACCATGTTTGAGGGTATGTACCGATCGAAGACCACGACATCGTGGGCTTTCGCCGCCTCGGCTATCACCGCGACGGACTCAAAACGATCGAGTCCGTAGAGCACGGCCGCAGCCTGCGGCGTAACTGGTACCGGCATGCGCCCTGACAGGAATTCGCCCAACGTCACGCCGCCGACTGTGTCCTTGTATCGAGGAAACGAGATAACCGTTGCCGACAGACCTCGCGCCAGCAGCGCTGCCTTGACATTCTCGGCCGCTGTCGCCTTTCCCGCCCCGTCAGCACCTTCGATTGCAACGAGCAGGCTCATGCTGCGGCCCGCGCAGACAGGTTGTGATAGCCCGCCAACACAAAGCGCACGAAGCGCTCGCTCGCATCCGTCGCTTTAGCCAGTGCAACGATCCGCTCCGATCTCATCGCCGCCGGGAGGAACAGAAGACTATCGCTGCAATCTCGTGCATAAAGGAAGATGCGGAGCAGAGCTGCCAGCGAAGTGGGCCCATCGCGTCGCGCCAATGACGCCCCTTCTACCGCAAAGCCGACGGCAACGTCGTCATAATGAATAGGGGTGTCCGATTTGTCAGTCGCAACGAATTTCAGTTTCAGGCCATTGATGAGAATGTCTTCCTCACCAACGCTGTCCGGCGCGCCTTCCAGCAGAGCTGAAAGATGGATTATTGCGGCCTCGCGGATCTCCTGCGCCGTCATGCTCGACGCGACGGCGTCGGCCGATGGCGAACTTGCGTCTGATTCAGCGATGCGATCAATGGCGTCGTTCAACAATTTTCGAAGTCCTTTCGTAGCGGTCTGTAGCATAGCTCCGTTTCAAGTCATCCGCCATCTTGGCCGTCACACTCTGCTACCATCATGTTGATCCTAGCCTGCCCTGGCCTCGCCGGCCCGCTGCAGGCGGCCTACGCCGAATTTGGAGAGATGGTGCATAGCGACGACGTGCTGCCGGGCCCTCCGGAAACACCGCCTGGTGCTTTGCAACCCGACCCGAAACGCTACTTGGAATTCGCGGAGCGTGCGACGGATGTTCCGCTTGCACTGGTGGAACTGCGGCGGGTATTGATCGCCAGGCTGGACGTCTGCGCGCGCGCGCTTGAGGAAGTTACGACCACCGGGTTGACTGGCCCTCTCGCTCTCATGATGGATCGTTGCGATGGTCCAGTATTGCGGATGACATGGTACCCACCGGGATATGTGGGAGAAGTGAATCAACCCCACACCGACATCGACCTATTCACGATCTTGCCGGCCGCCACGCAACCGGGACTGCAGAGACGCGCGGGCGATCAATGGCTTCCCATTGCGATCGGCAAAGATGAGGTTGCCGTGATGACGGGCGAGATCCTGCAAGAGCTTGGCGTTGCGCCAGCGATTGAACACCGCGTCCTAGGGAGCGGCCAACAGCGGATGTCTGTTTCACTGTTCGTGAACGCCGACCCGGACCTCGTCGTTCGCCAGGATGTTCGTGCAGGCGATCTGATGAAGCGGCGATTTCAATCGGTGCGACAGGTGGGTACGTAAGATGAACGATCCCCTGCCACGAATACAGTCCGCTAGCCTTATCGTGCTACATCGATCGTCTCCGAAGCTGCTATGCGTTCTCCATCCTACCTTCAAGAAATGGATGTTTCCGGGGGGCAAGGTCGAAGCTGGCGAGTCGCCTCATGATGCCGTGCTGCGCGAGATAGCCGAAGAGGTCGGCCTGTCGATCGTTTTGTCGGATTTCTCGGACCTTCCCCTCTGGGAACACGAAGGAAATGTCCGTTTGCCGCAACCACTGGCGATCATCCAGGAAACGACCTCCGATGGCTGCGCGATGTACGTCGACTTCGTCTTCGTCGGTGTCAGTCGCGAGACGACGCCGAGGCTCAAAAGCGAGGTGATGGAAGCTAACTGGTTTGACTATGCAGCACTGACCCGTCTCGACACTGCGTTTCCCATCAAGCAAATGGCGGCGGAGGTATTTGAACGAATCGACGTAATTCGTGCCAGCACACTCCCAATTCGTCGCGGTACGAATAATCTGTGAATGACAATGCCTTAAAACCACATCGTGTGAAATTTCGAGAAAGAGAAAATCTATGTCCGAAACTGGCAAGTTCTGCTGTTTCAACTGTCCTGACAACGGTCAGGAATTGAAGCGGCTGAGCGACCGGTGTCCTGACTGCGGCCGCGAATACGACTTTCCGCTGACCTCGACGCCGACATCGATCGGCGATTTCGACGTCGAACGGCCGCTCGGGCGCGGTTTCTACGCCGCGACCTTCGTCGCCCGGCCGAGGACCGGCCTCAACCGCGCCTTGCGGGTCCTCAAGGTCGCGCCGGTCGCCATGTACGAAAAGTTCGACAAGGACTTTGCAGCTGAGTCCGCGCGCCACTCGGAGGTTGCCGATGGCGCGGATCATGTCGTGGCCGTTGACGACATCTTCGACGCGGACATCGACTTTGCGGGCCTCGTCCTGCGCTGCCATGTCGCGGTGCTTCAGTTCGTTGATGGCGACACCCTTGCAAAATATCTGTCGGGCGCGCGACCGCTAACGGCGCCGGAGGCCGCGCAGATCGCCTGCGACCTGTTCCGGATGAAGGAGGAGTTTGAGCGCCTTCTGGTCAACCACAACGACCTGCACGCGGGCAATATCATCGTCGAGGAGCTTCCACCCGGGCGAAGACGTGCCGATGCAATCGAGCCCGCTATCCGGGCCGTAGCGATAGACCTAGGTTCGGTCGCCGGCGATCGGCGGTCCGGGGGCGGCTACACGGGTGACCTGCACTGGATCGGACATCATATTCTCGCGATGGCCGACCGGCTCCTGTCCGGCGGCGATACCGCACCTGATCTGGACAAGCGCATCGGGCTGAAGCTGCACGGGATCGCTCAAGGCCTGGCTACCGCGACCGAGAACCAGCGGACACCTGTGGCCTCCGACATGATTACCGGCATCCGCGAGCAATACCATCGTACCGCGGAAGCATGGCGTCCGTGGCGAAATCAAACCGTCCTGCGCACTTTCGACCAATCCTACAACGCACAGACGCTCGATGCTTGGTATGTGCCGCAGCTGATCGTCGATCCCGACGGAGCTTGGTTGAGGAAAGTCAGTTCGCCAGGCCCTCTCGTTATGACGGGAATGCGTGGTTGCGGAAAGACCATGCTGCTCCATTCGTTGCAGTTTCATGCCCGCGCCGCTGTCCTTCCGAAGGAGGAAGATGCGGCCGCCCTGAAGCGGGTGAAAGAGGACGGGTACGTCGGCCTCTTTGTCTCAGCCCAACGGCTGATCCCTGTCGATCCTCGAGCCGACCGGCCTTCGACCGAGGAACTTTTCGCTCGCCTGCTGGTCGCCTACGCGGCCCAGGCGGCGAGAGCGATGGCTCATCTCGAGGATCTTGCCAAGGATGCCATGGCGTTCGACGCGGGCGCCGGACTTCTCCATGCAGTCTGCGAATCACTCGCACCGCGACCTGAACTCGAACAGCCATCCACGATCGAGCATCTCGAGCGATGTCTAAGCGACCTGCTGATCAGGGTCAGCCGCAGCGATTCTGGTTTGCGGTTGGCAACCAATCCTAACACCGCGTTTCCTCTGCTCGCAGACGCGATCCGCAAAGCGGCCCCGATCTGGCACGATGCGCAGATCCTCTTCCTCCTCGATGACGTCTCGACACGCTACCTCGATGCCGATCGCATCGAGGAACTGCTCTCGGCGCTGCTGTTTCAGCACTCTCATTGCGCATTCAAGCTAACCTCGGAAGCGCAGACGATCTTCCTCAGCCTCAAGTCTCCTGGGCAGGTTCACCCGGCTGCTGCCGGCCGCGATTTCACGACGTTCGATCTGGGCGCCGAAGTGCAGACCCGGCTGAAAGATCGAAGCGGCAAGACCTTCGTCACCGAGATTCTCGATGCACGCGCCCGGCTGTTTCCTGGGCATCCCGGGCAAAGCTCCGCAAACGTGCTCGGAGATAAGGATCTCGAGTCCATAGCCCGCGCTATAGCCGAGACGCGTACACGCTCGCGAGAGCGCAAACGGCTTTACCATGGACTTCGGGCGCTGGCGGGCGTCTGCGTCGGAGACATCGGCGCGGTGATCCAAATATATCAGGAAATCCTCACCGGTAGCGGAATCACGCTGCCGGTGCAGCCGGAACGACAGCATGAGGTGTTTCAGGATTTCTGCGCGCGCCACCTTTACAGCCTCGACCGCAGAGGCAGCGATCTCAAGCTGGTAGCGCTTCAGTTCGCGGAGGCTTCGCATCAGCTGCTGATCGAGTCCGGGCGGGAGAAGCCGACGGGCAGGATCAGGCAGTACACCTCACTCTATGTGCGAGTGACCGCAGGCGAATTGCAGGAACAGATGACGAGGCTACGCGAGCTGGTCGATGCTGGCGTGTTCGTGTTCACAGGAGGCACCGCCCGGACTAAGACGCACGATTCCGATCCGGTCCAGCAGTTCAAGCTGACGTTTCGAAAAATCTACGGCCTGGCAAACTTCATCGGACTGTCCGATCGTGACCGGTTCGAGCTGTCGGGCGAAGATTTGCAGCGATGGCTCAAGGAGCCGACGGCGGGACGGGAAATTCTCCTGCGCAACCTTTCCACTGCTGCGCCCGAGAGTGAGGACGAACCTTCCTCAGATGACATAGCGGAACGGCCAATCGAACATGCCCTAAGGGCGACGCCGGAGAGCCAGGCGACGCAGATGGACCTGCTGGCCCAGCTCGACAGTTCCTCCGGACCTTCTGACCAGGATAGCCTGCAGATGGTCTTTCCGTCGGCGCCGACCGTGCATGAAGTGGCTTCTGAGGACCTGGCAAAAACAGCCGTAGACGACCTCATCATCGGGTTAGGATTCGAGGACAGAACTCCGGAATCCTTGATGAGGACATTGACTAGGTTGAGACCTCGACGGGTGATTGCCATCCGGTACGACAATCCAGGGCACGGTGACGACATGCGCAAGGCTATCACTGACCGGGGCATTTCTCTGGAGGAGGTTGCCTATTCGGACTTTTCCGACAGTTCCGGCCCGGCGCTCGAGGGTCGCACGATGGTCGACATCACCGGCTTGGCAAAGCCCGCCCTGTTTACTGCGGTTCGCGCGGGCCTTCGCGCGGAAAGGGATCTCGTCATCGCCTACACCGGCGCGGACGAATACTATCCGCTCGAAGAGGACCTTCGCAAGGTTCTCGAAGCCTACGGCGCTTCGGATCCCCATCAGCTGCTGACCGCGCTGCGAGGCGTGCTGACGGGCGAGAGAGGCCCCTATCAATTGCTTCCCCTTCTCGCCGCCGAGACTGATGGGACCAGGCTGCGCGCGCTTTCTGCCTTCGCCTCGCCGCGCCATGAACGATTGTTGCACTTGGCGGCAGCGCGCGAATATGACGCTGTCCAGATTATTACCGACATTGCCGAAACCTCGAGGGCACGGGTCGGCGGGATCGCAGCCCGGGTCGCGCTTGAGGATACGCCGGGCGGCGTCATTGCATCCGCAGACGCCGGAAATCTCGGCGAGCTCGTCAACAGCCTCGCCCGGCAGCACGAGCGCTGGTTCATCCGCAGCGGCCTCGACTTCGAGATCGGTCTCACGGGCAACAAGATGCAAGCGGCCGCGGCTGCGATCGTCGCTGCGGCACTGCCGGTCAGCCAAGTTTGGTATGTCAAGCCAGAGACCTTCGACCAGCCGAGGTTCACCCGCGGCGTCACCCGATCGCGCTATTTCAGCGTCGCATGCGGCCGGGCCGACCATCGCAACCAATAGGCACTCGACAAGCCGGCATGCGCTCCGGTACTCTTTTGTGCTTTGCAGCAAGTCTCAAAGACAGGCACGGGGGTAAATGGCCATCGGCAAGCGAGACCTTCCAGCACTGAGGTGCGTGGACCTGTTTGCCGGTGCCGGCGGGTTATCCCTTGCGGCCCGGCAAGCGGGTTTCGAGGTGTCGCTCGCGGTCGAGCAGGACTGCCACGCTGCTGCGACTTATCGGCAGAACCTCGTCCGCGGCAGGCGGCCGACGCGGCTGCTCGAGGCAGATATCCGGCAACTTGATCCCGTCAGGCTGGCTGACGAGACCTTGCGCAGGCGGGGCCAAATCCACCTCATGTTGGGTGGACCGCCCTGCCAGGGTTTTTCGACCCATCGGCTCAACGACACCGGGGTCAGCGATCGTCGCAACGACCTCATCCACGTCTACTTCGATTTCGTCCGGGCCTTCAAGCCGCACGCTTTCCTGATGGAGAACGTTCCCGGGATGCTCTGGCCTCGGCATAGCGCGGCACTAGCGCGGTTTTATGATGAGGGGCGGTCCGCAGGCTACAGGCTGTTCAGGCCGGTCGTACTTGACTCCCGCAACTATGGCGTTCCGCAGCGCCGGCGACGAGTGTTCATTCTAGGTGTCCAGCCGGGCACAATGCGGGACGATTTTGCCTGGCCGCCGACGCCTGCCTACAATGCCGATGGAAGCGGCGGACTTCTTCCGTGGTTGAACTGTAGTCCGGCATTTCTGCCAGCTCAGCGCGGCGATCCTAACGACGTTCATATGAATCACAGCGACGAGCTGGTCGCCGCCTTCGCCCGCACGCCTGCAAACGGAGGCAGTAGACGAGACTCCGGTCGAACGCTCGCATGCCACGAGGAGCACGACGGACATAACGACGTCTATGGGCGCATAGATCCCGGCAAGCCTGCACCGACAATGACGACCGCCTGCATCAACCCTTCGAAAGGGCGTTTCGTCCACCCCGTACTCAACCACGGAATAACCTTGCGACAAGCCGCTCGAATTCAGACCTTTCCCGATAGCTTCCGCTTTGAAGGCGGGCTGATGGCTGCGGGAAGCCAGATCGGTAATGCCGTGCCAATTGTATTGGGACGAATGCTTCTCGAGCATCTGCGAGCGCAATTCGATTTTGTCGAGCAAACGAAAGATGGCCCAGCCGCCAGATCAGCTTCTATGGCGCTAGATAAGACGCTTAGCGAACCAGCGAGTGAACCGTTGCAAATAGAATTTGCAGAGCCAGCCTGATACCAATCCGCGCGGTTTCTGACTCACGGGGATTCCCTAGGCGGTGAAAATCTAAGTCTACGGCGCTCTGAGTTTGGAGTGCGGCACAATGGTTTCTTCGTCCGGCATGCGGGAAGATTTTGACTGGGCGGCGTTGTGAGAATTGCCGCAAACGACGAATGGCGCGTATCAGGCGCGGCGGCTGTTAATCGTGGCCGAAATTTACGACGGCGGTAATCGGAGCGAGGCGGACCCTGATCTGCGGCATTGGGCTGTAGATCCAGCGGTATTGGATAATCCGGTTCAATGCCTGCGGTCCTTATGGCGCCAGATGGCCAAGCGCCCGGCCCACATTCGCGGCTGAACGATGGGCAGCTAGATTCTGCTTTCGATCCCGAAAATTCGCCGACGTCCGACTAGGCAGAAATCTCGTTCGGTCTGTAGGATGGTGCGCTCGGGCAGAGTATGCTGATTTTTGTTTCGGGGTGCCACGACTGCCTCTCACATCGGCCATGGATCACAGTGTAGACCTTGCGCAAAGAAGGGCAGATTGGCAGCTCATAGTTCCGCAAAATGGCTATGTCCGCACATCAATTTGTCGTAGAAATTGCCCCGATTGGTTTCCATGATTTTTGCACCTTCGGGGACTCGAACCTATGCAGAAATAAATTTTGGGGGCTCCGCTGGGGGCTCCAATTGGGGCCCCGGACGGCATTAAATCATTTTGTTACAATGATATATTTTTAGAGCGAGTCCTCTTCTGGGCACCATTTGTTCTTTTCAGAACATCCCAAAAAGTCTATAAAAACCGCAGAAATCCGGGGGAATTGGCCCTCGGATGGTTCCGGATCGTCCCGGCTGTTCCCGGGGGTTCCTGACATTTTTGCGGGCCTTTTGCGGGCCTTTTGCAAAAACGGCTAAGAAAAGGCCCGCACATGGCTTTGACCGAGACTCGGCTCCGCGCACTCAAGGTGAAGGACAAACCATACAAGGTTGCCGACCAACGCGGCCTCTATATCGAGGTCACTCCATCGGGCGGCAAACTCTGGCGATTTCGGTATCGGATCGGCAAGGTTGAAAAGAAGCTGGCGATCGGAAGCTATCCCGACATCAGTCTGAAACAGGCGCGAGAAGCGACATACGAGGCACGCCATTCGGTGGCTTCGGGCGGTGACCCTGCGTTCGAGAAGCGTAAGCAGAAGATTCGAGAGGAGTTCCTCTCAGCCCAGACCTTCGAGGCCGTCGCGCGCGAATACATCGAGCAGATGATGGTCCAGAACGGCCGGGCCGATGCTACCCTCATCAAGGCCAATTACTTCCTCGATCAACTGGTTCCCGCGATTGGCGACCGGCCCATCCAGGATATCGAGCCGTTCGAAGTCCTGGCGCCGCTCAAACGGCTCGAAGCGACCGGCAAGCACGAAACGGCCAAGAAGTGTCGTTCGTTCGCTGGAAGGGTTTTTCGTTACGCCGTCGCCACAACCCGCTGCACGGCCGATCCGACCAGTATGCTCAAGGGCGCTCTCGTCACTCCCCGTGCCAAGCACTATGCAGCGATCCTTGAACCCAAGGAACTGGGCGGTCTGCTGCGAGCAATCGACGACTACACTGGCTACCCTGTCACGAGGTTCGCTCTGCAAATCGCGCCGCATGTTTTCGTCCGGCCTGGCGAACTGCGTCATGCCGAATGGCGCGAGATCGATCTTGTAGAGGGAATTTGGAAAATCCCGGCAGGCAAGATGAAAGCGCGCAGGGCGCATGCGGTACCGCTACTCGGCAACCAGGTCCACGACGTCAAACCCCGCTGGGCTAAAGGCACTGCGCACCGCGTGGCGCGGCTGCTCGCCGATCATATCGACGAGTTGGAGCGCAAGGATGCGCAGCTTGGTGATAGCCATGGCATCGGAGTGGGAGGGCGTCATGGCTGATGCCGACCTGGACGTCGCACCCGAGCCGAAGCGCGTGACCCGGCTCATTCGCCTCAAGGAAGTCCAGCACCGCGTTGGGCTCGGCCGCTCTACGATCTACCGCTGGATGGCGGAGGGCAAGTTTCCGAAGCCGGTGCAGTTGGGCGGGTATGCGGTTGCTTGGTCAGAGAATGAAATTGTGAGCTGGATCGCAGCTCACCTTGATACATAAATGGATCAGGGCAATCAGGCGATACGCGAATTGTCCTCCTGGCATCATAGCCGTCACTTGGGTTTCTTCAGCTGCGTTCCGTGGCAGATCAAACCTTCCCCAACGCGAAAAAGTTCTTTAACTCAGCGAAATGCAAGCACGACACGCAGCAGTGAGTCCTCAAACTATAGACGTAATCGCGTGGGGTTACCTCGCCGAGGTAACTCGGCTTACTGTGGAGCGCCTCCCAATCCCACCAATGGAAGGGGCGTCCGGAGAACGGCAACGTCCTACAATCAAATGCGACGCACCAATTGTGGCTCTATCTTTAGCCAGAAGGGGTTTTCGCGTTTGTGGAGCTTTTAATCACCCGGGCACGTCAGTGCATACTCCAGCCCTCTTGAATTTGTTCAATCGAAGGTTGCTCAAATTGGTGCTTGGGCCTGACAATGGCGTACCGTTTGAAGTGCAAATCTCGACTCGATCTCGAGAGCTTCGCTGGTTTTCGGACCCTCGAGTTGGTCTAGCCTCAATCGAAATGATCGATCTCGCAGCAAACAGCTGCAGGTGGCTGTATATTGACTGTTTTCCATGGATGAAAGGATGTTTTCAAAAGAATCATGCTCCCCAGGTAATCGAAGGATCTTTCATGAATTTGGGGACCGTTCATCCAAATATGGCGAAAGATACCATAGATTATTGGGCGGCACTGTGTGATGGAGAACGCGTATATCAAATATCTATTGGAATGTTGAACTACTCCGTGCAGGAAATTGTTGAATTTTCAAGATCTATTTCGCGGGAACGGCCTGGAATTTTTGTTATAACATCCAGCGAGAAAGGGCTTGCGATTGCGGAGGCGGGGGACGTGTCTTTTTCGCAAAGCTCAAGCATATCCAACGAGCATTTTGTGGATTCAGCCGGTGCCGGGGCGGCGGTGAGTGCAAAGTATTTAGATCACATCCTGAGAGGTGAGCGTCTAGAGCGTGGCGCTTTGGCGGCCAAACTAACCGAACATGGTACAGCTCAATGCCGCGTCACCGGAGCTCTGCCAGCCTCAGAATATATTGAATGGGTCACGGAATTGGACAGGAATTTGCCCAATGCATAGTTCTAATTATGATCCGCATATCTTGAGACACAATACGTCTTTTTTGCTGTTTTCCTTGCTCAATGCCCTTCGAACTGAGCTTCTGCATGCCAAGCAGCCGGAACGCAAGATCGATATTTGCGGGGTAATAGGAGCATGCGTGACTGCTCTCGAAGCGCTTGTAGAAGGCCTTTGTGGGCCAGATCCGAGAATGTTCGCCTATTGCCCGTCCGATGACGTGCAACGTCTTAGGAAGATCGCTGTTGGGCAGAACGGAAGTGACACCATCTCGTTCGCGAATCTGATCGCACTCATTGATGGAGTGACCACCGCGCTCCAAACACATGACGCGCGTGCGACAACGCTGGCGCGTCGGGCAATCGAAGCTTGTGCACAACTCTTGGGCTTAGCTTACCCAGCTCCGAATATGGACATCGTTCAGGTAGGCAGCGGAAGTGAGCCTCAATTCACGCTTGTTCAACTCCCTCCAGTCCCAATACGACCTGGTCGCCATGCTTCCAAGCCAGTTGCTAAACTGAATTGCCAAGAGGGGGACCTTCTCTCCCAACTCTTCTCTCAAATGTTCACTATCGAATTTCCCGCAAGCGAAGTGTGTGCGGCGATGTGTTTGAAATTTCAGGAGGAACTGCCAATCGAATTGGATCTGTTGCTCGGCCAGCAGACATATGAGGAGGGGCGGCATGCGATGCTTGTCAAAGGCGCGTTCGAACGGCTTGGCGGCTCCATTGAAGATTTCGATCCTTGCTTTGATATCTGGGATAATTTTCTGATCGGCAAATCCCTCGCAGAGACCCTATGCATCGAACATTTTTTGGGGGAAGGATACGCACTCGGAGGCGACTACATGATGGCCGATCAGCAACATGGACTCGGGCGATACGATCTCGAGGCGATTTTCCTATCGCTGCAGGCCGATGAAATTTTGCATGTGAAGAACGGACTTGATTGGTTCAGGAGATTGGCAGGAGAGGATGCGCAGTACCTGATCGCTCGGCTTGAACAACAAGTGGCGGTCCCTCCACCACCGGAACCTTGGTTCGGTGCAGACTTACGGCGATCTGTTGGCTTCACTGAGAGCGAGATAAGGCAACAGAAATTGTTTAGTCAGTCGCTCTCATTATAAACCCATTGAGCTATTGAGGGTCATGAAATAGATATGGATTCTCAAACTTATGCCGCGTTTGCTTATTGGCTGCTATTGCTGGACCAGCACGAAAATGGTGTTTGGGGAAGGTCGATCGATAATTCCGATTTATTGTATGGTCTGAAGCATGACCTAGGAAGTATATCGGTTAGTGTGAATTGTGCATTGGCAATATCAGCTTACGTTGGAAGATCGAATCCATTTTCAGTTGGGCGTTTTAGGGATTACTTGGCGACACGCAGGAGAGCGAATGGCGCCTTTGGTATGATGAGATCGCTCGGGTCAGCCGATTACCCGGAAGCTGAAATTCTCGCACATTCGAGACACACCGCCGGCGCAATAAACTTCTTTTCTCACTTTGACGGGCACGGCCATCCGTTTGTGACCGAAGCGCTTGGCTTCCTCCTAAACGAGGAAAATCAAACCGAGAAAGGCCTATGGGTCGATTTCGGTGAACGATTGGATGAACGCGTCGACCCAGTGACGATCGCGGCCATAGTGGAGTGTTGCAACTCATACGCGTCACGCGCTGCATCAGGGCCATCCAACTGCGATCTCATTCAGAATGCGGAGGCAGCTGTCCTGAGGGGCTTGGGCTATATATTCAACGAATCATATATTACAGATGAGGGAATGTGGGTATATCGATTTAGAAATAAAGATGAATTAGATAGAAATAAAAAGAATGCATACAGATACACAATGGGAATTGCTTCATCTATTGTGCCTGCCTGCATTAGATTGCAGAATGGAGTTTCTCACCTTGAGAGATTACAAAGCATGATGCATTCTGTTTTCAAGTCATACAATGGATTTTTGCCAATATCAGAGTTTTATAGAGAGCCAAGCGTTTCTACAACCGCAAACTGGATGTATCTTTCAGAGCATTTGGAAAAATGCCCGAGTATTGCAAGTGCCGAATTTAGTGGCTATAAATCAATGCTCCTGGACCCCGAGACCCTTTCTCGGAACACCGCCTCAGGCTGGGCGGCTGTGATATCACAACTTTCAAGTATGTCTCTGATTGAGCCGATCAGCGCGCTTGAAGATGATCATTTAAATGTGCTTGCAAAGAATCTGCAACAACCATACGCAAATGCCGTCAAGAATGGCGATTTGCGTGAATTTATACTTAAATATTCTAATGAATTTGCATTGATGCGTAACGGAGATTCGGGCCCTTACTCGCAGGGCCTAGATCGGCCGAAACGATCGACAAAGATCCTTTTTCTTGCTGCAAATCCGCGAGACACTGCCCCACTCGATCTGGAAGATGAGTTCCGGACGCTGCTTATCCAACTTCAATCAAGCTTGAATCGCGACTCGATAGAAGTTGTTGCCGGGCACGCAGTGCAGCCAGATGATTTGGTGCGTCTGGTGCGTCGAGAAGCTCCAAACGTGATTCACTTTTCCGGACATGCGGATCCATCCGGAATTGCTCTACGCGATGGAGCCGGGGGGACAAAATTGGTTGAGTCTGATGCATTGGCTGCGTTCTTAGCTGGTCGCGGGGTTAAACTTGTAGTCCTAAATGCTTGCTTCACGGGTGATCAAGCCCTGCATTTACTAAGATCTGTGTCTACGGTGGTGGGAACGACTAATGAATTGGATGATGAAGCAGCTCTAAAATTCACGGCGGGGTTCTATCTCGCGATTGGCGATGGTCGTTCCATTGGCGAGGCATTCCGAGACGGTCGAGACAATGTCTCGCTTTCTGGTCTAGAGGATGTATTCCATCTTGTTGGCGATGAAGGTTTGATACTGGCCCCTTCGTCCGATTTCCGATCGAGCGGTGCTTGACCTTATTACTTGAAGCGATCGAGCGCTTCGCCCCTGATCAGACATCAACGCAGCACTCACCTATTGCCAAGGCCTGGTCAGTCATCCGGCCAAGACCAACCTGATTCTGATCAGCGACCTCTATGAAGGAGGCAATGCTAAGGAGATGCTTGCACGCGCGGCTGAACTCGTGTCGTGCGGCGTCAATCTCATCGTCCTGCTGGCTTTTTCGGATGATGGTCGTCCGGCTTACGAACAAGCCCACGCACAGGCCCTTGCTTCTATGGGGTGTCCTGTCTTCGCCAGCACGCCGGACCAATTCCCTGATCTAATGGCAACTGCCTTGGCCAAACAAGACACAGTGGCCTGGGCGGCAGGACAAGGGATCAACCTGATACGTGCTGCATGAAGGTATCAACGGCAAGTCTTTGGAGTGACAAGGCCCATCTCGTGCACTTCACATCTGCGCTTCGCTATCCGGTATTCGTAGACGGCAAAAATTGGTCCGGGACGCCCGATATAATTCGGACGCCTGTGTTGCGAACGACCTTGGAGGATTACACTGGCAAGGAGTTGGCCCAGCTGGACAAGGCTCTGATTGTTCCCCTCGGTCCAAAGGTCTCAGCGGCGATGGCGCATTTAGCAGCGAACGGTTCGATCAGTGCAAACAGGGTGCTTGCGGGCCTCCCTCAACCGTTTCGAACCGGACGTTCTCGCCTGCGATTTCGCAAAGCTCGCGAATGTAGCGGGAGGGCTTGCGATCATTCGCCAAGAGGAATGTCCCGCGGCTCGCGCGCGTCAGCGCGACGTAGAACAGTCGTCGCTCCTCAGCATACGAATAAGTCTCCGGTCGCGGGATCACCAGATTCAGAAGTTCGTCGTCTTCGATGCGGCTTGGGACACCATAATCCCCTTCACTCACATCAAGGAGGATCGTGTAATCCGCTTCCAAGCCCTTGGCGCGATGGAAGGACAGTCCGCTGACCTCGATATTTGCATAGTCGGGCTTGTGGGCCTTGAAGGGGTCAAGGTGGTTATATCGCCAGAGCACCAGGACTTTGAGCTTTTGCCCTGGATCAGTCCGCCATTGCTCGCAGACACCCTCCAAGAACGCGTCGAGACGCGACAGCAGGATGTGGCAGGCTTCATCAAAACTGGGCTTCTTCCACTCGACACTGACGGGAACGATCCGGATCGAGCGAGCGATTGCAGGACGTGTCGAACGAACAGTCTTCTTGATCTGCTCCGGGTTTCGCTGAACGAATTTCGCTGC
Source organism: Novosphingobium sp. B 225 (assembly GCF_002198665.1). Classification (GTDB taxonomy): domain Bacteria; phylum Pseudomonadota; class Alphaproteobacteria; order Sphingomonadales; family Sphingomonadaceae; genus Novosphingobium. The sequence continues at coordinate 159,651 of NZ_MWLM01000072.1, read as the reverse complement.
GGTCTCGGCGATTAGCTGATTGCAGCGATAGGTTTGTTCGAGCCGGCCTTGCCAGCAAGCTCCGAAATTTGATTCAAATTGCGTGAAAATGGTGATGTCTGAGCCTGCGAAACGATAATCCGCATCGTTCACCATCAGGTCTTTGATCAGTTGATCGATGACACGAGCTTCGCCGGCGGGGTGCTCGACCCAATTTGCCAGCTGGGGAGGTCTCCCTTCCGTCTCCTCAATGATGCCCCGGCCAAGTGCGTGAAAGGTGGTCACTCGACATTGCAGATCCTCCTCTTCGACCTGTAGCTGCCGAGAAATACGTTCCTTAAGTTCATCAGCGGCGCTGCGGTTGAATGCCAGCACCAGAATTTGGTTCGGTTCGTAAAGGTTTTTCTCCAGGGCGTAGGAGACCTTGCCGACCATCGTCGCCGATTTTCCTGATCCTGCAGAAGCCACCAGAAGATTATTGTCTTCAAGGCGTATGCAGGCTTCGCGTTGCTCCTTGGACAGGCAGAAGCCTCCCAGATCGTCAAAGAACGAGCTGAATCTCTCCAACTCAGTCACGACGAAGATCTCGTTGTACCGGTGCCTGACGCGCGGATCGGTCAGGATTTCAAACGATTTCGGGAGATCCTTCTGCAGAGATCCTGGCATGAGGGCAGGATTGAATAGCGGGTGCGAAAGGGCCTTCGAGGCGTCGCCTGGAACCTGCGATATCGCCTTCGCAATGTCAGCATGCGCCAAGTATTGCCTGCTGTCTTCCGTGATTGCGCGAATTCGCTCATCGACCGAGAATAGCTGGCCTTTGTTCTGCTCGATGAGGATCGAGAGATGGCGATTGATAAACGCCAGTGCTTCTTGGGCGATTTCCGAAGCTACGGTTGCTCCGAGACCTGAGAAGCGATGGGTCTGTTCATTCGTCCGGATTTCGACGGTATGCCAGAGTAGCCCTTTGGTAGTCGAAACTGCGCTAATCTCAATGCACGGCAAATCGAAGGCGCCATCGGAAAAACACGAAATGCGATCGCGCACAGAGCTGTTCATTACCAGCTTCCAGTTTTGCAGACGGAAGAGGCGGGCCCAAAAATTAGGTTTGAAGATTCTATTACGACCGATCATCAGCTCTGTTACTGCGCCTTCTCGAATAAATCACGGTTCGCCCATCGGTTGATCGCGACCCTTAGTTGGCAACTGGACCATACAGATTGTTCACGGACTTTATGGCAAAACCATTCACAGACAATGTCATATCGCCATTGGCGATGCATGCACCGCGTAACCGCTTCGTTGGGCATGTGATGATGTAGGTCGGACCTGCAGGGCACGGATCATCAGGAACGATGATCATGCCTGTCTCACGCGGCTAAGCGCCGCGAGTTGAGGAGCGGAATGGTTAGCTCCGTAAGGGCCATTGACCACCCGATAGAACCTCCGCTGTTAGGCTGCTCATCTTGAGCCGGGCCAATCAGTAACCTGAGATATACGCTCAGTGTGGGCAGTTCCAACCTCTCGAAAAAGCCACGGCATCTTGCTACAAGGAGGCCTGTGACAAGGGCGATTTCGGTGAACCAAACTGGGAGAATCAGGAGCCCATTTTCTGCTTTTGTTCACACATCGAAAATCGCGGGAATCTGGGGTTTTGAAATCGTTCGAGTCCCTAAAAAGCTATCGCGATGCAGTGCGATTCCGTTGTTTTAGAATGATCTTTCGGGCCGCTTCTATCGACTTTGCCCGCAATTGAGCCCGCTGTGTGAGTTGGCCAAGCTCGACCAAGTGCTGCACATCTAGACTTCAACGCTCAAGGATTTGTAGAGATCGGGGTTCTCATTGCCGCCGCTTCACGAGATCGATCCAACCGGAACGAGCTAATAGCTGTCAAGTGCTTTCAGACTTGCGGCATGCCGATCCGGCTGTTCCTGCCGAAATTTTCGGATGTTAATCAGCTTATGCTGCGGCGCAGGAAGCTCGGCCAACCGGACGCGGAGCTTGGGGTCTAACGGGCCTGCTCTGATCGCTGATACCTATGCGGAGTCACTTGGTCCGGATCCGTGCCCACATGCCCTGCTGTGTTGACCAGAGGAAACTGCCAGACCGCACGGCGAAATCCCCTTTTCCATTGATCGAAAAGCTGAAATTCTCGACTCGGCAGGGCGATATGCCCGCCATCGCTCCGATCATCGGGCTGTTATCCCCCATCCAGAGCGCTTGCTGCAGCTTGGCGCCATGCACGACGATTCCCTGCTGGCGCGGTTTGTCGTTCGCGCCAATAACGCGCAGCCACACCGTATGGCCCTTCTTTGTCTCCAAAATCGGGTCTGGCACCAGCGGCTCTCCGTTCTGCGCGACGCGACCTTCATGCACAGGGTGGCTGCGATAATTGACGGCTTTCTGGCCGCAATCGACCGGATCCAGCTCAGGATCGGCATCGTGCATCGGGGCATGCTCGCTGCCATTGACAAAGAACCGCAAGCCATCCTGCATGAACCAGAAGGTTTCGCGCGCCACCAGGCTCTTGTCGTTCGAGCTGCGAATATCGGCGGCAAAGCTGGTCCAGCCATCCGGCTTGTCTGAAGCCTCTGAACCTGGTGCGTAAGGTTCGACGTCTTCCGGCAAGACGACCAGCGCGCCGATCAGCCCATGGTGGCGGTGATTGCGGATGTCGCCCAAGTCATGCAGATAGCACACTTGCCCCATGCCGCCGTCTGCGGCAGACTTCGGAGCCAACTGCGGGTCGGCCCACCACCAATATTCACGCCAGTTGCGCTTGCCCGAGTGATCAGCCCGCGAAACGACATCGCTGCCCAAGCCTCCATCGGCGTTGGCGCTGTGCATCCCGTGTCCATCCCCGAACTGTCGGCGGGCGTCGACGGTTGTATCGGGGTTCAGACCGACAAAACTACCATCGTTGCTGGAAACATTGTATCTCAGCAGTGAAGGATGCAGCGAAACGCGCGTGCTGACCGTGCGGCGATCCGGATTGCCTTGCCAATCACGATGTTCGACCGGTAATCGCGCCGGTGCTGGTTCCGGGCCAAAGCGTTGGCGGCCATCCCTGCGGCGATTGCGCACATCCTCGTCCGCTTCCAGCAGATCGTTGATAAGGATGACACGCACCCATTCTCCGGCCTTGGCACGCAAGACCAGCGGTTGGTTCGTTTTGGGCAGCTTTTGAGAGCGCAAGAGCTTGTCGAGGCCTTCCCTCGGTCCCCGCTTCGCGGAACGCAAACCGGACGCTTCGATTTCCCGTTCTTCTTCGATGGCCTTTTCCAACTCACCTTCGGCGAAAGGCACCGCGCGATAGGTCAGCCCCCAAGGGTCGGTCAGGATGTTGCCGACATACTGGTGTTCGTGGCGCTGGGCGACCACTACATATGTCCGATCGGCAGTGCGATTGGCGGGCGACAGGGCCCCAGCGTCATCTTGCATCGCTTTGATCGCGTCTGTGCCTGAATTTGTTCGCGACGGCAGCGGGGCAAGGACATCGCGCGATTGCCTGGTTGGCGGCAAGACCCGCACCAGCCCCCAGTTGCCAAGCCAAATATCGTCAAGGTTGCCGAAATGCCACAGATGATCTCCCACGCCGTAGGCCGAGGCATCAAGCGGGTTTATGTCCAGCGTGAAGGCCTCTGAAATGCCAAGTGTCTGCTGGTTGACAAGGGTTGCCTGCGGATGTCCCCAGTCGCGCCGCCAGCGCAATCCGTGGGCGGTAAAGCTGTGCTGTTCTTCGTGGGAACCCTGGATCAGGCGGATACGCAGCCGCTCACCCGGGTAGGTCCTGATGATCGGTGTATCGGGATCGCCCTTGTCACCCGCGAAGTTCTTGTCCGTGCGCACTGCCGAACTGAACCACGCGGATGGATCCTGCCCGCGGAAGCGCATCGGGGCACATCGATAGTTTACCCCCATGACGCCGGGGTCGCTCATGCCCGATAGAACTGAAGGCGGGTTCAGCGCCCTGTGCTGGCGATTCAACATCGGCACGTAATCGGCAACGGCAAGGCATGCTTCGCGATAAGGTGGCAGGTTGCTGTCTTCGGGCGGGACGATCACCGCCTGCTGCTCCCCCCAGGCCGCAACGCTTTGATCGTCGTGCCTTTGCCAAGCGGAACCGTGGGGTTGCACCATAAGGGCGGAAAACAGGCCGCGCTTCTGGCGGAAATTGGCCAGCAGATGATCGTGGAAGAAGCAGGGGCCAAACTCCTCGTCTACCACCCAGCGATGCAGGCTGACATTGCGCATTTCGCCCGGTCCGTTCGCACCGACCGCTTCGGGGGCACTGGCGCCAGAGAGATAGTTCCAGCCGGTAGCCGATCCGTCCGCTGCCAGAACATCGAACTTCACCAAATGGACATGAAGGCCGCATTCAACCGGCAACTGGCCAAAATCATATTGATCCGCGACGAAGCTGGGCAGCACATTGTGCTGGCGCCATTCGACGATATCGCCGTGATTGGCGCGCGGAAAGCACGGCTCAGGGTTTGCCGCCAGATCATGCGGAAATGTTTTCTCCTCCACGACCTGGTATCGGCCCGCCTTGTCCTGCTCGGAAATCTTGACGCCCATCAGGCGGTAATGGTGGCCGTTCGGATCGAACCAGCCATCGACGTTGTAATCGATCCGGTCACTGCGGACTTCGATATCATAGCTGATCTTGCGCGGAGCAGGCAGCCCGGCTTCGGCGTTCCACTTTGCCGCCAGCCCATCAAGATCGACGAAAAGGGCACCCGGCGATTTTCCGGTGCGGCAGCCCGGTGCCATGGCGGCAATTTCCAGGGGCGATGCATCCGGCATCTCCAGAATGATCCGCCTGCCATTGCGCTGATCGGGTCTTGCCGCCGGTGGTGGTGGCGATTTGGCGGAACAGACCCCGTCAATGAACCAAGGGAAGCCGGGCTGCTTCAGCGTCGCCCGCTTCGGCCTGTGATCCGGCAGCGCCTTCAGCGGCGGGCAGTAGGATCCATCAGGATAAAGGCGCGTGCCATCAACCAGGCGATCATGGCTGCGCCACAGGCCCCACATCCCGTGGTGGAAATGGGGATAAAGATGGCAATGCCAGATGATGTCGCCGATGGCGTGCTGGCGGCTGCCGGAACCGAACAGCGGATCTATCGTCATCCCGGTTTGCGGGCTGATCGTGATGGAATCGAGCAGATGGGAACCCTTTCCCACCTTGGGGGTGCCATTCCCCTGGTCGTATGTCTTGTCGCCCCAGGACGAAGGCTCTGCGTTGTGCGTGCGCACGGCATGCCATTCGTGGACATGCAAGTGATAGACATGCGTTTCCTTGACCCCGGCATGGACCAGCCGAACCCGGCATGGATCGCCGGCATAGGCCCGCTGGATGTGTGTCAGTGGATCGCCGAACAGCCAGCTGCTGTGATGCTGTTCTTCCCCGGCGACATATTCCAGCCAGTTGCCGTGGGAATCGCGGGCGGTGAGGAAGCATTCGTCCAGTTCGTCGGAAAGTTCCCAGCCGAAGGCCTTCAGGTCAACTGTTCCCGGCGGTGGCAGCGGATGGCGTTCCGTTTCACGAACAAGTTCGCGCATCCGGTGCGGCAGGCGGTTGTGCATTGGCGCCGCGCGATAGGACAGCGGCATCAGCGAATGGTCACCTACCGTATGCAACCCCGAATGGATTTCTGGCTCATCATGGATGAAAACCGTGAATTCGCGGAAATAACGCTGCACGCCTTGCTGCACGTCGGTCTGGTGATCGACATAGGCTGGCGGTTCTGGTGTGGGGTTTGCCGGTTTGAGGATAACGTCCAGCATGCTGGCCCATTTCCTGTCGGTCAGATCCAGCCCGGTTTCCTGATCCAGCCAGCGGGTTCCCGCAGGCTCCACGGTAAGCGCGCCGAACAGGCCATGGACATTGGTGCCGTTTTCATTGCCGCGCACGTCAGCGATATCGTTGATGGGCCAGACGCCTTCGGTATCCACTGTGAACTCGATCGTGCGGTAATCATTGGGCGGGCAAGGAAATTTGCTTGCTTCCGTGATCACCCTGCCGTTGGCGTAGCGCGGGCTATTGTCATAGACATGGCCTTGCACGAACAGTTCGACCGACCGGGCTGAAAGTTCATTTTCCAGCCTGATCTTCACGCGTTCGCCAACACAGGCGCGCAGCACCAATGGCCGCAGAAAAGGAATGGGCTTCAACGGGTTGAAACGGTCGCATTGTCCGCGCGCAGCGCCGCTGTGATCGTTGAACACTAGCCTGGCGAGCCAATTTCCGCTGCCAGGAAGGCGTGGTGCGGCTTCCTGCAATTCCGCATTCGTCGCTGTGGTATCATGATCGCGAAACCACTGGGCAATGGCTTCCGTGATCATGCTTTCCTGCACGATCCAGTGTTGGCGCAATTGCTCGCGCTGGCGCGGCGTCAGGCTGACGAGCCGGATGATCGGCTCTGCCAGCGGATCGGGAGCATCGGCCAATGCGCTTTGCAGGCCGCGCGCATCCCGAGAATCAAGGTTCGCGTCAGTCGCCGCCCATTGCACCAGTCCCTGCGTGCGGTTGAGGTCGATCAGGGCAATCCGCAAATCCGTGATCGCCCGTTCAAAATTCATCCGGACGGCGCGATTTCTGTCTGATTCATGATAGCGGCGATGATCGTCGCGTTCGTGATGGGGATCGCTTTCGTAGTGATCGCAATCATCCCACGATTCGCCCATCTCCCGCGCGATCCAGCGCGCCAGAAGCGCCTGGTCATGCGAGCCGCCATCGCGCAGTCGGGCGATCATCGCCTCCAGCCGTTCCAGTCCGTCAATGACCAGGCGAGCCCGCTGCGCGCGATGATGCAATCGCGGCAGGCGTTCATTCTGATCGAACCAAAGTTTCCTGCACCAATCGAGCAGGTTTCGCATGGCGGAGGGAATGAAAACCATGCCATTCGGATCGTAATCGCCCTCGGGCGTATAGACGACGGGAATGGAGAAAGCGGTTATGTCGAACTCACGTAACGTCGCCATAAAGCTCTCCTTGTTCTAGTTGAATGCCGTTGGAATTGAGCCCGCCAGCAGCAAGGCACCGATCAGGATCGCGAAGCCTGCCTGGATGGGTATGAGTGGGCGGGAAGCGGGGAGCAGGCGCTCAAGGGCCATCATCACCGCGCAGATAACCATAATCGGCAGCATCAGCGCGCCAACCAGCACCCCCAGCACCATCATTGCCCAGCAGCATCCGAAGCAAATCATCCCATAAAGCATCCCGATGTGGAAAGCGGACCGGGCGGGCGCGGCGCTGCGCCACTTGGTGATCATGATGCTCCTGGGGCTGCGGCAGGCGTCCATGCAGGCCATTTTGAGCTGGGTGAACTGGAACAGGCCGACAGAAATCGCCGCCACCCCGGCGGCGATTGTGCTGCGCGAACCCAACTCCGGTCCAAATCCCGCCAAGGCATTCAGTCCGATGCGCGCAAGGCTGCCAAAGGCGAACAGCATCGCGCCAGCCATAGCCCAGACACCGATGAACGCCGCCAGCATCGATACGAACAGCTGCACCCGATCGCTGCGCAAGCGGAACAATTGATCTGCTGCGCGAACCAGTGGCAGCGTGGGGGGAAGCATCATCGCTACCACCATCAGCATCCAGCCAACTATCCAGTTTCCGAATCCGGTCTGGCCAACATCAGGCTGGCTGCCGCAAAGTTTGACAAGCCCTCGCAATTCGGCCGGCAGCGCTGAAAGAGCGGCATTTGGGGGATCAGACAAAAGCACCGCATGGAAAGCGATGACTCCGGCCCAGCCCAAGGCCGCCACGCCCAGCACGCCGATGATCGGCAAGACGGGGTTTGCCGGATTGTGCGCGGCATCGTGCGACATGTTTCAGCGCCCTTTGATCGCCCGATCCGCCTTGGCTGCCGCCTTGCTTTCCTGGCTGGCCTTATCAGCCCTGCGTTCCGCCTTTGCCAGCGCAGCTGCTGTGAATTCGTAGCGAAATTTGCTGCGCATGCCTGAGCGCCCCAAAAAATTGAGCGGCCCACCCGGAAGGGCGGCAACGTCCACTGTCAGGGCGCCCATCTTTTGCACAACCACCGCATTTTCGCGGATTCCAAGCTTAGTATCTAGCGCCGTGTCCCGCAGGGTCATTGGTTCTTGCTGGTTTGTGAAAACTTTTTCCTCACCTTTGGCTGTCGCGATATGCCCGCCTTCGGTATCGACCGAAACGTCGAAGTCCTTGGCACCGAAGTTTGCGTCAATTCGTGCCGGTTTGTGGCCTAGGTAAAGACCCAGGAGATTTGCCAGTCCCTTGAGGTCATGGTCCGCGCTCTGGTCGGAAAAAATCTGATACAGGGTATCCACCATCGATGGATCGCCGCCGTTGACGTCGATATAGAAAAAGGCCTGCCCGCCCTGACGAACCGCATGATAGGTTGCGGCGGCCACCTTCATTCCCGCGACGCTGTTGTCCTGGTTTCCGATGTAGGAACCTTCCGCGAAGGACCAGACATAGAGGCCGCTGCAATGATCTTCATCGGGAAGATCGCTTACCCAGCATGGGCAAACGGTGAAGCAATCGCAACATTCGACGAAATCGCCCTTGAGCAGATAGGCCTGCGGCATTGTTGATCCCCTTCAGTTCCTGACTGTCAACCTGCGAACCCGGCTTGGGCCTGATGCGGCCGTCACCACAACGTCAGCGTTTGGTGCCGGGGCCGGCGGCGGAGCGCCCGCGAATGTATGGCGGATTTCCCACGCCCCCGTGATGTCAGGAAAAGCGCTGAAAACCTGGCCATGCAGCGTCACGTCCACTCTTTCCGATCGGAACCCCCCTGCCGGATCTGGAATGGTAACCGGCCTTATTTCACCCCGGATCCGGTATTGCGCGCGCGAGGTGCGATATTCCGCGCTCAACACGTCAAAGACTGGCGGGCCGGGAACCGGCTGATTGGGCACTGTGCCCCGCTTGCGGCCCTGAACGGTGAAAAGGTCTGTCCTTACCAGATCGATGCCAACAGCATTGGCGCTGCCTTGACCGATGCGGGGGCCTGCGATTTCGACAAAATTGCGAATTGCGCTGCCGGTTACGGTGTGTTCGGTCACGCCATCGCCAATATAGCCTGCGGGCGGAACGCCGGTCCATTGCAGAAAAGGTGCAATTTCACCCGTTTCAAGCACCCGCGCCATGTTGCCTTCCGCGATGCCGGTATCGGCCGTGTAGAAAACCCGGCCACCATCGTCGGCTTCCAGCGGTTCGGTTTCACCGTAAGGATGGCGAACAACATACTTCGCGCCAGGAATTACGTCGTCTATCCGCACCCTAAGTCGCGCAAATACCACACCAAATTGTTTTGATTGATTTGGCTTGGCACTCTTGCTGCCGAATTCCGGCGTACCATCACCACCGAAGGCGGCTTCCAAGGCCATAATCACCCGCGCACGGCCAACCGTTCCAGTCCCGCCAACTTCCAGACGGGCTTCGGCCATGTAATAGAAGGCTTCTTCCGGATAGTTTGTTGGAAAGGCAACCGGGAGGGCGGGCGTTTGCAGATCTCCCATGGCCGGGGCCATGACATCGGGCGCGGCGACAAGCTCAAGCTCCAGGCCGTTTGCATCCCCGTACCAATTGGGAAACCCGCTTACCGCATCAAGCGGTCCGGCTTGCGCGAGACGTTGGGGATTTCTTTGCGCCACTATGATCTCCTGTTCCGATGCGACGCGACATTGCAGAAGTTCGCAAACTGGCAGCCGCAGCCACCGATATTTCTGGTGGAGCGGGAATTAGAACGTTTTGGCGACCTAATCGATTATTCTTATAGAGACTCTGCGAATGCCCTTTCATGCTTAAAGGCAGAGCAAGGACAATTGGAGAACTACCTTTCACCCGCACTCCGCAACGATTCTCGAGTGCTAACATGAGAATGGAGCGAGGACTAGCACGATATTCATGGAGCGCTTTACCGTTGACACAGGTTCGGTTGGCAACCGAGTTACCAAATACAGCCATTTTTGCCGCCAAATGCCTCTGCGCTACCACCCAACCTTGGCAGCAATCGAACTCATCGCCGTCCGCTGCGAGGGGTAATCTCCTCGCTGCTCCTCCACCAAACGCACGGCACGGTCGCGAAACTCATGTGAAAACTTGTTCCTTGTAGCGCTCATCGTGGCTCCTTCTCACAATTGGGAGCCTCCGGAAAACTCGGGGCGGTTCACTTCTTGAAAGGCTCCTGCTCGCTCAATGGGAGCTCAGATTGGTTGACGCCTGGGATTGACGAGCGGCCTACCCAAATGGGTCAATCACCCAGTCGAAGCACGCCGTACGGCAGACAAGGTAGTTCAGTTAGTACGCAGCGAGATGGCGACTCAAAGGCCCGCTTTTTGCTCTCTCGTAGAAAACAAATGGCGGAATGCCGGGGCTCTAAGAGTGCTCGAGTTCCGAAAAAGGCATCGAACCAATACCTTATTTGGCGATTTCGGGCCTTTTGCGGGCCTTTGGCAAAACCCGAACAAACTAATGCATTGATAAAGCTAGTATAAAGTTGTTAAAATCGAGTCCTCTTCTGGCACCATTCTTTCAGAAAAATCAGGCAGCTGGCCACCCCGTCGGGGTGGTCAAAGCGTGTTGAGCCAGGCGATCAGTGTGGTGTTTACTGTTTCGGGGGCTTCTTCGGGCGCGCCGTGGCCGATGCCGGGGAGCAGGGTTTTGTGGGTGAGGTTGGGGTAGGTGGCTTCCAGCGTGTCATAGGTCGCTTGCATCAAGGGTAGGGCCGGATCTGCTGCGCCGCCCAGGAACAGGCTTGGCTGCAGCACCATCTGGCCGGCCCAGGCGGCGGTCAATTCCCAGGTCAGGTCGCGGCAGCGATAGTGGGCCAGCGGCGCGGCGAAGCCCGCCTTGCCATATTGACGGACATATTCGGCAAAGGCTGGTCCCGACAGCAGCTTTGGCAAGCGCCCGCTATCGGGCAAGGTATCGCGGATGGTTTCACCGCTCCGGGTTATCGGGCGCCACCGCGCCGCGCCTTCGGCCTCACCCGAGATGGCGAAATAGATCCCGCGCAGCGATGAGGCGATATCGGGATCCAGCAGGGCTTCGGCCACCCCGGGTTCCTGGAAATAGTGGTGGTGCAGGCGCCCGCCCAGCTGTTGTTCCAGGCGCTGCCACTGAATGCTTGGCCGCTCCGCCTCACGCGGGCCAACCGGGGTTGAAAGCAGAGCCAAGGCCCGGAACAGGTCCGGACGAAGCCGGGCCGCCGCGGCGGCGATCCAGGCCCCCAGATCGTGTCCAACCAGCACGGCCCGCGTTTCACCCAGCGCGCCAAGCAGGCCGACCACGTCACCGGCGCTGTGCAACATGGTGTACTGCGCGGTGTCCTGCGGCTTGCCGCTTTCACCAAAGCCGCGGATATCGGGGGCGACCACGCGGTAGCCGGCCCCGGCCAGCGCGGCGATCTGGTGGCGCCATTCGAACCAGGTATAGGGAAACCCGTGCAGCAGGATCACCAATGGCCCGCTACCCTGCTCGACATAGTGAACCGTCAGCCCGTCCAGCGTAACCGTATGGTGGGTAAAGGCGGCGGGATCGTCGAAGGGGCTGGCCATCACCGGTTCAGGCCGCAGCCGACAGCTGAGGCCCTGCTACATAGGGTTCCGGCTTCATGTTTTCAGACCAGGCCGCGACCCGGTGCAACCGCCGCAGCTGATCGCCGATATCGGCCGATACACCATAGTGCGACGTGCCGACATTGTCCCACAGCGCCACGTCACCCGGTTCCCATTCATGCCGCACCTGCAGTTCGGGAACCTTGGAATAATCGTTGGCGATCTTGATCAGTGCTTCGCTGATATCGGTTTCGAACCCCTTGATGCGCTTGATATAGGCATTGCCCACGAACAGACAGGGCCGCCCCGTGGCATGGTGGCGCACCACCGCTGGGTGAGTAGCCTTTTCGCCCGATTGCACGATCCGCGCGACCATTTCGGGGGTTCCGAACCCGTGCCGCAAGGCCAGGTAGAGCGAATCGTGCTCCATCTCGACGTTCTCGAACAGCAGCTTGAGCGCGTGCGGCATGCGTTCATAGGCAGAGGTCATGCTGGCCCACATCGTATCCGCGCCGAACGGCACTTGCTCTGCCTGAAGCAACGACATGATGTTGGGATGCTTGCGCGAGGTGACGTCGTGATGCCACAGGTCGGTGGTCGATTTGGCGCTGGTTGAAGGCAGACGCTCGATCACCACCACTTCGGGGTGCCCCTCGTCCGCCTTGGTCGGGGCAAAGGTGTGCTCCTCCAGATGCTCGCCAAACCCATAGGCGACACGCTTCATGGCATCGAACGACAGGTGCTGGCGGCGGCCGAACAGCACACCATACTGCCACAGCGCCTCGCGCAGGTCGGCCAATCCGGCCTCGTCCAGTTCGGCCAGGTTGCAGCCCTCGATCCAGCCGCCGATTACCGGTGTCCGGGGCACCACCCGAAACTGACGAAAATCGCGCGTTTGCAGCAGTTCGGCCATCGATTGTCTCCCACTTGCCGTCTTTTTCGATTCGCGATGATAGGCGGTATTGGAAGGGATGATTGACATATCGGGACAGATAATTGACATATCGGGACGGAAATGACCCAAACCTCGCCCCTTTCGCGTGCTGCGGTGCTCGATGGATTTGCCGCGGTAGCGCAGGCGGCGGGGCTTGATCCGCTGGCGTTGCTGGCAGAACAACGCCTTCCCGCCGGCTGCCTGACGGATCCCGAACAACGGATCCCGGCCAGCAGTGTCATCGCATTGTTCGAACGGGCCGCCCAGGCTGCAGACATGCCGGATTTTGGCCTGGCCATGGCTGATGTACGCGGGTTTGCCACATTGGGCGCGGTTGGCCTGGTGATGCGGGAACAGCGTGATCTGCGCAGTGCGCTGGGCTGGTTGATAGACTATGGCTGGGTCCAGACTGAAAGCGTGGTGCCGCGGCTTGAAGCGGGGGCCGAAGTGACGATCCTCGACCTGACCCTGGCGCCGGGTTTGCCCAATTCCGCGCCGCAATCGATCGAGCTGTCGCTGGCTTCGATTGCGCGATTGATCCGCGCTCTGCTCGGCCCCGGCTGGCAGCCCGAAATGGTCTTGTGCAGCCACGCCCGGCCGCGTTCCGTGTTGCCATATCTGCGCCATTTCGGGCAGGCTCCGGTGTTCGGTGCAGACCGCGACGCGCTGGTCTTGCGATCATCCGATCTGGATCACCCGATCGCCGGCGCAGATCCGGGTGCAGCGCGCGAACTGGAACGCTATCTTGGCCTGGTTGCCGGGCCGCGCTGCCGCAAAATGGCGGACCGGGTCGAAGCGCTGATCGAACAGAGCCTGCCGCGCGGCACCTGCCGGATTGACAACATTGCCCGAACCCTGTCCGCAGACCGCCGCACCGTGCACCGCCGCCTGCGCCGCGAAGGCACCACATTCACCGAATTGGTCGACCGTGTCCGGACCCGGCTGGTCGAGCGCCAACTGGCCAGCCAGACAAATTCGCTGACCGAAATTGCCGAACAGGCCGGATTTTCCAGCCTCAGCGCCCTGTCTCGCTGGCGCAGGCAGCGGCGCGGGCGTTCTGGTTTGATGGGAGTGCCGCTGGAGCGGTGAAGGGAAGCCAAAAATCAGCGTAGTCAATTGATTTGTATGTGGTTCTTAACGCCCCACTGGAACGGTGGCCCCCAATATGGCCCCCAGATGCGCAAGATGCCTGTGGAAATCCTGAGATTTGCAAAGGCAATATCAGGCAAGATTGTCCGCTATGTCGGACAAACCGGAACGGCAGCTGTTCGGATGCAATTTCACGGAAGCGGACATTGGCTCCACTAGGAGGCCAGTGTCGGCTCGACGGTAAAAACGGCCTTGCTCGTGCCGCCACGCATGAGGGAGTATGACACAGCAATCCATTGATGGGTCATCGGATCAGCGCCCCTGGAACTCGGGCTTACGCTTCTCGGCAAAGGCCTTGCGGCCTTCGATGCGGTCCTCGCTGTCGCGCAGCACACCGAACGCGTGCTGCTCCAGTTCCAGACCGGCTGCCAGGGGCATCTCGATGCCGATCTGGGCCAGGCGCTTGACCGCAGTCACGGCCATCGGTGCATTACCGGCGATCTTCTGCGCCAGCTGCTCGGCGCTCGCTTGCAGTTGCTCAGGCTCGACCACGCGGCTGACCAGCCCGATGCGCAGGGCTTCGGCGGCATCGATGCGTTCTCCGGTAAGCAGCATCAGCATGGCATCCGATCGACCTACGGCGCGGATCAGGCGCTGGGTGCCGCCTGCACCCGGAATGCTGCCGATGCAGACTTCGGGGAGCGAGAAGATGGCCTGACTGGAGGCGATGCGCACATCGCACAGCAGGGCCAGTTCCAATCCGCCGCCCAAGGCATAGCCGTTGATCGCAGCGATCACCGGCTTGTCGGTGTGCAGTTTCGAAAGCACCGATGCGAAGGATTCAGCGCCCGCCGGCCCATAGTGCAGCTCGGCGAAACTTTCCTTCGGCGGCATTGTCTTTTTCAGGTCGGCGCCTGTGCAAAAGGCGCGCGTACCGGCAGCGGTGAGGATGGCGACGCGGATATCCGGATTGCAGGAAATTTCCGCCCAGATGTCCTTGAGCTGTTCGATCGATTCCGGGTCGAGCGAGTTCATCGCTTCCGGGCGGTCGAGCGTGACAGTGGCGACATAGTCCTTGATCTGTAGGGTAACGGGCATGCTGGTTTCCTCGTGGGCGCAGGAATGGTTCGTCAGTCGGCGGCTTGCGGCGCGCCGAGCACGTCGCGGGTGTTTTCGCCCAGGCGCGGCGCGGGGCGGCGCATGCTCCCGGGGTGACGAAACGGACTGCGCGGCAGGGTCAGTTCGCCCGCGCTCGGGTGTAGGCAGGTTTCAGCCAGCGCCGCAGCCTGGAAGGCGGCGGATTCAGTCACTTCACGGTAATCGTTGATCGCGCCGCAGATGATGTCGGCCTGGTAGAACAACGGCAGCCATTCATGTTTGGACCGCGTCATCAGCGCCTGCTCGAGCAGCGTGATCAGCTCGGCGCGATTGTGCAGGCGAATGCCAGCCTCCGCGAAGCGAGGATCGTCGGCCAGTTCCGGCACGCCCAGAACGCGGCAGAAGGCCTGCCAGCGGGCCGGGTGATAGGCGGCCACCATGATCCAGCCGTCGGCGCAGCGCAGGGCTTCGTTGGGCGTCGAATAGGGTGCCGCGCTGCCGGTGCGCGCAGGCACTTCACGGTCATGCAGATAGGTGGCGAGGCCCATTTGCTGCAGGTTGATGGCGCTGCCGTACATGCTCACGTCGAGGTGCTGTCCAACGCCTTCGCGCTGGCGCAGGGCCAGGGCCCCCAACACAGAAATGCTGGCCAGATATCCGGTGACCATGTCGACCACCGGCACCTGCAGCTTGCACGGTTCGCTGTCGGGCAGGCCGTTCACGCTCATCAGCCCGGACACGGCCTGGATCACGCCATCGACACCGGGCAGGCCTTTGTCCGGGCTCTGCTGACCATAGGCCGAGATCGAGCAGTAGATCAGCCCGGGGTTGCGCGCGCGCAGCGTCTCATATCCCAGCCCGAGGCGTTCCATTACGCCGGGGCGGAAGGATTCGACCAGAACGTCGGCCTGGTCGATCAGCGCGATCGCCTGGGCAACCTGGGCTGGGTCCTTGAGGTCGAGGACAACACTTTGCTTGTCGCGGTTCATGACCATGAACGGCAGGCTCTCGCCGCCCACAAAGGGCGGCAGGGCGCGGCACAGGTCGCCGCCAGGAGCTTCGATCTTGATCACCTCGGCGCCCATGTCGGCGAGCGTCTGGGTGCAGGCCGGGCCGGCCACCACCTGGGTGAGATCGACGACCTTGATGCCTTTTAGAGCGTTTGAAAGCATGGCCGCAGCTCCATCAGACCGAGGGGCTGCTCAGGCTGCGTCCACCGCAGACGTAGAGCAGTTGGCCGGTGATGTAATTGGAGGCCGGCTCGGCGAAGAAGCGGACGGCCTGGGCGATATCATCCGGTTGGCCAATGCGCTGCATTGGCACGCTCTTTTTGAGGCCGTCGACGACCTCGTCCTTGAGGGTGGCGAACAGCGGGGTTTCGACGATACCGGGAGCAATGGCATTGGCGGTGATGCCATTGCGGGCGAACTCCAGCGCCAGCGACCGGGTGAAGCTGACCACGCCGCCCTTGGACGCCGAATAGCTGGCCTGCCCGCGATTGCCCAGCCAGGCCCGCGAGCCGATGTTGATGATACGGCCGAAATTGCGCTCGACCATGCCCGGAATTACGGCCTTGCTGCAGATGAACTGCGAGGTCAGGTTGATGTCGATGACACGCTTCCAGAAATCGAGGTCCATCTTGGTGACCAGCCTGTCGCCGCCGATACCGGCATTGTTGACGAGAACATCGATGCGACCAAAGCTGGACTGCAGTTGCGCCACGGCGGCCTCGACCTGATCCTGCGCGGCAACGTTGACCTGAAACGCCTGCACCTCGACCCCCAGGGCGGCAACTTCTTCGGTGGCAGCGCAAAGGGCGTCCTGATCCATGTCCCATAGGGCAATGCGGCAACCCTGGCGGGCCAGTTCCTTGGCAATGCCCAGGCCGATACCTTTGGCGCCGCCGGTGACGACGGCGGTCATCTCGCGCAACGAGCCGGGGATTGCGGTAAGGTCAGTGGTCATGATGGACTCCCGGTTCACAGGGACAGGATGTGGATGGAGCAAGCGGCGTGATCGACGCCCCAGATGCCGCCGCCGGTGACTTGGGTCAGGCCAAGGCGGGCACCCTCTACCTGGCGTTTGCCAGCGCGACCCTGCAGATGCTCGCAAACCTCAACGATCTGCGCAACGCCGGTGGCGCCCGGCGGATGACCCTTGGCGATCAGGCCGCCACTGGGGTTGACCGGGATGCGGCCGCCCAGCGCGGTGGCACCGCTGGCGAGCAGCTGCGGCGCTTCACCGCGATCGCACAGGCCCAGGGCTTCGTAATAGAGCAGCTCGCTGATGGTGAAGGCATCGTGGCACTCGATCAGGCTCAGGTCCTGCGGGCCCACGCCGGCCTGCTCATAGGCCAAGCGCGCGGTGCGTGCGGTGATTTCGGCTTCGGTCATGTCTTCGGGGCCGGTCTCGAACAGGCCGGACTGAACCACCGAGGCGAGCACTCTGACCGGCGCGGCGAGGCCCTTGGACGGCTTGGTGCTGAGCACCACTGCGGCCGCGCCATCGACCACCGCCGGGCAACACTGCAGCAGGGTCAAGGGCTCAGCGATTTGGCGCGAGGCCAGCACTTCTTCGCGGGTGGTGGCCTTGCAGAAGGTGGCGATCGGATTGAGCAGGCCGTGCTGGCGGTTCTTCACAGCGATGTCGGCCAGCGTCGCAGCCTCCATGCCGTGCTCGTGCATGTAACGGGTGGCGCGCATGGCGTAGAGCGCCGGCATGATCATGCCGCGTTTGTTGTTCCAGTCATTGCGGCTCAGCGGCAGCGGGCCGCCGCCCAGACTGCTGAGCTGATCCATGCCGAACACCAGCACCGTTTCGTACTGCCCGGATCGCAGGGCGCTGAGCGCGGCATTTATGGCAGTGGCGCCGCTGGAGCAGGCGTTGTCGATATTGTAGACGGCGCCACCGCCCGTGTGCAGTTCGCGCAGTGCGCGTTGGCCCGGCAGTGAGGCGCCGATGGCATTTCCGCAGTAGAAGGCTTCGATGTCGCGGATGTGAAGACCGGAGTCGCTCAGAGCTTCGAGAATGGCGGACTGAGCCAGCGCTTCTTCGGTCAGTTCGGGAAAGCGGCCGAAGTCGGTGATGCCGACGCCGACGATCTTGGGCTCGTTCATGCGCTTTCTCCGGATACGGCTTCAAAGGCATAGTCCGGACTGCCGTCAGGCAGTTCAGACGGAACGATGCGCATTGTGCTGTCGATGGCCGGGGCCTTGCCGTCCTTGCAGATCAGGCGACCGAAGGCGCGCACGCCAGGTTCGAAGTCGACCATGGCCAGAGCGTAAGGCTCGCTGTCCTTGCCGGGATGGACCAGCGTGTAGGTGTAGAGCTGCCCGAAGGGGCCGATCGGAACCTGCTCCACGGGCTCGTCGCCATGGACGAACTCCAAAGGCGGAAACTGCAACTGGGGATGACCGGCGGTGCGGGTCGCGATGAGCAGCATGCCGCTCTCAGTCATGCGAAAATGCGGTTCGGTGCGTTTGCTTAGTTTCACGGGGAGCGCTCCGGAGCTTGGGTTCTTGCCCCAGTTCCCAGACAAATCCGCCGATGTCATTCGATATCTTTTAATGATCCTTTAGTTGAGCTAAAGAGTTGCCGATGCACAGACTGCGCCATCTTCTGGGCCCGCTCAGGGTGTTCGATGCGGTATACCGGTCCGGCGGTATCAGCCGCGGGGCGGAGGCCCTGCATGTCACGCCCGGCGCGGTAAGCCAGCAGATCAAGCAGCTCGAGGCGATGTTGGGGGTGCTTCTGGTCCGCAAGGCGGGCCGGGAAATTGAGCTGACCGAAGCTGGCTTGATTCTGGCGAAAAGTCTGTCCGACCTCTTCGATCGGATCGACGCCGTGCTCGATGAAGTGACCGAGGCCGGCAACCCGAAAAGGCTGCGATTGAAGGTCTTGCCAACCTTCGCCATCAAATGGCTGGTGCCGCGCCTGGCGAGTTTCTATGCGGCACACAGCGATATCGATATCGAGATCGCCACCGTTTCCAAGGCCCAGGAACTGCAACTGGATAATGCGGATTTCGTCGTGCGTCATGGCACCGGCGAGTGGCCCGGTCTGCACGTGGATCACCTGTTTGACGAAGTCTTCGTGCCGGTCTGCTCGCCCGCCATGGCGGAGACCATCGCTGCGCCGGAAGATTTGCTCGAAGCCCAATTGCTGCATTCGATGATGCGTCCGGAGGGCTGGCCGACGTGGCTTAGCGCAGCGGGGCTCGGCACCGCGCAGCCGACGCGCAATGTTACCCTGGCCAATGCCGCCCTCTGTGTTCAAGCCGCTGTAAATGGTCTGGGCGTGGCCATCGCGCAAAAGGCCTACGTGCGCGACGACCTGGCCAGCGGGCGCCTGGTGCACCCGCTGGAGCAGGAGGTCCCCACCGAGTTTGGTTACTACCTTCTATGCGATCCGGCGAAGGCGGACGCGCAGCCGGTGAAGCTGTTTCGGGAGTGGCTACTGTCGGAGGCTGATTGAAGCCATTCGCGCGCTTCGCCGACCGTTCTTGCCCCTCCGACTCGACAGGATTGCGCGGCCGAACATCGCCACGGGGCCGGGGGAGCACCCCTTGAATCGCGCGATCAGCAAACTTTAACCGAGCCAATTTGGCACGCCATAGCCATAGTTAAAATACTGATTTATTGTACTAACATGACGTCATGGGACATCAAATCCAAGTCACGACTTAATTAATCTCTTGCTCGCAATTGAGCCGGGTGACATAACGGCGCCATGGCAAATTCCGCAAAACTCGAACCGGAAACGCTCGAACCGGCCCCGCGCCGGGTTCGCGGTGTCTCCAAAAACACCGCCTTGGCGCGGCGCAAACTGATCGAATCCGCGATCCACATTTTTGGCAAGCACGGCTTCGCCCGAACCAAGACCGAAGAGGTGGCCGAGCACGCGGGCTATGGTCAGGCCGCCGTGTTCTTTCATTTCAAGACCAAGGCCGGCTTGCTGCAGGCCTGTCTCGATAGCGCACTGGAACAGGCCAAGGCCAATCTTGTACCCGCCACAAGTTCGGACACGCTGGATCTGGTCCAGCGACTGGACCGCGCGTTCGACAATTCCTCGATCGCCAATTTCTTTGCGCGCACGCTGTGGGAATTCGATGGCGATAAGGCCGTCCGAACGGTTTACGCCGATTTTCACGAGCATGTGCGCCAACTGATCGCAGCCAAGCTGGTCGCCGAGACCGGCGCGGATGAGCGGCGCGCCTATGTCGCGGCGGCGGCCTTGCTCTCCATGATGGTGGGGGTGCGGGCCGAGCAACGGCTTGAGGGCAAGCGGCTCACCCGCAGCGAATTCCGCCAGATGTTGCACGATTTCACCCGGCTCACGCTGGGCGACCTGGCTGGGCCTGCAAAGAGCGGGTGACCGCCGCCCGATCATTACCCTGACTGTGCGGCGAGCAAGACTCGGAGCCGCGAGAACCCTGGAGAGGCCAATGGGCAAGTGGAATTTCTCGGCGCCGATGGTTCAAGGCGAAGTGCCGCGTCAGGCGCACGCCGATATTCCGTCAGGCCTGTGGGAGCGCGAACTGGGGCGCGATACATTTTTCGGCCCAGCCACCGACTTCTATCACCGCAATCCGCCCAATGCCTTTAGCGCCATCGACAGGAACGGCCCGCGCCCGCATGTGTTCGACACGCGGCACATTGTGCACATTACCCGTTCGCCCTGGCATGCGGCAGAGATGCTGGTCAACGACAGCATCCGCATCCGTTACTGGAAGACCAGCGGCAGCATGGATCATCTGGTTCGCAACGCCGATGGCGACGAATTGATCTTCATGCACCGCGGCACCTGCGAGCTGTTCTGTGACTTTGGTCACATAACGCTGGTCAAGGGCGACTACTTCATCCTGCCGCGCGGCACCATGTGGCGGATCGAGGCCGACAGCGACGTCGACATGCTGTTGGTTGAATCGACCGACGCACCCTACCACCTGCCCGAGGAATCGATCCTGGGCCGCCACCTGCCGTTTGATCCGGGTGTCCTCGACGTCCCCCAGCTCAACGAACGCTTCCGGTCGCAGAAACGGGATGCCGAATGGCAGATCCGCGTGAAGCTGCAGAACCGGACTTCTGACATCACCTTCCCTTTCAACCCGCTGGATGCGGAAGGGTGGAAGGGCGATCTCTATCCGATCCGCCTGAACGTGAAAGACATCCGCCCGATTTCCTGCAGCCGCGCGCACGTGGTGCCCAGCGGTCACGCCACCTTCCTGAGCGATCGCTTTCTGGTGTGCACGTTCCTGCCCTACCCGTCGCCGACTGATCCAGGCGCGCTGCAACTCCCAGCGTTTCATGAAAATGTCGAGTGCGACGAAGTACTGTTCCTTCATGACGGTGAGCCTTCGGCTCTGACCGAAGCCTTCGAACCGGGCCTGATGACGCTCGATCCGCGAGGCCTGACCCACGGCCCTTTGCCGGACCAGCAGCAGTATTTTCACAAGCCTGCGGCGGAAATGGACAACCGGTTCACCGTGCTGATGTTCGATACCCGCGATCCACTGAAGCTGGGCAAGCATGCCCGTCACTATGAGCTACCCGCGGTGGAATGGATGCTGGCCGACGGCATCAAGAATGCGCCCGATGCGGTGCGCAAATTCCGCCCGCTCCGCCAGCTGGCCAAGGCGGGTGCCATCGCCCGCTTCCTCTACGTGCAGCTGCGCCACCGCATTCGAATGGCTTGTTACTGAGCCGTCCGCGCCTTGTGATCCATTATCCTAACGGGAAGCAATTCATGGATACCCAATACCTCAATCTGGTGCAGCAGTTCTTTGCCGGCGCTTTCCTGTGCAACAGCGTTCCGCACCTGGTGGCAGGACTGCAGGGCCGCAAGTTCCCCACGCCTTTCTCCATCCCCGCGACCATCGGCTACTCCTCGGCACTGACCAACGTCTTCTGGGGTCTGTTCAACGCCGTGGTCGGCCTACTCCTCGTCAGCGCGGCCCCGCTTACGGTTGGCCTCAATGTCGGCTGCATCAGCGCCCTGCTTGGTGCTGTCGGTACAGGAATCTTCATTGCCAGGCACTTCGGCAGGGTCACTGCGGGCGGTCGCTGAACAGGCGCGAAAACAGGAGGACGCAAGTGAGCAAGAAGTGGAATTTCAAGGCCCCGCTGTCGCGCGGTATCGCACCGCGCCAGGCTCACGCCGACGTTCCCGAAGGCCTGTGGGAGCGCGAGCTGGCCCGCAACGCCTTTTTCGGCGCCTCCACCAATTTCTATCATCGCAACCCGCCAACTGCCTGGAGCAGCATCGACGCGCAGGGGCCCCAACCACACCGTTTCGATACCCGCAATGGCATCCCCAGCAGCACCTCACCGTGGGATGCCCGCGAGCTCGCGAGCAACGCCAGCGTGCGCATCCGCTTCTGGAAGTGCAGCAGCGAGATGGATCATCTGGTGCGCAATGCCGATGGCGATGAACTGCTTTTCGTCCATGCGGGCGAATGCGAACTGTTTTGCGACTTCGGACATATCAGCCTGGCCAAGGGCGATTACTTCATCCTGCCGCGCGGCACACTGTGGCGGATCGAAGTGGGTAAGGGCGTGGAAGTCCTGCTGATCGAATCCACCGACGCGCCCTACCGGCTGCCAGAAGATTCGATGCTCGGCCGCCACCTGCCGTTTGACGCCGGAGTGTTCGACGTACCCGCTATCGATGAGGCGTTCGTTGCCCAGAAGTCCGATCGCCCGACCAAGGTGCGCATCAAGCACGGCGGCAAGCTGTCGAGCATGGAATACCCGTTCAACCCCCTCGATGCCGAGGGTTGGCAGGGCGATCTCTACCCCATCCGCCTGAATGTTCGCGATATTCGCTCGATCTCATCGCACCGCGCCGAAGTGGTGCCCAGCGGCCACATCACCTTTCTGAGCGACCGGTTCCATATCTGCACGGCCATGCCGACGCCCGGCCCGACCGATGCCGGCGCCCTGAAAATGCCCTCGTTCCGCGACAGCGTGGAGTTCGACCAGGTGCTGTTCGTGCACGATGGGCACCCGGACGCACAGCCGCTCGGCCTCGAAACCGGCCTGCTGACCCTGGACCCGCGCGGCGTGACCCACGGCCCGGGACCGCAGTTGCTGCACCTGTTCCAGGACGGGGCCGCCAGCGGCGCAGTCCACCAATGCAGCCTAATCATGCTCAACGTGCGCGATCCTTTGACGGTCCCGCAGGATGGCGAAAGCCAGCCGGCAATGGCCGCCAGCGTTCCGGCAGAGGAAGGCGAAGTGGCAGCCCCTGCCACTGCAGAGCTGCTGCTCAACAAGCAGAACCTCTCCGCTGAACTGGCCACTAGGCTGATGGCCGGTGCCGTCGCCAAGGCGCGGGACATGGGCGTTCCGATGTCGATCTCGATCTGCGACAGCGCGGGCAACATGGTGCTGTTCCAGCGCATGGACCATGCCTCACTGCTCAGCGTCGGTATCGCCCAGGACAAGGCGTACACTTCGGCGGCCACCGGCATGCCCACCCACGGGTTGCACGAGTTCATCAAGAACGACCCGCCATTGGCGGCGGGCTTTGTCCACACCCCGCGCATGGTGGTGTTTGGTGGCGGCTATCCGGTGACGGTCGATGACGCCTTGGTTGGCGCCATTGGCATCAGCGGCGGCCATTACAGCCAGGATATGGAGGTCGCCCAGGCCGCACTCGCCGTCGCCGGGGTCACCTGATCCGCACGTTCTCTTTAAGACTCAAACCGCTCAAGAAGGATTTATCCCATGGAAGCCAGCACCCAGATTCTCGTCATGCAGTATTTCGCCGGCATGTTCCTCTGCAACGCCATCCCGCACCTCGCGGCCGGCCTGCAGGGCCGTACGCTCCCCTCGCCCTTCGCCAGCCCGCCCACCATCGGTCATTCCTCGGCGCTGGTGAATGTGTTCTGGGGCCTGTTCAATGTCGTCGCGGGCCTGGTCCTGGTCGAGAAGGCACCGATCGCCATCGGCATGAACGGGGGCTTCGTTGCCGCCATCCTCGGCGCGCTGTCGACCGGCGTGTTCGTTGCACTCCACTTCGGCAAGTATGCCTGGCGCGATACCAAGTGATGTCCGACCTGCCTGTTGCCGGGAAGGCCAGCGATGCCCACCGGGAAGGCACGCGCTATCGCTTCTCGGGCCATGAACAGATCCTGCACCGTACGCCAGCGCATGAGGGTGTACCTGACCTAATGGACCGGTTCGGCTACCGCCGCGCCTACATTGTCTGTTCTCGGACACTCAACACCCGAACGGATGTGATCAGCGGGCTTGCATCCGCGCTCGGCGAGCGCTGCGTTGGCATCACCGATGCGGTTGGCGAGCATTCGCCGTTGTCCAATGTCCTGGCCGCCGCGGTTGAGGCGCAGGCTCTTGGTGCCGATGTGATCGTCTCGGTGGGTGGCGGGTCGGTGATGGACATGGTCAAGACCATGCAGCTGTGCATCTCCGAACAGGTGTTTGACCGCAGCGACTTGCTCCAGCTGCAAATGAAGATGTCGGCCGATGGAACCGAAGTGATTGCTGCCACGCGCACTGCGCCCCGGATCCGTCAGATCGCGATCCCGACGACTCTTGCCACTTCGGAATGGACGCCGGTCTCTACGCCGGTGGACGAACAATCCCACCTGAAGGCACGGTTTCTGACGACGGACGGGTCTCCGCGCGGAATTGTCTATGACCCGGAATTGCTGGCGCGCACGCCGCTGTCGCTGCTGTTTGCGACAGGCATTCGCGGGCTGGACCATGCCATCAACACGGCCTGCTCCACCCAGCCGCATCCCTTTGCCAGTCTGATGGCGGAAAAGGCCATTCAGCTCTTCATCGAGAACCTGCCGCGGCTTAGAGACAGCGCAGACCTGGAAGCCTTTTCGAACTGCCAGCTGGCAACTTGGTACACAGGGATGGGGCAGTTGTCCGTACCGCACGGCTTCAGCCACTGGATGGTCCATATCGTCGGCCCGCTGGCGAACGTGCCGCACAGCGAAGCCGCCTGCGTCCTGATGCTGGCCCAGGCCCGCTGGTCTGAACATCACGCCGCAGTCCAGCACGGTAATATGCTGCGTCTGCTGGGGCGCTCTGGTTCGTTTGCCGATGTGTTGGATGGTTTGCTGGCCGATCTGGGCTTGCCGCGCAGTCTGCAGGACCTGGGATTGAGCGCTGAGCAGGTTGAGTCCTTCATCCAGCCGGCCCTTGATCATCCCCAAGTCACCCGGAACAACCTCCGGCCTATCACATCGACGGATGATCTCCGCGCGGTGCTGCGCCTGGCTGAAAGTACCTATTCTGCGCCTTTGGTTTGAATGGCCAGATCAGAGAATTTTCGACCGCTTTCCCCAACATAGTGGGCGAACAGGCTGGCGCTGGACGCCGCTAAGACCGCTCAATTCTGGAGTTTACTAACCTGCTGAACGAACGACCGGTTTTGGTGACCGGGTTCGGCACAGCGAACGGCTGCAATGTTCGCGCGATAGGACAGTCTCAAACGCCGCTGGGCTGTGGCTCCACTAGGTCGAACTTTCATCCCTTCCACAAACTTAGAGACAATGCGCCGAGCCCAAATTCCGAGTTGGTTTACAAGCACACCGTACGCAGTGGACTGCTATAAGTAACGTATTGTTATTACAACATATTATGGCCAATTTTGAGTAAGTGTCAATGCAATTCACCCGCAAATCGCAAATCACATTTCGGCGAGATGTGTAATAAACTTCAATTAAACCAATAGGATGGCTGGAGAGGGAACGCCTGGCCAGCGATTTGCGGTCAGATCTTATACCTGCAACCCACCGAAGCGCATGTCAGGCAGATTTTGCACCCAATCTCAGCTGATCGAGGTAGTCACTCCACCACTGCGCCATGGCCACGCGCTCCTTCCAATGAGCGCCACGATGGTACGCCGCGCGTACCTTGTCGGTGTCGCCGTGAGCCAATGCGCGTTCGATGGCATCGGGGTTCCATTTGCCGCTTTCGTTGAGCAGTGTGGATGCCATTGCACGGAAGCCGTGGGCGGTCATTTCGTCGGTCGCATAGCCCAGGCGGCGCAGCCCGGCGTTGATCGTGTTGTCGCTCATGGGGCGTCGGCGGGTGCGGACGGAGGGGAAGACATAGCCGCTTGGGCCGGTCAGCGAATGTGCGCTCTTCAGGATCGCAATGGCCTGGCGCGAGAGTGGGACGACATGTTCCTTGCGCATCTTGGTCTTGCTCGCCGGGATCGTCCACAGCGCCCCTTCCAGATCGATTTCCGACCATTCCGCATGCCGAAGTTCACCAGGTCGGACGAACACATGCGGCGCAAGCTGCATGGCGAATTTGGTGATCGGCTGCCCCTCGTAGCCATCGATTGACCTGAGCAGCTCGCCCACCCCCGCGGGGTCGATAACCGCCCCGTAATGCGTGACAGTGGGGCTTGTCAGCGCCCCCTTGAGGTCACGCGTTGGGTCGGACTTGAGGCGTGCCGTGGCGACCGCATAGCGGAACACAGAGCCTGCCAGCTGGAGCGTGCGCCGGGCGCTTTCGAGTTTGCCTTTGACTTCGATCCGACGAACCGCGACCAGCACATCAGCCGGCTCAATCTCGGCGATCGACATGGTACCGATTGAACCGCACAGGATCGACAGAAGGTATTCGCAACGCTTGGCGGTGGCCGGTGCCCAGGCGCGTTGGCCGTCCCTCCTTCGCTTCTCGCAGAATTCGGCAGTGATCGCGGCAAATGTGTTTTCGGCCTCTATCTTCGACCTAATCTTTTCACGCTGCTTTTCGCGTGCCGGATCTTTGCCAAAGGTCATCGCCTCGCGGGCCTCATCGCGCCGCCTGCGAGCCTCGCCCAGACCGATTTCAGGGTAAGGTCCAATCGCCAGCTTCTTCTCGCGCCCGTCGGCCCGGTACTTGAACCGCCAGAGTTTTCCGCCGGTTGGCTGAACGAGCAGGAACAGGCCGTGGGAATCGCCCATTTTGTAGGGCTTCGGTCCCGGCCTAGCATTGCGGACGGCGACATCAGTAAGTGCCATAATTTCAATCTCTTCCATCCCAAGTGGCCCCCAGACGGGGGGCCACTCGAATTGACCAAACCCATGTGGCCCCCAAAATGGCCCCCAGATTCGCGAGATTTGGCGAGAAAAGGCGGGCGTAAGCGGGACAAATGCGTTATGAAAACCCTAGGATTTCCAAGGGTTTTGTAGCATTTCCGGGATGTTTTGGGAAGGGAGCGCTGGAGCGGGTGAAGGGAATCGAACCCTCGTCGTAAGCTTGGGAAGCTTCTGCTCTACCATTGAGCTACACCCGCGATTCAGCATGGCTGATCGGCGTTGCGCCCTTGCCACCAAGCATGGGGCTTCGTCAATCTGGAAGCGGCAGGGCCGGGCACTTTGTGCGGAAAAGGTGGGGGCAGGGCCGATCAGGCCAGGCGGTCAATCCGTTCCATGCGCAGCAGATGTGCGGCAAAGCGGTGGATCATGTGGTCCAGTGCGGCCTGGGGGCGGGCTTCGCCGCCGCAAGTGAAGATATCGACCGCCGCCAGGGCATGTTCGGGCCAAGTGTGGATCGAAATGTGCGATTCGGCCAGCAGCGCCACCCCGGTTACCCCGCTGTGTTCGCCAAAGTGATGCAGGCGCAGGTCAATCAGCGTCACCCGCGCTGCGGCTGCGGCTTCGCGCAGTACGGCTTCGACGAAAGCGGGATCGTCCAGCCCCTTGGTGGCGGCCAGATCGGCGATCAGGTGGATTCCGTGAGGGCGGGGCGGCGTGGTCATCGTCAGAGCAGGCTGGTGAACGAATGGCCGAGCGCGCGCAAGGCGGCTTCGGCGGCGGCGACCCCGCGATAGTGGGCTTCCTCGAACAGCGAGAGGCCCGACAGGTCCGAATGGGCCAGCAGCAGCGGCGGTTTGAGCGACTGCGCGGCGCGGCGTGCGGGATCGTTCAGGAATCCAGGAGTGGGCCGGATCATCGCATGGCCCCAGCGCCACAGATCGATCCGGTCAATCGCGCCGTCCAGATCGGGGTTCATGGTCAGCAGATCGTTGCGCACGATGCCCTGCCATTCGGACAGGCTGCGGCTTTGTAGCAGTTCGCGTGCGGCCTTGGGCGTCTCACGCGAAAGCGGGAGGTACCAGGTCAAAACGCTGGGGCCATTGCCCGCGCTGCTGGTCTGGTGGGTGGCGACGACATAACCCAGCGATTCGCTGCCGGCCGAAACATTGTCCCAGGCCAGCGGCACGCCGGGGCCGCGTGGCAGGCGATTGACCGTGACATTGGCAACGACCCAGGGGGAATAGCTGAACGCGGGCGCCGCGCCGAGCGCCGGGGCGATCCGGCGGGCTACGAAATGCGGCATGGCCAGCACTGCCAGATCGGCGCGGGTGCGGATCGCGCGGCCCGCTTGCTGGTCCCAGCGATCCAGCACGGCACCCGCGCCATCGGCCCGGGCGGCAAAGACCGGGCTGGCGGTGCGGATGTGGCCCTTGACCGAATTACGCAGCAGCGCCGCCAGCCGCCCGTTGCCCTCTGGCCAGGTCAGTTCGCTGTCGCCCTGGCCATCGGCGGCCCAGCCGCGCCGGGCCGCAAAATAGTGGAGGCCGGCCCAGGCCGAGATGGCGTCGAGCTCGCTGCCGTAATCGTCGCGGCTGGCATAGCGCAGATGGGCCAGCAGCGGCGGCGAGGTATAGCCTTGCTGCGCCAGCCAAGCGGCGAAGCTTTGCCGGTCGAGCGCAATCAGCGCCGGGTCGCGGCTGGAATAGGCCATGGGGCTGGCAAAGGCGGGGCGGCCATCGGCCCCGGTGAGAGTGCGGAAATGGGCCATTTCGGCAAAGAACCGGTCGCGCTGGCGCTGATCATCAGCGGAAAGCCCGGCAGCGGGATAGAGCCCTTCCTGCCACTTGCCGCGCCACAGCAGGCGTTCCTCCAGATCGGCGCAAAGCTGGGTGGGATCGAACCGCGGTGCCCCCGCAGCGTCACGCCCGGTGACCATTCCGAACTGATCGAGCATCTGGTGCAGCGCGCGCGCTTCGCGGTTGGGAACCGGCAGGTAATGCGCGCCGAGCGGATAGGCGGAAACGGCGTTGCGGCCTGATCGGGCATTGCCGCCTGCCTCGTCCTCCAGCTCGTACAGCACCCAGTCGGTAAAGCCGGCTTCGAGCAGCCGCCACCCGGCGGCAAGGCCGGCAATGCCGCCCCCGGCGATAGCGATGCCGACGCGCTCCTCTGCCGGGCCATCTGGCGCGGGAAACCGGCCATCGCGCAGCCGGTGGCCGCGCGCCATATCGGGGCCGGACAGGGCGCCTGGGAAAGGCGGCGACGACGCGCAGCCCGGCGGCAGCAGCGCGGCAGCCGCCAGCGCCGAACCACCCGCCAGCACGCCGCGGCGGTCAGCCTTCATAGGGGCCCCATTCCTCTGCAAAGCTGCGCACCAGGGCCTGGTTGTCGAGCCGGTTCACCGGGGTGGGGCGGCGGGCCATATCGGGCGGGAACTGATAGAGCAGCGGTTCGCTTTGCGGGGTCAGAAAGCGCAGCCCGGGGGGCAGGGCGGCAAGCGGCGGGATCGCCCCGTGCGCGGCCATGGTAAAGCCCCATTCACCAAAGCTGGGGACATAGGCGTGGTACCCGCGCGCGGACAGCCCGGCGGCTTCCAGCGTGGTGGCGACGGTCCAGAAGCTGCGCGGGGCGATCAGCGGCGAGGTGCTTTGCACGGTCATCACCCCGCCAGGGGCGAGCAGGCGGGCCACCTCGCGGTAGAAATGTTCGGTATAGAGCTTGCCGAGCGAGAACTCGGTCGGGTCAGGGAAATCGACGATCACCGCGTCATACTGCCCGCGCGCTTCCTTCACCCAGCGAAAGGCATCGGCATTGTGCACCGACACGCGCGGAGAGGCGAGCGCATGGCCATTGAGCGCGGCCAGCTGCGGCGTATCGCGGAACAGCCGGGTCATTTCGGGATCGAGATCGACCAGAGTGACGCGCTGCACCCGGCGGTCCCGCAGAATCTCGCGCGCGGCGAGGCCATCGCCGCCGCCCAGCACCAGCACTTGCGCCGGGTTCGCCACTCGCCCCAGCACCGGCCAGACCAGCGCCTCGTGATAGCGATACTCATCGCGCGAGGAGAATTGCAGATTGCCGTTGAGGTAGAGCCGGATATCGCCGCTGCGGCGGGTCAGGACCATGCGTTGATAGGGCGTGGAGCGGGCATAGATCACCGGTTCCTGGTAGAACGCCACTTCGGACCAGCGCTGCAGCCGTTCGGCCAGGAACAGGCCCGCGATCAGGCTGGCGGTGACCAGCAGCGCGGCTGCCAGATCTGCAGCGTTGCGGCGGCTGCGGGGCAGGATAAGCAGCAGTGCGATCGCGACCGAGATATTGGCGAGGCCAAAGACAAACCCGGTGCGGATCAGGCCGAGTTGCGGCACCAGCAGCAGCGGGAACAGCACCGAGGCAACCAGCGCGCCGACATAGTCAAACGTCAGCACGTTCGACACCAGCTCGCGAAAGGCAAAGCGGTGCTGGAGAATGCGGATCAGCAGCGGGATTTCCAGCCCGACCATCGCGCCGATCGCCAGGACCAGGCCGTAAAGCGCCAGGCGAAAATCCGAAACCAGCGGGAACAGCAGGAACAGCGCCGCCGCCGACCACCCGCCCAGCAGCGCGATCAGCACTTCTACCCGCACGAAAATGCTGAGTTCATCACCCTTTACATAGCGCGACAGCCACGATCCCACGCCCATCGCGAACAGATAGGCCCCGATCACGGTCGAAAACTGGGTTACGCTGTCTCCCAGCAGATAGGATGCCAGTGTGCCCGCCAGCAATTCATAGATCAGCCCGCAAGTTGCCACCACCAGCACGGACAGCAGCAGGACAAAGGCAAGCGAGGCTTGCGGCTTGTCGGGGGTGGGGGCGGTCATGACAGCGGCGGGCTACTCCCCCCTCCCGCAAGCGGGAAGGGGGATCGGTCACCCGTGTACGGCGGCGGCGATGATGGTGGAGATGCCGATTGCCACGGCGCCAGCCAGAATCGCGACCGCGTTGTTCTGCCGTTCGATGATCTCGCGCCAGAGTTCGCCCGGGGTCAGCCGGTCAACCAGCACGAAGCTGACGATGAAAATCAGAATGCCGATCCCGGCATAGAGCAGGGTGGCCAGGATTGTGTCGGTGGTCAGCATCGGATTGCTCCCTTTTGGGTTAGGCTATTTGTGGCTGGGGCCGCGCCCGCCGAAGCCGCCGCCGCCGCGATCTTCGTCTGAAAACGGCGACCAGGCATAATAAGTTGCCGAGACCGACCCCGCGAAGACGATCAGGCACCAGGCGGCGAACAGGAACAGGCGTTTGCTCATGCGTCAATCATCATCGTCATCATCGTTCTGGTGTCTCCACCACAGGATCAGCAGCGGCACGCCCAGCAAGGCGGCGAGTTCCAGCCACAGGTTGCCCCACATCACCCCGCCCGCGCTGGCAATCAGATCGACCGCGATCCGATCGCCCGCTTGCGGCCCGGCACCCGCGCCGCCCAGCATCCAGGCGTTGGCCGAACTGGTGGTGCGGCTATAGCTGGCACTGCCCCATGGGTGCGCCTGCAGATCAGCGACAATGTCATAGGTTCCGCGCGGCACGCCGGAAAACTTGGTGGTGGTGCGGAAATCGCCCTCGCTCCACGCCCCATCGCTATCGTATCCGGTATAGTATTCGACCACGCCATAGGCGGTGTAACCGCGCTGGGTGGCGCGATCGACCAGGGTATAGTCGATATCGATCCAGCGGTTGTTGAAATTGCTGGCCCGCGCCTCGATCGTCACCGGCTGGTAGGACCGGCCCACCGTGATCTTGCCAACAGTGACGGTCACTTCCGGCCCGCCGACCACAACCGAAGTGCTGGACCGCACCGTGGCGGTGGAAATGCCGAACCCGATCATCACCAGCATCGACAGCATCAATGTGGCAAAGGCCAGGCCGAACATTTTGGGCAGGTCGGAATGAGCCATTGGCTCGGCCTGGGCAAAGGATGTGCCCAGCTTGCCTGCCAAACCCTCATCGTCTGCCGGGCCTGCGCCTCCTTGCGGCGCGGCAAGGCCCTGGGCCAGACCCCGGCGGCCAAAGCTGGGGCGCGGACCACCGCTGGACGGCATGCCCAGACCGAACGCCTGCTCCACCTCGTTCGCGCCCAGCGGGATCAGCTGGGTCCAGTTGACTTCATCCGCGCTCCATTCGGCAGAGAGCAGTTCCTGTCCACGGCTATAGGTGGTGGCGGACACCGTATCGCCCGCGCGCACCCGCCAATAGAACTCACCGACCACCTGCGTGGTCACGGTGTCCGCCGGGTCATAGTCCTGGCTGTAGCGCGATCCGCGCCACAGGGTCGAACCGCCGCTGCCGCTGGGCCGGTCGATCAGCATGGTGCCAAAGGTCCATTCGCCCTCGCTCAGCACCAGCCAGCGATAGCCGACATAGGGATTGAACAGCAGCGTCTCGGTCCAATCGACATCACCGTCGCTGCGGGCCAGCGCGCCGATCGCTTCCCATTCGGTGCCAAACAGCACGCCGCGCCGCCCCAGCGGCACGGGCAGTTCGCGCATCGTCCCTTCGTATTGTTCGATCACCGCCACATCGGGATGCGCCACGTCCAGCAGTGCGCCGCAGTGCTGGCAGCCGACCGAGACCGAATAGCCCGCCGCCTTGACCGCGATTGTGCCCCCGCAATTGGGGCAGGTGACAGACCGCGCCGCGCTCATCGCAGGTCTGCCGGGATCGACCAGCCATCCAGCTGGCGCAGGTTTTTGGGGCTGAGCTGCGACAGTTCAAGCGCAGCGCCGATCCAGGCGCTTGCCCCGTCGCTATCGCGTTGCAGGCTGATCGCCCCGCCATTGGTGCCGCGAAAATCGATGCTGAGCATTTCCGCACCGGCCGGCGTGGGGCGGGGCAGATCACCTTCGCTGCCCAGGCATCGCGCGGTCTTGATGTCGCTCGCCTCAAACTCCTCGGCGTCCAGCGTCAGGCTGGTCCCGCGCGCCACGCTGCCGCCGGCGGCAAAAGGTGCCAGCTCGCTGCGGCGTAGCAGTTCGGGATGTTCCTGGGTCAGCATGTAGCTGCCCATCGCTTCGGCCAGCCAGCGCTGATGCCCGTCGCTGCAATCGAGCAGCCATTCATTCCACGAGCCGTCGTTCCAGCCCCAGCGCACCCGCCCGGCCACGCTGAAGCGGACCGGGCCAAAGCTGCCGGTGGTGCCCAGCTGGATCGGCGAAACGTCAAACGGCAGCACCGCGCTTTTGCCGATGGCTTCCAGCCCTTCGCCGTGGCGGCGGATCAGGGTCTGGCAATAGGCGCAGGTGACATAAGGCAAGGCCGCGCTGCGCACCGGCACCGGCGCGCCGCAGGACGGACAAGGAAGTTCGGCCACGCGCTTGCCCCCCGCCAGCCTGTGGTTACTTCACCCGGCCCAGCAGTTCGGCCTTCTTGGCATCGAATTCGGCCTGCGAAAGCGCCCCGATGGTCAGCAGCTTGTGCAGTTTTTCGATCACGGCAAAGGGATCTTCCGCCGGAGCCGCCGGAGCCGCCGGAGCCGCCGGGGCGGCAGGTGCGGCGGACTGGCCCAGCCCGGCCGACATGGCCTGACCCATCGCCACGGCCGCAGCCACGCCCGCGCCCATTCCGGCCATGCCACCATCCTGACCGGCGCTCTTTTCCAGCGCTTCGGCGGCCTGGAACTTGGTGTATTTGTCCAGATCGCCAATCGCCCGCATCGACGTGCCCTTGTCCAGATGGGCCTGGACTTCTTCAGGCAGCGAGACGCTTTCGACGAAGAAGGTCAGGCAGGACAGGCCCCATTCGGCAAAGACCTTGTCGACTTCGGCCTTGATCCGGTCTGACATGGCTTGCTGGTTGGCGGCCAGATCAAGGAAGGGGATGCCGCTACCGCCCAGCGCTGTGGCGATCGCGGTGACGATGGCGGAACGCAGCTGCGCCTCCAGCGTCTGTGCATCGATCCCGCTGGTGGTGCCCAGCACGCGCTGCACAAACGGCTGCAGCTCGTTCAGTTTGAACGAATAGGTGCCAAAGGCGCGGATCCGCACCGGTCCCAGATCGGCATCGCGCACGGTGATCGGCTGGCTGGTGCCCCATTTCAGGCCCGCCTGCTCGCGCATCGAAAAGAACACCACGTCAGACTTGAACGGGCTTTTGAAACCCTTGTCCCAGTTCATCAGGTTGGTCAGGATCGGCAGATTGGCCGTATCCAGCGTGTGCAGACCCGGGCCAAAGAAATCGGCCAGCTGGCCTTCGTTAAGGAACGCCGCGATCTGTCCTTCGCGCACAGTCAGCTGGGCGCCGTTCTGGATCTCATGATCCGCAAACGGCACGCGCCAGGCCAGCTGGCCGGGTTCTTCCAGCCATTCGATGACATCAACGAACTGTTTCTTCAGAAAATCGAACATCATGCACTCCCAGGGAGGATCATGGGGACAAGATTAGTGTCCTGCCTGCCTAATACAATAGAAACCGGACAGTTGCGAACCGATTGCAACAAAAATCACAAGTCCCGGGCGGACGGGGCCAGCGGCGGTGCGGCGCTATGCGACGGACTGCGGGTTCAGGCGGGATTGGCAAAACCGATTTTCCTACAAGCGCCGAATCTGGCATAAGCCGGGCCGCTCTTTGACATTGTCGGTCCCCCAATTTGCCCAGCGGCGGGTTTTTTCGCCGAAAACGGGCAATGTGTCACCTTTTTGGGCACAAGCCATTGAAGTATATCACATAAATGCCCGGACAGAGTGTAACCCTGGTGTCACCTTGTCACCCCGGCTGTCCGCGGCCAATCCGGCAGGTTCAGCGCATCCCGGCCAGCGCCTTTTGCCGCCGCCGCTGGACCGAGCTGCCCAGGCCAATCGCCTCGCGGTATTTGGCGACGGTCCGCCGGGCCAGTTCGAAACCGCGTTCTTTCAGCAGATCGACCAGCGTATCGTCAGACAGGATCGCCTTGGCATCTTCTGCGTCGATCAGCTGCCTGATCGCGGCCTTGACCGCCTCGGCAGAGGCCCCGCCTTCGCCATCGACCGCGCCGACGCCGCTGGTGAAGAAGTATTTGAGTTCAAACGTGCCGCGGGTGCAGTGCAGATACTTGTTGCTGGTCACCCGGCTGACGGTGCTTTCGTGCATTGAAATGGCTTCGGCCACCTGGCGCAGGGTCAGCGGTTTCAGGTTGGATACGCCGTGCCGGAAGAAGCCGTCCTGCTGGGTCACCAGTTCGCTCGCAACCTTAAGGATGGTCTTCTGCCGCTGGTCGAGCGCTTTCACCAGCCAGTTGGCATCGGCCAGCTTGTCTGACAGCCAGCCGCGCGCGGCCTTGTCGTCGCAGGCTCCGCGCATTTCGACGTAGTAGCTGCGGTTGACGATCAGCCGGGGCAGGGTGGCCTGGTTGATCGCCACGTCCCAGCCGCCGTCCCCTCGCGGAGTTACCAGAATATCCGGAGTAACCGGCTCACCGCCGCCGGAACCGAATTTCAGTCCCGGCTTGGGATCATAGCCGCGCAGTTCGGCCAGCATTTCGGCAAAGTCTTCATCGTCCACCCCGCACATCCGTTTCAGCCGGGGCAGTTCGCCGCGCGCCAGCAAGTCCAGATTGTCGAGCAGGCGGGCCATGCACGGGTCATAGCGGTCAGCTTCCCGGGCCTGCAGGATCAGGCATTCCGCCAGGCTGCGCGCACCGACCCCGGTGGGGTCGAGCGACTGGACCAGCTGCAGGCCGCGCTCGGCCAGGTCCTCGTCCACTCCCAGTTCGGCCGCCACTTCGCGCAAGGAGATCGGCAGGTAGCCAGCGTCATCCAGCTGGCCGACGATATGGCGGGCGATAAAGGCCTGGACCGGATCGCTCGCCATCGGTCCGATCTGCGCTTCTAGGTGTTCGGACAGGCTGGGTTCGCCCGCGCCGCGTTCGTCGATCCCGGGTCCGTCCTCGCCAGCCGGACCGCGCAGTTCTGCGCCCCAATCGCCGCGGTCCCCATCGCCGGTATCGCGCTCCACATCCAGCGCGGTGCGATCAATGTCGAGCGGGCGATCATCTTCCGCCCGGCCTTCGGAGACGAGCTGGTCAACCGGCGAGCTTTCCAGCGTGGTGCGGCGCAGTTCGATCTCATCGGGTGCAGGGTCGCTGGCGGCGGGCGCACCATCGCCCACTTCAAGCAGCGGATTGCTGTCAATCGCCTCGCCAATGAAGGCTTCGATTTCCAGGTTTGACAGCGCCAGCAGCTTGATCGCCTGCTGCAGCTGCGGTGTCATCACCAGCGACTGCGACTGTCTCAGATCAAGGCGTGGGCCAAGGGCCATGGTCAGGTGTTGCCGCCAGTTCCGCCCTAGAGCGTGAACCCTTCGCCCAGATACAGGCGCCGCACGTTCTCATCCGCTACCAGCGCTTCCGGGCTGCCCGCGAACAGCACTTGCCCGCCATAGATGATGCAGGCACGGTCAACGATATCCAGCGTTTCGCGGACGTTGTGATCGGTGATCAGCACCCCGATCCCGCGCTGCTTGAGGTCTTTGACCAGATCGCGGATGTCGCTGATCGAGAGCGGGTCGATCCCGGCGAAAGGTTCGTCGAGCAGCATGATCGAGGGATTGGCGGCCAGCGCGCGGGCAATCTCGCAGCGGCGGCGTTCCCCGCCTGACAGCGCCATGGCCGCAGAGGCGCGCAGCCGGGTCAGCCCGAATTCGCCCAGCAGCCGTTCCAGTTCCTGCGCCCGCACCGCCGGATCGGGTTCCACCAGTTCCAGCACGCAATTGATGTTCTGTTCCACCGTCATCCCGCGAAAGATGCTGGTTTCCTGCGGCAGATAGCCCAGCCCCAGGATCGCGCGGCGGTACATCGGCAGGTGGGTAACATCCACGCCGTCCATCAGGATTCGCCCGCTGTCAGGCCGGACCAGACCCATGATCGAATAGAAACAGGTGGTCTTGCCCGCGCCGTTGGGGCCTAGCAGGCCCAGCACTTCACCTTTGGCCACCGACAAGGAAATGTCGGTCAGCACGGCACGTTTGTCATAGCTTTTGGCGATCGAGATCACTTCAAGCCCGCCCTGCAGGGGCTGGGACGGGGCCTGCTGGCTGGCGCTGGCGCCGGGATGCTCGGTTTGCACAGTATCGGTCATCACTTGCGCCGTTTATTGATCCCTGCGCCGCTCGGCAAGCACCCGTATGGGCATTTGGCAAGATTCGTGCATGGCTTGCGGCAAACGGCTTTGCACAAGAATGGTAAACGAGTCTTGCAAGGTGGTGCCTTCGGTGTTCTACTCGTCCCCAGGGGATGGAAGAGGGGAATGCCGATGGTAAAGGTGTTGGACGGCGCCGGTTCCGCAGGGGCTGCTGCCAAGCCGATCGACTGGCGCAAGCGGATGAGCGATAATATCGCCTATGCCCTGCTGGTCTATACCGCGTTGCAGATTTTCATCACCATGGGCGCCCTCAATGGCAACGGAGGGTCGATCCTGCCCTATTTCGGGCTGGTGATCCTGGTCGCGGCGATCATCCCGGCCTGCCGTCGGTTTGAAAAGCGCTGGGCCCGCCTGTCGGATGCCCAGGCGGCCGATCCCGAATTCATCAGCTTCTACCGCCGTGACCAGCTGTGGCTGTGGGCCATGGCGATTGGCCTGCCATTTGTAGTGACCGG
This sequence comes from Novosphingobium sp. B 225, assembly GCF_002198665.1. Classification (GTDB taxonomy): domain Bacteria; phylum Pseudomonadota; class Alphaproteobacteria; order Sphingomonadales; family Sphingomonadaceae; genus Novosphingobium. The sequence continues at coordinate 122,388 of NZ_MWLM01000072.1, read as the reverse complement.
CCTGTTCAAACTGCTGGCGCTGGTGTTCGGCTGATTGCGCCCCAGCCTGATTGCGCTTCGCCGCTGTGATCCCTAGATCGGCAGCTCCCCCAGCCGGAGTCGCCGCAAACCCATGCTTACCCCCCAACAGGCCCAGGATCGCGCCGCGGCGCTGATCGACCTTGCCCGCCGCGCGGGGGCTGATGCCGCCGATGCGATCTATTCGGGCGGCTCTTCGCAGTCGGTTTCGGTCCGGTTGGGCGATCTGGAAGATGTCGACCGGTCCGAAAGCGAGCATCTGGACCTGCGCGTCTTCGCCGGGCGTTGTTCGGCCTCGATCGGATCGAGTGACCTGTCAGACGCGGCACTGGGCGAACTGGCCGAACGCGCCGTTGCCATGGCCCGCGCCACGCCGGAAGATCAGTATGCCGGGCTCGCGCCCGAAGACCGCCTGCTAAAGGGCGCCTTCGTCGATCTCGATATTGCGGATCAGACCGAATTCAGCCCCCAGCAACTGCGGACACGCGCGCTGGCGGCAGAGGATGCGGCGCGGGCCGTGGCGGGCGTGACCAACAGCGAGGGCGGCCATGCCAGCCTGGCGCAGCGGGTGTTCGCGCTGGTCACCAGCCACGGGTTTGCCGGGGCCTATCAGGGGACGATGCACGGCCTGTCGGCCACGGTGGTGGCGGGCGAGGGTTCGGGCATGCAGCGCGACTATGCCTGGCGTACCGCGCGCCACGCTGGGGACTTGCCCGATCCGGCCGAGATCGGCAGCCAGGCGGGTGAACGCACGGTCCGGCGGCTGAACCCCGGCCGGGTCAGCAGCGGGCAAGCGCCGCTGGTGTTCGATCCGCGCGTCGGCGGATCGCTGGTCGGGCATCTGACCGGGGCGATGTCGGGCAGCGCGATTGCCCGGCGGGCCAGCTTTCTGCTCGACAAGGGCGGGGCCCAGCTGTTCGCGCGCGGGATCGAGATTGTCGACGATCCGCTGCGCAGCCGCGGCTTGTCCTCACGCCCGTTTGATGGCGAGGGTTTGCCGGTCCAGCGCACCACGCTGGTCGCGGATGGCAGGTTGGGCGGCTGGCTGATGGACAGCGCATCAGCCCGCCAGCTTGGCCTGCAACCAACCGGCCACGCGGTGCGCGGCCATGGCGGTTCGCCCGGCGTCGGGACCACCAACCTGCACCTCTCGGCCGGCAGCCAGAGCCCGGCCGAACTGATGGCCGACATCAAGGACGGGATCTATGTCACCGAACTGATCGGCCACGGCGTCAACGGAGTGACCGGCGATTACAGCCGGGGCGCTTCGGGCTACCGGATCGTCAATGGCGAGCTGGCCGGGCCGGTCGCGGAATTCACCGTGGCGGGCAACCTGATCGCGATGTTCGAACAGCTCAGCGTTGCCAACGACCTTGAATGGTATCGCAGCGTCAACGTGCCGACCATCCGGATCGACGGGATGACCGTGGCGGGGGATTGACCCGGACCGCAATTGGGCGCAGCCCAATGACATGGACGACGCAGAGGCCCGGCTTGACGGCTTTCTCGCCAGATACCTACCCGCCGTGGCGGCGCTGGGGCGCGGCGCGATCCGGCACTTGCGCGCTCGTCTGCCCGGCTGCGATGCCTTGGTCTATGACAATTATCAGGCACTTGCGGTGGGCTTTTCGCCCGATGGCAAGACCGGTAGCGCCATCGTTTCGGTCGCGTTGTATCCGCGCTGGGTCAGCCTGTTCTTTTTGCAGGCGCAAGGGCTGAAGGATTATGCCGGGCTGCTGCAAGGCAGCGGCACCGCGATCCGACATATCAGGCTGAGCGCGATCGAGGACCTTGACCAGCCCGCTGTCCGCGCGCTGATCGAAGCCGCACTGGATCAGGCCAAGGTTCCCTACAGCCCCGATCGCACCGGCAACCTGGTGATCAAATCGGTTTCGGCCAAGCAGAAACCGCGCCGACCTGCATCCACCTAAGTGCAACAGGGTCTAGGGTCAGTCCTTGCTCGCCTGATACCGGTCAATGCATTCCAGCACGATGCGCTTGGCATCGTCGGCATCGCCCCACTTGCCGATCCGCACCCACTTTTCCTTTTCCAGGTCTTTGTAGTGGGTAAAGAAATGCTCGATCTGCTGCAGCACGATCGAAGGCAGGTCTTTCTGCTCACCGATGTCGGAATAGTACGGGAACGTCGAATCGACCGGCACGCAGATCAGCTTTTCATCGCCGCCGTGTTCGTCTTCCAGGTTCAGCACGCCGATCGGCCGGGCGCGGACGACGCAGCCGGGGACGAACGGCGAACGCGCGATCACCAGCGCATCCAGCGGATCGCCATCATCCGACAGGGTGTGCGGGATGAAGCCGTAATTGGCCGGATAGCGCATCGGCGTATGCAGGATCCGGTCCACGAACAGCGCGCCGGATGCCTTGTCGAACTCGTACTTCACGGGTTCGCCGCCGACCGGCACTTCGATGATGACGTTGAGGCTTTCGGGCGGATTGTCACCCACGGGGATCATGTCGATACGCATGGCGCGCCCTTAGCGGGGATGATGCTGCGCTGCAACAATCCTTTCCGCCTCACGGCGGTGCGGGAATGCCATCCGGCATTCCCTGGCCTGGCCGGCCCGCTCCCCCGGCCCGACCACCCGCTGATGGTACCCTATGGNCCCTATGGGTGGTCGGGCCGGGGGAGCGGGCCGGCCAGGCCAAGCCAATCGCGGATGCGATTGGCGCACCCGACAAGGACTCTTACCCCGCCGCCCCGGCCAGCACGTTGATCGAAAAGGCCAGCACGCCGATGTTGAACACAAAGCTGAGCAGGCTGTGCGCCACCACCACGCGGCGAACCGCGCTGCGGGTGACGTTCACGTCGCTGGCGGCAAAGCTCATGCCGGCGGTGAAGCTGAAGTACAGGAAGTCCCAGTAATCGGGCTCTGGCGTGCCGGGAAAATCGAACCCGCCCCGATCCTGACCGTCAGGGGCGCGGGCATAATGCATGTGGGCATAGTGGAGCATGAACACCACGTTGGAAAAGCCCCACGACAGCGCCAGCGTGCCGATCAGTTTGAGGATCGCAGATATGTTGCCGTCCTTGGCGGGGTGCAGTTCGGCGGTGATCGCGGCCAGCACAGCCAGAGTGGTCGCTGCGGTAATCAGCAGCACCAGCCCCCGGCTGGCGTCATTCTGGGCGGAATGGCGGCGCATGCTTGCGGCGCTGCGATCACGCATCAAGGGTGCGAGCGAGAGGATGAAGGCCGTGGCTGCCACATCGAACCCGATCACCAGCGCATCGCCCGGCGGGCTGAGGTGGACCATGCGCCAGCCCAGCGCCACAATGCCCATCAGACCAACAAACAGCACGAAGCGCGGCGGGGCGATCTTGCTGCCCAGTGCAGCGCGCAGCCCGGCCAGCGCCCCGCGCCGCGTGGTCACTTGCCCTTGGCCATGGTCAGGCGGCGGGGATAGAGCAGCGCTTCCAGCCCGGTCATGCCCGCACTCGGCGTGGCCCGTTCCAGCCAGGGCCAGCGCAGCCCGCCGCGATAATCCAGCCGCACGGACTGGAACCGCTCGCCGCGCTGGATCAGCAGGTCCAGCGCGCCGCTGTCCCGGGCCTGGGTGATCGCCTGTTTCAGTCCATCCGCGCTATAGGCAGTCCCGTTCACCGCCACGATCCGCGCGCCGTTGACCAGCCCGGCGTTGAAGGCCGGACTGTCCCACTGGGTCGCGGTGATCCGCCCGTCCTTGTCGAGCGAGACCCCGATCGAGAAAGTCAGGTTGAGCACTTTGCTCTCGCTCATCCGCTGCTTGTCAAAGGGGTTGGGCTCGTCCTTCCAGGCCAGCCGGTAACCCCCGGCGTCGATCCCGCCAAGCGGGGCAGGCTGCCCGGGGGTGTCCAGCCGGGTCTTGAAAAAGCCGGACCAGTCATAGGGCATCACACTGTTCAGCGTTGCCGCGACATCGGCCTGTTCAAAGGTCAGCTGGCCCCAATCGCCATCACGCATTCCGAAAAAGGCCTTGGCGAAATCGTCGATGCTCTTCTTGCCGCCAGTGCCCTTGCGGATGATCTGATCGGCTTCCAGCCAGACCAGCGCGCCTTCGGTGTAATAGTCTTCGCTGCGGGCGAGCGAGGGGAAGGGCTTGGGTTTTCTGGCGGCGAAAACCGGGTCCATCCCCGTATCCGCAACCGAACGCCAGCGCCGCCCCGGCTGCTCGGCAAAGTTTCCGGCCCAGGCGGCCAGCTGCCCCAGCACCATGTCCTTGCCCTGCAGGCCCGATCGCGCCGCCAGCACCAGCCCCCAGAACTGGTCCTGCCCTTCATAGGCCCACAGCAGGTCACCCTGCATCGGCTGGCGATAGTCCGGCGTCCACAGCCGCGCCGGGCGGCGGAATTTGCCCGACCACGAATGCGAATATTCGTGCGGCAGCAGGCCGCGGTCGTATTCGTTCTTGTCCCATTCGGTAAATGCGCCCGGTTCAAGCTGGTTCTCGCTTGACCGGTGATGCTCCAGCCCGATCGATCCGATCTTGTCGCTGACCGCCAGCAGGAATTCGTAGTGATCGAAATGGTTGGCGCCAAACGCCAGCCGCGCCTCGGTAACCAGATTGCGATGCAGGTCGATCTGCGCCGGGGAGGCGTTCAGCTGTTCGGGCTTGTCCGCCACTACGTTAAGCGTGACCCGCTGGCCCAGATCCCATTTGCGGAAATGGCGCCCGGCAAAGACCGGCGAATCAACCAGGGTTTCATAGCTGGTTTCGCCCCAGCTCCAGGTGCTGTTCAGCTGCAGCGCCCCGTCCAGCGCGGTGGCCGGGGTCCAGCCAGAGGGGAAAGTCACGCGCGGCTTGACCCGGATCTGCCGCACGTAATGCCCGGCGGGATAAAGGCTCATCTTCTCCCACTGCAGGTTCAGCATGTCGGGGGTCATGGTGATCCGCCCTTCGCTGCTTTGCAGGGGCGAAGTGTGGGCGAATTTGGCCACCACCGCTGTGGCCCCGGCAGGCAGATCCAGGTGAAAGGCATAGACCTCCACCGGATCGCGCTTCCACGCCAGTTGCTGGCCGTTCGCGGTGAAGTTCAGGTCCACCAGCTCTGCCAGCGGCCCGCGCGGGCCGTGATTGCCCGGCAGCCACTGCGGATAGAGCAGCGTCAGGCGGCGGGTGCCGGGGGCGACGGGGATCGTCTGCGTCACCCGGTAGATCGCGCGCACGGTATCGCTGGCGTCAATCTCCAGCTGGATCGGCCCGCCCGGATACGGCGTATCGGCGGCATCCGGCACGGTTTGCACGATCGGAACCGCCGTGGGGGCGGAAAGCCCGGCGGCAAAGGTGGGAGCAGCGGCGCACAGCGCCAGGGCGGTGATAAGGGACCCTGTTTTCGTCATGGCGCTTTTCATGGCGAAGCTTTGCGGGCTGGGCAATCCCTTGGCTTGGTGAACCTTCAGGCAAGGAAGGAAGAAGGGGGTTCGCGCAGAGGCGCAAAGAAGAAAGAGGAGACGCAGAGCGGCTGCGCCTCTGCGCGAACTCCCTTAAACCTATCAAACCCCAGCACGCCGACAATCGGCCAAAGGGCTTCACCTTGCCGCATTACACGGCTAAGCGCGCTTCCCATGAGCACACCGCAAGCCATCAGAGGCACCCAGGACATTTTCGGCGCAGAGGCCGAGGCGTTCGCGCATGTTGTCGAAACCTTTGAACGGGTGCGCAAACTCTACCGGTTTCGCCGGATCGAAATGCCGGTGTTCGAAAAGACCGAAGTGTTCAGCCGGAGCATCGGCGAGACCACTGACGTGGTGTCCAAGGAAATGTATTCGTTCGAGGATCGCGGCGGCGATTCGCTGACCCTGCGCCCCGAATTCACCGCCGGCATCTGCCGCGCGTTCCTGTCCAATGGCTGGCAGCAACACGCGCCGCTGAAGGTCGCGACGCACGGCCCGCTGTTCCGCTATGAGCGCCCGCAAAAGGGGCGTTACCGGCAGTTCCATCAGCTTGACGCCGAGATTCTGGGCGCGGGGGAACCGCAGGCGGATGTGGAACTGCTGGTGATGGCGGATCAATTGCTCAAGGAACTGGGCATCGCTGACGGCGTCACCCTGATGCTCAACACCCTGGGCGACGGCGCCAGCCGCGAAGCCTGGCGCGCCGCGCTGGTTGACTACTTCCGCGCAGTGCAGGGCGAGCTGAGCGAGGATTCGCAGGAACGGCTGGAAAAGAACCCGCTGCGCATCCTCGACAGCAAGGACCCGCGCGACAAGGTGTTCGTGGGCGATGCGCCGAAGATCGACGATTTCCTGTCGGACGAGGCGCAGGCGTTCTTCGCCAAGGTCACCGGCGGGCTGGACGCGGCGGGGGTGCAATGGACCCGTGCACCATCGCTGGTGCGCGGGCTCGACTATTACCGCCACACCGCGTTTGAATTCGTCACCGACCGGCTGGGCGCGCAAGGCACCGTGCTGGGCGGGGGGCGTTATGACGGGCTGATCGAATCACTCGGCGGCGCGCATACCCCGGCGGTGGGTTGGGCTGCGGGGATTGAGCGGCTGGCGATGTTGGTGGGGGATAGCGGCAAGGCGTTCGAAGAGCCTGCTGACTTTGCTGTAGTCCCTTCGGATGCCAACCATCTAGATCGCGCTATGAAGATCGCTGCTGAATTGCGTTCTGATGGTTATTCGGTCGATCTGCCGTTCCGCGGTAACTTCAAGAAGCGGCTCAAGAAGGCCGATGAAGTCCAGGCTGCTTACGCAATCTTGCTTGGCCTAGAGAGCGCATATCAGGATCAAATCACGTTGAAAAATATGGTGACTGGGCAGCAAACCAACATAGACGAGTCGCATTATCGGAATGCCATTCGAGATCCGAAGTATCTCGATATCTTAGGGGGTGCACCTAGACCAGGATTTGGTCGGCGCTTCCGGCAAGCCTCTTCAATTTGACCATGCTTAGACATCGTCACCCTGAACTTGTTTCAGGGTCCATTTCTCCGCGCAGACCGGAGCGTGGTGGGGCAGCAAGGCCGCGCCGTTCGGGTAACTTCGCTCGATTGGGGCAAACCGCACGATGGATGCTGAAACAAGTTCAGCATGACGGAAGTATGGGAGAGAGTGGTTGGGGCGCTACGTCAGCCTTTCAATGGCGGAAAACCCAGCCCTACCGCCAGATCGCCCCAATGCGGGTTGCTCGCCTCGACCAGATTGATCTTCCATTGGCGATGCCAGTTCTTGAGCTGTTTTTCGCGCGTGATGGCGGATACCATGTCGCCATGCATCTCGAACCAAACCAACCGCTTGACCCCATGCCGTTTGGTAAAGCCGGGAAGCGCGCCTTCGCGGTGTTGCCAAAAGCGGCCTTCGGGGTTGGAGGTAACGCCGATGTACAATGTCCCGCGCGGTTGGCTCGCGAGAATGTAGACGCAAGGGTTTCGCTCAATCGGCATGGGGTGGTTCATGCGGCACGATGGACCCTGAAACAAGTTCAGGGTGACGAAGGATTGGAAGCAGGTCGGTGGCTGTAACCGACGCCCGCCTCCACCAGATCGCTGCCCGCTTCTCGGAAATCGAGGCGCGGCTGGCTTCGGGCCTGTTGGAGGGCAAGGACTTCATCGCCGCCAGTCGTGACTATGCCGAGCTGGAGCCGGTGGCCAAAGCGGCCGAACAGGTCAGCACCATGCGCGGCGAGATTGCGGGGCTGGAGGCGATGCTCGACGATCCCGAAATGCGCGCGATTGCGCAAGAGGAACTGGCCGAGCTGAGCGCCCGGCTGCCCGATGCCGAACATCGCCTCGCCATCGCCATGCTGCCGCGCGATTCGGCGGACAGCCGCTCGGCCATGCTGGAAATCCGGGCCGGGACCGGCGGCGATGAAGCCGCGCTGTTCGCAGCCGATCTGCTGCGGATGTACGAACGCTATGCCGCCGAACAGGGTTGGCGGGTGGAAGTGGTCAGCGCCAATTCCAGCGAAATCGGCGGTTTCAAGGAAGTGGTGGCCGAAGTGAACGGCAACGGCGTGTTCGCCAAGCTGAAGTTCGAAAGCGGCGTTCACCGCGTCCAGCGCGTGCCGGTGACCGAAAGCGGCGGGCGGATCCACACCAGCGCGGCGACCGTGGCGGTGCTGCCCGAACCGGATGAGGTGGATGTCCAGATCGAGGACAAGGACCTCAAGATCGATGTCTACCGCGCTTCGGGGGCGGGCGGCCAGCACGTCAATACCACCGATTCGGCAGTGCGGATCACGCATTTGCCCACCGGTACGGTGGTGACCTGCCAGGACGGACGCAGCCAGCACAAGAACAAGGCGCAGGCGATGCAGGTGCTGCGCGCGCGGATCTATGAAAAGATGCGCGAGGAAGCCCATGGCGAGGAAGCCGCGGCGCGCAAGGCGATGGTCGGTTCGGGCGATCGCAGTGAACGCATCCGCACCTACAACTTCCCGCAAGGCCGGGTTACCGATCACCGCATCAACCTGACCCTGCACCGGCTGACCGAAGTGCTGGAAGGCGCGGGGCTGGGTGAACTGGTCGATGCGCTGCTGGCCGAAGATCAGGCCAAGCGGCTGGCGGCGCTGGGCGAGTGAGCCTGGACACAGCCCGGACCGTGGACGAGGCCGTGCGCGCCGCGACCCAGATGCTTGGCCCGCGCACCGACACTGCGCGGTTCGATGCCGAAGTGCTGATGGCCCATGCCCTGGGGGTCAGCCGCAGCGAACTGTTCTTGCGCCGGATGGGCGATGCACCGCCTCCGCACTTTGCCGAACTGGTGCTGCGCCGGGCCGGGCATGAGCCGGTGGCGCATATCGTCGGCAGCGTGGGGTTCTGGGGGCTGGACTTTGTCGTCACTCCGCATGTGCTGATCCCGCGCGGGGATAGCGAGACGCTGATCGAAGCGGCGGTTCAGGCCTTTGCAGGCGCGCCGCCGCGCCGAGTCCTCGATCTCGGCACCGGATCGGGCTGCCTGCTGCTGGCGGCGCTGCACGAATGGCCGGATGCGGAAGCGGTCGGGATCGACCGTTCGGACGCGGCGCTGGCGGTGGCGACCGACAACGCTCGGCGCTTGCCCGGAACGAACGGCCCGGCGCGGCTGCTCCGGCGGGACTGGACGCAAGGCGGATGGGCGCAAGGCCTTGGCCAATTCGACCTGGTTCTGGCCAATCCGCCCTATGTTGAGGACGAGGCCGCGCTCGAACCGTCGGTGCGGGACCATGAGCCCGGCGGAGCGCTGTTTGCGGGGCCCGAGGGGCTGGACGACTACCGGCTGCTGCTGCCGCAACTGCCCGCGCTGCTCACCCCCGGCGGGATCGCCATGGTCGAGATCGGAGCCAGCCAGGCCCCGGCCGTGGAGGCGATTGCCGCGGCTGCCGGGTTCACGGCTACACTCCACCTTGACCTTGCCGATCGCCCGCGTGCGCTGGAACTCAAGATTCCGCTTGGCAAGGCTGGGGACAGCGCGTAAGCGCATTGGCAGACCAGCGCCGGACCGAATGCGTGTCCCGTCGGTCAATTCCAACATTTGCAACCGGAACGGCAAACTGCCGTCGCTGTTCGCAAGTGTCGGGGCCCCGGCAGGCAAGGCGCAGCCAGGGCACAATGTCATGCGGCCGATCGGCGATAAGGCTGAACCAGGCTGCTGGAGTAGGGAATTGTCACCCTTGAATAACAACAATCGCGGGAACAATAACAACAATCGGCGTCGCGGCCGGGGTAATCGTCAGCAGGGTGGAAACGGGGGGCAGCAGCTCAACCGGATTGACAGCCGGGCGCGCGGCAATGCGCCGCAGCTGCTGGAAAAGTATCGCAAGCTCGCCCAGGACGCGCACCTTAATGGTGACCGGGTGACAGCGGAATACTATCTGCAGTTCGCCGACCACTATTTCCGCGTCATCGCCGATGGCCGCCAGCGGGTTGAAGAACAGCGCCTGCGCCGCGAAGACCGCTGGGAAGGCGGGGATGAGCAGGCTGACGATGCCGGCGATTTCTCGGTCGACAACAACGATTTCCCCAGCTTTGACCAGCCCAGCTACAACCGCGCCCCGCAGCGCGAGGAACGCCCGCGCCGTGACCGCGACGAGGAATCGCGCGGCGATACGGAAGAAGCCAGTGACGGGGCAGAGGGTGAAGCTTCGGCCAACCCTTACGAACCGCCTGAAAACCCCTTCGTGCGCGGCGACAACCCGGGCTCGGGCCGAGGCCTGCGCCCGCGCCGCGATGACCGGCGTCCGCGCCGCGATGACCAGCCGCAGGGTGAACGCGACAGCCGCCCCCGCCGCGATGACCAGCCGCAAGGTGAGCGTGACAGCCGCCCCCGCCGCGATGATACCGCCCCGCAAGGTGAGCGTGACAGCCGTCCGCGCCGGAACGATCGCCACGCTGAGGACGATGCCCCCGCCGGGCTCAACCCCAGCCTGCTTCCCCCCGCGATCGGTGCCTCGCGCAGCGCTCCGGCAGAGGAAGACACCGCTGCCGATGCCAAGCCCAAGCGCGGACGCCCGCGCAAGCGCCCGGCCGCCGATGAAAGCGGCGAAGCGCTGGAAACGGTTGGCTAATCCGCTTTAGTCCGGTTAGTCCCGCCCCATGGACAGACTGACCGGCTGGCTGAACCGCGCCCTGAACCACCCGCGCAAGCTGGCCTTGCTGCTGGGGCTGCTTAGCGCCTGCGGGTTTCAGCCGGTGGGGCTGTGGCCGCTGGCCTTGCTGGCACTGGCCGGGCTGATCGAACTGATCGGCCGTGCACCCGATTGGAAACGGGCGGCGCTGCTGGGCTGGCTGTTCGGGGTGGGCCATTTCAGCCTGGGCAACAACTGGATCGCCACTGCGTTCACCTATCAGGCGGCCATGCCGGCCTGGCTGGGGTGGTGCGCTGTGGTGCTGCTGGCGCTCTATCTGGCGGTCTATCCGATGCTGGCGGTGCTGGGCGCCTGGCGGCTGGGCCGGGCGAACTATGCGGCGCTGGTGCTAAGCTTTGCCGGCCTGTGGATTGTCACCGAATGGCTGCGCAGCTGGGTCTTTACCGGTTTTGCCTGGAACCCGCTGGGGCTGCTGCTGCTGGGTCCGTTCGACCGGACCGGCGCGGCCTTGCTGGCGCGGGTGTTTGGTACTTATGGCCTGTCCGGGCTGGCCGTGATGCTGGCGGGATCGTGGCTGATTGCCTTGCGACGGGGACGGGCAGACTGGCGCGGAGCCTTGCTGGTGCTGTTGCCGATCGCGCTGTGGTATCTGCCGCAACCCACCATAGCGGACACGCGGCGCGGCCCCGTCTTCACGCTGGTCCAGCCGATGATCCCGCAGGAACAGCTGAACGATCCGGCGATGTATGAGGCGAATTTCCGCCGCCTGGCCGCATTGTCGGCAAGGCAGCCGGGCCAGCAGGGGCGGCCCCGGCTGTTGCTCTGGCCGGAAAGCGGCGTGCCCGATTACCTGCGCGAAGGCTATCCAGAGGTCTATTATCTTGACAATTACGGTGCCGATCCGGTGCTGGCGCGTCGCCGTCTGGCCCGGCTGACGGGGCCGGAAACCGTGCTGCTGACGGGGGCAACCGATCTGGAAGTGGATCGCCGCCGGGTGATCGGCGCACGCAATGCAGTGACGGCGCTGGACGGACAGGGCGCTATCCTGGGATCTTATGCCAAGGCCCATCTGGTGCCCTATGGCGAATACCTGCCGATGCGCGCGCTGCTGACCCCGCTGGGGCTGGCGCGGCTGGTGCCCGGGGACATCGATTTCTGGCCCGGCCCGGGGCCGCGCTCGATCGATCTGGGGACCTCTGGCAAGGCCGGGGTGCAAATCTGCTATGAGATCATCTTTTCCGGGCAGGTGGTAGATCGCGATAACCGCCCCGCTTTCCTGTTCAACCCCAGCAACGATGGCTGGTTCGGCGCCTGGGGCCCGCCCCAGCATTTGGCCCAGGCGCGGCTGCGCGCGGTGGAGGAAGGGCTGCCGGTGCTGCGCGCCACCACCACCGGGATCAGCGCGGTGATCAATGCCGAAGGGGCGGTGGAACACTATGTCCCGCACCGGCAGGCCGGGCGGATCGACGGCGTTCTGCCGAACCCACGCGCACCCACCTTGTTCGCGCAGCTGGGCAACATGCTTCCGCTTGGCCTGGCCGCACTTCTTCTTGGCCTGTCGCTGGTTGCCAGACGCCGCCGGGTTGACTAGGACCACGGCGACATAAAGTTTGCTTTATATCGAGAGAGCATTGATGCGCACCGTCTACCTGTTCACCTCTGAAAGCGTTTCCGAAGGCCATCCTGACAAAGTGGCTGACCAGATCTCGGATTCGATCGTCGACCTGTTCCTGTCCAAGGACCCGGAAGCGCGGATCGCGTGTGAAACGCTGACCACCACCCAGCTGGTGGTGCTGGCGGGTGAAATCCGCTGCAAGGGCGTGTTTGAGAACGGCGAGTGGGCCCCCGGCGCGCAGGACGAAATCGAAGCCACCGTGCGCCGCACGGTCAAGGAAATCGGTTACGAGCAGGACGGCTTCCACTGGGAAAAGTTCGAATTCATCAACCGCCTGCACGGTCAGTCGGCGCACATCGCGCAGGGCGTAGACGCCAATGCCAACAAGGATGAAGGCGCGGGCGATCAGGGGATCATGTTCGGTTACGCGACCGACGAAACCCCGGATCTGATGCCGGCCACGCTCTATTACAGCCACAAGATCCTGGAACGCATGGCCGCCGATCGCCATTCCGGCGCGGCCCCGTTCCTGGAACCCGATGCCAAGAGCCAGGTCACCCTGCGCTATGAAGGCAGCCTGCCGGTCGCCGCGACTGCTGTGGTCGTCTCCACCCAGCACGCCAAGGGCTATGACGAGGGTGATAAAGAGGCCGAACTGCACGCTTATGTAAAGCGGGTGATTGCCGAAGTGATCCCGCCCGTGCTGCTGCGCGAAACCGAATACTTCATCAATCCCACCGGCAGCTTCGAAATCGGCGGGCCGGATGGTGACGCGGGTCTGACCGGGCGCAAGATCATTGTCGATACCTATGGCGGCGCGGCCCCGCATGGCGGCGGCGCGTTTTCGGGCAAGGACCCGACCAAGGTGGACCGCAGCGCGGCCTATATCAGCCGCTATCTGGCCAAGAACGTCGTTGCCGCAGGCCTCGCCACGCGCTGCACGATCCAGCTTGCCTATGCCATCGGCGTGTCAAAGCCGCTGTCGCTCTACGTCGATACGCACGAAACCGGCACGGTGGGCGATGACAAGATCGAAGCCGCGCTGCTCGCCATGCCCAAGCTTGGCGGGCTGACCCCGCGCGCGATCCGCACGCATCTGGGCCTCAACAAGCCGATCTACCGCAAGACCGCCGCCTATGGTCACTTTGGCCGCAAGGCGGAAGGCGATATGTTCCCGTGGGAGCGGGTCGATCTGGTGGAAGAACTGAAGGCAATGCTGGGCTGAGCCATGGCGCAAACGCGGCGTCGGGTTCGGGTTCTGCGGCTATCGTGGCCGGTCGCGGCAGAAACGCTGGCGGCGCTGCAATCGGGCAATGCCGGGGCTCTTGAAAGCGATCCTTCGTTCGCGGGCCTGCTGGCTGCTCTGCGCGCTGACAATCCGCTGGGTGACTTTGGCCTGTATCAGGCCGTTGCCGAAATTTCCCCGTGCTGGGAACTGTTCCAGCCGCAAGGCGGGGCCAGGCCGACCCTGGGCGCTGCCGGGCAGACGCAAGTCTCGACCAATCTGATGGTCACGATCCACGTCGATGCCGCCACGCCCGAGGATGAGTTCGAGGCGGTGCTGGATTGGCTGGTCACGCTCCACCCCTGGGAAGTACCCGTAATCGAGATTGCCGAAGCCGAACTGGCGGTGCGGGCAAATTAGGCCTTGCGGTAATCTGCCGTAATCACCCCGGCCGCTGCCAGCTCTTCCTCATGGCTTTCTTCGCGCCATGTTTCGGCCAGCGCCTGGGCTTCCCAGTCGAGCATGGCAGGGTGGGCCAGCACATGGTCAACCCAGGCCTGACCTTTGCCCACGTCAAGCCCATAGGTGCGGATGCGGAAGGCGACGGGAGCGAAGAAGGCATCGGCGGCGCTGAACTCCGCCCCCGCCAGCCACGGTCCGCCGAACTGCGCCAGCCCCTGCTCAAAGATCTCGCGCACCCGCGCCACGTTGCGGCGCAGGCCCTCGCTCATCGGTTTGGGTTGCACCCGCACCCCGACGTTCATGGTGCAATCATTGCGTAAATGTCCGAACCCGCCGTGCATTTCCGCCACCGCGCCCTGCGCGAACACGCGCGCTTCCTTGTCAGCAGGCCAGACCCCGGGATGACGTTCAGCCAGGTACAGCGCGATCCCCAGCGAATCCGCAATCACCCGCGCGCCGTCGATCAGCACCGGCACTTGCCCGGTGGGAGAGAACTTGCGGAAGTCCTCGTAATTGTCGGGCTTGGTGAAGGGTTCCAGCCGGTCTTCAAAGGGGATGCCCAGCGCCTTCATCAGTACCCACGGGCGCAGGGACCAGCTTGAATAGTTCCGGTTGGCGGTGATCAGGGTATAGGTCATGCGGGCCAGCCTAACGATCAAATGCCGTGCGGCAAGCCCGCAGGGTCAGGCTGCCACCTCATCCGGCCAGCGGGTCAATCGCGTCGCGCCCGCATCCAGGAACAGGCTGGGCAAGGTGACCAGTATCAGCGTCTTGTGGATCAGCCAGTCGGCCAGCCGCTCGTTCCAGCGCGCGGTTGCCTTGCCCTTGCGCTCAAGCCAGCGCTGATAGGGCAGGAAATGGCCCGGCTCATCCGTGTGAACGATCCGGAAGATCCGCATCAGCACCGGGTCTGCACGAACGTGGCGGCTGCGCAGCAGGGTCTGGACCTGCACATAGCCGCGTTGCTCGGTTAATAGGTCCTGACCCTAACATGATCACGCGGCACAGCCGCTCAAATTCGGCCGGATCGGCCACGACATTGCCGGTATCAAGCTGGTCGATCGAACAGCCGAACACCCATTGGATGAAGCGGTCGATATGACCAAAGCGGGTATCGAGCCGCAGCGGCATCCGCCCCTGCAGTTCGAACCAGCGCTTGAACATCACGTAATGCTTGCGCTCATCGGCGCGGTGGCGGATCACTTCGGCGGTGAATTGCGGATCATCCGGGCAGCGCAGCCGCACCGCTTCGATCACCCGGTCCAGCGCGGTATAGCCGCGGTATTCGTTGTAGAGATAGATCGAGGCCAGCACGTCAAGATAGCGCGCCTGGAAGGCTGTACTGGGCATTGGCAATCACTCCGGCATGGCGAGCAGGCCCGGATTCGCACCTTGCCAGACCGGGTAACGCTTCAGCGCGGCAAAGGTTCCCTTGCCATGCTTCGCGGCGCGCCCGGCGCAACTATCGCTTTCCTACACGCGCCGGTTTTGTCATGCTTTGGCATGCCGTTGGGCTTGTCAGAAAATTCGCAAAGGTCGATATAAAATTCTAGGAGTCAGTAATAAACGTTCGAAGGTCACAGTAAAAACAGCGATTCCGCGTGACCTTTGTGACCTTTGTGACCTTTGTAACTTTCGCCCGGCTTAGCCCAAGGCGGCATTGAGATCGCTGACGGCCTCGATGAACTCCTCGCGGAAGTCCTGGACCACGCCCTTGGCGCTGCGGACCTGTTCGACCAGGCCAACCCCCTGGCCCACAAAATAGCTGACCAGTTCGCGGGCCTGTTCGTTGCCATTGACCACGGCTTTCTCGATCTTCTGAAAGCTGGGTTCGCTGACCATGCCCATCAAGGGCATCGGCAGGGTGCCGGGGCTGCCTTCGCCGTCCCAGGCCTCGTGCCAGGCGGTGCGGAGCTGGCGGGCGGGCTTGCCGGTGCGGCTGCGGCTGCGCACGGTGTCGCGGCTGCGCGCGGCGACCATCTTGTCGCGGAAGGCCTCGCTGGTTTCGGCCTCGGTGGTGGCGAGCCAGACCGATCCGGTCCATGCGCCCTGCGCGCCCGCAGCCATCATCGCCGCCATCTGCGATCCGGTCATGATCCCGCCGGCCGCCAGCACCGGGATCTGCGCCCCGGCCTGCTTCAGCGCCCGGACCACTTCGGGGATCAGCACCAGCGTCGAAACCTCACCGCAGTGGCCGCCCGCTTCGCCGCCCTGGGCCACAATGATGTCCACGCCTGCCGCCGCCTGACGCAGCGCGTGTTCCTTGGCCCCGACCAGCGCGGCGACCGCAATGCCGCGCTTCTTCCCTTCCTCGATCATCCGGGGCGGGGCGATCCCCAGCGCGTTGGCGATCAGCTTGATCGGGTGCCGGAATGCCACGTCCATCTGGGCATAGCCGTTTTCCGGCGTGATCCCGGCGCGGCCTTCGTAATGGACCACGCTGTCGGCGCTGGCTTCGATCCCGTATTGGCCGAGCAGGCCTGCGGTAAAGCGCTTGTGATCGTCAGAGATGGCGGCGGCGCGGCTGGCATTGTCGGCAAATTCGGCCACGCGCGGGTCGATCGTTTCGGGCACCAGCACATCCACCCCATAGGGCGCGCCATCGATGTGGGCGTCAATCCAGGCGAGCTCTTCCTCCAGCTGATCGGGGGTAAAGCGCGTCGCCCCCAGCACCCCGAACCCGCCGGCCTTGCTGACCGCCACCACCACATCGCGGCAATGGCTGAAGGCAAACAGCGGAAATTCGCAGCCGGTCAGCCGGCAAACCTGATTGTCCATGATTCTCTCCTCTTGGGTGAGATCATGGCCGGGGCGTTGGGTTGCGGCAAGAGACCTTTCAAGGTTGGTGTGCCCGCTGCGCAAGGCGTTCTGGCGCATCTTTGGGATAGTTCACGCAGAGGCGCAGAGGAAGAAAGCGAGGCGCGGAGGAGGGAGCGCCTGCGGCGAAGCCGCTCTAGGTCACAGACCCATAACCAACGCCTTCGAGGTTTGAGTCAAAATGGCCCAGCACAAGGAGAGATGGTGCGGGAATATGTCGATATTTCAAGGCATCTCGACGCTGGGATGGGCCATTTTGGCCAAATCCCTTCGGGACGTCCAAATGGCTTCCATCTCGAACCGAAACTCGCTTGCAGGGGCAATCAGCCCCTGCCGCACTCGCTTCGGCCCGATATGTTCGCCATTTGGACGCCTCGAAGGCGTTGGTTATGGGTCTGTGACCTAGCCATCCGCGCCGCGTTTTGGGTAATGGCGGATCGGACAGCGGCTGCGCCGCACGCGCAGCCTCTCTGCGTCTCTGCTTCTTCTCTGCGTCTCTGCGTGAACCATTCCGAGGCTGAATTTCGGCCCCGCCCTGTCAGGCCAGATACGTTGCCGTCGTTTTCGCCGCGACTTCGTCTGCCGTCACGCCGGGGGCCAGTTCGAGCAGCTTGAACGGGCTGGCATGGTCCGGACGGCGAAACACCGCGAGGTCGGTGATCAGCATGTCGACCACGTTGCGCCCCGTCAGTGGCAGAGTGCAGCTGGGGATGAATTTGGGGCTGCCGTCCTTGGCGCAGTGTTCCATCACGACGATGATCTTCTTCACGCCCGCGACCAGATCCATCGCCCCGCCCATGCCCTTGATCATCTTGCCGGGCACCATCCAGTTGGCGATGTCGCCATTTTCGGACACTTCCATCCCGCCCAGCACGGTCAGATCGATCTTGCCGCCCCGGATCATGGCGAAGGACTGGGCACTGTCGAAATAGGCCGAATGCGGCAGTTCGCTGATCGTCTGCTTGCCAGCATTGATCAGGTCCGCATCGACCTGGTCATCGGTGGGGAAGGGGCCGATGCCCAACATGCCGTTCTCGCTCTGCAGCGTCACGGTCATGCCCGAGGGCACATGGTTCGCCACCAGCGTCGGAATGCCGATCCCCAGGTTGACGTAATAGCCATCCTGCAGTTCCTGCGCGGCGCGGGCGGCCATCTGGTCGCGGCTCCAGCCCTTGGTCAGTCCGTCGTGCTTGGTCATTGAACGGTATCCTTCAGCGAAAGTGCGGGCCAGGCAAGCCGGGTGCCCGCCGCAAAGCAGGCAGCCACAACCAGCACGGCCACTGACGACCACAATTTGAAACTGTAACTCAGATCAGGGCGCCAAAAGTCAGGCACCAAAATAGCCAGGCCGCGCGCGGTCAGTCCCAGGGTAATCAGGACGAGAGCCGTGCGGCGCAAGGGCAAGGCAGGCAGGTAACCCGCCGCAGACAAGGCATAGGCGGCCCAGACTGCCAGGATGGCCGCAATCCCGCTGGTTACCACCGCCGGGAAGCGTTTGCCATTTGCCGCCGCGCTGGCAAATTCCTCGCCCGCCCCCAACGCGCGATACCAATCCGGCCCGCCCAAAATGCACGCCAGATGCAGCAGGGCGGCGGCCAGGCACAGCACGCCGGCTGCCAGCAACCAGAGCCTGCCGTCGGCCATCAGCCCATATCCGTGGTGCGTGTGGTGCGGAATTCGATCTTCTTGTCGTACGGCGCGCCGCAGATCAGGCGCTGGACGTAAACGCCGGGCAGGTGGATGCTGTCGGCGTCAAGCTCGCCCGGCTGGACGATCTCTTCCACCTCGACCACGCAGACCTTGCCGCAGGTTGCGGCCGGCTGGTTGAAATTGCGCGCGGTCTTGCGGAACACGACGTTGCCGGTGGTGTCGGCCTTCCATGCCTTGACCAGAGCCAGATCGGCGAAGATGCCCTGTTCAAGGACATATTCCTCGCCATGGAAGACCTTGGTCTCCTTGCCTTCAGCCACCAGAGTGCCGACACCGGTCTTGGTGTAAAAGCCCGGAATGCCTGCGCCGCCCGCGCGCATCCGTTCGGCCAGCGTGCCTTGCGGGCAGAATTCAACCTCCAGTTCGCCCGACAGGTATTGGCGTTCGAACTCCTTGTTTTCACCCACATAGCTGGCGATCATCTTCTTCACCTGCCGCGTACGCAGCAGCTTGCCGATGCCTTCATTGTCGATCCCGGCATTGTTGCTGGCAAAGGTCAGGTCCTTGACCCCGCTGTCACGCACTGCATCGAGCAGGCGTTCGGGAATGCCGCACAGGCCAAAGCCTCCGCAGGCGATCAACAGGCCGTCTTGCAGCAAGCCATCAAGCGCGCTGGCGGCATCGGGATAGATCTTGTTGGCCATGGGTTCTCCGGGGCAAGCGAATCAGGCGGCGCTAGGGAAGCGTCAGGCGGCATGCAATTGCAACAATTGCGCGCGGGGTTGCATCGCGCGCAACTGCAAATCAGCCAAGCGGCAATTCAAGCAGGACCGAAAGGTCAGCCAGTGCCTGCTCTCCGCTTGACACCTTGATCGCCGCCATGCCCAGCTGGGCGGCGGGTTTGCAGTTGATCCCCAGATCGTCGAGGTAGATACACTGGGCCGGTTCAAGGCCCAGCTTCTCGCACATCATCAGATAGATCCGCGGGTCGGGCTTGCGCACCCCGGCCTTGCTGCTTTCGATCACCTGTTCGAACCGGGCAAAGACCTGTTCGTAAGCGTCCTTGCTGTCAGCGCTGCGGGCCATGCCGGCGCCGTGGCCGGATGGGACATTGTTGGTGATGCAGGCCAGGCGAAAGCCCGCCACCTTAAGCTGGTCAAGCGCAGTCACCATCGCCGGGCGGATCGAACCGGACAGGACCGCCAGCACCGATGCGCCGTCAAGCGTGTGGCCCAGCGCTGCGGCATCGGCCTTGAACCGGGCGTCAAAAGTGGCGGCATCGATCTCGGCACGTTCGAACTGGGCCCAGGCGTTGCTGTCCGGATTGGCGGCATTGACCTGGCGGATGAAATCGCGCGGCAGCCCGCGTTCGGCCTCAAGCCGGTTGAAAGCTTCGAACGGGGAAGCGGTGATCACACCGCCGAAATCGAAAATGACAGCGTCGAAACGGCGGCTCATGGTCTTTCGCACCTCTCTGGTTGACAGCGCAGTGGCGCAGGACGCGAATTGACGCAAGTCATGGTGCGCGGTCTGCTATTGCGACAGGGTGGGGGCCTGAAAGGAGATCGACCATGCGTTCCATCCTCGTCCAGGCAGGCCGCGACCCCGGCATGACTGCTCGTCTCGACACCGCCATGGATCTGGCGCGGGCGAACGAAGGGCACATCACCCTGCTGATCGACACACCGGTTGACCGTTACGTCACGACCGATCCTTATGGCGGCACCTATGTCGCGCGTGAGGCGCTGGAAGCCGCGCTCAAGGACGATGACGAACTGGCCAAGGCCTTTGCCGGGCGGCTGGAGCGGGATGACGTGCCGTTCGATGTGGCCCAGTACGAACTGGCCCCGATCGACGCTTTGGCCAGCGCAGCGCGGCTGGCAGACGTGATTGTTGTTTCGCGCAGCAGCGGGATCGCGGGAGACCTTGCGCTGGTGTCGCGCTCGCCGGTGCTGGCGCTGCCAGACCATGCCCCCTTGCGACTGCCGGTTGGCACCGCCTGCATCGCCTGGGATGGGGGCGATGAAGCCGCCCACGCCTTGCGCGCTGCCGCGCCGCTGCTGAGCGGGTGCAAGGGAGTTCACGTGCTGACGGTCGAGAATGACAAGGCGCAGGGCTTCCCGCCCACCGACGCATTGCGTTACCTCTCGCGCCACGGGATCAAGGCTGAACTGCACGAGCTGTCGCGGGGCGATTCGGTAGAAGAGACGCTGGCCGCCCGCTGTGCCCAATTGGGAGCGCAGCTGGTGGTGATGGGCGCCTATAGCCACAGCCGGGTGCGCGAATTCCTGTTTGGCGGGGTGACGCGGTTCTTCCTGGATGAACAGGCTGCGCCGCCGCTGTTGCTGGTGCACTGATCGGGCTGCAAATAGCGGTTCTGTTTATGCTGCAATGCGGTGCATTCGTATGCGGAGCATACGAATTTCCCTGTGTTGCATGCGGTGCATCCTACGCAATTCCGCCAAAAAAGCGCCAAACTTGCGCGAAACTGAACGACGATTGCGTTAAATGCAACATGATTTGACCTTTTCGCACTTGCACAAAAACCGAGTCGAAGGCATTTAGATCGTGCCTTTCAGGCATCCTCTCCCAAAACTTCCATGGCCCGGTCGGAAACGACCGGGTCTTTTTTTGCTGGGCTTTGGGCGGGGCTGCACGGGGCCATTTGCAAAGCGCGCAGCGAATACCTAGCTTCGTCTCGACCGGTCTGTCCAAGGCCGCAGCAGGACGAAGCGCATGGCCGAAGCAAGCACCATATCCGATACCAAGGCAGTCAAGCTCCAGGTCGCCGCCGCGCGCCAGGAAGAAAGCGGGCAGGGCATCGCCCGCCTGCCCAAAAGCGCGATGGGCGTGCTGGGCATCACCGAAGGCGACGTGGTCGAGATCGAGGGCAAGCGCATCACCGCCGCGCGCGCCGTGCTGGCCTATGCCGAGGATGAAGGGCTCGACGTCATCCGGCTCGACGGGTTGCAGCGCGCCAATGCCGAAGTTGGCGGCGGCGATCACGTGCAGGTCCGCAAGGGTGAAAGCCGCGCCGCTCAGCGCGTCGTCTTCGCGCCCGCCCAGCGCGAAATGAAGCTGCAGGGGCCGGGCGAAGCGCTGAAGCGCAACTTCTTTGGGCGGCCCTTGCTGGCCGGTGATCTGGTGGCCACCACCGGCCAGACCCCGGTGCGCGACATGCCGCCGCAGGTCGCGCGGATGCTCAACGCCCCGGCCTTCGCGCTCACGCAAATCCGGCTCAACGTGGTTTCGACCCTGCCCAAGGGCATTGTCCATATCGACGAGAACACCGAAGTCGAACTGCGCGAGGAATTTGAGGAAGCCCGCGCCGGGCGGGGCGAGGTCAACTATGACGACGTCGGCGGGATGGGCGATACCATTCGCCAGTTGCGCGAAATGGTCGAACTGCCGCTGCGCTATCCCGAACTGTTCACGCGCCTGGGCGTCGATCCGCCGAAGGGCGTGCTTCTGCACGGCCCGCCGGGGACCGGCAAGACCCGGCTGGCCAAGGCCGTCGCGAACGAAAGCGACGCCAGCTTCTTTACTATCAACGGCCCGGAAATAATGGGCAGCGCCTATGGTGAAAGCGAACGCCGCCTGCGCGAAGTGTTTGAGGAAGCCGCCAAAGCTGCCCCATCGATCATCTTTATCGACGAAATCGATTCGATCGCGCCCAAACGCTCGGGCACGCCCGGCGAAGCGGAGAAGCGGCTGGTCGCGCAGCTGCTGACCTTGATGGACGGCTTGCACACCCGGTCCAACATCGTGGTTATCGCCGCCACCAACCGCCCTGACGCGATCGACGAAGCGCTGCGCCGCCCCGGCCGGTTCGACCGCGAGATCGTGGTCGGCGTGCCGGATGAAAAGGGCCGTCGCGAGATCCTGGGGATCCACATGCGCGGAATGCCGCTCAGCCCCGACGTCGATCTGGACGAATTGGCGCGCACCACCCACGGCTTTGTCGGCGCGGATCTGGGCGCTCTGGCGCGTGAGGCCGCGATCGAGGCGGTTCGGCGGATCATGCCGCAGCTTGATCTGGAGGCGCAGACCGTGCCGCCGCACGTGCTCGAAAGCCTCAACGTCACCCGCGACGATTTCCTTGCCGCGCTGAAGCGCGTCCAGCCTTCCGCGATGCGCGAAGTGATGGTGCAGGTGCCCAACATCGGCTGGGCCGACATCGGCGGCGCGGACGAGGCGCAGGAAAAGCTGCGCGAAGGGATCGAACTGCCACTGAAGAACCCCGACGCGTTCCGGCGGCTGGGGATCCGCCCGGCCAAAGGCTTCCTGCTTTATGGCCCGCCCGGCACCGGCAAGACCCTGCTGGCCAAGGCCGTGGCCAAGGAGAGTGAAGCGAACTTCATCTCGATCAAGTCCAGCGACCTCTTGTCCAAATGGTACGGCGAAAGCGAGCAGCAGATCAGCCGTCTGTTCGCCCGCGCCCGTCAGGTCGCGCCGTGCGTGATCTTCATCGATGAGATCGACAGTCTGGTTCCCGCGCGCGGATCAGGCGCGAACGAGCCGCAAGTGACTGCGCGGGTGGTCAACACCCTGCTCGCCGAAATGGACGGGATGGAGGAACTGTCCAGCGTGGTGCTGATCGGGGCGACCAATCGCCCCGGACTGGTCGATCCGGCACTGCTCCGGCCCGGCCGACTGGACGAGCTGGTCTATGTCGGCACGCCTGATGCCAAAGGCCGCGAACGCATCCTGAAGATCCACACCGCGAAGATGCCGCTGGCCAAAGATGTCGATCTGGGCGCAATCGCCGCGCAGGCCGAACGCTTTACCGGGGCCGATCTGGAAGACCTGACCCGCCGCGCCGGGCTCAACGCGATCCGGCGGCAGGGGGCCAATGCCAACAAGGTCAACGCCGCCGACTTTGCCGAAGCCCTGGCCGAATCGCGCGCCACGGTCAGCGAGGAGATGGAAGGCGAATACCTGAAGATGAAAGGCGAACTCAAAAAGCGCGCCGCCCAGGTCACTGCCACTCAGATCGGCTTCCTAGCCCCCGGCATGGTCGCGCCGATCCGGGACAAGAAGCATGGGTAATTTTCTGTAGCGGCAATTAATTGTTGTGTCGATATTTAATTGAAGCTACAGATAAATCGTGGAGATCATATTCGACCCGGCTAAGGATGCGGTCAACCGCGACAAGCATGGCCTGTCGTTGGCCGATTCCGCTCGGCTCGATCTTGCTTCCGCTATGGTCGTGGTTGACGACCGCAAAGACTATGGGGAACTGCGCTACCGCGCCTACGGGCGGATCGAGGGCCTGGTCTATTGCCTGGTTTTCGCTGTTTCGGATGAAGCGGTGCGAGCGATCAGCTTCCGCCGGGCCCATGACAAGGAAATGCGCCGTTATGAGCGATAAGAACAAGCCGATCCTGTTTGATGACGAAAATCCGGAATGGACCGAAGCCGACTTCGCCCGCGCGCGTCCGGCAGCGGAGGTCTTGCCGCCCGAAGTGCTGGCGGCCTTTGGCAAAGGCAGGCGGGGTCGTCCGGTCGGGTCAGTCAAGGCCGATGCCAAGAAGTCGATCACTTTGCGGCTCGATCCGGACGTGGTTGAACGCTGGCGCGCTAGCGGGCCGGGCTGGCAGCGGCGGATGAATGATGCACTGCGCGCTGCGCTCAACTGAACTGCCTCAACCTTCAGTGCACAGCGCCTCGGGGCAATGCTCGCGCAGCCAGTCGAGCATTGCCTCGCGCATGGCAAAGCGCAGGCGGGCCAGTTCGCCCGGGCCCTTGGCGCTCATCACCAGCTTAAGCTCGACCGACCCGACCCGCGCTTCGCTGACTTGCAGTTGGCCGGTGCGCTCGTCCCAGTCGGGGTGGTCCTTCAGCGCGGCCAGATAGGCATCGCGGATCGGCTGGATCGCGTGGCCGGGGCGAACGGGCAGCACCACCGATCCGGTGATGCCATCCCCCAGCCTGGTCCAGTTCTGGAAGCTGCCGTCCAGAAACTTGGCGGTGGGGACAATTACCCGCCGTTCATCCCCGGTGCGGATCACCACATAAGACAGACGGATATCTTCCACCCGCCCGCTTTCGTTATCAACCACCACGAAATCACCCAGCCGGATCGGCTCGGTCAGCGCGATCTGCATCCCTGCGATCAGGCTTTTGAGCGCTGGCTGCGCTGCCGCACCAACTGCCAGCGTGGCGAACCCGGCCGAGGCCATCAGCGTCACCCCGACATTGCGCACGCCGGGAATGCCGAACAGCATCAGGGCCACGGTGACGAAGACGATGGCGAAACCCAGCGTGCGCGAGAAGATCGCGACGCGGGTGCGGCGGCTGCGCGCGGCCATCACATCCTCGCTGCGATCGGCGTGAGCGTCGAGCACTTCGGCAAAGGCCTTGACCAGCGCGAAGGCAGTCCAGCCGAGCAGCGCCGGTTCGATAAACCGCGCCACCAGATCCCATCCGCGCGCGATCAGCGCATCGCTTTCAGCGGCAAGCGACACGCCAACCGCAACCATCGCCCAGCGTAGCGGCTGGCGCAGACGGCCGAACACCAGTTCGTCCGAAGTCGAAACCGAGAGCCGCGCGGCCCGGTCGAGCACTGCGAACAGCGCCAGATGCAGCGCCAGCGCAATCCCGACCGCGATCCCGCCATGGATCGCTGCGCGGGTGAGGGCTTCGGACCAGTCGATCATCTGGCTGACCGAGGGCGCGGCGACCATCAATGCGCTGCCCCCCAGCTTGCCCCAGTGCCCAGTTCGACGCCCAGCGGCACGGTCAGTTCGACCAGCGGCACGGCGGCCCCGGCCATCACCTCGCGGATCACCATGCTGGCGGCTGCTACATCGACCTCAGGTAGTTCGAACACCAGTTCATCATGGACCTGCAGCAGCATCCGCACATGGCCCAGTCCGGCCGCTTCCAGCGCGGGCATCATCCGCACCATGGCGCGCTTGATGATATCAGCGCTGGTGCCCTGGATCGGGGCGTTGATCGCGGCGCGTTCGCTGCCCATGCGTTCGTTGGGATTGTTCGATGAAATGCGCGGGAACCAGCACTTGCGGCCGAACAGCGTTTCCGAAAAGCCCTGCGTCCGCACGCTTTCCAGCGTGGCATGGATATAGCCGCGAATGCCGGGGAAGCGTTCGAAATAGCGGTCGATCATCGCTTGTGCTTCGTCCGAGGAAACCCCCAGCCGTCCGGCCAGACCCCAGCGGCTGATGCCATAGAGGATCGCGAAGTTGATCGTCTTGGCGCGGCCGCGCGTGTCGCGGTTGACCTCTCCGAACATTTCCATCGCGGTGCGGGCGTGAATGTCCTCACCTTTGGCGAAGGCGTCCTTCAGTTCGGGCACGTCGGCCATATGCGCAGCCAGCCGTAGTTCGATCTGGCTGTAGTCCGCCGCCAGAATCACATTGCCCGGTTCCGCCACAAAGGCATCGCGGATCTGGCGGCCGATTTCGGTGCGGATCGGGATGTTCTGCAGGTTCGGCTCGGTTGAAGAGAGCCGCCCGGTCTGCGCACCGACCAGACTATAGCTGGTGTGGACCCGGCCCGTGTCGGGGTTGATCGCGGCCTGCAAGGCTTCGGTATAGGTGCTGCGCAGCTTGGACAGCTGGCGCCATTCCAGCACTTTGTCGGCAATCGGGGCGCCTTCGCCGGACAGGCGTTCCAGCACCGATTGGTCGGTGGAATACTGCCCGGTCTTGCCTTTCTTGCCGCCTTTGTGACCCAGCTTGTCGAACAGGATCTCGCCCAGTTGCTTGGGGCTGCCGATGGTGAAGGGCTGACCGGCGAGGGTGTGAATCTCACCCTCCAGCGCGGCAATCGCTTCGGCGAAAGTTGATGACAGCCCGGCCAGTTTCTCACGGTCAACCTTGATCCCGTGGCGCTCCATCTGCGCCACCACCGCCACCAGCGGGCGGTCGACCCGCTCATAGACCCGCGTCCCGCCCTCCAGCGACAGGCGGGGCTTGAACAGCTGGTGCAGCCGCCAGGTGACGTCGGCGTCCTCGGCGGCATATTCGGTCGCGCGGTCGAGCGGAACTTCGCCAAAAGGGATGGCTTTCTTGCCGGTGCCGCACAGGTCCTTGAAGGCGAGGGCGGTGTGGCCAAGGTGGCGGGCGGCGAGCTCGTCCATCCCGTGACCGCCGCCGATCCCGTCCTCGCTGCGCCCGGCATCAAGGTCGAAACTCATCACCATGGTATCGTCGATCGGGCTGACCGCGATTCCTTGCCGGGCCAGCACGTTGAGATCGTACTTGGCGTTCTGGCCCACCTTCAGCACCGCATCGCTTTCCAGCAGCGGTTTGAGCCGGGCGAGGGCGGTAGCCTTGTCCACTTGCAGCGGCTTTTCCGCGAACATGTCGCTCCCGCCGTGGCCGAGCGGGATATAACAGGCCTGGTTCGGGCCTACTGCCAGACTGATCCCGGTCAGATCGGCGCGGATCGCGTCGAGCGCGCTGGTTTCGGTATCGAACGCCACCAGCCGCGCAGCAAGGGCGCGCTCGATCCACGTATCGAGCTGTTCCAGCGTCTGGACGCATTGATAGCTGCTGCGGTCAATCGCCGGCCAATCGGGCACGGGCTGGCGGTTGCCTGCCGGGGCTGCGGCCGCGCCGGGCGTCACGGGCTTGGCCGGGTTGAGCTGGGTCCGCCGCTCCGGGCTGCCGCGCCCGCCGTCAAGCCGCTTGAGCAGGCTGAAAAAGCCGTGCTCTTCCAGAAACTGGGTCAGCGGCCCGGGCGGAATCTCGCCCAGCTTGAAATCGTCGAGCGGCATCGGGAGGTCGCAGTCCTCCTTCAAAGCCACCAGCACGCGCGACAGGCGGGCCATGTCGGCATGCTCGATCAGGTTGTCACGCAGCTTGCTCGCCTTCATTTCGCTTGCGGCGGCAAGGGCTTTTTCCAGATCGCCATGGTCCTGGATCAGCTTGGTCGCGGTCTTTGGTCCGATCCCGCGGATGCCGGGGACATTGTCCACCGCATCGCCCATCAGCGCCAGCACATCGCCAACCAGATCGGGTGCAACGCCGAACTTTTCGGCCACTTCGGGGATGTCGATCCGCTGGTTCTTCATCGTATCGAGCATGTCGATCCGGCCTTCACCGCAGGGACCCACCAGCTGCATCAGGTCCTTGTCCGACGAGACGATCGTCACGTCCCACCCGCGCGCGGCGGCGGCGCGAGCGTAGGAGGCGATCAGGTCATCGGCTTCGAGGCCTTGCTCCTCGATGCACGGCAGGCTGAAGGCGCGGGTGGCATCGCGGATCAGCGGGAATTGGGGTTTCAGGTCTTCGGGCGGGGGCGGGCGATTCGCCTTGTATTCGGGGTAAATATCGTTGCGGAACGACTTGCCCGACGCATCGAGAATCACCGCGAGGTGAGTCGGCCCGTCCGCCTTGTTGAGATCATCGGCCAGCCGCCACAACATCGTGGTATAGCCATAGACCGCCCCCACCGGCACACCCTGCGGGTTGGTCAACGGCGGCAGGCGGTGATAGGCGCGGAAGATATAGGCCGATCCATCGACCAGGTAGAGATGCTGCTTGGGCTCCATCGGCAGAGCCTAGCAGGGCGGAGCGGGCAGCGTAAACCGGCTGGCGTGCGAATCGCACGAATCGATTTGCCCGGGCGGTCATGACCTTGCCACATTTGGCTGCGAATGGTCGCAAACCAGTGGAAAACTGGGTGGATTTCGCGCGCCTTGCAGCAACCTCTTGCATCACGCCGCGAAGCCGACTATTTGAGGCGAGAAGTCTACCGATAAGGTAGGCTTTCCGTTCGGTCGCCCAAGCTCTCCAGCAGAAACGGCCGCGCGTGGTCCACTCGCTGTTCAAGGAATACATTCATGCGCAAGATCGTTCTCGCCGCCGTCGCTGCCAGCGCCGCTCTCGCTCTGTCGGCCTGCTCGGCTGAAAAGGCTGTTGACGCCGCTGCTGCCGCTTCGGACGCCGCCACTGAAGCTGCTTCGGACGCTGCTGCTGCCGCCACCGACGCTGCTGGCGCTGCTGCTGACGCCGCGACCACCGCTTCGGGTGCCGCTGCTGACGCCGCGACCACCGCTTCGGGCGCTGCTGCCGACGCCGCTGGCGCCGCTGCTGAAGCCGCTGCGGATGCTGCCAAGAAGATGTAATCTTCGCCATTTGGCAAAAGATTGGGGGCGCGAAGGGCTAACCTTCGCGCCCCTTTTCTTTTGTGCGCGAGTGAAGGCGCGCACCGTGCTTGATCTATTTTAATCGCCCGATTAAACCCTCTCCGAACCCAGCCGAAGGAGAGCGGCGACCTTGTCCACCAGTGCGGCCCCCAGCGATGCAGTGTCCCGACTGTCCGAAGGTCTGACCTTGGCCATGGCGCGCGTTGCAATGCCTGCGCCGCACGGGCTTGAGCGTCTGTCGGGCGGGGCCAACATGGAAAGCTGGCGGTTCGTATCGGGGACCGAAATCTGCGTCCTGCGCCGCGCGCCCAGCCTGGAAATGATGGCCGGGCGGCCGATGGATCACGCTGCAGAAGCCGCCCTGATCCGCCGCGCCCGTGCTGGCGGGGTCACGGCCCCGGAAGTTCTGGTTGAACTGGACCCGGCGGACGGGATCGGTTCGGGCTATGTCATGCGCTCGATTCCCGGCTCGCCAGAACCCAATGCGTTCCTGGCAGAGGCGGACCCGGCCACCGGGATCGGGGACATCGCCCGCGAACTGGCGGCGGTTCACCGCACCGATTGCACCGACCTGGCCGTTCCGGTGATGGACACCGCTGAGGCCCTGGCAGAACTGCGCGCACGCTTCATCAGCTATGGCGGGGATCGCCCGATTCTGGCGCTGGCCTTGCGCTGGCTGGAAGCAAACCTGCCCACCCCGGTCGCGCCCCGGCTGGTTCACGGGGATTTCCGGCTGGGCAATCTGATGTTCGAGCATGGCCGGGTGACGGGGGTGCTCGACTGGGAGCTGGCCCATCTGGGAGACTGGCACGAGGATCTGGCATTTGGTTGCATGACCGTCTGGCGATTTTCGCGGCCTGACCGGCCCGGATATGGCCTGACTTCGGTTCAGGAACTGGCGCGGGCTTACGAGGCAGCTGGCGGCGAGCCGTTTGATCCCCGGCGCTTCCGCTTCTGGACGATCTACCGGACCTTCTGGTGGGCGCTGGGCTGCTTGCAGATGGGTGGATACTGGCGCGACGGGCATGACCGCTCGGTTGAGCGGGTGGTCGTTGCCCGTCGTACTGCCGAACAGGAACTGGACCTGCTGCTGCTGCTGGAGGATCAGGCCCCCGCAATCGAACGCCAGCGCCCGCTGCCGCCCGCCAGCGAAGCCTTGGTGCCTGGAACCGGTGAACCCAGTGGCGCCGAAATGCTGACCGCGATTTCCGAATGGCTTAATTCAGACATCAAGCCGCTGATCAGTGGGCGGGACAAGTTCAACATGGCGGTGGCCCGCAACGCCCTGGGTATCGTCACGCGTGAGATCGAACAGCGCCCGGTCGCAACCGATGCGGCGCTCGCCGCCGATTTGATGTCGGGCAAGGCAGATCTTGCCACGCCCGGCCTACTGGCCCGCCTGCGCCGCATGGCGTTGAGCAAGCTGGCCGCCGACATGCCGAAATATCCCGCGCTGGCGCTGGCCCGGGCCACATGGGAAGGGAACTGAACGATGGACTTTTCACTGCCGCAGGATCTGGTCGATTACCTCGCCGAACTGGACAAGTTCATCGAGACGGAGATTCGCCCGCTTGAACAGCAGGATGACAATATCCGCTTCTTCGATCATCGCCGCGAATATGCCCGGACCGACTTCGAGAACCAGGGCCTGCCACGCCACGAATGGGAAGATTTGCTGCGCGAAGCCTCGCTGCGCGCCGACAAGGCCGGGCACTGGCGCTTTTCCGCACCCAAGAAGTACGGCGGCAAGGACGGGGCGAACCTGTGGATGGCGGTGATCCGCGATCACTTCACCCAGATGGGGCTGGGGCTGCACAACGATTTGCAGAACGAACATTCGATCGTCGGCAACTTTCCCTTCGTCAACATGTTCGAACATTTCGGGACCGAGGAACAGCAAAAGGAATTCATCACCGGCGGGTTCGAACGCCAGCGCCGCGTCGCCTTTGGTCTGACCGAGCCGCACCACGGATCGGACGCGACCCATATGGAAACCGTGGCGGTGCGCGAGAGCCGCGATGGTGTGCCCGGCTGGCGGATCGATGGGGAGAAGATGTGGATCACCGGGATGCACGTTGCCACCCACTGCGCCGCGTTCTGCCGCACTTCGGGCAAGGCTGGAGATGCCAAGGGGATCACTTGTCTGCTGGTCCCGGCGGGCACGCCCGGCATGGTGGTTGATGAATATATGTGGACCTTCAACATGCCGACCGACCACCCGCGCATGCATTTCGAGAATTGCTGGGTGCCTGAAAGCGCGGTGCTGGGCCCGGTTGATGGCGGGCTGTCGATCGCGCAAAGCTTCGTCCACCAGAACCGCATCCGCCAAGCCGCAAGCTCGCTTGGCGCGGCAACCTATTGCGTCGAAGAATCAGTCAGATATGCGCGTGAACGCAAACCGTTTGGCGCGGAACTGGCGCGCAATCAGGGGATCCAGTTCCCCTTGGTGGAATTGGCCACGCAGTGCGAAATGCTGCGTACCTTGATCTACAAGACAGCCTGGGAAATGGACCAGATGGAGCACAAGGAGATCGAGCACCGCCTGTCGGACAAGATCAGCATGTGCAACTACTACGCCAACCGCCTGGTCTGCGAGGCGGCCGACCGGGCGATGCAGGTTCACGGCGGGATTGGCTATTCGCGGCACAAGCCGTTCGAACACATCTATCGCCACCACCGCCGCTACCGGATCACCGAAGGGGCGGAGGAAATCCAGATGCGCAAGGTCGGTGCCTACCTGTTCGGCTACCTCGGCCCGCGCAAGGCGCTCTTTGCACAGTAGAATTGCGTTGCATTGCAGCAACAGGCTGTCCGCAATCGTTGCGGACGGCTTGTTTGCGCGCGCATGACATGCGTAAATTCGCGTGGAAACGTGTCGCGCCTGGCCTGGGGAGGAAGGGGCGCGGCGATACTGGTAAGGGAACCAACCATGCAATCCACGATCCGCCTCTCCTTGCTCGCATCGCTGTCCAGCCTTGCGCTGACCGCACCGGCTCTGGCCCAGGAAGGCACCGCTGACGAAAGCGTCGATCAGCCTACCATCATCGTCACCGGCACCCGCTCTGCGTCTCGTACGGTGCAGGATTCGCCCGTTCCGGTTGATGTGCTGTCAGGCGCTGCGATTACCGAAGGCGGTCAGGTCGAAACCAACAAGATCCTCAACAAGCTGGTCCCCAGCTTCAACTTCCCGCAGCCCGCGATTGCCGACGGATCGGACGCCCTGCGCCCCGCCACCTTGCGCGGCTTGGGCCCGGACCAGACACTGGTGCTGGTCAATGGCAAGCGCCGCCACGTTTCCGCGCTGCTCAATATCAACGGCACGGTCGGCCGCGGCTCTGCAGCGGTGGACATGAATGCGATCCCGGCGCTCGCGATCGACCGGATCGAAGTGCTGCGCGATGGCGCCTCTTCGCAATATGGGTCGGATGCGATCGCCGGGGTGATCAACATCCGCCTCAAGAAGGCCAGCGAAGGCGGCCGCGCCTCGATCAGCTATGGCAAGTATGACACCACGATCGACAATGTGGCGAATGTGACCGGGCTGGTCACCGCCAACGGCGCGCCGGTGCTCGATGCCACGGACGGCCGCTATTTCCAGGCCACCACCGACGGTGAACGCAAGGCGCATGACGGGCAGAGCTATTCGGTGGCAACCAACATCGGCCTGCCGTTCTTTGGCAGCAGCGGCGGTTATCTCAATTTCACCGCCGAATACCGCCACCGGGGGTCTACCAACCGCCAGGGGTATGATCTGCGGCCGAACTATATCCGCCCGACCAGCACGACCTGGGATCCGCGCGAGCTGACGTTCGATCGCCTCGAATTCCGGTTTGGCGATCCGAAGGCGGACGACTTCATCCTGTTCGCCAATGCCGCCGTGCCGGTGAGCGAAGACCTGGAGCTTTACGCGTTCGGCAGCTTCGATCAGCGCGATTCGGTCAGCGCGGCCAACTATCGCCAGCAGAACGCTGCGGCCAACCGCGATTTTTCGGTGCTGGCCCCCAACACCACACCCAGCAACGCCAACTTCGTGGGTCTGACTCCGGACGGTTTCCTGCCGTTCATCACCTCGGACCTGACCGACCGCGCGGCAACCGTGGGGCTGCGTACCACGTCTGGCCTGTGGAACGTCGATGGCTCGCTCGGCTATGGTGCGAACAGCTTTGACTACCGCGTCGAAAACTCGCTCAACACCAGCTTCGGTCCGCAAAGCCAGCGCAGCTTCGATGCCGGCGGGCTCGGCTATCGCCAGTGGCTTGCCAATATGGACGTCAGCCGCGAATTCGAAATGGGCTTCGCCAAGCCGTTAACGTTCGCTTTTGGTGCGGAATACCGGAACGAACA
This sequence comes from Novosphingobium sp. B 225, assembly GCF_002198665.1. Taxonomy (GTDB): domain Bacteria; phylum Pseudomonadota; class Alphaproteobacteria; order Sphingomonadales; family Sphingomonadaceae; genus Novosphingobium. Next base: position 89,634 of record NZ_MWLM01000072.1, on the reverse strand, counting down.
GTTCAAGATCCGCCCGGGCGAACCGCAGAGCTATGCGATCGGGCCCTATTTCAAGGCTTCAGTCACCACCACGGCGGCGGGCTGTGCCCTGCAGCAGGGCGTGTTCAACGCCGGGACCAGCGTTTGCAGCTTCCCGGGCCGCGGTGCAGCAGCGGGTGCGCAGGGTTTCCCCGGCATCCCGCTGGCCAGCTCAACCGAAGTGCGCCGCCATTCGATGGCCGGCTATGTCGAGCTTGATACCGAAATCGTTCCGGGCCTGACCACCACGGCGGCCGGGCGGTTCGAACACTTCTCGGACTTTGGCAATACGCTGACCGGCAAGTTCGCGGCGCGTTATGAATTCGTCCCCGGCTTTGCGCTGCGGGGATCGATTTCGAACGGCTTCCGCGCACCGTCGCTGCACCAGCAGTATTTCACCACCACTTCGACCAACTTCATCGGCGGTCTGCCCGTCGACATTTCCACCGTGGCGGTCAGCAGCCCGGTGGCGCGGGCTTTGGGTTCAAAGGACCTCAAGCCTGAAAAGTCGGTCAACTTCTCGGGTGGTTTCACTGCCAACCCGCTCAGCGGGCTGACGTTGACGGTCGATTACTACAACATCAAAATCAATGACCGGATCGTGCTGACCGAAAACCTCGGTGCGGCGGGTAGCGGCTCGGCGGCGGTCAACTCCGCAGTCAAGGCGGTGCTCGATGCCAACGGGTTCAACTCGGTCGGTGCGGCGCGGTTCTTCATCAACGGGCTCAACACCCGCACCGAAGGTGTGGATGCGGTGCTCAACTGGCGCCTGCCGCTCGAAGGGTTCGGCAAGTGGAACCTGACTGCGGCCTATAACTACAACAAGCAGAAGATCCTGGCCCGCAAGAACGATCTGGGGCCGCTCGCGACGATCCCCGGCCTGATCCTGTTCGGCCGTGTCGAAGGGCTGCGCTTCACCGAAGGCCAGCCGCGCGACAAGGTGGTGCTGAGCCTGGATGGCGATCTGGGCATGGTCGGGCTGACCGCACGGTCGACCCGCTATGGCAAGGTCACTTCGCCCGGTTCGGCCAACCCGATCGCCACGCCGACCAGCCTGACCGACTACGGTCCGGATGACATCTTCCTGCGGGCCAAGTGGATCACCGATCTGGAACTGCGGTTCAAGCCGATGGACCGGCTGAGCCTGGCGATCGGGGCGGACAACGTATTCGATGTCTATCCGGATCGTTCGCCTTTCGGCCCGCGTCCGGCAGCGATTGGCGGGGTCTATCCGGCCAACCAGCAATATATCCCGTTCTCGATCTTCTCGCCTTTCGGCTTCAACGGCCGTTACCTCTACGCGCGGGCAAGCATCGACTTCTAAGGAACTTCAGAGCTGGAGAGGGGGAGAGCGCGTCGGGACAACCGGCGCGCTCTTTTCGTTGTGGTCTGGGGGAGGGCCTGGGCAGAAGCACGGGCCGTGCCCTGCTTCGGAGCCGGATCAGCGCGAAGCCGTGCGGCGGTAGCCCGAGCTTTCGTACTGGTAGCCGTCATAAATCGCGCGCGCGATGCTGGCGATGCGCGCGTCGCGCCCGGCCTTGCTGCCCTGGCCGGTCACATAGATGGCCACGGCAATGCTGCGTCCATCAGGAGTGGTGATGATCCCGACATCGCTGGCAGTGTTGGACAGGGTTCCGGTCTTGTGCGCAATGCCTGCCTCACCGGGCAGCAGTGCGCGCATCCGGCGCTTGCCGGTCACAGTGCGCGCCATCGTGCCGAGCAGCAGGTTGCGGCTGGAGGAGGAAAGCCACTGTCCGCGATAGAGCCCGCCCAGCAGTTCAACCATGGTCAGCGGCGTCGCGCTGTCACGCGGGTCGATCGTGGTGGCGGGGTTGAACTCACCATCGTCGCGCACCAGTGTGGCGATGTCGCGGTCCATCCGCATGCCTGAAAGGCCAGCGCCCTGCAGCCAGCGGTTGACGGCCTGCGGTCCACCCACGGCGGCAAGCAGAGCGTCGGCGGCGGGATTGTCGCTGCGGGTAATGGCCAGTTCGATCAGGCCCTGCGCGCTCATCGTCGCGCCCGCACGAACCGGGGCCACTTCGGTCGAATATTTGGCCGAACGGACCGGAACCATCAGGGGGTATTGGTCCGACAAGCGGAAACGGCCCTGATCGACGCCTGCCAGGAACGTGGCGGCAATCGCAACCTTGCTGGTGCTGGCCAGCGGGAAGGGCTGGTTGCCCAGCACCGAAACGGTCCGTCCGGTAGAAAGATCAAGCGCGGCAACGCCGATCCGGCCCTGCGCAGGCGCGGCGAGCGAGGCGATCTGCGCCTCAAGCCCGCTGCCATAACTGGTGACCGCAGGCGCGACGAATTGCGCAACGGAAACGGGCCGACGCGGTTGAACCAAAGGAACAGCAGGAGCTTCAGGCGGAGTGCGAACCTGCGTGCCGAGCGTGCGATCAAACGCCAGCTCAAGGTCATTGCCGCGCGCCTGCGCCGCTCCCGGCGCGGCAAGCGCACCTGCAAAGGCCACAGCGGCCAGCAATCGTGAAATGTGTCCCGTCTTCACGCGAACAGCGATAGCCCATTCATGCTTTCAGTTTGGCTAACGACCCTGCGCCGCTCAAACCGCCTGCGACGAACCGGGGCCTGCTTGCGGGAAAGTGCGTAATTCGCGCGGATCAGTGGCATTCCAGATGCAGCTCAGCGGCATCGAAGCGCCCGGCCTTGAGGTCGTCCGTGCGGATGAAGGCATAGATCGCGCCGCAATCGCCCCAGCAGAACTGCATTGGATCGTCGGTCGCCAGTTGCAGCAACAGCAACTTTTCCTGCGGCCCTTCGATCGCATCGCTCTGCACACCGTCGTGATAGCCACCCATGCGGTGCGGGCGATTGTTGTAGAGCGCGCGCCACCAGGCTTCGCAGGCGGGCAGATACTCGGCGGGGAGCAGGTGACGGCGCTGCGGATCAAGGTAGAACTCCACAGCCAGGTCGCTTGCGGCCCGGTGGCACTGTTCGGCCAACTGCGCGAAGGCAGAGCTTTCGATCTTGCGCGGGCCAACGTAGTTCGGTTCGTCGGAGTACCCCCCCTGACGGTCGATCACCCAGTAAACATGCGGCGGTGCGCCTTCGAGCATGGCCATCCGCTCGCGGTCGTCCGCAGTCAGGGGTTGGTCGAGCGTCGCTGCGGCGATCCTGTTCAGCCATTCTTCCAGCCAGTCAGCCACTTCACCGCGCCAGGCCAGCCACTCCGCGCGTCCGGCCTCGCACCGTGCAATCAGGGCTTCGGGGCTGGGGCATTCGCCGATCAGGGTGCGCAGCGTATCCAGTTCGGCTGCTGCACGGACGCGGTTGGGCTGGCTGGCAAGATAGGCCTGCTGCTCTGCATCGCTCAGCGCTTCAACCCCGCGCCGTTCGGCTTCCTCAGCGAGCCAGCGCGTATTGGCACGCGCCAGGCGTTCGGCCGGCACAGTCAGGATCAGGGGCCAGTTTGTCGGGCTGGCCAGTTGCGTGCGATTGACATCGCTGAGCGGATATTCGCGCACCGGCAAGCGCATCAGCGCGATCGTTTCGCGCAGGGCTGTCTGCAGCACGCCGCGCGCAAAGGGTGGCAGCTTTGGCACCTTGTGCCGGTCACGCTCGATTGGCTGTCCGGGGTAGATCTCGGTCTCGAATTCATCCGGCGTCGGCCAGCTGCGTTGCCCTTCGTGGCGCAGTGTGTTGCCAACCTTGACCAGATCGACCGGCCAGCGCGGATAGACGCTTTTGCTTTGGGTCCAGGCCGCCCCGCCGGTGTACATGCCGTCATGGATCACGCCGATGTCTGCGGGGGGCTGGCGTTCACTGCCCAGTTCCGCGCTGTGGACCAGGCGCCACAGGCCGCGATCCTCGTTGTCGCAGCTGTTGCCATTCAGGAACAATCGCAGCCATCCGGCGCGCGGGCCCAGTTCGCCCCACAGCTCGGGTGGAAGATCGGCACAGGCGATCTGGGCGATGAAGTGCAGCGGCACTTCGCCTTCGCCCCGCTTTTCCGGGTTCACCCCGCGCGGCCATTCGATCCCGTCGGGCAGCATTGGCAGGCCCCCCAGCCAGGAACGCGGCGCTTCATCGCGCGGCGGGATCTGGCGGCGCAGGACCACCGAGATGCTTTCTTCCACCCGCGCGGCTGGTTCACGCCGAGGGGGCGGGCCGGGCCGGGGCTGGGCCGACGCGGCGCGCGGGGCCTGCGGTTCGGGCTGAAGCAGGTCGCTTTCCAGGGCCGTCATCGCGGTGATGGTCCGCAGATCGCGGCGGCGGGCACTGGCTGGTGAATCGGGCTCCGGTTGCTGCTGCTTCTGCTGGTCGGCGCGCTTCATCCGCTGGCGCTGGCGGATCACCAACACCGCAAGGGCGGCAAAGAACAGGTAGTACCAGATCAAGTTTCGTCCCCCGGCTTGGTCGACGGGGTATTTAATCCGGAAAGTTTAAGAACTTGTCGTTGCGGGCGGGCACGAAAAAGGGGCCGGAAGATCGCTCTTCCGGCCCCGATTTGCTTGGCTGACAGGCAGTCGGACTTAGAAGTCCATTCCGCCCATGCCGCCCATGCCGCCGCCGGGCATGCCGCCCATGGCCGGCTTGTCTTCGGGCTTTTCCGAAATCGCGGCTTCGGTGGTGATCAGCAGGCCGGCGACCGAGGCCGCGTCCTGCAGTGCAGTGCGCACCACCTTGGTCGGATCGATAACACCAGCCGCCACCAGGTTTTCATAGGTGTCGGTCGAAGCGTTGAAGCCCTGGGTTTCGTCGTCTTCGCGCAGCAGGTTGCCCGAGACCACAGCGCCATCGTGACCGGCGTTGGTCGCGATCTGCTTGACCGGGGCAGTGATCGCGCGGCGCACGATGTCGATGCCCTTGGTCTGGTCGTCGTTGGCGCCCTTCATGCCGGCCAGAGCCTTGGTGGCATAGAGCAGCGCGGTGCCGCCGCCGGGGACGATGCCTTCTTCCACCGCAGCGCGGGTAGCGTGCAGGGCATCGTCAACGCGGTCCTTGCGTTCCTTGACTTCGACTTCCGAAGCCCCGCCAACCTTGATCACGGCAACCCCGCCGGCCAGCTTGGCCAGACGTTCCTGCAGCTTTTCACGGTCATAGTCGCTGGTGGTGACTTCGATCTGGGCGCGGATCTGTTCAACCCGGCTCTTGATGTCGTCCGCCGAACCGGCGCCATCGACGATGGTGGTGTTGTCCTTGTCGATCGAAACGCGCTTGGCCTGGCCGAGCATGCCCAGCGTGACCGATTCAAGCTTGATGCCCAGATCTTCGCTGATCATTTCGCCCTGGGTCAGGATCGCGATGTCCTGCAGCATCGCCTTGCGGCGATCGCCAAAGCCGGGAGCCTTGACCGCAGCGATCTTCAGCCCGCCGCGCAGCTTGTTGACCACCAGAGTGGCCAGCGCTTCGCCTTCGATGTCTTCGGCGATGATCAGCAGCGGACGGCCCGACTGCACCACAGCTTCCAGGATCGGCAGCATCGCCTGCAGCGACGACAGCTTCTTTTCGTGGATCAGGATATAGGGGTTATCCAGCTCGACGGTCATCTTGTCGGGGTTGGTGATGAAGTAGGGCGACAGGTAGCCGCGGTCGAACTGCATGCCTTCGACGACATCGAGTTCGAATTCGAGGCCCTTGGCCTCTTCTACGGTGATCACGCCTTCCTTGCCGACCTTTTCCATCGCTTCGGCAATCTTGTTGCCGACTTCGGCATCGCCATTGGCCGAGATGATGCCGACCTGGGCGATTTCCGACGAACCCGAAACCGGCTTCGAACGCTTCACCAGATCTTCGACCACCTTGGTCACGGCCAGATCGATGCCGCGCTTCAGGTCCATCGGGTTCATGCCGGCGGCAACCGAAGTCATGCCTTCGCGCACGATCGCCTGGGCCAGCACGGTGGCGGTGGTGGTGCCGTCACCGGCCTGATCGTTGGTCTTCGAAGCCACTTCGCGCAGCATCTGCGCACCCATGTTTTCGAACTTGTCCTTGAGCTCGATTTCCTTGGCGACGGTGACGCCGTCCTTGGTGATGCGCGGGGCGCCGAAGCTCTTGTCGATCACCACGTTGCGGCCCTTGGGACCCAGGGTAACCTTCACTGCATTGGCGAGAATGTCGACACCGGCGAGAATGCGTTCGCGGGCGTCACGGCCGAATTTTACGTCCTTGGCAGCCATGTTGCTGTCCTTTCAGATTTTGAAGTTGGGAAGAAGAACCGCGTTCTCAGCTGATGATGCCGAGAATGTCAGATTCCTTCATGATCAGCAGGTCTTCACCGTCGACCTTGACTTCGGTGCCCGACCACTTGCCGAACAGCACGCGGTCACCGGCCTTGACGTCCAGCGGGGTAACCTTGCCGTCTTCAGCCTTCGAACCCGAACCAACGGCGACGATTTCGCCTTCGGCCGGCTTTTCCTTGGCGCTGTCGGGGATGATGATGCCGCCAGCGGTCTTTTCTTCAGCTTCGACGCGGCGGACAAGCACGCGGTCGTGCAACGGACGAAATGCCATGGGTGTGTTCCCTCTCTCTTGGCGTTACATGATGTAAGTTGGCACTCTCCTGCGGGGAGTGCCAGCGAGGCGCATATGGGAGGGGGCAGGCGGAGCGTCAAGGCGCGCGCCGTCATTTTTTTCCGCCCGAACCGGGCCCGTCCTAAACCGGAACAAGCCCCAGCTGCTCGCGCTTCTGCCAGCGGTGCAGCAGCAGGGCCGAAACAACGACCAGCCCCATCGCCAGACCCAGCCAAACGCCCAGTCCGCCGAGCGAGGTAAGAAAACCAAGCGCGGCCGAGGTGGTGAACCCGAACAGCCAGTAACCCGTCAGCGCCAGCAGCATCGGTACGCGCGTATCCTGCAATCCGCGCAGGGCGCCGGCCAGCACGGCCTGCATTCCGTCAAACAGCTGGAACGCGGCGGCCACGACCAGGTATTGCACGGCAAAGCCCACCATCCGCGCGTTCTGCGGTGCGGCGGGATCGACATAGAGGCTGAGCACCCAGCGCGGCACGCCGATCATCAGCGCGGCGGGCAGCGCCATGTAGCCCAGTGCCAGGATCAGCGCCGCCTTGCCGGCATGGCCAACTGCAGCGATGTCGCCCGCGCCGTAATGATAGCCGACCCGGATCGTCGCGGCCTGTCCGATCCCGAACGGGATCTGGAACGCCAGCGCGGCCACTTGCAAAGCCACGGTATGTCCTGCCAGCTGCGCCTGCCCGATCAGCCCCATCAGGAAGGCCGCGCTGGAAAACAGCCCGCCTTCGGCCAGGATGATCAGCGCGATTGGCAGGCCGATCCGCAGCATGTCCCTGAACCGCGCCCATTCCGCGCGCCACCAGCGTCCGAACAGGTGATAGCGCCGCAGCCGCCGGTCTGCCTGGATCGCCGCGACATAGGCCGCCAGCATCGCCAGCGCGGTCAGCACGCTTGACAGGGCGGAACCGTCCAGCCCCATCGCCGGGGCGCCGAAATGGCCGAACACGAAGACATAATTGCCTGCCGCATTGACCACAATCGCCAGCGCGGTGATCGCTGTGGCAAAGACCGGGCGGCCCAGCGCCGAAACGGCATTGCGCAGCACTCCGGCCATGATGTTCGGGATCGTCGCCCACAGCAGGATTTCCAGGAACCGGCCCGCCAGCCGCGAAACCTCTGGATCCTGACCAGCCAGCAACATCAGCCGTTCGCCATTGGCGGACACGGCCATGGCCAACAGGCCGCAAATCACCGCCAGCCACAGCGCCATCCGCACCGACCGGCGCACTTCGCGCACCGCATGGCGGCGGCGACCGAGTTCGGCCGAGATCAGCGGAGCGCAGGCCCCGGTCAGCCCGATTGTGCACCACATCATCAGCCCGAACAGGGTGGTTGCCAGGCTGGATGCGGCCAGCTCTGCTTCGCCCAGCCGCGCCACAAAGATCACGTCGATGGCATAGACCAGCATTTGCAGCAGGTTGGCGATCGCCAGCGGCGCCGCCAGTTGCAGCGTGGCGCGCAGTTCGGTGCGCAAGGGGGAAAGGGGCTTGGCGGCAGTCATGAAGCCGGTCCGGATAGGCGAATCCGTGTGGCTGACCTAGCCGGAAAGGGCGGCGGGGTGAATTTTGCCGGTGCGGCGTGCGCTTCGTGCAACGGATGCTGCAACAAAGGCACTTTCGCTGGCATGGTTCTCCGGTCTAACTAGGCCCGATTGTGTCGGCTGCATCCGTGGGGGCGGGGTGGCCATGTGCCTGTTGGAGAGAGCCATGCGAATTGCTGCGAAGTCGGTTGTTGCCCTTACCCTGATCCTCGGCCTGGCGGCCTGCGGCTCGCCCGCCGAAGACAAGGCCGCTGCAGGCGCAGACAGCGTCGCTGCTTCGCCCGCCGCCGCCGCGACCACTGCTGCAGCTGCGGCCGATGGCCGGCCCGCCGCCTTTGCCCAGTGTGTTGCCTGCCACTCGACCGAAAAGGGCAAGATGGGGATCGGCCCCAGCCTGGCCGGGGTCTATGGCACCAAGTCGGGCGAAATCGCCGGGTTCGCTTTCAGCGATGCCATGAAGAACGCCAACCTGACTTGGGACGATGCCACGCTGGACAAGTATCTGGCCGCGCCGATGAAGATGGTGCCGGGCACCAAGATGACTTTCGCCGGGCTGACCGATGCGGCCAAGCGCAAGGAAGTGATCGAATATATCAAGACACTCAAATAGGGCTTGCGCCTCCGGGCCCAGCCCAGGGCGCGGGCTCATACGAAACGGGCGGCCCCGGCTGGGACCGCCCGTTCCTGTAAAGTCGGTAAGCGGTAAGGCTTACTTGATGTCGACCTTGCCGCCGGCGGCTTCGACCTTGGCCTTGATGTCTTCGGCTTCGGCCTTCGACACGCCTTCCTTGATCGCCTTCGGCGCGGCTTCGACCAGCGCCTTGGCTTCGGTCAGGCCGAGCGAGGTGATCGCGCGGACTTCCTTGATGACGGCGATCTTGTTGCCGCCGTCCGAGGTCAGGATCGCGTCGAATTCGGTCTTTTCTTCGGCAGCTTCAGCGGCAGCAGCCGGGGCAGCAGCCACGGCAACAGCAGCAGCAGCGCTCACGCCCCAGGCTTCTTCCAGAGCCTTGGCGAGGTCAGCGGCTTCCAGAACGGTCAGCTTCGAAAGTTCTTCAACAAGCTTGGCGATATCGGCCATGATGTTTCACTCCTGAAAAATGGACCCGGGCCACCGGCCCGGACAAATCGTTGATAAGTCTTATGCAGCTTCCTTGGCGTAGGCACCAAAGACGCGGGCCAGCTTGGCCGCCGGAGCGGTAGCGAGCTGAGCGATCTTGGTGGCCGGAGCCTGGACAAGCCCGATGATCGTGCCGCGCAGTTCGTCCAGCGAGGGGAGCGAGGCGAGTGCCTTGACCCCATCGGCGTTCAGAACTTGCGAGCCCATCGATCCGCCGACGATTTCGATCTTGTCGTTCGTCTTGGCGAACTCGACAACAGCCTTGGCGGCAGCCACCGGATCGACCGAGCTGGCAAGCGCGGTAGGGCCGGTAAGCATATCGTTCAGGCCGACATAGTCGGTGTCCTTGATAGCAAGCTTGGCAAGACTGTTCTTCGCAACCTTGTAAGTCGCGCCCGCTTCCCGGATCTTGTTACGCAGGGCAGTGGACTGAGCCACCGACATGCCGAGGTTGCGGGTGATGACCACCACGCCAACTTCGTTGAAGACCGCGTTAAGCGATGCGACCGATTCGGCTTTCTGCGAACGATCCATGCCTTACTCCTTCACAAATGACCGGACGGGAACGCCCCGCACGGCCGGCTACGTTGTCCGCGGTGCCAGGCACCACGGGCGAGTCCGTTGCGATGGGGAAGGAGGGCGTCGTGAAACGCCAGGCCGAACCAGCGCACCAGGGCGCGGGCCGGAATATCTCTGTCCCCGTCTAGGCTGCGGATTAAGCCAGAAACTGGCAGCAGCGGTCTCGGACGGATGACATGGGAGCAGACGAATCCACCACCAGTCGGGGCGGGCCAATAGCAGCCGCAGGGGCAGAGTCAAGGAAATGCGCGGCCCCGCCGCAGTTGCGCGAAATGCAAGTTGATGAAACACGTCCTGAGCCGCTTCGTCCACCCAATTCGTTTTCCGGCCAGACAACCGAAAACCCCGCACCGGACGCCCGGGCGGAGAGGAATGAAACAACCACGATGTCAAAGAGCGGCAGCCACCATGACAGACTTGGGCGATGTAGGAAAATCGTATATCTTGATGAAAACCGCGACCCAGCTTTCTGCGAAAAGCTTAAATAAACGCACCGGCATGCATGAATTCACTGAATGTTCAACCCATTAAAAACAACAATAATATCCAACCATAGGCTAAATTTCAATGGGTGCAAATTGCATCAAAATATGATCGCATCTTGCCCAAACCGCTATCTGAAATACTGACAAGGGAACGGCGTTTGTCGCCGTGATCGACGGTTCGTTCAACAAGTCCAAGATGTTCAAGTATGGTGATCCAGCGCAAAGCTGTGGTGGTCGGCACTTGCGCAGCTATGCAGGCACTGGTCACTGAAATCTGACGATTTGCACATTTCTGGATCGCAAGGTCTAGCAACAGATCCCACCCCGGCTCGCCTAGCAAAGTCTCGGCCGGGAAAAATTTGTCACGCTTTCTGCGTTGGCTATACTCTTGCTGGAGCCATTGGGCAAAACTCAGCCGAGTGCTCGACTCTGGTGCGTTGGCAGGTTCTTTGCTCTCGCCCGCCAACTCGGTGAGGCGGTGCAGGCTGCCGTTGATTTCCGAAAGCAACTGTTTGAATTCATTTGCATTCAGGGCCGGCTGCGCTGCATGCGCACCGTCATCTTGACCAAAAAGGAGTTCGGATGAAACCGGGCTGGTCAAAAATTCCCCCTATTTTTAAGGGCAGCCCCAAAGCCCTTCAGCAAGCACCATGCGTTGGATAGGTATGCGCATCCATGGCGCCAGCAACATTGTGTAAATACTTAGTTAAATATTCGCAATGCCCATTCATCAAGGAAAGCAAAGTGCGGATCGGTAAATCCTGCCAATTCGGAAGGAATTGCATCCATTTTGGACACTTCTTCGCATACCTGATTGATTGCGAGGTCAATGAGCGCAGCCGTGACGGGTAGTCCAGCTAAATCAAGCGACTGCATCAGGCCCTTTAAATTCTGGGCAATATCAATAAGATGCAATGCCTTGGACATTCAGCGAGCTCCATTACCACACTATCAAGGTTTACCAGCAACATCAGAAGGTTGCGTGTAGCAACCAATAAGGCTTGTTGACACTAGGGTTAATACGGATTGAATGCAAGCAGGGTGACCGCCAATATGGCTGGATTTGCCGGTGACTGGCGAATGATAGTGCATTGATTTTCAAGATCAGCGGTAAACGCTGATGGACGGCAGGCCAAGATCACACTGCGCAACATCTCTTCCGATCCCGCGGTCGAGTAATTCGAACGGGTCGAGCAATGCATTCCAGAAATTGATGCACCTGACTTTAGGGATGCTGCTTCCTGGTTGATAGAAACGCCAGCGATAGAATGTTTGCAGGCGGCGCACATAGGTAACAATGCTAGGTCCCGTCCACATTCGACAGAAACAACATACGCACATAACCCCGATGTCAGGCATTTTGTATCAGCCGCCTGACCCGGCTCAGACCGGACCATTCAAGGGGGTGTACAATGAAGAAACTCGAATTGAGCGCCAGCAAGGCTGGTCTGACAGTTGTTTTGTCTTTGATTCTGGCTGGCCCGGTTATGGCTGCTCCAAATCCCGACGGCAATTGTAGGGCCGGAAGCGGTGATTACCAATCGCTGCAATGCGGCGTTGCAGCAGATGCGTCCGGTACCGAAAGCGTTGCTGTGGGCAGCAGGGCAAAGGCGTCAGGCATCAGCGCGGTGTCGCTTGGCGGAAATGCGAATGCTTCTGGTCAAGGCGCGATCGCGATTGGCCCAGAAGCATATGTGAGTTCGGGTTTCGGAACAGGCATCGGTACCGGAGTTCGCGTTACCGGCGATGCTGCCAGTGCCTTTGGATTCAATGCCAACGCCAACGGAGGGTATTCGGCGGCTTTTGGTGCCAGCGCCTTTTCGGATGGCTATATGTCGCTTGCGATGGGCTATAATGCCAACTCGACCGGCTCCAATTCTTTGGCCATGGGGGCCAACGCGCGCGCCTTTGCGTCATTCGCGTCCGCAATGGGTGGCAATGCACTAGCGTCTGGACTTGCATCAACCTCGCTAGGCTACAACAGCGTGGCAAGCGCGTATGGGGCGAGCGCGCTTGGTGCGTTTTCCCAGGCTAACGGTACGAATTCGACCGCTGTCGGGGTTGGCAGTGCTGCGAACGGCATCAGCTCAATCGTCTTGGGTTCGTGGTCATCGACCAGCGCCGAAGGTGGCATCCTGATCGGCAACGGTGGAACCACTGTGACCGGTCTCCAGGGGGTGGCAATCGGCCGTTCTGCCAGCGCTTCCGGCGAAAACTCGGTCGCCTTGGGCTCTGGTTCGGTGGCGTCAGAAGCAAATACGGTTTCTGTCGGTGCAGTGGGCGCGGAGCGCAAGATCACCAACGTCGCGGCTGGCACGGCACCGACTGACGCAGTCAATTTTGCCCAGTTGCAGGAAGCGCTTGGACTTCAGCAGCCTGCATCACAACCGGCGACCGTACAGGTTCAGCAACTTAGTCAGCAAGTTGCCATGCTCAACCAACAGATGTCTGCTACTACGGCCATGTCTGTTGCCATGAGCGGCGCGGTATTCCTGCCGGAAACCACGTTCAATCTGACTTCCAACTTTGCGACGTATCGCGGATCCCACGCTGGTGGCGTGCAATTCAACGCTTTGGTGAGCAAGCGCCTCGCGTTCAGCGCCGCCATGGCCAGCGGGCTGGACCGCAATGCGCCGTTTCAGGCACGCGTTGGCTTTACCATCGGCTGGTAAGGCACAGTAAGATCTGTGCATGGGGACTGGCCATTACTTCAGGCTCCCATTCACCTGCCCAACCAAAAGGCGGCGCTTCCTGCGAAGCGCCGCCTTGTTTTTGGGCCATGGCGGGGGGGGGTTACTCTTCGGTGAACCCCAGCAGGTCGCCGGGCTGGCAGTGCAGTTCGCGGCAGATGGCTTCGAGGGTGGAAAAGCGGACGGCCTTGGCCTTGCCGGTTTTCAGGATCGACAGGTTGGCGAGAGTGATGTCGACCCGTTCGGCCAGTTCGGTCAGGGTCATGCGGCGTTCGTGGAGCAGGTCGTCCAGTTTGACCAGGATTGGCATCACACGGTTCCTTCCAGGTCTGCGCGCATGGCTGCGCCGTGGCGGAACACGCGGGCCAGGATGAACAGCACCAGCGCGAGCAGGATGGTGGTCCAGTCAAATGCTCCGTCGATGTGCAGTTCCCGTTCCACCTTGTCGAGATAGGGCGCAGACCAAAGCGCCAGGGCGGCGACCGGCATGACAATCACCTGTCCGATGATCGCGATCCAGCCCATCCGGTTAAGCCGGTCGGCATTGTCGTGGCGAAACGGATCGCCGGCATCGACCGTCTTGATGATCCCGCGCAATTCATTGAGAAAGCGCCAGGCCAGGCCGAGCAGGACGATCCCGGTCAGCATCGCCAGGATTACCAGCCAGAAAGCAACCGGGGGCGCGCCGCTGAGCGCGATTTCGGCCAGCAGTCCGGTCCGCCCGACGGTGAGCAGGGCGCCAATCCCGATGCCGAGCATGACCATGCCGAAAATCATCACGATCTGCGACAGGACCACCAGCACGGTGGCGGCGGTGAGAAGCGGGTCTTTGGATTTGATGTCCATGGCCTGGAGTTCCTTTCAGTCGGGGCCGGATCAGGCGAGCGAGGTGGCCAGCACGGCCGGGCTGTGGGCGGCGGGTTCGGACAGGGTCGGAACCCACAGGGTCAGCATGGCGACAGCAGCAAACAGCGCGGCGATGGGGCGATAGGTTTGGGTCATTGTTGTTCTCCGATATGTTCAATATCGATAATCAATAATGCGAGTCGTCCATATTGTCAATCGATAATATCGAAAAACGATGTGTCACGTATCGACTTGCGGAAAGTGTGGGTTTGCCGGGCGCTGCGGTGATTGCGGCTCTATCGGGCGTTTGACTTTGCGGGGCCGTCTGCCTATATGCGCCCCTCGCTCGACGCTTCGAGCAAGTGCGGCCCATGCGCGGGGGTTGTGCCAAGAAGGAAGCGGCGGGTTTTCCATCTGACGCGAACGGCTGCGGGCCGCCTCGATTTGCGGGGTGTTTGCCATGCGGCCCTTTTCGCGTCCGATGGGCCACCACCCGCGTGTGGCACATTTTCCGCCGGTTCGCCGGCCTTCGTTAGAGCAAAGAGGCACACCCCTCATGGCAACCAAGCCCGTCAGCAGCGGCCGGATGGCTTCGAACAAGAAGCGCATCCGCAAGATCTTCGGTGACATTCACGAAGTAGTGAAGATGCCGAACCTGATCGAGGTTCAGCGCGAAAGCTATGAACAGTTCCTGCGTTCGGACCCGGCGATCGGCTATGTCTCGGGCCTTGAAAAGACCCTGCGCTCGGTCTTCCCGATCCGCGACTTTGCGGGCACCAGCGAGCTGGACTTTGTCCACTACGAACTGGAAGACCCCAAGTACGACACCACCGAATGCCGCCAGCGCGGGATCACCTATGCCGCGCCGATGAAGGTTACGCTGCGCCTGATCGTGTTCGAAGTGGACGCCGAAACCGAAACCCGCTCGGTGCTCGATATCAAGGAGCAGGACGTCTACATGGGCGACATGCCCCTGATGACGGAGAACGGCACCTTCATCATCAACGGCACCGAACGCGTGATCGTTTCGCAGATGCACCGTTCGCCCGGCGTGCTGTTCGACCATGACCGCGGCAAGACCCATTCCAGCGGCAAGTACCTGTTCGCCGCCCGCGTGATTCCGTACCGCGGTTCGTGGCTCGACTTTGAATTCGACGCCAAGGATATCGTCAACGTCCGGATTGACCGCAAGCGCAAGCTGCCGGTCACCGCGCTGCTCCACGCGCTGGGGCTGGGTGACGAGGCGATCCTGGGCTTCTTCTATCAGACCGTCACCTGGAAGCGTGGCCAGGGCGGCTGGTGCCTGCCCTATGCGCCCGATCAGTGGCGCGGCCAGAAGCCGGCGTTTGACATCGTCGATGCCAAGAGCGGCGAAGTGATCTTCCCGGCTGGCACCAAGATCAGCCCGCGCGCCGCGAACAAGGCGGAAAAGGACGGCCTGGCCGAACTGCTGATCCCGACCGAGGAAATCTTCGGCCGCTATTCCGCGCTCGACCTGATCGATGAAAGCACCGGCCGGATCTATATCGAAGCCGGTGACGAAGTGTCGCCCGAAAACCTCGACGCGCTCGACAAGGCCGGGATCGACCAGATCGACCTGCTCGACATCGACCATGTCGGCACCGGGCCGTGGATCCGCAACACGCTCAAGGCTGACAAGGCCGAAGACCGCGATCATGCGCTGGCCGATATCTACCGCGTGATGCGCCCCGGCGAACCGCCGACCCGCGAAACCGCCGAAGCGCTGTTTGACGGGCTGTTCTTCGATCCGGACCGCTATGACCTGTCGGCCGTGGGCCGCGTCAAGCTCAACATGCGTCTGGGGCTCGACGCCGAAGACACCATCACCACGCTGCGGACCGAGGATATCCTCGCCGTGGTCAAGGAACTGGTGAACCTGAAGGACGGCAAGGGCGATGTCGATGATATCGACAACCTCGGCAACCGCCGGGTCCGTTCGGTCGGTGAACTGCTGGAAAACCAGTACCGCGTCGGCCTGCTTCGGATGGAACGCGCGGTCAAGGAACGGATGAGCAGCGTCGACGTGTCGACGGTGATGCCGAACGACCTGATCAACGCCAAGCCTGCGGTGGCCGCGGTGCGCGAATTCTTTGGTTCGTCGCAGCTCTCGCAGTTCATGGACCAGACCAACCCGCTGTCGGAAGTGACGCACAAGCGCCGCGTCTCCGCGCTCGGGCCGGGCGGTCTGACCCGCGAACGCGCGGGCTTCGAAGTGCGCGACGTTCACCCGACCCACTATGGCCGGATCTGCCCGATTGAAACGCCGGAAGGCCCGAACATCGGTCTGATCAACTCGCTCAGCACTTTTGCCCGCGTCAACAAGTACGGCTTCATCGAAACCCCGTACCGCAAGGTGATCGACGGCAAGGTGACCGGCGATGTGGTCTACCTCTCCGCGATGGAAGAGGCCAAGCACACCGTCGCCCAGGCCTCGGCCGAACTGAACAAGGACGGCAATTTCGTCGAGGAACTGGTTTCGGCCCGTGAAGCCGGCGAATTCGTGATGGCCCCGCGCGATCATGTGACCCTGATGGACGTCAGCCCGAAGCAGCTGGTCTCGGTCGCGGCCTCGCTGATCCCGTTCCTGGAAAACGACGACGCCAACCGCGCGCTGATGGGCTCGAACATGCAGCGCCAGGCCGTGCCGCTGGTTCGCGCCGAAGCGCCGTTTGTCGGCACCGGCATGGAAGGCACCGTCGCGCGCGATTCCGGCGCGGCGATTTCCGCGCTGCGCGGCGGGATCGTCGATCAGGTGGACGCCACCCGTATTGTGATCCGCGCCAGCGGCGATATCGAAGCCGGCCAGTCCGGCGTTGATATCTACCGCCTGCAAAAGTTCGAACGCTCCAACCAGTCAACCTGCATCAACCAGCGCCCGCTGGTGAAGGTTGGCGATGTGGTTTCGGCGGCGGACATCATTGCCGATGGTCCCTCGACCGAGCTGGGTGAACTGGCGCTGGGCCGCAACGTGCTCGTCGCGTTCATGCCCTGGAATGGCTACAACTACGAAGACTCGATCCTGATCAGCGAACGCATCGTCAAGGATGACGTGTTCACCTCGATCCACATCGAAGAATTCGAAGTCATGGCCCGCGATACCAAGCTTGGGCCTGAAGACATCACCCGCGACATTCCCAACGTGGGCGAGGAAGCACTGCGCAACCTCGACGAAGCGGGCATCGTCTATATCGGCGCCGAAGTGCATCCGGGCGACATCCTGGTCGGCAAGATCACGCCCAAGGGCGAAAGCCCGATGACGCCTGAAGAAAAGCTGCTGCGCGCGATCTTTGGCGAAAAGGCCAGCGACGTGCGTGACACTTCGCTGCGTCTGCCCCCGGGTGTGGCCGGCACGATTGTCGATGTGCGCGTGTTCAACCGCCACGGGATCGAAATCGATGACCGTACCCGCGCGATCCAGAACGAGGAAATCGAACGCCTCGCCAAGGACCGTGAAGACGAACGCGCGATCCTTAACCGGGCCACCTACAACCGCCTGAAGGACATGCTGATCGGCCAGGTCGCCGCAGCTGCTCCCAAGGGGTTCAAGAAGGGTGACACGATTTCGGACGAGAACCTGGCCGAAGTCGAACGCCACGAATGGTGGAAGTTCGCGGTTGCGGATGACAAGGTCCAGGGCCAGCTCGAAGCGGTCAAGGAACAGTACGACGCGACCGTCAAGGCGATCCAGGAGAAGTTCGAGGACCGTAAGGAAAAGCTTGAACGCGGTGATGAACTCGCCCCGGGCGTGCTCAAGATGGTCAAGGTGTTCGTCGCGGTGAAGCGCAAGCTGCAGCCGGGTGACAAGATGGCCGGCCGCCACGGGAACAAGGGCATCATCAGCCGGATCCTGCCGAGCGAAGACATGCCGTTCCTGGAAGACGGAACCCCGGTGGACTTCGTGCTCAACCCGCTGGGCGTGCCCAGCCGCATGAACGTCGGCCAGATCTTCGAAACCCACCTTGGCTGGGCCGCGCGCGGTCTGGGCAAAAAGGTCGGGGCGGCGCTTGATGCCTGGCGTGAAGCCAACCCCAATCCGGTGGCCGGTGCCGCTCCGGAAGCGGTACGCGAAGTCCTGGCGGACATCTATGGTGACAACTACACCGCCGAAATCGCGGAACGGACCGACGCGCAAATCGTCGAACTGGCCGAAAATGTCCGCGGCGGCGTGCCGATGGGCTCGCCGGTGTTCGACGGCGCGGTGGAAGCCGATGTCACGGCCATGCTGCGCAAGGCCGGGCTCGATGAAAGCGGGCAGGTAACGCTGTATGACGGGCGCACGGGCGAAAGCTTCGACCGCAAGGTCACCGTGGGTTACAAGTACGTGCTCAAGCTGCACCACCTGGTTGACGACAAGATCCACGCGCGTTCGATCGGGCCCTACAGCCTGGTCACCCAGCAGCCGCTGGGCGGTAAGGCCCAGTTCGGCGGCCAGCGCTTCGGGGAAATGGAAGTCTGGGCGCTCCAGGCTTACGGCGCGGCCTATACGCTGCAGGAAATGCTGACGGTGAAGTCGGACGACGTGGTCGGCCGCACCAAGGTTTACGAAGCGATCGTCAAGGGCGACGACACCTTCGAAGCCGGCATTCCCGAAAGCTTCAACGTGCTCGTCAAGGAAATGCGCTCGCTGGGCCTCAACGTCGAACTGTCTTCGCTCGATACGAACGAAGACGACGATCTGGCCGAGGCTGCGGAGTAATGGAACCGGGCGGCCCGCGGGCCGCCCCAACCACCACTCCGCCTGAACGAATTCACCCCAAAAGGGATTGAAACATGAACGACCTGACCAAGTTCACCAACCAGATGGCGAAGCCCGAAACCTTCGACCAGATCCAGATCGGCCTTGCCAGCCCCGAACGTATCCGTTCGTGGTCCTTCGGCGAAATCAAGAAGCCGGAAACGATCAACTACCGCACGTTCAAGCCTGAGCGCGACGGCCTGTTCTGCGCCCGCATCTTCGGTCCGGTGAAGGACTATGAATGCCTGTGCGGCAAGTACAAGCGGATGAAGTACAAGGGCGTCGTTTGCGAAAAGTGCGGCGTCGAAGTGACCGTGACCAAGGTCCGCCGCGAACGCATGGGCCACATCGAACTGGCCGCGCCGGTCGCGCACATCTGGTTCCTGAAATCGCTCCCCAGCCGCATCGGCCTGCTGCTCGACATGCAGCTCAAGCAGCTGGAACGCATCCTGTACTTCGAAAGCTATGTGGTGATCGAGCCGGGCCTGACCCCGCTTGAAAAGTACCAGCTGCTGACCGAAGACGAACTGTACGACTATCAGGACGAATACGGCGAAGACGCGTTCAGCGCCGGGATCGGGGCCGAGGCCGTCAAGCACATGCTGATGAGCCTGGACCTGGTGCAGGAAAAGGAAGACCTGCTCAAGGAGCTGTCCGAAACCAAATCGGAACTGAAGCCCAAGAAGATCATCAAGCGGCTGAAAGTCGTCGAAAGCTTCATCGATTCGGGCAACAAGCCGGAATGGATGATCCTGGACGTGGTGCCGGTGATTCCGCCCGAACTGCGCCCGCTGGTGCCGCTCGATGGCGGCCGCTTCGCGACCTCGGATCTCAACGATCTCTATCGCCGCGTGATCAACCGCAACAACCGCCTCAAGCGCCTGATCGAACTGCGCGCGCCGGACATCATCGTCCGCAACGAAAAGCGTATGCTGCAGGAAGCGGTTGACGCATTGTTCGACAACGGCCGCCGCGGCCGCGTGATCACGGGTGCCAACAAGCGCCCGCTCAAGTCGCTGTCCGACATGCTCAAGGGCAAGCAGGGCCGCTTCCGCCAGAACCTGCTCGGCAAGCGCGTCGACTATTCGGGCCGTTCGGTGATCGTGACCGGGCCGGAACTCAAGCTGCACCAATGCGGCCTGCCCAAGAAGATGGCGCTCGAACTGTTCAAGCCGTTCATCTATGCGCGGCTTGATGCCAAGGGTCTGTCGATGACCCTGAAGCAGGCCAAGAAGTGGGTCGAAAAGGAACGCAAGGAAGTCTGGGATATCCTGGACGAAGTGATCCGCGAACACCCGGTCATGCTGAACCGCGCGCCGACGCTGCACCGTCTTGGCATTCAGGCGTTCGAACCCGTCCTGATCGAAGGCAAGGCGATCCAGCTGCACCCGCTGGTCTGCTCGGCCTTCAACGCCGACTTCGACGGGGACCAGATGGCCGTCCACGTGCCGCTTTCGCTGGAAGCCCAGCTGGAAGCCCGCGTGCTGATGATGTCGACCAACAACATCCTCTCGCCCGCCAACGGCAAGCCGATCATCGTGCCTTCGCAGGACATGGTGCTGGGGCTCTATTACCTCTCGCTCGACCTGTCGAACGAGCCGGGTGAAGGCATGGCCTTTGGCGACATGGCCGAGGTGCACCAGGCGCTGGAAGCCAAAGCGGTGACGCTGCATTCCAAGATCATCGCCCGCGTTCCGCAGACCGATGAAGCCGGCAACACCTATCAGAAGCGGTTCGAAACCACCCCGGGCCGTATGCTGATTGGCGAATGTCTGCCCAAGAGCCACACCGTTCCCTTTGACGTCATCAACAAGGTGCTGACCAAGAAGGAAATCGGGGACGTGATCGATCAGGTCTATCGTCACACCGGCCAGAAGGACACGGTGCTGTTCGCCGATGCGATCATGAGCCTGGGCTTCCGCCACGCGTTCAAGGCGGGGATCTCGTTCGGCAAGGACGATATGATCATCCCCGACAGCAAGGATGCGCTGGTCGCCGAAACCAAGGAACTGGTGGCTGATTACGAACAGCAGTATCAGGACGGCCTGATCACGCAGCAGGAAAAGTACAACAAGGTGATCGACGCCTGGAGCCGTTGCGGCGATCAGGTGGCGAACGCCATGATGGACGAAATCCGCGCCAGCCCGATCGATCCGGAAACCGGCCGTCACAAGCCGATCAACTCGATCTACATGATGAGCCACTCGGGCGCGCGTGGTTCGCCAACCCAGATGAAGCAGCTGGCGGGTATGCGCGGACTGATGGCCAAGCCTTCGGGCGAAATCATCGAAACCCCGATCATCTCGAACTTCAAGGAAGGTCTGACCGTTCTTGAATACTTCAACTCCACCCACGGCGCCCGCAAGGGTCTGGCCGACACCGCGCTCAAGACGGCGAACTCGGGTTACCTGACCCGCCGTCTGGTCGACGTGTCGCAGGACTGCGTGGTGGTGATCGAGGATTGCGGCACCGAACGCGCGCTGGAAATGCGCTCGATCGTGCAGGGCGGCTCGACCATTGCCTCGCTGGCGGAACGTATCCTGGGCCGCACGCTGGCTGAAGACATCCTCAACAAGGATGGCGAAGTGGTGGCCGGCAAGGGTGACCTGCTGGATGAAGCCGCCGTGGCACGGATCGAAGCCACCGGCATCCAGGCCGCACGAATCCGCTCGCCGCTGATCTGCGAAGCCGAACAGGGCGTTTGCGCAACCTGCTATGGCCGCGATCTGGCCCGCGGGACTCCGGTCAACATCGGTGAAGCTGTCGGCGTGATCGCCGCGCAGTCGATCGGGGAACCCGGCACCCAGCTGACCATGCGTACTTTCCACATCGGCGGGGCCGCGCAGGTCAACGAACAGTCGCACCTCGAATCGATCTGCGACGGCTCGGTGATCTATCGCGACATCCCGACCATCACCGACAAGCGCGGCCGGCGCCTGTCACTCGCCCGCAACGGCGAAGTGGTGGTGCTGGACAGCGAAGGGCGTGAACGCGCGATCCACCGCGTGCCTTATGGTACCCACCTGCTCCATCAGGACGGGGCGATCGTCAACGAAGGCGATCGTCTGGCCGAATGGGATCCGTTCACCCTGCCGGTGATCACGGAAAAGCCGGGTATCGTGAAGTACCAGGAC
Organism: Novosphingobium sp. B 225; assembly: GCF_002198665.1. Classification (GTDB taxonomy): domain Bacteria; phylum Pseudomonadota; class Alphaproteobacteria; order Sphingomonadales; family Sphingomonadaceae; genus Novosphingobium. The sequence continues at coordinate 67,965 of NZ_MWLM01000072.1, read as the reverse complement.
CTGATCGACGGCAAGACCATGACCGAGCAGACCGATGACGCGACCGGCATGTCGAGCCGGGTCGTCACCGAAAACCGTTCGACCAGCCGTTCGAAGAAGGAAGATCTGCGTCCGCGCCTGACCTTGCTCGACGATGCTTCGGGTGAAGCCGCGCGCTATATGATGGCGCCGGGCACGACCCTGTCGGTCGAGGACGGACAGGAAGTGTCGGCCGGTGACGTGCTGGCCCGCGCCAGCCGCGAAGCCGCCAAGACCCGCGACATCACCGGTGGTCTGCCGCGCGTCGCCGAACTGTTCGAAGCCCGCAAGCCCAAGGACAACGCGATCATCGCCAAGACCTCGGGCCGGATCGAATTCGTCCGCGACTACAAGGCCAAGCGCAAGATCGCGATCATCCCCGAGGAAGGCGATCCGGTGGAATACCTGATCCCCAAGTCCAAGGTGATCGACGTTCAGGAAGGCGACTGGGTCAAGAAGGGCGACAACCTGATCAGCGGTTCGCCCGATCCGCACGACATTCTGGAAGTGCTGGGGGTTGAGGCGCTGGCCGAATACCTCGTCGCGGAAATCCAGGAAGTGTACCGCTTGCAGGGCGTGAAGATCAACGACAAGCACATCGAGGTGATCGTTCGCCAGATGCTGCAGAAGGTTGAGATCACCGATGGCGGCGATACCGTGCTGCTGGCCGGCGAACAGGTCGACCGTGAGGAAATGGACGAATACAACGCCAAGCTGGCCCCCGGGCAGGCTCCGGCGGTGGGCAAGCCGGTGCTGCTGGGCATCACCAAGGCCAGCCTGCAGACCCGTTCGTTCATCTCGGCCGCTTCGTTCCAGGAAACCACCCGCGTGCTCACGCAGGCGGCGGTCGAAGGCAAGCGCGACAGCCTGATCGGCCTGAAGGAAAACGTCATCGTCGGCCGTCTCATCCCCGCTGGGACCGGCGCGGGCATGAACCGCCTGCGCGTGGCGGCCTCCAGCCGCGACGCCGCGCTGCGTGCTTCCTACCGCAAGCTCCAGGAAGCGCTGATCGCGCCTTCCTCGGCTGCGGAAGAACATGCCGCCGAACTGGCTCAGGGCCCCGAAGCCGCCGGTTTCACCGATCCGCTCGCTGCGGTTGAAGGTGAAAGCCACGGCATGGACGCCGATGCAGGCGAATACCTGAACCCGGAAGCAAGCGAAGAGTAAGCTCCTCGCCTGCCGCAAGGCTCAACCGAATACCCCGCCGGAGCGATCCGGCGGGGTTTTTCGTGTCTTGCCTTACATTTGGCCGGATCGTCCCCATCTTGGCAGGGCGCGGCCCTGCAGATGCAGCAGGCCAGGCGCGCTGCTCCCCCTGTCTGCCGCTCGCTGCACCCTCCTGAAAGGAGACCGCATGGCCAAGTCCCAGAAGAAATCGAACCGCGAAGCCCGCAAGCCCAAGGCGGCCAAGGTCAAGACCAACGTATCCAAACCCAGCGAAAAGCCCGGCGTGGTGCGCGGCCTGGACAATATGAAAAATCGTTAGGTTGATCGTTCCGGCGTGCGGGCTTGCTGTTGGGTCAATATATCAGCCAGTCCGGGATATGGGCGATCGAGCCCATCACCGAAAACCGCACCGTCGGGCCGCCCGGGGCTTCGCCATAATTGTAACGGGCCCTGATCTGACCACTCAGTCTGATAGGCAGGGTTCCCCCCTCTGGCGGATTCGAAACCGGTTCGACCGCCAGGTCAAGCTGATCGATTTCCGGCCCCCGGTGGAACGAACGGAACCGCCTGGGAATGCCTTTGTGTTGCAGCTCCAGACCGAATTCAAGCAGGCGGTAGCCCGTGTCGTGCCACTCCCACTTCAGCCGCAAGTAGGCGGTATCGTGCTCATTATGCCACCGGTCTTCTTCCATCAGATCCAGCGAAGGTGTGCGGGGTTCCTCGCCAAACACACAAGTGACAAACAACTGGGTCGGCCAGCCAAGCTTGCGGTCCTGCGCGGTGTGCCGGGCCGTGTCCCGCCATTGCCCCAGATAGGGCGTCCGTGGCGATCGGTGCTGCCTCAGGCCATAGAGCCCGTCGTGCAGCCGCTCGCCCAGCCGGGTCACCTCGGCCGGTTCGGCGGGATAGGCAAACAGGGTTCCGCCGCCTTCCCACTCATGATGCAGCCAGGCTACCGGCTGCGGCGACCAGGTGTCGCTCAAGCGTAGGCCATCCGCTCCAGCGCGCCGAAGCAATCGAGCGCGCCGGGATCGCCAAAGGGTTGCAGCTGGCTCATGAACACGCCGCCCACACCGCTCGCCTGATCGATCCAGTAATAGGAATTGAAGATTCCGGCCCAGTGCAGGCTGCCCGGCGCACGGCCGTTGGGGCCTTGCTCGGGGTTGATCAGGAAACCCAGCCCCCAGCCGGTGTGCTGATCGGGGAATGCATCATAGGGCGGGGCGAAATCGGGCATGGCGCTGCCCATGTAACCGGCCCGGATCGATCCGATCTGGTTGCGGCTCATTTCCGCGATCGTTTCGGCCCGCAGCACCCGCGCGCTGTCCAGTTCGCCGTGGTTCAGGATCATTCGCACGAACCGGGCATAGTCCGGCGCGGTCGAAATCAGTCCGCCGCCGCCACTGTCATACTCGCCCCCGCCGATATAGACCGGCGCGGGGCTGAGCGCTCCGTCGCTGCGGGTATGCACCCGCGCGGCGTGATCGGGCAGGGCGGGGAGGAAGGCGGTGGCGTTCATCCCCAGCGGGGCGAACAGGTTGGCGGTCAGGTAATCACCCAGCCGCTGTCCGCTCGCCGCTTCAACCGCCAGCCCGACCCAGTCGGTCGCGACCGAATATTCCCAGCTCTCCCCCGGATCGAACATCAGAGGCATCTTGATCGAGGCGAGTGAACCCGGTTCCGGCATGGCGGTGGCGGCGAAATATTGCAGCACTTGCGGGTGGATGAAGAAATAGCCGAGCCCGGCAGTGTGGGTCAGCAAGTGTCGCAGCGTGATCGCGCGGCTGGCGGGGCGCAGTTGCGGGGCCCCCGCCGCGTCGAACCCGGTCAGCACTTGCGGATTGGCCAGATCGGGCAGCAGCGCGCCAATATCGGCATCAAGGTCAAGCTTGCCCTGTTCAACCAGTTGCATCGCGCCGACGGAAACCAGCGCCTTGGTCATCGAAGCGATTTGGCACGGCGTGTCTTCGGCCATCGCGGCATCGCTGCCAGCCTCCTTCACACCCAGGGCGCGGGCATATCGCACACGATCCCGGTCCACGATCAGGCCCACGGCCCCGGCGAGTTGGGCCTTGGCAAAGGCAGCTTCGAATTGGTCGGTGTTGCTCATGGCGCGCAGGCTAACCGCCCGGGCCGCGCAGGGGAAGGGGGTTTGATCGCTCGACATTCTGGCCAGATTGTCCTAAATTCTGGCCAGAAAGGTTTGCGCCATGACTCGCCACGTGCCGATCTCCGAATTCAAGGACCATGCGTCCGAACTGGTCGCCGCGGCCGAGGGTGGGGAGGAAATCCTGATCACCCGCCACGGCAAGGTTGCCGCGCGGCTGGTCGCTGCCGATGAAGCGGCGCTGGCCAAGGCGGCCAAACGCGCGAAAGTGCAGGCCGCGCTGGACAAGCTGGCAGAACTACGGGCGGAGCAGCGGGCGCTGGGTATGACCACGACGATCGAAGAAATCATCGCCTGGAAGAACGAGGGTCGCAAGTGAGCGAATGTGTCGTCGATGCGTCGATCTTTGGCCCCCTGTTCTTCACTGACGAAACGGATACCTTGTTCGGCGAGCTGGAAGCTCTGCTCGCCCGTGGTGGCTGCATCGCACCGCAGCACTGGCGGCTGGAACTGGCCAACCAAATTCTGATCGGCTTCCGGCGTAAAAGAATGACCGAAGCGATGGTGAGCCCCGCCATCGCCACTTTGACAAGTTTCGATGTAACCATCGATTACCAGACGTGGCAGCGCCACGAGGAGATATTTGACTTGGCCAGAGCCCAGGATCTGACGATCTACGATGCCGCCTATCTCGAGCTTGCATTGCTGCGCAAAGCGAGCCTGGCCAGCTATGACAATGCCTTGTGCAATGCCGCCCAGCGGATGGGCGTGGAAGTGTTTTCGGCATGACTGTCACCACCCGTTTTGCGCCGTCGCCCACTGGCAACCTGCACGTCGGCAATATCCGCACCGCGCTGCACAACTGGCTGCTGGCCAAACAGGTCGCCGGGCGCTTCTTGCTGCGGATCGACGATACCGATGCCGAGCGCAGCCGTGAGGACTATGTCACCGCGATCCGCGCCGATCTGGCCTGGCTGGGCATGGTGCCTGATGGTGAGGAACGGCAGTCGGCGCGGTTCGATCTGTATGAAGGGGAATTCCAGCGGCTGGTCGCGATGGGGCGGGTCTATCGCTGTTATGAAACGGCGCAGGAACTGGATCTCAAGCGCAAGGTGCTGCTGGGCCGGGGGCTGCCGCCGATCTATGACCGGGCGGCGCTGGCGCTGAGCGAAGCGGACCACGCAGCGCGGGCGGCGGCGGGGGAGAAGCCGCACTGGCGCTTTCTGCTCGATCGCGAGGCTGCGATCGAATGGCAGGACGGCATCCGCGGGCCCCAGCATTTCGATCCCGCCAAGATGAGCGACCCGGTGGTGCGCCGCGCCGATGGTTCGTGGCTCTATCTGCTGCCCAGCGTGATTGACGATGTGGCGATGGGCATCACCGATGTGCTGCGGGGTGAGGATCACGTGTCCAACACTGCCACGCAGGTGCAGATGTTCGCCGCACTGGGCGCCGCGCCGCCGCGCTTTGCGCATGAAGCACTGCTGACCGGGGCGGAAGGCAAGCTGTCCAAACGGCTCGGCTCGCTGGGCGTGGCCGAGCTACGTGAGGCGGGGATCGAGCCGGAGGCGCTTGTCGCGCTGCTGGCGCGGCTGGGGACGTCCGATCCGGTCGATCCGGCGCTGGATGCCGATGCGCTGGCGGCAAGCTTTACCCTGTCGCACTTTGGCCGCGCCCCGGCGCGGTTTGATGAGGCGGAACTGCACCGGGTCAATGCCGGGATCGTCCACCGCCTGCCTTTCGCCCGCGTCTCGCATTTGCTGCCTGATGGCATGGGGGAGGCCGCGTGGGGCGCGATCCGCCCGAATGTGGAACATATCGGTGAAGCGGCCGAATGGTGGCGCGTGGTGACCGGGCCGATTGCGGTTCCGGTGCTGGAGGCAGAGGACCGGGCCTATCTGGGCGCTGCCGCCACTGCGCTGGAACAGACCGGGGCGGATTGGCCCGCGCTGACCGCCGCGCTCAAGGAAGCGACAGGGCGCAAGGGCAAGGCGCTGTTCCTGCCGCTGCGCCAGGCGCTGACCGGCATGGACCACGGACCTGATATGGCCGCGCTGCTCCCGCTGATCGGGCAAGGTGCGGCGCTGGAGCGGCTACGCGCGGCTAACTGACCGAACGCACCCAGCGCACGATCCCTTCCACCGGCATGGCCCCTGCCGTGCGCGCCACTTCGCGCCCGCCTGCCAGCAGCATCAGTGTGGGGATCGATCGGATCTGGTAGCGCTGTGACAGCGCCGGTGCGGCTTCGGTATCAATCTTGAGCAGGCGCAGCTGCGGTTCCAGGACTTTGGCGGCTTGGGCAAAGGCGGGGGCCATCGCCTTGCACGGGCCGCACCATTCGGCCCAGAAATCGACCAGCACCGGCAGCTTGCCCGGCCCCATGTGCCGGTCGAACTGTGCCTGATCGACGGCCAGCGGCGCGCCGGTAAACAGCGCGGCCTTGCACTTGCCGCACGTGGGGTGGGCGGAAAGCCGCGCGGCGGGCACGCGGTTGGCCGCGCCGCAATGCGGGCACAGGGTTACGACGGGGTCGGGCAGCTGGGGCATGGCGGTTGCTTGCGATACAACGTCTGGTGCGAAAATGGGACTTGCTTGATCGGTGTCAAGGATTAGTCCTCAATTTTATTAGATCATGCTTATATATAGAGCAAGGAGACCTGCCATGTTCCGCTTGATGATGGTGATCCATGCGGTGGTGATGACAACCCTGATGGGGATTTGCGTTACCGCCGTGCTGACCATGAACCTGCCGGGGTGGAAGCCGGTCGCGCTTGCCGCCGCAGTCGGGTTTGTTGCCGCATTTCCGGTTTCCTGGGGGATTGCCCGGGCGATCCTGAAGCAAACGGCGAAATAGGGAGCATTCAATATGCACAAGGACTGGCCCGCCATGGCGAGCGAACTGACCGCCGCGATCAAGGACGTGCGGCTGGGTGCGCCCGATGTGATGAAAAGCTTTTCGGCCATGGCCAGCGCGGCCACGGCCAGCGGAGCGCTCGACAGCAAGACCAAGGAACTGATGACCATGGCGATTGCCGTGGCGATCCGCTGCGATGGCTGCGTCGCGTTCCATGCCAAAGCCGCCTTGCAACACGGCGCCACGCGCGAGGAGATCATGGAGACGATGGGGCTGGCGATCTACATGGGCGCAGGCCCCAGTCTGATGTATGCGGCGCAGGCGGTGGAAGCCTACGATCAGTTCGCGGCCAAGGCGGCGGCCTGACGGATTATTTCCCGAACAGGGGGCGATGGGCGCTTTACATTGCGCTGCGGCATGACTAAAGGCCCGCCCCATGTCCGCTCAGCCGACCAAAACCATTACCATCAAACCGACCGCCACGCGCGGGACGGTTGTTGGTGTGTGCCTGGCCTGAGGCAGATACGGACAACCCGCCCCGCACGAGCAGGCGGGGCACTCCATACCGGATCACTGAACCCCCGCACTGCTCTCCCCACTTGAAGGAGTAGCATCATGGTTCATCGTTTTCCTGCCGGACAAAAGCTGAATGTCGGGATCGTCGGCGCGACCGGCGTGGTCGGTTCGACCATGCGCGAGATTCTGAAGGAACGGAATTTCCCGATTGCCACGCTGCGCCTGTTCGCTTCGGCGCGTTCGGCGGGCAAAGTGGTGGACGGCGTGACGATCGAGGACGCCGCCAGTGCCGATTACAGCGGGCTGGATGTGGTACTGTTTTCGGCCGGCGGCTCCACTTCCAAGGCGCTCGCTCCCAAAGTTGCGGCGGCAGGCGCGGTGGTGATCGACAACAGCAGCGCTTATCGCTCCGATCCGGATGTGCCGCTGGTGGTCGCGGAAGTGAACCCGCATGCGCTGGCCGATCTGCCCAAGGGCATCGTCGCCAATCCCAATTGCACCACCATGGCCGTGATGCCCGCACTCAAGCCGCTGCACGACGAAGCCGGGCTGATCCGGCTGGTCGCCAGCACCTATCAGGCGGTGTCGGGTGCGGGGCTGGAAGGGATCGACGTGCTCGCCCGCCAGCTCGCCCACGTGGGTGACAAGGCGCGGCTGCTGGCTGAGGGCGGGCATCAGGACCTGCTGCCTGCCGCCGAAAAGTGGGCCGTGCCGATGGCGCACAACGTCGTGCCGCTGAACTATGTGCTGGGCGAAGACGGCTATACCGAGGAAGAGCTCAAACTGCGCGACGAAAGCCGCAAGATCCTCGAAATCCCGGGCCTGCCGGTGTCCGCCACTTGTGTGCGGGTGCCGGTGTTCACCGGGCATTCGGTGTCGGTCAACCTGGCCTTCGAACGCCCGATCAGCCCCGAACGCGCGCTGGAACTGCTGCGCGGCGCGCCCGGCGTGGTGGTCTGCGATGTGCCCAATCCGCTGGAAGCGACCGGCAAGGACCCGGTCTTCGTCGGCCGCGTCCGGGTGGACCATTCGGCGGAAAACGGCCTCGCGCTGTTCGTGGTGGGCGACAACCTGCGCAAGGGCGCGGCGCTGAACGCGGTGCAGATCGCTGAGGCGTTGATCGGTTAAGGTGATCTCCCCCTCCTCTTCAGAGGAGGGGGCCGGGGGGTGGTGGCGGCACGAAGCGGCAGTGCTGGAACCACACCACCCCCAACCCCCTCCTCTGAAGAGGAGGGGGCTCTCCACACCTAAGCCGCCACCTCGATCGTCTCCTCGTCCGCCGCTTCCAGCAGCTTCTTCTCCACCGCCTTCAACCGGTGCGGGGCGTCAATCTTTTCACCCAGCAGATCGGTGACATAGAAAGTATCGACCGCACGTTCGCCATAGGTGGCGATGTGGGCGCTGTGGACCATCAGTTTGGCTTCGAACAGCGCGCGGGCGAGGCGGTTGAGCAGGGCCGGGCGGTCGCGCGCGTTGACTTCGACCACGGTGAAGCGGTTGCTGGCCTGGTTGTCGAATTCCACGCCGGGCCGCACTTCAAAGGCATCGGCGCGCGGGCGGGACAGCGGGCGGGCGGCGAGCTGCGGGACCAGCTTGACCCGGTTGGCCAATGCGTCCGCAATCATGGTCTTGATCCGGGCGAGCTGGCTGTCTTCCGAGAACGGCCGCCCGAGCGGGTCCTGCACCAGGAAATTGTCCACCGCCATGCCACTCCGCGCCGTGTGGATGCGCGCGTCGATGATGTTGCCGCCGGCCAGGTGGATGCCGCCCGCGATGCGATAGAACAGCCCCGGATGGTCGGCGGCGATCACCGTGACCAGGGTGGCCCCGCGCGCGGCGTAGTATTCGGTGTGAACGTCCAGCGCCTGACCCTGGGCCTGGCTGAGCTGGATCAGGTTCATCGCGATGATGTCATCCGGCTCGGCGATCCAGTAGGCGTCGTTGAACAGTTTGGCGTGCTGTTCAACCAGCCCGGCCTGTGCGCCCAGCCGCTCTGCCACGCGCGCCTGCTTGGCTTTGACCCGTTCGGTCCGGCCATGCTGGACGTGGCCCAGCCGCAGCCGTTCCTCCGCCGCTTCATACAGTTCGTGGATCAGCTGGCGCTTCCACCCGTTCCACACGCCGGGGCCGACCGCACGGATATCGACGATGGTCAGCATGGCGAGCAGCCGCAGCCGCTCCACCGTCTGCACCTGCGCGACGAAATCGGAGATGGTCTTGAAATCGGCGAGATCGCGCTTGAACGCCACCGCGCTCATCAACAGATGCTGGCGCACCAGCCAGGCGACCAGCGCGGTCTCTTCGGCGCTCAGGCCAAGCCGCGGGCACAGCTTCGTCGCCACTTCGCCGCCCAGCACCGAATGGTCCCCGCGCCGCCCCTTGGCAATATCGTGCAGCAGGATCGAGGCATAGAGCGCGCGGCGGTTGACCACTTTATGGATGATCGCGGTGGCCAGCGGGTGGTCGGTCTTCTGTTCGCCCTTTTCGATTTGCGCCATCAGTCCGACCGCGCGGATGGTGTGTTCGTCCACCGTGTAATGGTGGTACATATCGAACTGCATCTGCGCGTTGACCCGGCCGAAATCAGGAATGAACCGCCCGAACACGCCGGTTTCGTTGAACCAGCGCAACACCGTTTCGGGATCGTTGCGGCTGGTCAGCAGATCAAGGAACAAGGCGTTGGCGCGCGGATCATCGCGCACGCTGTCCACCAGCCGGGCATCGCGCACCGCCAGACGCATCGCCTCGGGATGGATTTCCAGCCGCTGTTCGTCGGCCAAGGTAAAGATTTCAACCAGCCGCACGGGATCCTCGGCGAACCAGGTCTCGCTCGGCACGTTGAGCTTGCCGCCATAGACGACATAGCCCTTGACCATCCGCCGCCGCGCCCGAAAGCCCGCCAGCAGCCCGCGCGGCTGGCGCTTGACGCTCTGTTCGTCCAGCTGGGCCAGAAACAGTCCGGTCAGGTGGCCGACGCGTTTTGCCTGCAGAAAGAAGTACTGCATGAAGCGTTCGACCGCGCTTTTGCCGGGGCGGTCGTTATAGCCCATCCGCGCGGCGACTTCGCGCTGCAGGTCAAAGGTCAGCCGGTCCTCCGCGCGCCGGGTGATGGTGTGAAGGTGGCAGCGCACCGCCCAGAAGAAATCCTCGGCGCGGTTGAAAGCGCGGTATTCAGCCGGGGTCAGCAGCCCGACCCGAACCAGTTCGCTGGGATCGCGGACCTTGTGGAGATATTTGCCGATCCAGTAGAGCGTGTGCAGATCGCGCAGGCCGCCCTTGCCTTCTTTGACATTGGGTTCAACCACATAGCGGCTGTCGCCCTGCCGCTTGTGGCGTTCGTTGCGCTCGGCCAGCTTTTCAGCAACGAACTGGCGTTCGGTTCCGGCGACCGCTTCGGCAAAGAAGCGCGCCTGCGCTTCATCGAACAGCTGCTGGTCGCCCCAGACATAGCGCCCCTCCAGCAAGGCGGTGCGGATCGTCAGGTCGCTTTTGGCCATGCGCACCATGTCATCCAGCGAGCGGCTGGAATGGCCGACTTTCAGCCCCAGATCCCACAGGAAATAGAGCATCGCCTCGATCACCTGTTCGCACCAGGCGGTCTGCTTGATCGGGGTGAGGAAGGCGATGTCGACGTCCGAATGCGGCGCCATTTCGCCGCGCCCGTATCCGCCAACCGCCATGATCGTCAGCCGTTCACCCGAGCTGCGGTTGCTGGCGCGATAGACCACGCCGACCACGTGATCGTGGATCACCCGCACCAGCTGGTCGATCAGGAAGGCCTGCGCTTCGGCGCATTCGTTGCCTTTGGTCCCGCGTTCGGCCAGCCGCCGCGCGATTTCCTCGCGCCCCTGGGCCAGCGCGGCGCGCAGCAGTTCGACCACTTTGGGCCGGGCGCGCTCTACGCCCAGTTCGTCCACGGCATCCCACACCGCATCACCCAGCGCGCGCCGATCGACGATCGCGCGCTGGTTGGGGATGCGGGTCAGGCCCGGGATTACGTCTTCTGCTCGCTTTGCCACAGCGGCAGGTAACGGGCTTTCAGCGCGCGCTTGTCAACCTTTTCGGTGCCAAGGCGGGGCAAGCTTTCCTTTTCTTCCCACAAGCGGACCGGCACCTTGAACGGGGCAATGTGCTGCAGCAGGAACGCGCGCAGGTCTTCCTCGCTGAGCGAGCGGCCTTCCTCGACCTGATAGACCCCGGTTGGCAGTTCACCGAACTTTTCGTCAGCCATGCCGAACACGCTGGCTTCGGCCACATCGGGGTGGGCATAGATCGCCTCTTCCACTTCGATGCAGCTGATGTTTTCGCCGCCGCGGATGATGATGTCCTTTTTGCGGTCAACGATGAACAGATATTCGTCCTCGTCCAGATAGCCCAGATCCCCGGTCCGGAACCAGCCATCGGGCATGATCGCGGCAGCGGTGGCTTCGGGGTTCTGCCAATAGCCCAGGAAATTGGCGATCGAGCGGAACGCCACTTCGCCAACTTGTCCGGCGGGCAGGGTCTGGCCCGCATCGTCCAGAATGCCGACTTCCATCAGCGGCTTGGTGGCCGTGCCGGTCGATCCGGGCTTGGCCATGTAGTTTTCGTTGAGGTTGCCGCAGCCCGCGCCGTTGGTTTCGGTCAGGCCGTAACCCAGCAGTGGAAAGGCGTGGGGCAGCGCGTCCTTGATCCGGCGCACGTGCTCCACCGGACGCGGCGCACCGCCCCCGGCAAAAGCGGTGCAGCTGGTCAGGTCGTACTTGTCGCGGTTCGGGTGAGTCGCGATTTCAAAGCTCATCAGCGGAACGCCGACGAAATAGGTGACCTTTTCAGCCTCGATCAGCCGCATCGCTTCTTCGGCGTCCCACTTGGGCATCAGCACCAGCTTGCGCCCCAGCGCGAAGCTTTGCAGGAACAGCGGGACTTCGGCGGTAACGTGGAACAGCGGCACGTTGACCAGGCTGCACGGCTGGATCGTCGGCGCTTCGCCGCGTTCGGTCAGGATCGTCAGCACCGTCAGGGTCTGGGCGATATAGCTGAACGTGCCTTGCACCACGCCGCGATGATCGCAGACCGCGCCCTTTGACTGGCCGGTGGAGCCAGACGTGTAGAGCAAGGTGGCCAGATCATCGCCGGTCAGCGCGGGCAGCGGCGTGTCGCTGCCGCCGCCGCGGGCGAGCAGATTGGCCAGCCCTTCGCGGTAATCGTTGTCATGGCTGAACAGCACCACTTCGGCTGGATGGGCATGCCCTTCGATCCGCGCGGCGCGCTGGGCATCGGCCAGCACCAGTTTGCAGCCCGCCAGTTCGATCCCGGCCGCCAGCTCCTCGCCCGTCCACCAGCCGTTGAGCAGGGTGGCGCAGCCGCCGGCCATCAGCACGCCCAGATAGGCGATAATCCAGTTGGTCGAATTGCGCGCGGCGATCCCTACGCGGTCGCCCTTTTGCACCTGATGTCCGGCCACCAGACCGCCGGCCACATCACGCGCGGCGGCTTGCACTTCCCGGAATGACAGGCGGATCGCGCCATCGACCAGGAACGGGGTGTCGCCGTGCTGTTCGCAATAGTGGTTGATGTAATCGACCAGGGTCGGCGGGGCCGCCTTGATCATCGGCAACTGCTGCCCGTACTTTTCAAACGGGACCGTTTCCAGCATGCCGCCCGGCGCAGTCAGTGCTGCAACCGCCTTGTCCATCGCATTATCAAGTTCCGTCCGCATCAGGCTTCCTTTTTCCCCAATTGCTTGCGGACACGCCCCTTTTCGCGTCCGGTGCCGGTTTGTCTCCCGGCGATGCTTGTGCCAGAAGGCGCGGCACGGATATGCGTGAGCGCCCTCTGGTGCCCGTTTAGGAGTTCGGATCGTTGCTGTCACTATTGCTTGCCGCCGCAGCGGACCACGCGCCGATCTATTGGCAGGACCTGAACCTCAGCCGCTATCTGTTCAAGATCGGCAGCTTCGAACTGCGCTGGTATTCCCTCGCCTATCTCGCCGGGATCGTGCTGGGGTACTGGCACCTGACCCGGATGATGAAGGCCCCCGGATCGCCGCTGGCGCAGCGCCATGCCGATGATCTGTTCTTTTACTGCACGCTGGGGATCATCCTGGGCGGGCGGCTGGGCTATGCCTTGTTCTATTCGCCGGATTTCTACCTGATCAAGCACCCGCTGGAACTGGCCAAGCTGTGGGAAGGCGGGATGAGCTTTCATGGCGGCTTGCTGGGCGTGCTGCTGGCGATCGCCTGGGTTTCGCGTTCTGGCGGGCTCTCGTTCCTCAGGGTGTGTGATTACATTGCGGTCTGCGTGCCGTTCGGCATGCTGTTCGGGCGGCTGGCGAATTTCATCAATGGCGAGCTGTGGGGGCGGGTGGTCGAAAGCTCCGTGCCCTGGGCAATGGTCTTTCCCGACGCTCCCGGCGGACTGCCGCGCCATCCCAGCCAGCTTTACGAAGCCGGGCTGGAAGGGCTGCTGATGATGGTGATCATGCTGCTGCTGTTCTGGAAAGGCCGGGCGCGCTGGCGGCCGGGGCTGCTGGTTGGCACATTTTCGCTGGGGATCGCGCTCAGCCGGTTCGTGGTTGAATTCTACCGCGAGCCCGATGCCCAGCTGACCGAATTCGCACGGGCGACCGGGCTGTCGATGGGCCAGTGGCTGACCATTCCGCTGATGCTGGTCGGGTTGTTCTTCATGGTCCGCGCGCTGCTTCGCCCGGCGCTGGGCTCCGCCGCCGCGTCACCGCAATGATTGCCGAAGAGGGGGGCGAGCCGCTCGCTGCGATCTTTCGCCGCCTGATCGCCAATACCGGGCCGATCAGCCTGATGCATTACATGGGCGAATCGAACGCCCGTTACTACACCAGCCGCGATCCGCTGGGCGGGGCGGGGGATTTCATCACCGCGCCGGAAATCAGCCAGATGTTCGGCGAACTGATCGGGCTGTGGCTGACCGACATGTGGATCCAGGCCGGGCGCGAGCAGGGGGTCCACTATGTCGAGCTGGGGCCGGGCCGGGGTACGCTGGCCAAGGATGCCTTGCGCGTGGCGAAGCGGTATGGGCTGGAACCGACAGTCCATTTCGTCGAAGCCTCGACCGCGCTCAAGGACATCCAGCTGGAAACCATGCCCGGCGCGCAGTGGCACCATGATCTGTCCAGCCTGCCGCCCTATGGCCCGATGCTGGTGGTGGCGAACGAGTTTCTGGACGCCTTGCCGGTGCGGCAGCTGGTCAAGACGCCCGATGGCTGGCGCGAACGGATGGTGGTGCCCGAAGGCGACCGCTTCGTCTGCATCGCGGGCAGCCAGCCGATGGACGCCGCCGTGCCCGAAGCGCGGCGGCAGGCGGCGGACGGCACGATCATCGAAACCTGCCCCGGCGCGGCGGCGACGGTCTATGAAGTGGCCGGGCGGCTGATCGAACAGGGCGGGGCGGCCTTGTTCATCGATTACGGGCACGATTCCCTGCGCGATGGATCAACCTTGCAGGCGGTGCGCCAGCATCTGAAAGTCGATCCGTTCGTGGGTCCGGGCGAGGCGGACCTGACCGCCCATGTCGATTTCGCCACGCTGGCCCCGATTGCCCAGTCGCGCGGAGTGCGCTGGCTGGGCACGGTGCCGCAGGGCCGCTGGCTGCGCGAACTGGGGATCGAAGCCCGCGCCCAGGCGCTGGGTGAAGTCGCACCCGAGCATAAGGCCGCGCTGGAAAGCGCGCGTGACCGGCTGATCGGGGAAGGGCAGATGGGCCTGCTGTTCAAAGTGATGGGCCTGGCCGCGCCGAACTGGCCGGGCGGTGTGGGGTTCCACGGGTGATCGGGGGAGTATCTGGCATGGTTCGCATGGTTCAAAAGCTGGCCTTGGTACTGATTGGGCTGGGGTTCCTGACTGGCCAGCCTGCCCTGGCGCGGACCGAAAAGATCACGGTTCATTCGCCTGCAATCGCGGGCAATCTTGAAGGCAATTCGCCTGACCGCACGGTCTATGTCGTGCTGCCGCCCAGCTATGACAGCGCGAAAAAGCGCCGCTTTCCGGTGATCTATTTCCTCCACGGGTTCAATTCGACCGCCGATACCTACATGGACCGGATCCCGTTCGATGATGACCTGAAAGCCGCCGGGAAAGGGCGGCAGGAAGCGATCATCGTGGTGCCGGATTCGATGACCAAATGGGGCGGCTCGATGTATTCCAGTTCGCCCACGATTGGCGATTTTGAAGGGTTCATCACGCATGATCTGATCGGCTGGATCGATGGGCACTATCGCACTTTGTCCAAACGTGAATCGCGCGGGCTGGTGGGGCATTCGATGGGCGGTTACGGCACCTTGCGGCTGGGGATGAAGCACCCGCAGCTGTTCGGCGCGCTCTATGCCATGAACCCGTGCTGCCAGATCCCGCGCCCGGCCGCGCTGGCCGATCCGAAGTTCGAGGGCTACTCGGTTGAGGAAGCGCTGAAGCTCGACTGGATGTCGCGCGGGAACTACGCAGTGGCCTCCGCCTGGTCCTCCAATCCGCAGCGCCCGCCGTTCTATTCGGATCTTGGCACGAAGGACGGCAAACCCGATGACTTCGTGCTGGCGCAGTGGGCGGCAAATTCGCCCGCGGCGATGGCCAGCCAATATGTGCCCGCACTGAAATCGATGGCCGGGATCGGGATCGATACCGGGGATACCGATTTCGTCCGCCCGGATGACGAACTGATCCATCAGCACCTGACCAAACTGGGCGTCCCGCACGATTGGGAGCTTTATGTCGGCGATCACGGCAACCGCATCACCGAACGGTTCAAGGCTGTGGTCCTGCCGTTCTTCGCGCGCCACTTGAAGGGTTCCAACTAGCCGCGATCCTGTTAGTCTTCCTGCCTGAACGGGGAGAATGAATGACACGTGCAGCGGCCGAACGGCGAGCGTCTCTTTTATCGCGCCTGGTCAAGCGCGTGTTGCTGTGGCTCTACCGCTGGAAAGGCTGGGCGCTGCAGGGGGAGGAACATATCCCGCCGCGCTGCGTGATTCTGGGCGCGCCGCATACCAGCAACTGGGACTTCGTGTTCTTCCTGGGCGCGGTTACGCAGCTGGGGGTCGAACCGGCCTTCATGGGCAAGCACACCCTGTTCAAATGGCCGCTGAAGCGCTTCATGTTCGACATGGGCGGGGTGCCGGTCAACCGCAGCAAGGGCGGCAACTATGTCGACGCGCTGGTTTCAGAGTTCAAACGCCGCAGCAAGCTGGCGCTGGTGATCGCACCAGAAGGGACGCGCAGCGGGGGCACGGGCTGGCGATCAGGCTTTTACCACATCGCGCACGGCGCCGGGGTGCCGATCGTGCTGGCCTGGGTCAATCAGGCGACCATGCAGGGCGGAGTCGGCCCGGCGATCATGCCAACCGGCGATTACCGCGCGGACCTGGCGCGGATCGCGGCGTTCTATCGCTCGGTCCTGCCGGGCCATCCGCGTAACGACGGGATCGAGGCCAGTGTAGCGCGAGAGGAGCAAGGCAATGGGTGAAGCGCTGCTGATCAATCTGGCGGTCGATCTGGCGATGATGGTGCTGCTGTGCTGGGTCGCAGTGCGGATTGGCGACGTGTCGTTCATCGACGCGGTCTGGGGCGCGGGCATGGTGGTCATGGCGGCGGCAAGCTGGCTTCAGCTGACCGCGCCGGGCCAGCGCGCCATGGTGCTGCTGGGCATGACCGCGGTGTGGGGGCTGCGGCTGGGCTGGCACCTGTTTACCCGCTGGCGCGCGCATGGCGAGGATCCGCGCTATGCCCGGATGCTGGGCAAGGCGAAAGAGCAGGGCCGCTATGGCGGCGCCGCGTTCAAAGTGGTGTTCGGCCCGCAGGCCCTGCTGCTGTTTCTGACCAGCCTGCCCGCGCAAGTCGGCATTCTGGCCAGCGAAGCACCCGCCGCGCTTGGCCCGCTCGGCTGGGCCGGGGCTTTGCTGTGGCTGACGGGCATGGTGTTTGAAGCCGTGGGCGACGCACAACTGAAAGCGTTCCGCGCCGATCCGGCCAGCAAGGGCAAAGTGCTGGATTCCGGGCTGTGGCGCTATACCCGCCATCCCAACTATTTCGGCGATACCTGCGTCTGGTGGGGAATCTGGCTGGTCGCGGCAGAGGCTGGCGGCTGGCCGGTGCTGGCCAGTGTGATCGGGCCGCTGTTCCTGACTTTCACCCTAACCAAATGGTCGGGCAAACCGCTGCTGGAAAAAGGTCTGGCCAAGACCCGGCCGGGCTATGCCGACTATGTGGCGCGGACATCGGGCTTTGTGCCCTGGCCGCCCAAACGTAACTGAGCACCGGGTTACAACCGGACAACAAGGTTACACCCTGTCCGGGCAATTTGTCTTTCAAAGTCAGATGGTTAGGCGAAATAAAGTGACACTTGGCCGGTTTTGAAGTGCTTTTTTGCGGGCGGGCACGGAAAAGTGTTCAAATTCAGGTGATTGCGGTGGGGCTATGGCAGGCGCAGGTGACACCTTGCGTCCGCCCCGCTGCGTCTGGCGCAAGGGTCGTGGCATTCCGGGGATCGACGATGTCAAAGAGCGACTTGGCTTTTCGCAGATTCGCCGCGTGTAGGAAAGTTTTGGGTGATGTCTCGGTCCTTCCCATTTTTCCCGCAGGGACAAATGGGGAGGTGGATCGCCGCAGGCGAGACGGAGGGGTAATGGCGCGGGCGTACAAAACCCCTCCGTCATTTGCTTCGCAAATGCCACCTCCCCATTTGTGGCCTTCGCCAAAAATGGGAAGGATCTTTGCTGCCACCAGATCCTTCCCATTTTCACGTAGTGCAAATGGGGAGGTGGATCGTCCGCAGGACGAGACGGAGGGGTAATGCGTCACAGCACAACCACTCCATTTGACCTCCCCAAAAATGCAACCCATCTGATAGCAACAACCAAACCAACCGGAGGCCCAATTGCCACGCAGGCGCATCCCACGCGACGTCAACAAGGCACGCGAACTGCGCGATAACCTGTCGCTTCCCGAAGCACTGCTGTGGCGTCTGCTCAAGGGATCGCCCGAGGGAGTCCATTTCCGCAGCCAGCATCCGCTTGGCCCCTATGTGCTCGATTTCTACTGTGCCAGAGCCAAGGTGGCCTTCGAGATCGATGGCATCGCGCATGATATGGGGAGCCGCCCCGAACGCGATGAACGGCGCGACGCCTGGCTACGTAGCGAAGGGATCGAGGTGGTGCGCATCGCCGCACGAGAGGTTCTGGCCGGGCCGGAGGTGGTTGCCGAGAGCATGGTTCGGTATTGCCTACGTGGATGACCCCTCCACCACCCGCTACGCGGGCGGTCCCCCTCCCCATTTGCACTTCGTGAAAATGGGAAGGATCTGGTTGCGCCAACGATCCTTCCCATTTTTGCGAAGCACAAATGGGGAGGTGGCAGCCCGCAGGGCTGACGGAGGGGTTTTGCCTTTCAGGCCTACCCCTTCGCTTCCACCGCCCGTTCCTCGGCCGGAACCGCGCGGGCGGGCGTGGCTTTCAGCCAGGCTTCCAGCGCTTCCAGATCGGTGATCGGGGCGATGGCCGCGTCGCGTTGGCGGGCGAGGCTGGAAAAGCTGTCGCCGCCGTTGGCGAGGAAGCTGTTGGTGGTCACGCGGTAAGTGGCGGAGGGGTCGATCGGTTTGCCGTCCAGCATCATCGCCACCACCCGGCTGCCGGCCGGGCGGGTCAGGTCATAGGTCCAGCTGAACCCGGCCGAAGCGGAGAGCAGCTGTTTGGGCTGGTGATCGTCCAGTCCTTCTTCCAGCGCGGCTTTCAGTTCGGCCCCGGTCAATGACTGGGTGACCATGCCATTGGTAAAGGGCTGGACCTGATAGAGCTGGCCAAAGGTCAGCGTGCCGTCCGCCGCCGGGCTCAATATGTGCGGAGCACGGATGCCGAACGGGTTCATGAAGGCGATCTGCGCCCCGGCGGTGCGGGTTGCGGCCAACTGCGCATCGGCGATCAGGTTGCCGAGGGAACCGCCGTTCCATGACGAATCCCCGCCGGGCCGCCGCACTTCGCCTGCCAGGCTGCCCGCCGGACGCTGGATTTCGACTTTCGAGGCATCGACATATTTGCCAACATAGGCCGCCACATCGGCGCGCGGGGTGAACCGGGGGACCACGTCCTTGGGTTCGATCCGCCCGATCCGGGTGGCATAGCCTTCGCTCTGCACAATCACGTTGCGCGCGCGCTTGGCCACCACGCGCTGGGTGGCGGGATCAATCTCAAGCGTGATGTCGGTCACCAGCTGGCCCATCACCCCGGCGCTGGTCAGCAGGAATGGTTTGGCCGGGTTGTACTGGGCATAGTCACAGACATAGGACCAGTGGGTATGGCCGGAAACCACCACGTCCACCCGGCTGTCCAGCCGGTCCAGGATCGGCAGAATCGCGCCGGTCAGCTGCGGGCAGCTGCTCGGGTCGGGCGTACCCTTGGTATAGCCGCCCTGATGGATCAGCAGCACGATCGCGCTGACGCCCTTGGCCTTGAGATCCGGGATCAGTGCGTTGACCGTATCGGCCTCGTCAGCGAAATGGATCCCCTTCAGCCCGTCACGCGATGAAAGATCGCCGGTTTCCTTCAGCGTCAGCCCGATCAGGCCAACCTTGACCTTGCGCTTGCCGCTGCCGAAACTGCGGATCGCGGTGGCGGGGAACAGGGTGCTGCCATTGGGTTCGATGCTGTTGGCGGCAAGATAGCCGAATTTCGCGCCCTTGAACTTTTCCAGGCGGCATGGGGTCAGCGCGGTATGGCGCTGGCAGCCGCCGTCCTGCTTGCGCTTCAGCTCGTCGCGCCCGCGATCGAATTCGTGGTTGCCCACCGCGTTGAATTCCAGCCCGGCGCGGTTCATCACCCCGATCGCCGGTTCATCGAGGAACAGCGAAGAGGACAACTGCGTCGCGCCGATCAGGTCGCCCGCGGCCACAGTCAGGTGGTTGGGATACTGCGCGCGCACGCTGTCGAGCGCGCTGGCCAGCCAGGCCGCGCCGCCCGCCGGGATCTGGACCACGCCGCCTTTGCCATCGCCGATCAGGGCCGAAGTCTTGGGCGGTTCCAGCGCGCCGTGAAAATCGTTGAGCGCGGCGATCCCCACCGTCACCGGGCCAGTGGCCGGCGCGGCGGCAGACCGTATCGCGCCTTGCCCGGCGCAGGCCGCCAGGGCCGGTGCGAGCAGCAGGGTGGGGAGGAATCGGGTGATACGACGAAGGGTGGTGGCCATGCTTCTTCCTAACCGTTCAGACAGCTTCGGCAAGGGTTGTGTATTATAAGAATAAGTCAGTTTCTTGAAATATCGCGGCGAGTGTTTATCTTGCCCTTTGCAACGCCAGCCCTGGGGAGAAACAGTCATGGCGCGTCCGCAGACGGACCTTGAAGCCGGACGGGAACAGTTGATCGATCTGGTGATCGAACTGATCGAGGAACGCGGATCGACCAACCTGACAGTCACCGAACTGGCCGCGCGGGCCAATATGTCGCCCGCCAGCCTCTATCGCTATTTTGAAAGCAAGGAGGCCCTGATCGATGCTGTGGCGGAACGCTGGTTCCAGCCCAAAGTGGCGATCATGGAAGAAGTGGTCGCCAGTGACCTTACCCCCCGGCGAAAGATGTATGAATTTTTCGCCCGCCGGTTTGCCCTGATGCAGGCGGAATGGGACCGCGATCCGGTGGCCTTTGCCACCTATGTTGAACTGGGCAAGGAAAACTTCGAACTGATCCGGTCCTATGTGGACCTGGGCGATCACTATCTGTCGGTGATCATTGGCGAGGCGATGGCCGAAGGGCATTTCGCCGGGCTTTCAATCGATGAAACGCTGAGCCTGACCAACCAGATGGTCAATTGCTATGTCAATATCGGCGCGATGGAACAGGTTATGCCCAAGCTTTCGTCCGACAAGCTGGCGAAGATCATCGATGCGATCTTTGACGGCCTGTCCGCGCAGGATCGCGGGGCCAAGGGCGTTACGGGGCTGCGCGCGGCGTAATTTTCCACTGCCCGTGGAAGGCAACACCGGAACAGCCTATTTCCTGATTGCCATTTCCGCCGCATAGGGCCGCCGCGCAAAGGCCATGGCCAGCGCCGACAGCAGGCACGGGATCGGCAGAACTTTCAGCGCATCCAGCAGCTCGAACCGGTCTGCCAGCAGCCCGGTGACATAAGGCCCCGGGGCCAGCCCCAGCAGGTTATAGGCCAGCGCCAGCACCGCCATCGACGTGCTGTGGATCGATCGCGGGGTGCAGTTGGCGATCATCGATCCGGTCACCCCGGTAATCCCCGCCACCACCAGAAGCGCGGCCGCGATCAGCGCCAGTTGCACCGGGCCGGGCGGGGAAAAGAACGCACCCGCGAACAGCGCGGTGCTGCTCAGCGAGAAGCCGATCGACAACCGCGGCGTGATTGCCGGGCGGCGGCGCGACAGCCGGTCCACCAGCATTCCGCAGCCGACCATGCCGATGGCGCAGACCAGCAGGAACAGCGCCGTGGTCCGTCCGGCCTGGGTCAGATCCATGCCATAGTGCCGGGTCAGCAGGATCGGCAGGAACACCGCCAGTGTGCCGGTGCAGAACAGCTGGATCCCGCCGGCGAAATAGGTCAGCCACAGCACGGGTCGGCCCACCAGCAGGCGGCCCAGCTCGCGCCAGTTCAGCGCTTCGCGTTTTGGCGGCACGCCCAGGCGGCTTTCGCGCACCACCAGTGGATAGATCAGTGCCAGCACCAGCCCGAACAGGCCGATCACGCCAAAAGCCGCGCGCCAGCCATAGACAGCGGCCACTTGTGCCCCCACCGCCACGCCCAGGATCTGTCCGACCACCGATCCCGCCAGAAATGATGACGATAATGTCGCGCGCAAGTGGACCGGAAACACCGCCAGCACCACCGCGATCCCGACGCTGCCATAGGCAGCCTCGCCCACTCCGACCAGCACCCGTGCGGCCAGCATCTGCGGGTAATTCTCCACCCAGGCCCCGGCCAAAGTCGCCAGGCTCCACAGCGTGGCCATGGCGACCAGGCTTTTGACCCGGCCGTACCGGTCAGCCAGGTAAGACAGTGGCAAAGTCAGCAAGCCCACCGCCAGCGCCACCACGCTGGCCAATGAGGCAAGCTCGGCATTGTTGAGGTTCCATTCGGCCTGAATCTGCGGCCCGGCGGCGTTGAGCACCTGCCGCGCCATGTGATCGCTCATCAGCAAGCCGAAACTGAGCGCGAACACCGCCCAGCCGAATGCGCTGGTGCGTTCGGGGCCGGGCTCGTCGCTGATCACTGCCGGTCCGGCCATGCTGTCCACTCTCCCCTGTTGGTGGCGGTTATTCCGCCAATTGCGCGATCAGGTCCAGCCCTTGCGGCCAGGCTCCGAACCCGGCGGGCGGGTTGAGGTGACCGACGTTGCCCGCATCGTGGAGCAGCGCGCCCCAACTTGCGGCGAGCTGGGCCACTTTGTCATAGCCTGCCAGCGGATCATTGCGGCTGGCGGCGACAATCGCGGGGAAGGGCAGGGGGCTGCGCGCGATTGGCAGCCAGCCATTTGCGTCCAGCTCGTCAAAAGTGGGGTAGCCGGGCGGCAGCGGACATTCGACATCGGCCGGAGTAGCGAGCAGCGCGCCTTTGACCTTGCGGGTCGGGGCGAGCGCCCAGGCGGCGACCATCAGGCATCCGGCGCTGTGTGCGGCAATCACCACTTCGCCGGGAATGGCCTGCAAGGCCGCATCCAGCGCCGCGACCCGTGCCGCGCGGGACAGGCGCTGCGTGGTCAGCGGTTCAACCGTGACCGATCCGGGCAAGGCCCGGGCTGCGTGGCTTTGCCAGTGGTCTTCCACATGGTCACGCAGCCCGGGAACAAACAGGACCGTTACGCTCACGCCGCAGCGCTGAGCCGGGGCGTGCGCAGACCGGGGCGCGGGCCGGGCAGCCAGCCGTTCTTTTCCAGCGTTTCCTCGACGCTGTTATAGAAAGTGCCGATCTGGTAGATCGCCTTGGCTTCCTTGCCGCTGGCGATCGGACGCCACAGCTCTTCCGAAATCCGCACCGCCTTTTCGATCTGCTGGACCGAAGTGGCGCGTTCGCCCTTGCGGCCCCACAGGTTGTCTTCCTGACCCACGCGGACGTGCAGGCCCATGGCGATGCCCATGGTGATCAGCGGGTACATGGAGCGCATCAACCCTTCGACAGTGCAAACCGCGTTCTGGGGCAGACGGTTGATGAATTCCATCAGGTTGCGCGGGTTGGGGCCATCATGCCCGCCGCCGATCGCCACCCAGTTGCAGACCAGCGGACCCATGTAGTGCCCGTTCCGCACCAGCCGTTCCAGGGTCTCAAGATCGCGTGCGCAGCCGACCTGGAAATGGGTCTGGATGCCGCTCGCCGTCAGCCGCTTCATGTGTTCCTTCATGAAGGCCGGACCGGCATCGTAATACATCTCGGTATAGGCTTCGCGGTAGGTGTCCCACATCGTGGTGCCCTTGGCGTCGTCCTCGGTGATCAGCTCCATCACGTTCATCTGGTTGGTGTTGACCGCCAGCGTGACCTGATCGGGCACCGGTTTCAGATCGGCGAGCATGTGGCGGGTATCATCATCCAGCCATTCCGCCGCCGCGCTTTCGCTCTTGGGGGCAAAGCTGATCGATCCGCCAACCTGCAGCACCATGTCGGGCACCGCGGTGCGGAGCCGGTCGAGCATTTCGTTGAACCGGTCGAGGTCCTTGGAACCGGAACCATCCGGCTCGCGCACGTGCAGGTGCAGCACGGTCGCCCCGGCGTTATAGCAATCAACCGCCTTCTGGACCTGTTCGGCATAGGAAACCGGAATGTCGTCGCTGTCCTCGGGCATGAAGCTGGGGGCATAGGGCGCGACCTGGATCACCAAGGGGTCCTGGTTTTCGGGAAGCAGGCTTTCATCGAAGAATTGCATGGTTTTACTCCTCAATCATTCCCAGGTTCCGTTCGTGTCGAGCGAAGTCGAGACACGGGTGCGCGGTGTCTCGACTTCGCTCGACACGAACGGAGGTTGTGTGAAGTTCAAAATGGCCGATCCCCGATGATCCCGGCACGCTCCATCTGGCGCACACAGGGGGGGTAATCCATCACCGCGTAGTGCTGGGTGCAACGGTTGTCCCAGATCGCCATGCTGTTCGGCTGCCAGCGCCAGCGGACCTGGTATTCGGGGATTGTGCTGCGGCCGATGAGGTACTGCAGCAGATTGGCCCCGCCCGGTGCATAGTCCTGACCATAGCGGACGTTCGCGGCGGTGTGGAAATTGGTGAAATGGGTGGTGAACCCGCAGACGTTCAGGCTTTTGGCGCCAGTTTCGGGATGGGTGCGGACCACCGGATGTTCGGCATCGGGATACTGGGCCTTCAGCGCATGCCGCTTTTCTTCGGGCATTCGCGCGCCAAAGCTGGCCTCGATGGAATGGCGGGCCTTCAGCGGGGCGATGGTTTCTTTGATGTGATCGGCCAGATCATCATAGGCCCGTTCCATATTGGCCCACATCGTATCGCCACCCACCGGCGGGCAGGCCACGCAGCGCAGCACTGCGCCCATCGGCGGCTTCTCGCGCCAGGTTGCATCGCTGTGCCACGAATTCTCATAGAAATCGGGCGGCGAATTCACGTCCTTGTAAATCCGCACCAGCCCGGGGTGATCGGGATCACTGCCGGCTACCGGATGATCTTCCAGACTGCCAAACCGTTCGGCAAAGGCGACATGATCGGCCCGGGCAATGTGCTGATCGCGCAGGAACAGCACTTTATGTTCCAGCAGCGCGGCCCGGATCGCGCCGAACAGATCGTCGTTGCGCGCCGCTTCGGCCAGATTCACACCGCTCAGTTCGGCGCCGATATGCTGGGTGAGCTTTTCGATCTTCATCGCACCTGCTCCGCTCAAATTGTAAAGATCGTCGATCCGATGGTCTTGCCGGCTTCAAGATCGCGGTGCGCTTCGACGCATTGGTCGAGCGTATAGCGCGCGCCGATCTCTACCTTGATCCGTCCGGCGGACAGGTGATCGAACCAGAACTGCGCCAGTTCGGCCCGTTCAGCCGGATCGGCATAGAAATCGGCAAAGGCCGGGCGGATGAAATAGACCGAGCCTTGCAGCATGGTCTGGAACGCATCGACAGGCGGGATCGGTCCCGATGCCGTGCCGCAGCCCACCAGCACCCCGCGCCGCCGCAGCGACTTCAGCGATCCGGCGAATGTATCCGCGCCAACGCTGTCGAACACCGTCTGCACGCCTTCGCCATTGGTCAGTTCCTTGACCCGCGCCGCCACATCCTCGCGGCGGTAGAAAATGATCTCGTCGCAGCCGAGTTCGCGCGCCTTGGCGGCCTTTTCCTCGCTCGATACGGTGCCGATCACCCGCAGCCCGATCAGCTTCGCGAGTTGCACCGCCAGCAGCCCGACCCCGCCCGCCGCAGCATGGAGCAGGATCGTATCGCCCGGGCGCAGCCGCGGGTCGGTCTTGAGCAGCCAGTAGGTTGCCGAAAGGCCGCGCATGGTGGAAGCGGCGGCGACATCGAACGGCACGTTGGCGGGCAGTTTGAACAGCGGCGCGGCGGGCATCACCCGTTCCTGCGCATAGGCACCCAGCGGCCCGCCGTTATAGCTGACCCGGTCGCCGACTTGCACAGAGGTCACGCCTTCGCCCAGTTCCAGCACTTCGCCTGCGCCTTCCACACCGATCCCGCAGGGTGGCTGAACCGGGTAATAGCCCGAGCGGAAATAGGTATCGGCAAAGTTGCAGCCGACGGCGTGGTGGCGGATGCGCACTTCGCCGGGGCCGGGGCTGCCGACGGGCAGATCCTCTACCTGAAGCACTTCCGGGCCGCCGGCAGTGTGAAAGCGTACAGTCTTGACCATGTGTGGCATCCTTATCCCGCTGCATGGGATAGCCGGTTCGGCGATGTCCATTTGACCGATGACGACAATTCTTGCACAGTTGATGACATGGAACTGGTCCGCGCCGCTACCCTGACCGGCTATCTGGAGCTCGCCGCGCAGTTCCGGCTCGATCCCCTGCCGCTGCTGCGCGGGGCGGGGCTCAGCCGCAGCGTGATTGCAGAGCCTGACCGGATGATCCCCGCGCGCTCGGTGATCCACCTGCTCGAAGAAAGCGCCCGGGCCGCGCATTGCCCCACTTTTGCCCTGCGCATGGCCTTGCGACGGACGGTCGCGGACCTGGGGCTGGTCAGCCTGCTGATCGCTCACCAACCGAGCCTGCGTGAGGCCTTCGCGGTGATGCAGCGCTATCGCAACCGGATCAATTCCACGCTGGTGCTGCAACTGGAAGAGCGCGGCGGGGTGGCGGTGCTGCATGAAAGCTGGGCGCTGGAACCGCCGCTGGTCTCGCGCCAGTCGGATGAACTCGCGCTTGGGGTGCTGGCGGGGATTGGGCAATGGCTGCTGGGCCCGGCCTGGCGGGTGGAGGAAGTGCGCTTTGCCCATGCCGCCCCGGCGGTGGGGGAAATGCCGGTCTATGCCCGTGCCTTCGGGGCGCCGGTGCGGTTTGGCAGCGATTTTGTCGGGCTGGTGCTCGATTCGGGCGTGCTCGATCTGCCCAATCCGCGCGCCGATCCCGCGCTCGCTGCCCACGCCGGAGCCATGGCCCAGGCGATGATCGAAGGCGCCCCGCGTTCGATCGAGCAGGAAGTGGAGGAGGCGCTGTTGCAGCAGTTGCCGGTGAACGGGGCCAGCCTGCCGGTCACTGCCCGCGCGCTCGGCCTCAACCCGCGCACCCTGCAACGGCGGCTGGAGGCGGCCGGACAACCGTTCGCCGCACTGCTTGAGCGGGTCCGGCGGCAACAGGCCGCGCGGCACCTGGCCAACCCCCGGCTCAGCCTGACACAAGTGGCCGAACTGACCGGCTATGCCTCACTCAGCGCGTTCACCCGCTGGTATAACTCCAGCCACGGCCTGGCCCCCAGCCGGGCCCGCGCCAAGGCACTGGCAAGCGGCGAGATTTTCCGCCAGAATGCCCGCGGAGGGTGACGCGATGCAGGATGGAGACAACACCGCCGATCTGGAAAGCTCGCCGCGCACCAAGGCCGGGGTGGCCGCGGTGGTGGTGCTGTTCCATGTCGTGGTCGTGCTCGGCCTGATCCGCGCCTTTGCTCCCGATTTCTCGGCCAAGGCGGTGGAAACGGTGCTCAGCACCTTCAACGTCACTATCACCGCACCGCCTCCGCCGCCCGCCAAGGCCCCCGAACCGGCCGGAGCCTCGGGCGATGCCGGCAAGAAAGCCGTGGCGCGCGAAGTGAAGGCGGAAAAACCCAAGGTCGAACTGGTCAAGGCCCCCGCACCCAAGGCCGCTTCCACCGGCAGCGCCAACACCAGCGGCGCGGCGGCGGCGGGATCGGGCACGGGTGCGGGCGGATCGGGCAATGGCCCCGGCGCGGGCGGCAGCGGCAATGGTTCGGGCGGCGGCGCGGTCAGCAAGGTTCAGCACGTTTCCGGCCAGATCAACAATGCCAAGGATTTCCCCGTTCCCCCCGGCGGGCGTGAGCAGCGGATCGGCAAATCGGTGATCCTCGCGCTGACCGTCGCCCCATCCGGCCGGGCTACCGGCTGCCGGATCTACAAATCAAGCGGACTGCCGGAAACGGACGGCGTAACCTGCCGCCTCGCCATGGACCGCCTGCGCTTCAAGCCCGCCACCAACGCGGCAGGGGAACCGGTGACAGCGACGTTTTACTGGCAGCAGAAGTTCTTTTTCTGATTTGCTGAATCCTCCCCCCTTGGGGGAGGTGGCCCGACGCAAGTGGGACGGAAGGGGTAGGCAGCATGCACTTTGGGTGCCGGTTGGTGCATTGGCTGAAGAGCAAAGGATTGCCTGTCCTCCTGCTTGTTGCCCTGTTGGCGCTTTTTGTAGCCGCGAACCTCCGCAGTTCGACACCCGATCGTTCGATCGCCGGGAAAATCACCGGATTCAGACTGGTTGAAATCGAAGGCCGGGGCGCTGTTCCCCATGCTTTCGTATCCTTGTCGACAGGGCAAACAGTGGTCGTGTCGATTGCAGGCATTGCGAGATGCGAAACAGGTGCGCGCGTTACTGTCATTGAGTCTGTCACATTGATCGGATCGCGCTTCAGAATGGAGCCCAACTCCTGCCAACCGCAGTAGGCATGCCGACACGCGCCATTGACGCGCCCCGCCGCCGCTCCCTAACTGCACCCAAACACGAATCTTCCCGGAGAGTCCCATGGCCACCACCCATCCTGTCCCCTCCGAATGGGCCGCACGCGCGCTGATCAATGCGGAAGTCTATGCCGAAAAGACCCGCGCCGCGCTGGAAACCCCCGAGGCATTCTGGCGCGAGGAGAGTGCGCGGCTCGACTGGATCAAGCCGTGGAGCAAGCTGGGCCACTGTTCGTTTGACGAGGCGGATTTCGGGATCGAGTGGTTCTCCGATGGAACGCTCAATGTCTCGGCCAATTGCCTCGATCGCCATCTGGCGCAGCGCGGCGATCAGGTCGCGATCATCTGGGAAGGGGATGACAGCGAGCACCAGCGCCGCCTGACCTATCGCCAGCTCCACGCCGATGTTTGCCGCATGGCCAATGCGCTGAAGCAACTGGGCGCGAACAAGGGTGACCGCGTTACCATCTATCTGCCGATGATCCCCGAAGCCGCCGTGGCGATGCTCGCCTGCGCGCGGATCGGGGCGATCCATTCGATCGTGTTCGGCGGGTTCAGCCCCGAAGCGCTCGCGGGGCGGATCCAGGACTGTGACAGCAATGTGGTGATCACCGCCGACGCCGGGATGCGCGGGGGCAAGCAGGTGCCGCTGAAGGCCAATGTCGATGATGCGCTGACGCAGTGCCCCTCGGTCAAAGCCGTGCTGACGGTGCGCCACGTTTCGAACGCGGTGACCATGGTCGAAGGGCGCGATCATTGGTGGCATGATCTGCGCGACAGCGTTTCGCCCGATTGCGCTTATGAGGAAATGGGCGCCGAAGACCCGTTGTTCATCCTCTACACCTCCGGCTCCACCGGCAAGCCCAAGGGCGTGCTCCACACCACCGGCGGCTATCTGACCTGGGCGGCGATGACCCACCAGTACGTGTTCGATTACCGCCCCGGCGAGATCTATTGGTGCGCGGCGGATGTGGGCTGGGTCACGGGGCACTCCTATGTGGTCTATGGTCCGCTCGCCAACGGGGCGACCACGGTGATGTTTGAAGGGGTGCCCAACTATCCCACCCACAGCCGGTTCTGGGAAATTGTTGACCGCCACAATGTCGAGATCTTCTATGGCGCGCCCACGGCGCTGCGTGCGCTGATGCGTGAAGGCGATGACTGGGTGAAGGCGACCAGCCGCAAGTCGCTCCGCCTGCTCGGCTCGGTGGGCGAACCGATCAATCCAGAGGCGTGGGAATGGTACTGGCGCGTGGTCGGGGATCAACGCTGCCCGATCGTCGATACCTGGTGGCAGACCGAAACCGGCGGGGCGATGATCACGCCGCTGCCCGGTGCCCACGCGCTCAAGCCCGGCGCGGCGAGCAAGCCGATGTTTGGTGTGGTCCCGCAGATCGTCGATGCCGAAGGCGCGGTGCTGGAAGGCGCGACTGAGGGCAACCTGTGCCTGCTGCAATCATGGCCCGGCCAGATGCGGACCGTGTGGGGCGATCACGAACGCTTCTTCCAGACCTATTTCACCACCTATCCGGGCAAGTACTTCACCGGCGATGGCTGCAGGCGCGATGAAGACGGCTATTACTGGATTACCGGCCGCGTCGATGACGTGATCAACGTATCGGGCCACCGCATGGGCACTGCCGAGGTTGAGAGCGCGCTGGTCGCCCACGCCAAGGTGGCCGAGGCGGCAGTGGTGGGCATGCCGCATGAGATCAAGGGGCAGGGCATCTATGCCTATGTCACGCTCAACGCGGGTGAGGAGCCCACGGACGACATGCGCAAGGAACTGGTGCAATGGGTCCGCCACGAAATCGGCCCGATTGCCACGCCTGATGTGATCCACTTCGCCCCCGCGCTGCCCAAGACCCGCAGCGGCAAGATCATGCGCCGCATCCTGCGCAAGATCGCCGAAGGGGACACCAGCAACCTCGGCGATACCAGCACGCTGGCCGATCCGGGCGTGGTCGACGTGCTGCTGAGCGAAGGACGCTAAGGCCCAAAGATCCTTCCCATTTTGCGAAGCCAAATGGGGAGGATCAGCTGGTCACGGCTGCTGGGTGATCCGCAACATGGACGTATCATAACCCAGCGCACCGGCCCGCGCGATCAGGGCGTCGCGCTGGGCCGCAGTGGGGTTCGCCTCGCGCGAGAGCAGCCACAGGTAGCGGCCTGATGGTTCACCCACGATCGACCAGCTGTAATCCTCCGCATGGTCCAGCACCCAGTAATCGCCATAGAACGGGCCAAAGAAGCTGACCTTCAGCTTGGCATTGGTGGCGGCTTCGACCACTTTGGCGCGGCCCTTGGCCTGTTTCAGCTTTCCGTCCGGCTTGCGGCAGGCGTTGAGTACCGAAATCCGGCCGTCATCGCGCCGGGCATAATCGGCGGACACGCCTTCGCAGTCTTTCTGGAACCCCTGTTCATACCGCGCCAGTTCGTACCAGCGGCCAAGGTAGCGTTCCAGATCCACTGAACGGGCTGGCTGCGGGACGGCGGCATTGCCGACCGGGTGCTTGGGACCCAAAGCTGCGCAGCCCCCCAGCAGCAGCATGGCGGTTGCGGCAAGGGCGAGCGGGCGGAGCAATCTGGTCATGACGGGCAAACCTTGCAGCGCGGCGGATGTTCCCTGCCGCAGGTGGGTTCTGCTTTATATGGGTATGAATTCGCGATAGGCCAGAGCCATGATCGCCCAGACCATCCAGCTCGCGCTTGCCCCGGTGTTCATGCTGGTGGCGATTGGCAATATCATGAACCTGCTGTCTACCCGCCTCGGCCGGGTGGTGGACCGTTCGCGCGCCTTGCAGGATGTCCACATGATGACCAAGGGGCCGGAGCACGACGCGGTCGTGGTGGAAATCCGTGCCATCGCCCGGCGCATCCACCTGATCACGCGGGCGCTGTTCCTGCTGGTGCTGGCCGGTCTGGCAATCGGCATGACCGTGGCGGTGCTGTTTCTGGACGAAATCGCCGGGTTCAAGCTGCCGCTGCTGGCGGCCGCGTTCTTTCTCTTGGCGATCAGTCTGATGATGTGGGCGCTGGTGCTGTTCCTGGGCGAAACCCGCATCGCCGCCCAGCAACTGCGCATCCCGCGCGGCTATCTTGAGCTTGAGCGCAAGCTGTAATCCGGCGTGACGGGCGCGGGGCTGCGGCCCCGGGCCCGCCCGGTCAGTGCAGCCGGATGCAGTCCACAATCGCCTGGCGCAGCGGTGTGTTATCAAACTTGAACGGACCGCTGCCTTGCTCTGCGGCGAAATCGATCACGAAATTGTGGGGATGGCCGGGCGTGGCCGCGCAGGCCTGGGGCACGAAATTGACCCCATAGTCCACCAGCGTGCCATAGCGCCGCACCGCATCGCCCAGCCCGGCGGCGGTCTGGCTGGCATATTCGATCAGGGTGTCGTTATCATGCGTCCAGGGGATCGGCGGGCCCAGGCTGACCGGCCCGATCCCATGGCAGCGCACGCCCAGGCAATAGAGCCGGTCGCGCAGCGGGCCATCGGTCTCGTTCAGCCAGCGCAGGTCCTGGCTGATATTCATCATCGATTGCGCGCCCGGACCGACGAAGACCGAACCGACGATGCTGCCGCCAGTGGTCCACCCGGCCGTGCCGTGGTGCGGCGTGTTCAGCGTCAGCACTCCATCGAACCTGTAGCCCAGCACCATCATGGTCCGCGCGACCAGCCCGCCCATCGAATGGCACACCGCATAGTGCCGGTCGAACCCCGCGCCGTTCTGCATCCAGCCGGTCTGCATCAGCTGGTGGGCGCACTGGATGAAGGTGTAATTGCGGGTGTCCTTCATGTGGACCGACTGCGAACTGATCTGGATGGCTGCCGGGTTTATCCCTTGCTGAGCCAAAGTCGCGTCGACCAGTCGCTGCACGCTGGGCAGGTCATAGGGATTGCCGGACAGGCTCCAGCCGTGGATGTAGCTGATCAGGATGCGCATGGCCCTTACCCCTCTTGCCCGGCGAACTTGGCCACGCCGTGCGCCACCCGGTAGGTATAGCGGACCTGGCGATAGCCCAGCACCACGGTGAATTCCCAGATCACCGGGTTGGTGCTGACCTGGCCGGGTTCCAACGGCGGATTGGGCAATTGCCGCTTGCCAGTGCCGACACAGCTGATCGCCGAGGGATCGGCCTGGATCGATTGCGCCAGTGCCTGCGTGGCCAGCGCAATTGCGCGGTTGGTTTGGGGATCGCTCATCAAAACAGACTCCTGTTTTCGGATATTCAGACGCGCGCCCGCAAAGTGGCGGCGTGAACCCGGGCAATAGTTCACCGGTGCCGAAAGCCGTATGCTTCAGGCACAATTGTTTTCCGGCGGTGGTGAAGCCGACCGGGCACTTGATAGGGTCAAGGTCCGGTGCGGAATTGGAAAATAACGACAGTGATTTTGTAATTAAAATCACGAAATCGTCAGGCACTGTTCTGGAATTCGGCGCGAGCGGGCGCCGCGTGATTAGCAGGTCCTGACCCTAGCTCAGCAGCTTGCGCGCCTTGGGTTCAAGCGCCGCCTTGATCATGCCCGATGCGAAAGACAGCGATTGCGGCAGATCGAAATCGAACACCACTTCGCTGTCAGCCACTTCGACCGCGCCTTTGATCGCCTTGCCCATGGCGGCGATCTGCAATTCCAGCCGGTCGGGGCTGGGCCAGCTGGTGGTCACGTCCGCCATGCCGGGGGCCACATTGGCAATGTCAGCCTCATGCTCGCGGATCCGGCGCAGCGCTTCGTCGCGGCCCAGGCTGTGGGGGAAAGCCAGCCTCATTCGGCCACCTTGGTGCCGTCTTCCAGCGCATTGCCGTATTTGTAGTCAAGATAGCGGGTCTGGATCGCCAGATTGTCGATCGCGCCGCTGGCCAACTGGCGAGTGACGCTGTCAATCTCGCCGCTGATCTTGCCCAGGCTTTCGGTCAGATGCTGATCCGGGCTGGCACCGCCGCTGGCCTCGCCGCGCAAGTGGCGGGGGATTGAGGTATAACTGGAAACCAGACCGGGCAGATGTTCCCCCACCAGCTTGCGCACTTCGCGCGCGGCGGGGGCCGCTTCATCCAGCCCGTCGAGCTGCTGGCCCAAGGCGTCAAGCTGCAGGCCGATCTGATCGACCAGCTGCACCGCCGGGGCGGGCAGGGCAGGGCGCTGGCGTTCCAGCCACAGTTCGGTCCGGCCGACCAGGCTGCGGGTATCGCCCTGGCCGAGCGATTCCAGCGTCGGCACTTTCAACTTGGGGTAATTGGAAAAGACCCCCAGCGCCACGACCATGGCCAGCATGGTCATGATCACGCCAGTCCAGCCGATCCCGTCCAGGATCAGCCCGGCCACCATCGCCGCAAAGATGATTGCCCCCAGCGCCAGCACCGCCCGCAGCGCCTTGCGCATGGTGTGCTCGCGCTTCAGCGCAGCCGAGCGCCGCCCGATCGAACCCGCCCGCCGCCCGCCGGCCTGCTGGCCAGCCAGCGACTGGCGCGCCTGCCGCAGGATCAGGTCACTCTGCTGCGCTTCGCCGGCCATCAGGAAATCCTCTCCATTTCTGGCGCATGCCACAAAGGGGAAGGTGGCAGACGCCGCAGGCGGCTGACGGAGGGGTGTCCGCCGTGCCGCATTACCCCTCCGTCAGTTCCTGCGGAACTGCCACCTCCCCATTTGCACTGCGTGAAAATGGGGAGGACCTGTCCGGCCATGCCCATCAGCCCTCAAGGCTCAGCATCGAGGGCGCATCGGCGGCATTGGCGGCCTGTGAGGCGCCTTCGGCCCGGGCGATATAGCCCTTGGACTTTTCGACTTCGGCCGTCAGCGTGGTGACGGTCTGCTTCATGCTGTCGAGCGCTTTCAGCTTGAAAGTGTCGATATTGTCCATCGTGTCATAGATGTTCTGGAACGCGCGCTGCAGCACTTCGACCGAAATGGTGCTGGCGGCGGCCTGTTCATGGATCTTGCCGGTTTGTTCGCGCAGCAGCTTGCCGGTGGAATCGATGATCCCCGATGTGGTGTCGTTCAGGGCGGTGATCTGGCCCAGCACCATGCGCTGGTTGTACATCGCCTGAGCCACGGTCACCGCGGTGCGCAGCGCGCCGACGGTGGTGGTGCTGGCGCGGTCCACGCCCTTGACCAGTTCGACGTTGTTCTTTTTGACCAGATCGAGCGCAAGGTAACCCTGCACCGTCACGGCCATCTGCGTCAGCAGGTCCTGGGTGCGCTGGCGAACATAGAACAGCGCGCTTTCGCGGATCGCCTTGGCCTTGGCCGGTTCGATTCCGTCAAGTTCCGCTGCCTTTTCCTCAAGCTTGCCATCCAGCGTGCGGCTGATGTGGATCATCTGTTCCAGGTTGCCCATGGCTTCCCACAACTTGCCGCGTTCCACATCGATCGCGGCATTGTCCATCAGCAGCTCATCCTTGCCCGAGGCAAGGTGCCCCAGGACCGACTGGATATGGCCCTGCGCGCTTTCATAGCTTTGGAAATAGCGCTTCACCGAATTGCCGAACGGAATGAAGCCCAGGATCTTGCGCCCGGTGGAAAGCTGGCCCTTTTTGCCGGGGTCCAGCTCTTCCACCACCTTGCGCAGTTCCGCCAGATTCGCGCCGACGCCCGAATCCTTGTCCATCGCCCGCACCGGACGATCAAGGAACCGGTTCGACATGGCCGATGCCGCCGCAATCTCCTTGCGCCCCATGTTGGTCAGCTGGTCGATCCGTTTGCCGAATTCGGGCGAATTGGCGTCCTGCGCGACCAGATCGGTGATGAAGGCATCAACCTTCACTTCCAGTTTGGATTTGCTGTCTTCCGATACCGGCACCAGCCCAATCGCCTGTTCAGGCACGATCACCGGCACCGGATCGGGCGGGGTCAGGGTGATGGTCGGCGCGGCGGTCTGTTCAGGCGTAGTGGCCATGGTCTGTGTTTCCGTACTTTCTGTCCGAACGGTTATGTTGTGTGCAACCCGCTCGAGTTCAAGCTGTGTTATCGAAATAAGACAGGGCCTGCAAGCGCAAGGTGATCGATTTTGCCGGAGCAATCTTTGCGCGCTGCGCAGCTTATACCAACCTGCACCGGCTCAGTTGGCGCCCTTACCGAACCGGTGCGCCTGCCGGTGCCGGGCACGTGCCCATGCGATAATGGACCAGCCGGGCTGGTTCGTTCATCAGGCTCTAGGGCTGACCCGTCAGCACCCGGCCCAGCCAGCCCTTGCGCCGGGCGGCGGGTTTCTTGTCGAGCACGCCCAGCAGATAGTTGGCGAGCAGCAAGGCCTGGTTTTCGGTCATGTAAAAGTGCTGCTGCTGGACATCTTCCTGCTCGGCCTCGGCCATCGAGCCAACGCGCTGCAGGCACAGGTCCAGCCGTCCGTTGAAACCATGATGCGACCAGCCGACGAGCACGCCGTAGCCATCATCCGCAGCGGGCGGGCTTTGCTTTGTCCCCATCCCATATCTCCCGTGGTGCGACCCACGGGGAAGAACTTAGCGCAGCCTTGCGGCGTGGCAAGTCGGTAGGATTCCCGATCCGGTACGGCCGCTCACGCAGCCAGCTGGAATGGCTCGATCTCGCCAGACAGGAACATTTTCTTGGCCTTGGCGCGGCTCAATTTGCCGCTGCTGGTGCGGGGCAGGGTGCGCGGGGGGACCAGTTCGACCACGCAGTTCATGCCGGTGATCGAACGCACCTTGTCGCGGATCATGTTGCGCAGTTCGATCCGGGCTTCGGGATCGGACACGCGGCAGTGGACCAGCACAGCGGGGGCTTCCTCGCCATTTTCGGTTTCGACCGAGAAGGCGGCAATATCGCCGTGGTTGAAGCCGGGAAGCTGTTCCACCGCCCATTCGATATCCTGCGGCCAGTGGTTCTTGCCGTTGATGATGATCATGTCCTTGGCGCGGCCAACAATGAACAGATAGCCATCGACCATATAGCCCATATCGCCGGTATCGAGCCAGGCCCCCTTGCCGTCTTCGCTTGGGACAAGGCAGGCTTCGGTCGCTTCCGGATCGCGGAAATAGCCGACCATCACTGACGGACCCCTGCACCACACCTTGCCGATGTGATGATCGGGCAGGGCCGCGCCATTCTCGCCCCGGATGGCGAGTTCCATGTCTTTCACCGCCTTGCCGCAGTTGACGATCGCGCGGTAGCGGGCCGGGCGGGAAAGGTCGCGCGGGGTGCCGGACAGGCGCTCTTCCTCGACCAGTTCGACCCGGATTCCTTCGCCCGGCGGCATCAGTGTGACCGCCAGAGTTGCTTCGGCCAGACCGTACGAAGGGAGGAAGGCCTGGGCCTTGAACCCTGCTTCGGCAAAGGCATTGACGAAGCCCTGCATCACGTCCGGGCGGATCATGTCCGCGCCGTTGCCCGCGATCCGCCAGCGCGACAGGTCGAACCGGTCGGCCACATGGCTCTGGCTGGAAATCCGGCGCGCGCAGATGTCATAGCCGAAGGTTGGGGAATAGGAGATCGAATTGCCCGGATTGCGGCTGATCATGTCCAGCCAGGCGAGCGGGCGGCGGGCGAAATCCTCGGTCTTGATGTAATCGACCGAAATCTGGTTGGCGATGATCGACAGGAAGCAACCGACCAGCCCCATGTCGTGATACCACGGCAACCAGCTGATGCAGCGATCGTCCTGCTGCAACTCCATCCCTTCGCCGTGCCCGGCAAGGTTGTTAAGCAGGCTGGCATGAGTCACCGCGACGCCATGCGGGAAGCGGGTCGATCCGCTGGAATACTGCAGATAGCAGATGTCATCGCCATTGGCTACGGGCAGCGGGGCGTCGGCCGGCTCGGTCAGTGCAAAGCTTTGCCAGGTGATCCCCTCGCAGCCTTGGCGCGCGGCGGCGGCACCGGCCATTTCGGCGATCTCTTCGGGATAGAACAGCACTTTGGGGTCGCTCGATTGCAGCTGGACGGCCAGCTGGTCGATATAGCTTTCCTTGCCGCCAAAGCTGGTTGGCAGCGGCAACGGCACCGGCCAGGCCCCGGCATAGATTGTGCCGCAGAACAGCGCGGCGAATTCGGGCCCGGTTTCAGCGACCAGCGCGATCCGGTCGCCCTTGCCGATGCCATGGGCGATAAGGCGGCGGGCCATCACGAGCGAATCCTCGCGCAGCTCGCGGAACGGATAGACCCGCGCCAGGTTGCCGCGCGGATCGTGAAAATTCATGCCGCGATTGCCCTGCGCGGCATAGTCCAGCGCCTCGCCAAATGTGGCGAAGTTGGAAAAACGGCGTGGCAGATCGTCAAAATTGGGGGTGGGGACCATATGGTCCGCAGCAGTCGTCACCAGTTCGGCGGCGTCAGTCATTGCGCGTTACCCGTTTGTTTTCAAGGGGATCGACCATATTCCGGCCTGTCTCCCATCTCGTTGCACAGCACAGACCGGCATCGGCCCGCGCCCCTGATCGTTTCCAATTGCGGCACAGTGTGGCACGAATATGGCCAAGATGACCCGCGACCGTCGCAATCCCCGGCCTTTGGACCTGCCCCGGCTTAACGAGCTGGCCCTGGCATATGTCGCGCGGTTCGCCACCAGCGCGGCAAAACTGGAGGGCTATCTGCGCCGCAAGCTGCGCGAACGCGGCTGGGACGGGGATGGGGAAGCCCCGGTTCAGGCCACGGTCGAGCGCATGGTTGCGGCGGGCTATGTCGACGATGCGCAGTTTGCCCGTGCGCGCAGCGGCAGCCTGCTGCGGCGCGGTTATGGCCAGCGCCGGGTCGATCAGGCGCTGGGTCAGGCCGGAATTGCCGAGGCGGTGCGCAGCGAAGTGCGGGCCGGGGCGTGCGAACAGCGCCGCGCGGCGCTGGCCTTGGCGCGCAAACGGCGGCTGGGGCCGTTTGGCGCCCCCGCGACTGACCGCGCGGTGCGGGAAAAGCAGCTTGCGGCCATGCTCCGGGCCGGGCACCCGCTGGACAGCGCGCGCGAATTGTTGAATGCCATCAGCGTGGAAGCGGCCGAGCAATGGGCCGCGGAACCGGACGAGGAATGAACATGCGCAAATCGATGGTCGCCGCCTGTGCTCTGGCCCTGCTGGCCGCCTGCTCTCCCAATTCGAGCGAGGCGGGGGCGCAATCGACGCAGGCCGGGGCAGTTCATCCCGAATCCGGACTGACAGTGATCCCGCTGACCGTGACCCATGCGGGCAAGCAGCATGTGTTCCGGGTGGAACTGGCGAAATCGGCCATGGAACAGGCCAAAGGAATGATGTTCCGCACCAGCATGGGCGCGGACGAAGGGATGATCTTTCCGTTGGACCCGCCGCGTGGTGCGGTGTTCTGGATGAAGAACACGGTTCTGCCGCTCGATCTGATTTTCGTGGGGGTGGACGGCAAGATCAGCAACATTGCCGCCAATGCCAAACCTTATGACGAAACCCCGCTGCCGTCGGTCGGACTGGCCAAGGCCGTGCTGGAACTCAACGCGGGCCGCGCGGCAGAGCTGGGGATCGTTCCCGGCGATACGGTGGATTGGTAGGGTAAAGCCCCCTTTCAAGCAGCACACAATTCGGCTAGGCGGCGCGCATGGGAATCCTTGGCAAGATCTTCACCTGGTGGAACGGCGCGACCGTGACGACCATGCTCAATTCCGCGCTGACCGGCGAACAGGTTGGTTCTGACGCGCAGGGCAACAAGTATTACCGCGCGAAAAAGCGCTATCCGGCGGGGCATCCCTTTGCCGGGCGCGAACGGCGCTGGGTGATTTACAATGGTGCCAACGATGCCAGCCGGGTTCCGGCCGAATGGCACGGCTGGCTGCACGGCAGCTTTGATGGTGTGCCCGAAAGCAACCTGCCGCCACCGCGCATCTGGGAAGTGGAGCATAGCGCCAACGCCACCGGCACCGCTGCCGCCTATCGCCCGCAAGGCGCGCTGGAACGCGGCGGCAAGCGCGCGGCGGCAACGGGCGACTACGAAGCCTGGACGCCAGAAGCCTGATGCCGCGCCGGGCGTCTGCCCTTCTGCTGCTGGCGCTGGCCGCCTGCAATTCGGGCAACGAACCCGGAGCAACCGCGACCGAGGTGCCCAAGGCTGTGGCCGCGCAAGCTGCCGGTGCGCCGGTGGTCGAAAGCGAATATGGCACCCCGGTCAAGGACCGCGTCGCCACGCTGGGCCTGCTCAACAAGCGTAACAACCTCAGCCAGGATATTGTGCTCAAGCCCGGCGAATCGCGCCGCGTCGGCAATGTGGTGGTCAAGCTTGCCAGCTGCGAGCGGACCCTGCCGTGGGAAGATCCGCCCGAAGTGGGGGCCTTCGTTCAGGTGTTTGTCGAAGAACGCGCCGATGCCGGCAGTGCGCTGCAATGGCGCAAGGTGTTTTCCGGCTGGCTGTTCAAGAATTCGCCTTCGCTCAACACGGTGGAGCATCCGGTCTATGACGTCTGGGTCAAGGACTGCGCGATGAAGTTCCCGGGCGAGGAAGACAGTCCAGCCCCCGCCGCATCGCCCAGCAGTGCCGCAAAACCGGCGGGCAGCGCGAGCCCGGCAGCCGCCGCCTCTCCTTCGCCCGCGCCTGCCCCCGCGCCCAGACCGGCCGCCTCGCCCACGGTCGGGCTCTGAGCCGCGCGCAGCAATACCAGGTATTCGGCCTGGCTGATCTCCACCGCCCCCAGCGAGGCGAGGTGATCGGTGATGAACTGGCAATCGAGCAATTGCGTGCCCGCCCGGCGCAGCGCCGCGACCAGCCAGGCCAGCGCCACTTTCGAAGCATCGGGCACGCCGCTGAACATGCTTTCGCCGCAGAACACCCGGTCAAACCCCACACCATACAGCCCGCCAACCAGTGCGCCGTCCTGCCAGCATTCGATCGAATGGGCCTGCCCGCGCGCGTGGAGCTGGCGATAGCTCGATTCGATCCGGCGGCTGATCCAGGTGTCCTGCGCATCGCGGCGCGGCCCGGCGCAGGCCTGCATTACCTGGGCAAAGGCCTGATTGCAGGTGATCTGAAACCGCCCCCGCCGCAGCGTGCGGGCCAGCGAGCGTGAGCAGTGGAACTGATCCAGTGGCAGAATCGCCCGGCGGCGCGGTTCGACCCAGAAAATCTCTGGATCCTCACGCGCATCGGCCATCGGAAACACCCCGCCGCGATAGGCCAGCAGCAGCAGGTCCGGATCGATCGGGGATGGGCTGGCCGGGGCATGCATGGCGCGGTAATAGCCCTTTTCTGCCGCTTGGCGAAGCGAAGGATTTGCAGCCTTGCCAACCCCGGTAGTAACCTATAGAGGCCCGTCCGCCCGCAGGAGTGTAGCTCAGTTGGTAGAGCATCGGTCTCCAAAACCGAGGGCCCACGGTTCGAGTCCGTGCACTCCTGCCAGCATTTCCCGTTCACCCAGTGATGTGCCGATGTCCGCCGAACCTCCCTTCGAGCAGTTCAATGTGCGTGGTCGCTCACGCCCCGGCTGGCTATGGAGCGAGCCTGGCCCGCGCGAAGGAATGTGGCTTGGGCTGATCCTGGCGCTGCTGGCGCTGCTGCCGGTGATCGTCGCCAAGCATCCGCAGATGGTGGACTATCCCGCCCATCTGGCACGCTATCAGGTCATGTTGCACCACGCCGACAGCGCGTTCCTGCAACAGTATTACGGCTTCAACTGGAAGTGGAGCGGCAACCTGGGGGCGGACCTGCTGGTCATTCCGCTGGCCAAGGTGATGTCGCTGGAAGCGGCGGGCAAGCTGATCGTCTATCTTACCGTCCTGCTTAATGCGCTGGGCGTGCTGGCGGTGGAATGGTCGCTGCGGCGGCGGATCGGGATCGGCGCACTGCTGGGGCTGCTGTTCGTCTGGTCTCCGGCCATGTTGCTGGGGTTCCTCAATTTCGGCCTGTCGCTGGCTGCTGCGCTGTTCGCCTTTGCCCTGTGGGTGCGGCTGGATGGGTGGAAGTGGCGCGCGCCGCTGTTCATGCCGATCGGGCTGGTGGTCTGGCTGTGCCACGTTTCGGGCTGGGGCACGCTGGGCGTGATGGTGTTCGGCTATGAATGGCACAAGAACAAGAGCTGGCGGGCCTTTGTTGCGCCCTGGCCGCTGATGCTGCCGTTTGTTGCCCTGGCCGCGCTGTCGCTGGCGGGTCAGCAAAGCGGCGGTGAACTCTATTCCTATGGCAAGGTTCCGGGCACCTACAAATGGGCGATCTGGAAACAGGCGATGCGCGATACCTGGCGCTGGCTGGACTATAGCACGCTGATCGGGATCGGGGTGGTGCTGGTCGGATCGCTGGGGCTGGGGCGGCTCGACGGGCGGCTTGGCTGGGCGGCGATTGCGATGCTGGCGCTCAGTCTGGTGCTGCCGCGCCATATCTTTGGCGGGGACTATGTCGATGCGCGGATGATCTATACCGGGCTGATGGTGGGCTGCCTGGCGCTGAGCTGGCGCGCACCGCGGTTCGTGCTGTTGCTGGCCGCGGCGCTGTTTGTGGGGCGGCTGGCGCTGACCACCCAGACCTGGGCCAGCGAATCCAAGCGGACCGAACGGCTGCTGGCGCGGATTGACCAGCTGCCGCAGGGTGCGAAGATCGCCAGCCTGGTGGAAACGCGGATCGGACGTTGGCCGATCAACCCGCAGGAACATGTCGCTGGCTATGCCGTGGTGCGCAAGGATGCGCTGGTCAACATCAACTTCGCGCTGCCGATGATCCACATGCTGACGATCAACGAAGGCGGCAAATACTTCCGCGATCCCTATCACCGCCTGCTGTGGCGCAAGGGCCGCAACACCGACATGACCCACTACGATCCGGCCCGCCATGCTGACTGGTTCTGGTACGTCGGGACCGAAGAACTGGAAGCTCTGCCCAGGAAGGCCAAAGTGATCGATCGCACGGCGGATGACCTGCTGGCGCAAATGCCACCGCCCAAGCTTGCAAAACCGCAGTCGCGTCGCTAAGTGCGGCGGTGTCTTCCGTCATTTGGAGAACACGCTCATCCCCGGTAGCCCCCAGCGGCGCCGGGGCGGCGCTGTTCCCCAAGCGCGCGGCAGGCAACAGGAAACGCAATTGCAACAGGACGGGCGATAATAGCCATGGCCAAGATCAATCCCGGCGAATTCATGCGCCAGGTTCAGGCAGAAGCACGCAAGGTCGTTTGGCCGACGCGGCAGGAAACGGTCAGCACGGCGATCTTCGTCGCGATCCTGATGGTGATCCTTGCGCTGTTTTTCCTGGGGGTCGATTCGCTGTTCGGCGCAATCGTGAAGTGGCTGCTGTCGCTGGCCTGACGGTCATGCGCCCAATTTGAGGTTACGAGAGAAACATGGCTCGTTGGTACATCATCCACGCCTATTCCGGGTTCGAAAACAAGGTTCGCGAATCGATCCTGTCCGAAGCCGAGCGCAAGGGACTTGAAGCACTGGTCGAAGCGGTCGAAGTGCCCGCCGAAACCGTGACCGAGGTCAAGCGCGGCAAGAAGGTTCAGGTCGAACGCAAGACCATGCCCGGCTATGTGCTGGCCAAGCTGACCATGAACGACGACGTCTATCACCTCGTCAAGAACACCGCCAAGGTCACCGGGTTCCTGGGCCCCAATGGCAAGCCGCAGCCGATTTCGGACCGCGAAGCCGCCCGGTATTTCGGTGCGCGCGATGCCGCCGCTGCCGAACCCAAGAAGCACGTCAGCGTCGATTACGAAATCGGCGATTCGGTCAAAGTGCTCGACGGGCCGTTCAACAGCTTCACCGGCGTGGTGGAAGAACTCGATTTCGACAAGAACCGGGTCAAGGTGTCGGTCTCGATCTTTGGCCGGGCTACTCCGGTCGAACTCGATTTCGAACACGTCGAACTGGTCAAGTAGGCCCATGGCAAGGGCGCTGCGCGGCTCGGTCGCTTTCGCCCCGGCACTGGCTTTCGCGCTGGCTTTGGCCGGCGCGCCCGCCGGGGCCAAGGAAACCAAGCCGAAAGGCCCGCCGGTTCCCGCCGAACTGGCCGATGTGCTGGCGTCAAAACGCTATGTTGCCGCGCGCGAAGCGTTGCGGCTCGATCACCCCCGGATGGTCGAACAGATCGTCACTCTGACCGAGATCCCCGCGCCCCCCTTTGGCGAGGCGGAACGCGGGACGAGTTTCGCCGCGCTGATGCGGGGCACGGGGCTGGCCGATGTAACCACCGATGCGATCGGCAATGTCATCGCCGTGCGCAAGGGCAGCGATCCCAAGGCCGCACCGCTGGTGGTGGCGGCCCATCTTGATACCGTGTTCCCCGCCGGAACCGACGTGAAAGTAAAGCGCGAGGGCACCCGCCTGTCGGCCCCCGGGATTGGGGATGACACGCGCGGGCTGGCCGTGATGCTCGCTGTGATCCGCGCCATGGACAGGGCCGCGATCCGCACCACCCGCGACATCATCTTCATCGGCAACGTGGGTGAAGAAGGGCCGGGCGACCTGCGCGGTACGCGGCATTTCTTTGCCAATGACCCGCGCGCCAAAGGTGCGGCCGGGTTCATCACGATCGACGGCGCCGGGGCCGGGCTGGTGACCACGCGCGGAGTGGGGTCGAAACGCTATCGGCTGATCTTCAGCGGGCCGGGCGGGCATTCCTATGGCAAGTTCGGGATCGTCAATCCGCTGGCCGCGCTGGCGAAAACGGTGACCGGGCTGTACGCCGTGCCGGTGCCGCAAAGTCCGCGCACCACCTATTCGGCAAGCGTGGTGGGCGGGGGCACATCGGTCAACACGATTCCCAACGAAGTGTTTCTCGAAGTCGATATCCGCTCGGAAACGCCGCAGGAAGTGGCGCGGGTGGATGCCGCGCTCCATGAAATCGCCGCCCGCGCGGTGGATGAAGAAAACGCCGCCCGGCAGACCGATGGCGGCAAAGTGACAGTGACCTTCAAGCCGATCGGGGACCGTCCCGCCGGTACGACCCCGGATGAGGCTCCGCTGGTCCGCATTGCCGCTGCGGCGCTGCGTGCCAACGGGATCGAACCCAGCCTGGGCGCGCAATCGACCGACGCCAATGTGCCGATGAGCCTGGGGATCCCGGCCATCGCAATTGGATCTGGCGGCACCGGGGGCGGCGCTCATGCTCCCCACGAATGGATTGACGTGGCCGAAGGGCCCAGCCTTGCCGGGATCAATGCTGCCATGGCGACCATCCTGGGCGCGG
Source organism: Novosphingobium sp. B 225 (assembly GCF_002198665.1). Lineage (GTDB taxonomy): Bacteria > Pseudomonadota > Alphaproteobacteria > Sphingomonadales > Sphingomonadaceae > Novosphingobium. The sequence continues at coordinate 24,142 of NZ_MWLM01000072.1, read as the reverse complement.
CAGGGATGCAGAAATAGCGCTCTTTACCGGGCACTAACCATGTTCGGCTATCCCGCCAGACAATGGTCGGAACATCTCCACTTCCCGCAGCCGCGCCGCAGCGGCTGACCCGGCTGGACGGGCTGCGCGGGATCGCGGCCTGCGTGGTGGCCTTTACCTATCACCCGCGAACGCTGTTCGCGCCCGAACTGTTCACCGATCACGGCATGGTGTTCGCCTGGCTTAGCCATTGGGGCTGGGCCTTTGTCGATCTGTTTTTCCTGCTGTCGGGCTATATCTTTGCCCATGTCTATCTGGCCGGGGACAAGCTGTCCCGCCCGGGGGCGATGGGGCAATTCGCGGTGGCGCGCTTTGCGCGGCTCTATCCGCTGCACCTGCTGACGCTGCTGGTCGTGGCGCTTTATGCCTGGGGGGAAAAGGGCAACACGGCGGGCGCCTTTGCGATGCATCTGGTGATGCTGCAAAACTTCGTGCGGCCGGTGCCCGATACGTTCAACGGACCGGCCTGGTCGCTGAGTGTCGAGGCTTGCTGCTATCTGCTGTTCGCCTTTGCCGCGATGCGCGGCGGGCGGCGGCGGTTGTGGCAGGTGACTGTGGGAGCGATTGCGCTGGGGCTGGGGCTGCTGGTGTTCAATGGCGAGCCCGAGGGGCCATGGGTGGCAGACAACCTGCCGCGCGGGCTGCTGGGGTTCTTCCTGGGGCAAGTGCTGTGGCATGCGCGCGAACGGTTGGCGCGGTTGCCCTGGCCGTTGCTGGGGGCGCTGCTCGTGATCGGGCTGGTCATGCCGACGGGGGTCTGGTCCTCGCTGTTGCCGCTGGTGCTGGTGGCTTTTCCCGCCGCGCTGCTGCTGGCGCTGCGTTCACGTTGGCTGGACGGCAGGCTGTGGTCGTGGCTGGGAGACCGGTCTTATGCGGTGTATCTGATCCATTTGCCGGTCTATGCCCTGATCAAGCGCCAGACCGGCGTGATTGCGGGGGACGGGCCGCTGGTGTGGGCGATCTATCTGGGGATCATCGCCGCGATCCTGCTGCTGTCGGACCTGACCTATCGCTATTTCGAAGTGCCCATGCGACAAGCGATCCGGCAGGCGTGGGAACGCCGCCAGACCGCGAAAGTGGCCGCGCCGCAAGCATCGGCTTGATTTCCACCCCGCTTTGCCCTAACCGCGCGCCTTCGCCTGGCCGTGGCCGGGTGATTCCGTGCGGAAGAAGGGGGGCTGCCTCCTTTGCCTGACCGCTCACTCTGAGGCTCCCCCCGGGGGGCCAACAGGAAGAAAGGAGGCCCATCGTGGCCAAGAAGATTGAAGGCTATATCAAACTGCAGGTCCCTGCAGGCAAGGCTACCCCGTCGCCGCCGATCGGCCCGGCGCTGGGTCAGCGCGGCGTCAACATCATGGAATTCTGCAAGGCGTTCAACGCCGCCACGCAGGAACTTGAAGCGTCGATGCCGATCCCGACCATCATCACGGTCTATGCTGATCGCAGCTTCACGTTCGTGACCAAGACCCCCCCGGCCAGCTATCTGATCAAGAAGGCTGCCAACCTGAAGTCCGGTTCGAAGGAACCCGGCAAGGTTTCGGCCGGAACCATCGCCCGTTCCAAGCTGGCGGAAATCGCGCAGACCAAGTTTGCCGATCTCAACGCCAACGACATCGAACAGGCTACCAAGATCATCGAAGGCTCTGCCCGTTCGATGGGTCTGCAGGTTGTGGAGGGCTAAGGACATGGCAAAGCTGACCAAGAAGCAGAAGTCGCTGGCCGAAAAGCTGGGCGACAATCAGAACCTCTACGGCGTGGATGAAGCCATCCAGCTGCTCAAGGATCTCAAGACCACCAAGTTCGATGAGAGCCTGGAAGTGTCGCTGAACCTGGGCGTCGATCCCCGTCACGCTGACCAGATGGTCCGCGGCATGGTCGTGCTGCCTTCGGGCACCGGCAAGGACGTCAAGGTTGCCGTGTTCGCGCGCGGTGACAAGGCCGAAGCGGCGCTGGCCGCCGGGGCCGACAAGGTTGGCGCCGAAGACCTGCTGGAAGACATGCAGGCCGGTAACCTCGATTATGGCCGCGTGATCGCCACGCCGGACATGATGGGTCTGGTCGGCCGTCTCGGCAAGGTGCTGGGTCCCAAGGGCCTGATGCCGAACCCCAAGCTGGGCACGGTTACCCCGAACGTCGCCGATGCAGTCAAGGCTGCGAAGAGCGGCCAGATCGAATTCCGCGTCGAAAAGGCCGGGATCATCCACGGCGGCCTCGGCAAGCTTTCGTTCACGAACGAAGCGCTGCGCGCCAACTTCGACGCTTTTGTCGATGCGGTGGTCAAGTCGAAGCCGGCTGGCGCCAAGGGCAAGTATGTCCGCAAGGTCGGCCTCAGCTCGTCGATGGGCCCGGGCCTGAAGATCGACGTGGCGCAGGTCCACGGCGGCTAATCCCGCAGCGGCAACGCGATGCAAAAAGGCCGGGAAGGGAAACCTTCCCGGCCTTTTTCATTCCAGATTGGCGCGGGTATAGCATTCCACCACCACCGCCAGCGGCGCGCCGTCCGGCAGGACCAGCCGCGCGCGGTGCGACAGCGCGGTGCCTGCCGGGCAGCCATAGGCAGCCCCGCGCGCTTCGCCCAGTCGCTGCCGGGTAAAGCGCAGCGCCGCTACGGCCTTGCCGAACGGGGTGCTGGTGGTGTCGAGCGTTGTGTTCATCTCTGGCGTCAGGCGCGCGCGCGCGTACCAGTTGTGCGCCTGTGACAGCACTTTGCCACCGCAGCTCAGCCGGACGTGGCGATAGCCGAGTGCCGATCCTTTCGGCAGGGCCAGCAGCGCCGGAATTTCGGCGGGCACCACCCGCTCTCCGCCCAGCACCGGCGCGGCGGTGATCTCTGCCGGATCGGCCAGGTGCCGCATGGCGCACCATTGGCCCAATGCAGCAGTGGCGCTGTCCTGCGCGGCCAGGGTGGAGCGGAAGCTGGCGAGGGGACTTGGCGCGCAGGCGGCGGTGAGCAGCAGCAGCGCGGCGGCCGCTCTAGATCCCACCCGGCACAGCCTCACGCCCCAGCGCGCGGATGCCGTTGGCGATCAGGTCCAGGCATTCGTCAATCACCGCAGCATCGGTCGATCGCACAACAAAGTTCGCGCCGACTTTGCCCTCGCGGAAAAACGGGTAGGACCCGATAGAAACGCCTTCGTGCGTCCGCTCGGTCTCGCGCAGCAGGTCCGCCATTTCGGTTTCGCCGATCCAGGCTCCCACAGTTCCGGCCAGCAGCGGCAGGCCGCCTTCGAGTGTGCCGGTCAGCGCATCGAGCATCCCCGCGGTAATCGCGGGCACCCCGGCCATGATGAAGACATTGCCGGCCTTGATCCCCGGCGCGCCGGACATGCGGTTTTCGATCAGGTCTGCCCCCGCAGGGACGCGCGCCATGCGCAGCCGCGCCTCGGTCAATCCGCCACGGGTGGTGTAATAGCTTTCCAGCACCGCGCGCGCCTTGGGGTGGATTTCCACCTCCACGCCCAGTGCTGCCGCGATCGCATCGACGGTGATGTCATCGTGGGTCGGGCCGATCCCGCCGGTAGTGAACAGATAGTCGTTGCGCGCGCGCAGCGTGTTCACCGCCTCGACAATCGCGTCCATCACATCGGGCACCACCCGCACTTCGCGCAGGCGGATGCCTTGCACGTTCAGCCACGATGCCACCTGGGCAATGTTCTTGTCCTGCGTGCGGCCAGAGAGGATTTCATCCCCGATGACAATCAGCGCGGCGGTCCAGATGCGGGATTCGGTCATGGCTCGACGCTAGGTTGGAGCGCGGGCTTCGACAAGCGCCGATCAGGCCCTGACCAGCTCCTTCACCCGCGTGAACTCCATCACCCCGTCGTCGATCGGGGCCTGGCGCATGTCCATGCGGTCCTTGCGGTATTCCTGGTTGAGCCGCCACGGCATGCTGGGCCCGTTGCGCGGCATGATGTCCTTGCCGCGGGCAAGATAGCCCGAGGTGAAATCGCCAAACACGTCTTCCGGGGTCAGCGCGGCATCATCAGGCAACACGGGCGTTGCCGCGACCGCGCCATAGACATCCATCTGCCGCAGCAGCCGGGTGATATATTCGCCAATGATGTCCACCCGCAGCGTCCAGCTGGCGTTGATATAGCCAAACACGCCCGCCAGGTTCGGCACGCCCGAGAACATGCAGTTGCGGTAATAGAAGGTCTTGGAAAAATCGACCGGCTTGCCATCCACGGCAACCGCGATCTTGCCCGCAATGGCCAGGTTCAGCCCGGTGGCAGTCACGATCACGTCCGCATCCAGATGCTTGCCCGATTTCAGCTTGATCCCGGTGGCGTCAAAACTGTCGATGTGGTCGGTCACCACGCTGGCCTTGCCCTGGTTGACCGCTGCAAAAAAGTCAGCATCGGGCACCAGGCACAGCCGCTGGTCCCACGGGTTGTAGGGCGGCACGAAATCGGTTTCGTTGAACTTGTCCCCCAGCAGGTCACGCACTCCGCCGATCAGAAAGTCCTTGGACTTTTCAGGGTGATTGCGCACCCGCTTGAACATCATGTCCTGCATGGTGATGTTCTTGAACCGGGTGATGGCATAGGCCACTTTTTCCGGCAGGACCTTGCGCAGGAAATTGGCGATCCCGTCCTTGGCCGGACGGCTGACCATATAGGTTGGCGTGCGCTGCAGCTGGGTAACGTGGGCCGCGCCCGAATGGGCCATAGCCGGAACGATCGTTACTGCCGTTGCACCCGAACCGATCACCACCACGTTTTTGCCGGTATGGTCGAAATCCTTGGGCCAGAACTGCGGGTGGATCACCGTGCCCTTGAACTTGTCGCGGCCCTTGAACCCGGCGTCATAGGGATCGTCATAATCGTAATAGCCCGAACCCAGGAACAGGAACCGGCCCAGCACGCGCTGGCGGGTGCCATCGCCGCTTTCGGTCACCACGGTCCAGCGCGCGTCCTTGCTGTCCCAATCGGCGGAAACCACCTTTTGCCCGAACCGCATCTTGCCGCGCAGGTCATACTCGTCGGTGATCGCGTCCAGATATTCCAGAATCGCCGGGCCATCCGCGATCGATTTTTCATGCTTCCACGGGGCAAAGGCAAAGCCCAGCGTGTGCATGTCGCTATCGCTGCGGATGCCGGGATAGCGGAACAGATCCCAGGTGCCGCCCACCTGATCACGCCGATCCAGGATCGCCACGCTTTTTTCCGGGCATTCCTTGGCCATGTGCACCGCCATGCCGATGCCCGAAATCCCTGCGCCGACAATTACCATGTCCAGCACTTCATCGATTGGCGTGATTGCGTTCATCCGCATCGTCTCCCGTTCCGGGCGCTTACACCCGTGTCAGTATTTAACCGGCTGCTTAAGCGATTCCATTCGCCATTGCCAGCATCATGCCGCTTTGGCAGTGACACGCAATGACGATTGTTGCCGCGCGCCGCTATTCCGGTGGGAAGATTACTGATGCCGGGCTGAAGCTCGACGGAACCCTGCGCGAAGCCTTGCCGCCGCACAGCTTTGACTGGGTCGGCCTGGCGGAACCGGACGCGGAAGAGATGGAGCTGGTCCGCAGCCAGTTCGGCCTGCATCCGTTGGCGGTAGAAGATGCGCTGACACCCACCCAGATGCCCAAAGTGGAAGTCTATGGTCCGCAGCTGTTCATCGTTGTGCGAACTGCCGACATGACCAATGGCGAGAACATCGAATATGGCCAGACCGCGCTGTTCCTGGGCCGCGATTTCATCGTCAGCGTGCGGTTCGGTTCCAGCCGCGCCCACAGCGATCTGCGCACCCGGCTGGAAAGCAATGACCAGCGGCTGGCCGAAGGGCCGGACTATGTTGCCCATGCGATCCTCGACTTCGTGGTCGATGGCTACATTCCGATCCTGGAAAAGCTGGAAAGCGCGGTGCTGGGGATCGAGGAACGTGCGATCGATGCCTTTCCCGATCCGATTACGATCCGCCGGATCTTTCGCCTGCGCCGCCAGCTGCGCCGGTTCCTGCGCGTGGTCGGCCCAACCGATGAGATGTGCGAAAAGCTGGTGCTGCACGATTACCCGGCAATCGATCCATCGGCGCGGGTCTGGTTCCGCGACGTGCTGGACCATGTCCGGCGGGCGCTGCGCCGGGTGGGCGGCCTGATCGAAACACTGGCCAGCGTGGTCGAAACCGCATCAATGCTGGAACAGCACCGGCAGGGCCAGATGACCAGGCAATTGGCCGCCTGGGCCGCGATCCTGGCCGTGCCCACCGCGATTGCCGGGATTTACGGGATGAATTTCGATTACATGCCCGAACTGCACCACAAATGGGGTTACCCGGTAGTGCTGACCGCCATTTTCGCGATCTGCGGCGGGCTGTTCTGGCGATTCAAGCGGATCGGGTGGTTATAGGCAATCGCGCGATTTTCCTACACGGAGCGAACCTGATATATGGGCGGTGCTCTTTGACAATTGAATATCAGCCTTTGGCTGCGTCCGGCGGTTTTTGATCACCAAAACCGCAAAAGTGTCACCTTTTCTGGCCTAAGTAACGGAAAAGACAGGCTTAAACACCCGGACAGGGTGTAACCTTGTTGATCCGGGCAAGCCATTGAAAACATGCGCTTTCCCTGCCGGAACGCGCACCGGGTGTCACCTTGCTGTCCGCCTTGTGATCGGACTTAGGGCCGCCCCACGCTGGAATAGGCGAACCCCTTGGCCCGCACTTCCGCCGGATCATAGACATTGCGCAGGTCCACCAGAACCGGCGCATTCATCGCTGCCTTGACCCGCGCCAGGTCGAGCGCGCGGAAGGCGTCCCATTCGGTCACGATCACGGTCGCGTCCGCACCTTCGATCGCGGCATAGGCGCTGTCGCACATCGCCACTTGCGGCATCAGCGGCCTGGCCAGATCCATCCCTTCGGGATCATAGGCCGTAACTTCGACCCCGGCATCGACCAGCGTCTGGGCAATCGCGATCGACGGGCTGTCGCGCATGTCGTCGGTCTGCGGTTTGAACGTCAGGCCCAGCAGCGCCGCCTTTTTGCCGCGCGCCGCTTCGATCCCGCCCAGCGCTTCGATCACCTTGCGGCCCATCGCGCGCTTGCGGGCATCGTTGACCTTGACCACCGCCTCGACGATCCGGGTCGGCGCTTCATAGTCCTCGGCGGTCTTGAGCAGGGCGAGCGTGTCCTTGGGGAAGCACGATCCGCCATAGCCCGGCCCGGCGTGGAGGAACTTTGCCCCGATCCGCCCGTCCATGCCGATCCCGCGCGACACGTCCTGCACGTCCGCGCCAACCTTTTCGCACAAGTCCGCCATTTCGTTGATGAAAGTGATCTTGACCGCCAGAAAGGCATTGGCGGCGTATTTGATCAGCTCGCTCGACCGGCGGGCGGTGAACAGGATCGGCGCCTTGTTGAGGAACAGCGGGCGATAGACCTCGGTCATCACGCTGCGCGCCCATTCATCATCGGTGCCGATCACGATCCGGTCAGGCCGCTTGAAATCGCCGATCGCCGCGCCTTCGCGCAGGAATTCGGGGTTGGAGGCCACCGCGAATTTCACCTTCAGCCCGGCTTCGGACAGGATCCGTTCAACCTCGTCCCCGGTGCCGACGGGCACGGTGCTCTTGGTCACGATCACGGCGTCATTGACCAAGGTCTGACCGATCTCTTCTGCCACGGCATAGACATAGGACAGGTCGGCATGGCCATCGCCGCGGCGGCTGGGGGTGCCCACCGCGATGAAGATTGCGGCGGCTCCGGCGATCCCTTCGGCCAGATCGGTGGTAAAGCTCAGCCGCCCGGACTTGGCGTTGGAGGTTACCAGTTCGGCCAGTCCAGGCTCATAGATCGGCATTACGCCACGCTGCAGGCTTTCGATCTTGGCCGGATCCTTGTCGATGCAGACAACATCGTGCCCGAAATCGGCAAAACAGGCCCCCGAAACCAGCCCGACATAGCCCGAACCGACCATCGCGATCTTCATCTACAAGCTCCTTTGCGTGACGCGGATCGCGCCGTTTTCGTCGCGGGCCTCGATCAGCCAGCGGTCTTCGCCTTGCAATCCCAGTGCGGTCAGGCAGCCGGTACGATAGGCCCCGGTATCGATCCCGATCCGGTTGGCCCGCACTTGCGGTGCGGGATCAATGGTGTGGCCGTGGACCACCACCGGGCCGAAGCTGGCGGTGTGGCTCAGAAAGGGTTCGCGGATCCAGCGCAGGTCCGAGACGGCCTGATCCGGAATCGCCACATCGGGCCGGATCCCGGCATGGACGAACAGGTAATCACCCAGCTCGATCCGGTCCTCAAACGAACGAATGAAATCCACATCCGCCGCCGGGATCGCCGCCTGCATCAGCGCGATCGTTTCGGCCAGGTCAGAGCGGGTATATTCCTCGGGATCGATCGGATAGCTCAGCACGGTTTCCTTGCCGCCAAAGCGCAGGAAGTGGCGCAGCACCTCTTCCTTTTCCAACGCATCAAGGAACATCTCTTCGTGATTGCCCATCAGCACCCGCACGGTGCGGCGCTGGCCCCAGGCGCGGGCAAGGGCGATCACTCCGGCGCTGTCCGGACCGCGATCGATCAAGTCACCCAGCAGGATCACGCTGGTATCGGCGGTGCCGCGCGCGGCATCATCGGCATCGATCGCGTCGCAAAGCGTGGTGAACAGATCAAGCCGGCCATGCACATCGCCCATCGCATAGGCACGCGATCCGGCCGGAAGGGCAGGGCGCGGGCCGTTATCGGCAGAGGAGAAGAGCTTGCGCAGCTTGGAAAACATGACCTGATCCGTTGCCGCCGCGCTATAGCCGCAGGGCGCTTAACGAACAATGCACCGCGCGCCAGGCGTTGCCGGAAAACCACACAATGCCGTGTTTACGCAATCGAGATGCGAATTTGCTCTTGTGCAGCGCAACAAAAATGTGCTGCAACGCACCTGTCCTTGGTGATCGCTTCCAAAAAACGAGAGGCGGCACGTTGGGCGCAGGTGGGACGAAGCACAACCAACCGCAAGGAAGATTGCCATGCTCACGTCCGTCCGCAGCAAGATTGCTGCTACTCTTTTCGCCGGCTGCATGCTCGCAGCCACCCCGGCCTTCGCGGATGAAACCGATCCGCCGTCCGAATTCACCGTGACCGGCAGTGCCACACTCGCCACCGACTATCGCTTCCGCGGCCTGTCGCTGAGCGCGGGCGACATGGCAGTGCAAGGGACGATCAACGTCAACCACGCCAGCGGCTTCTATGTCGGTGCCTGGGGCTCGAACCTTGAAGATTCCGCCGTTTACGGCAACATGGAACTTGACGTTTACGGCGGCTGGACCGGCGCGGTCGCCGATGGGCTGACTGCCGATGTCGGCCTGCTCTATTACGTCTATCCCAACGGCAAGGTTGGCGATGCCAACGTCATGGAACCCTATGCCTCGCTGACCAAGACGCTGGGTCCGGCTTCGGCCAAGGTCGGCGTGGCCTATGCCTGGAAGCAGGATTCGCTGGGCGGGGATGACAACCTGTACCTCTACACCGACTGGACCCTGGGCGTTCCCGAAACGCCGATCAGCGTCTCGGCCCACCTTGGCTACACCGACGGCGCACTGTCGCCCAAGTTGCTGACCGGCAAAAGCACCGATGGCGGGTTCGATTACTCGCTGGGTGCCAGCTACGCGATTACCAAGAACCTGTCGCTGGGCGTCAGCTACATCGGGGTTGATGGCAATTCGATCAGCAGCTTCTCGAACGATGCCGTGGTCGGCACGCTCAAGGCCTCGTTCTAAGGCCTAACCAGCTTCCTGCATTCACCGGGTGCATGGCGCGGCCCGCTTCGGCAAAACCGGAGCGGGCCGTTTGGCGTTTCAGCGCAGCGAGAATTCGACCGTGGTGACCACCCGGACCTTCTTGTAGGGCGTGCTCCCCGCGCCCCAACCGCCGCCGCTTTCGTCACCGCTGGCCGCGTCACGATCGAGGATCGAGAAATAGCCCTGGGTCGCGCTACGGATCGCACCTACGGAAGTGCCGCTGTCCTTGGCGAACTGTTCGGCCGAGGCGCGGGCATCCTTGGTGGCGGCGGCGATCATCTCAGGCTTGATCGCATTGAGCCGGGTAAAGCTGTAATTGATCGCCGACCCGTCCTCCAGCTCCACCCCGGCGCGGACCAGATCGAACTGGCGCTTGGCTGCATCCTGCGCGCGCTTGATGTCCTGGGTGCGCAAGGTCATGCGCTGGCGAACGGTCACTTTGGGACTGCCGTTTTCGGTAAAGGTCGAAACGTTGACCCCCACCGGCTGCAATTCGCCCACCGGAAAGCCGGCCTCCTTGAAGAAGGCCCGGATTGCGGCGGCATCGCGGTCGGCATCGGCCTGGGCGCTCGTCAGGTCCGGCGCGCTGGCCGAAAAGCTGAGCGACCAGACGGCGAGATCGGCGGTCACGTCCTTTTCCGCCAGCCCCCGCACAGTCACCGCGCGGTCCGCCTCACGCGCGCGGACCAGACCGTTGCCGAGGAGATAGCCGCCCACGATCAGGCCCACGGTCAGCACCCCGGCCGTGGCCAGCCAGCGGCGGTTTTCCGGATCACGCCAGAATTGGGTGGCTAATTCGGGTTCATCCTGCGTAGAATCGGACATGGCCAATCTCCCTGCGATGGGCAGGGGATGCGCTCCCTATGCTGTCTGCACGATGAACCGTGCAATTTTATCGATGAGTTGAATATGACCCAATTTCTCCATTCGATGATCCGGATCACCGACCCCGATGCGACGATCGCCTTCTTCAAACTGATCGGCGTGAACGAGGTGCGCCGCTTCGAAAGCGCGCAGGGCCGCTTCACCCTGATCTTCCTCGCCGCGCCGGGCGGGGAAGGGGTGGCCGAGGTTGAGCTGACCTACAACTGGCCGCCCGAGGACGGCGCGGGCGAGGTCTATACCGGCGGCCGCAATTTCGGCCACCTCGCCTACCGGGTGGACAACATCTATGAAACCTGCGCCGCGCTGCTGGCCGCGGGCCACGTGATCCACCGCCCCCCGCGCGACGGGCACATGGCCTTCGTCAAGACGCCGGACGGGATCTCGGTGGAACTGCTCCAGGATGGCCACCTCCCGCCGCAGGAACCCTGGGCCAGCATGGAGAATGTCGGCAGCTGGTAGGGAAAGAAAGCCCCATCCTCTTTAGAGGAGGGGGTTGGGGGTGGTGCGGTTCTCAGGCGAAAGTGCCGTGCCGCCACCACCCCCCGACCCCCTCCTCTGAAGAGGAGGGGGAGATAGAGCCGCTTACCGCCGCGCCCCGCGCAGCACCACATAGCCCGCCAAGGCCGACAACACCGACCCCGCCAGCACCCCCAGCTTGGCCTGCTCCACCAGCTCCGGCGCGTCGGGGAAGGCGAGCTGGCCGATAAACAGGCTCATCGTAAAGCCGATCCCGCACAGCAGCGCCAGGCCCCAGACCTGCCTCCATGTCGCACCCGTGGGCCGCTCGGCCCAGCCAGTGCGCGCCGCCAGCCAGACCGCGCCAAAGATGCCCGCCTGCTTGCCCAGCACCAGCCCCAGCGCGACCCCCAGCGGCAGAGCCGAAATCAGCCCCTGCGGCCCGATCCCGGCCAAGGCCACCCCGGCATTGGCAAAGCCGAACAGCGGCACGATCAGATAGGCGCTGAGCGGCGCCAGCGCATGCTCCATCCGCAGCAGCGGACTGTCGCCGCGCTGATCAAGCTGCAGCGGCACGCACAGCGCGGCCAGCACGCCCGCCACCGTCGCGTGAACCCCCGATTGCAGCACTGCATACCACAGCCCTGCGCCCAGCAGCGCATAAGCCCAGCCGCTGCGCACCCCCGCCCGGTTGCAGATGGCCAGCACGGCCAGCACTGCCGCCGCCGCGCCCAGCCATTGCCCGTCGATCCCCCGGGTATAGGCCAGCGCGATAATCGCCACCGCCCCCAGATCATCGACAATCGCCACCGTCAGCAGGAACAGCCGCAGCGATGCCGGCACGCGCGGGCCGAGCAAGGCCAGCACCCCCAGCGCAAAGGCAATGTCCGTCGCCGCCGGAATCGCCCAACCGGGCTGCAAAGCCGGATCGCCCCTTGTCACCGCCAGGAACACCAAGGCCGGAGCCACCATCCCGGCCCCCGCCGCCAGCACCGGCAACCGCCGCCGCGCCGGGCTGGACAGTTCCCCGTCCAGCACCTCACGCTTGATTTCCAGCCCGACCACAAAGAAGAACAGCGCCATCAGCGCGTCGTTGATCCACAGATGCAGCGTATTCAGCCTGGCCACCGGGCTCCACGGCAAGGCATCGTGGAACAGCGCGTGATAACCATGCGCCAACGGCGAATTCGCCGCCACCATCGCCGCCACGGCAACGGCGATCAGCAACAACCCGGCGCCACTCTCCCCATGGAACAGGCGAGCGAGGCGGGTGGCGAGGCGGGAGAGGGGGCGGTTTCGAGCAATCATCGAACCGGGAATCGACCAAATCTGCGCGGGAGGCAACCGCAATCGACGGGCCTGTTCGTTCACCCCAGCCGCTTGGCGATCGCCATATATCCCGTCGCGATGCGGGCCATGCGCAGGCCGATCAGCAGGCTGACGGCGGCGGCGATCAGGCACAGCAGGCCAAACCGGCGTTGCCCGCCAAAATCGCGTTGCAGTGCGGCCATGTTCACTTCGGGGGTCAGGTTGGGGTCCTTGATCGCCAGCGCTTCGGCGTGCGGCAAGGGCACGGTCAGATCGTTGGCGCGGACGAAGTTGATCAGCCCGCGCATGACATAGCGGTCTCGCAAGTCTTCCACTGTGGTCCAGCCACCTTGCATCGCGGCCAGTTCGGCGGCGGCCAACCGGGGATTGCTGTCTTCGCGTGCGTTCAGCGCCAGCAGGAAGCGGACCTTGTCCCGTTGCTGCGCGGTCAGCTCGTCGCGCAATTCCGCCGCCTGATTGGGATCAGAGCTGGTCCGCTGCCGATTGGTCGCGTCCTGCTCTGCTTTGATCAGTATGCTATATTCGGTGAGGTCACCCTGCAGATGCGCTGTGGCTGAACTGGCGGGCGGAAGCGACAGGTCATGCTCTGACGGGTTGACCGTTGGCATGATTGTCAGCACCGCCAACAGCACCAGAAACAGTGCGCCCAATTGGCGCTGGCGGGCCTGCCAGAGCATGTTGGCGATGCGCATGCGCATGGCCAGCGTTGGATCGCTGGCCGGGACCGCATTGGCAAAGCCGTGTTCGGGGAACAAACGCCTGATCATCCCAGTTGCTTGACGCGGGCTTGATAGAGGTTGGCGATCCGCGCCATCCGGGTTCCAGCGATCAGAATGGCCAGCGCGGCCAGGGCCAGTCCGGCAGCGGCGATCAACGCCGTGGTTTCCCCCAATGTCGGCTTGGCATCGCGGATAAAGGTTCGGGCGCGAGGCAGCGCATTTGCGGCAAGTTTTTCGGCCTGGCGCAGTGGCATGGTCAGATCGTTGGCGCGCACGAATTCCACCAGCCCGCGCATCACGGTTGCGTCAGACCGGTTGGCGCTTGCCCAATGTTTCTGCATCGCAGCCAGTTCTGCCGCGACCTTGCGTGGATCACCGTTGCCGCGTGCGATCTGGGCCTGAATATAGCGGACCATGTCCTGTTCGGCCGGGTCCAATCGGGTTGCTGAGCCGTTGAAGCCGCCAAATTCCAGCGCGCCGCCGGTGTTGCGGGCCTGCTGCGTGGCGGTCAGCAATTCGACCCGGTGCGGCGCCTCATCGGGAACCTGGATCCAGTCGGAGTCGACAGGAGGCAACGAAGCATCATGCTCAGCAACACTGAATGTCGGCAGGACCAGGAAAATGGCAGCGATCGCGATCAGCACCGCGCCGATCTGCCGCTGGCGGGCATGCCAGATCATGTCGGCAATCCGTTTGCGCATTGCAAAGGTCGCATCGCCGGTCTGGATCTGGCCGGGCAGGCCGGTAAAGAACAGAGGCTTAAGCGAGGGCTCCATCAAGGCTCCCTGGCTGGCGGCGGCGGTTCGAACTGGTCTCGATCGTCGTGGCAAAGCGGTGGAGGGCGCTGCGGCGCTGGCCCAGCATGCGGTTCAGCGCGAACGCGAACAGCGCGGCAGCGGCGGCAATGGACAGCAGCGCGGCCCGTGATCGCCGGGCAAACGTGCGGGGAGCGGCATTGCCGCCCATCGCGGCCAGGCGGGCTTGCTGCGCAGGTGAAAGCTGTTCGGCAGCCTCTGCGGCCATAAAGCCCAGCCGGGCGCGGTCGGCCCGCAACCGTGGATGCCAAGCGCCTTCGATGGCGGCGAGTTCGCGAACCATCGCCTGCGGCTGGTGGTCGATCCAGGCGGCTTGTGCGCGGACATAATGGTATTGGTCGCGCCCGATTGCATCGCCTTGCTCGGCGGGAAGCATGGCGGCGCCTGCCGGAGTGGTGATTTTGAGCTGGTTCTGCGCGCTGAAATCAAACTCGCCGACAACAGTGGTGATCAAGACCAAAGGTGGAAACACCAACAGCAGTCCGCCCATCGCTCCGAAAAAGCTGGTGATCCAGGTGAAAACACCGCCAGCACTGCCGCTGAAGACCCGGCGGCGGTAAACGAACCGGGTCATCGCCCAGATCAGGATCCACGGCGTCAGCAGGGTGATCCCGCCGATCATGGCCGCGCAGACGCGGGCGAAGCGGGCCTGCCAGTTGTCGAGATCGGCCTTGGTCTTTACCCAATCCTGCAAGGGGCCCAGCACTGCCAGATTGATCATGATCCCCAGCACGATCCCCTGACCCGGGGAAAGCAGCGCGCGATGGGCATAGTCGACCGTGGTGGGCACCTGATCGGTAATCAGCCGCAACGGCAGCACGACTTTATCTGCAAAGCCCAGCGCAAAGCCGGTATCGCGTTTCACCAGCATCAGCGCGGCAATGCCCAGTCCGACAGCGGTCAGACCGGCATGGATCGTCAGGCGCTGCAGGAACGCGATCCGATCTTCCAGCGCGGCGATCCGGGCGGTGTAGGTCTGGGGCAGCATGACGGACGCCGGGTGCGGCGATCAGGCCTTGGGCAGGATAGTCTGCACGGCTGCGGCGGCGCTTGCCCCCAGCATTTCCTGACGCAGTACGCCCAGTTCCACCAACGCCTTTTGCCGCATCGTCGCGCCGTCCAGATTCGCCTGGCGAACGTCGGTCAGGGTCTTGACGATGTTCTGGTGGACTGTCCGCAGCGTTTCGACGTCGATCACCAGCCGCTGGTTGGCCTTGGCTGTGGACACCGCGTTCTGGTGAAGCAGTTCGCTGTTGCGGACCATGAAATAGTTGGTCGCATCGTCGATATCGTTGGCCAGCTTGACCGCGTCGCGCTGTTCGTTGAGCGCCAGCGCCATCATGAACGCCCGCTTCCAGGCCGGAACGGTAAGGTTGCGGATGGTTTGGAACTTTTCGATCAGGACCATGTTGTTGGCCTGGATCATGCGGATCATCGGCAAGGTTTGCAGCGCGCTGTGGCGCAGCACTTCCAGATCGGCGGCGCGCTTGTCGAGAGCGACCCGGCTGGATTCCAGCGCGGCGCGCTGTTCAGCCACCACCGGATCGTTGCCGGTCAGCGCGGCCAGTTCGCCGCCCAGCGCTTCCAGCCGCAGCTTGGCGGCCGCTTCGTGCAGGGCCAGCTTGTGGTATTCATCCTCGACCCCACTGTAGAGCACGTCCAGCGTGGCAGCGCGTTCGGTCAAGCGACGTTCGGCGGTTTCGACGTCGGTCATCAGCTTTTCGACCTGCCCTTCAAGGCTGGTGAACTGTGCGACGGCGCGGGCCTTGGTGCGGGCGACCCCGGCGATTACCGGGCCCAGCAGCGGCACGCGCGCCCATTTGTTGTCGAAACTGTCGATATCGAAGCTGCGCGCGGCGACGACCACTTCGTTGAGCTTGCCGCCCATCTCGTCAAGATCGCCGGACCGCGCCTGGCTCAGCAGGCTGTCGGAATAGTCGCGCGCGGTCTTGCCGATCTCCTGACCGAACCCGGCCACGGTCAGCGGCGAGGTAACGTCGATCATCGCGGCCAGAGCTTGCGCCTCTGCCATATCGACCATGCCTTGCGGCGCCGCGTCGTGCGGCTCGATCCTGGTCAGTGCACCCATGTTATGCCCCCTGTTTGTCCAGGCATTCGGCCAGCTCGGTGCTGGCTGCCTGGAAACGGTTGAGTTCCTGGTATTCTGCGGTGGATCCGCTCGCCGCCTGGGCGATGGCCAGCGCGTGCTGCTGCCAGGCCGGCAACAGCAGCTTGCGCAGTTCGCCGAACCGGTCGAGCTGCGCGGTGAGTGATTTGATCGTCAGGTCAAGCTGCGCCTCGCTCAGCCGGTTGGCGCTGCACATGGCTGCTAGGTTGGCCGCGCGGCGCTGAAACCGGGCGACGAATTCGTCCTGCGGGTTTTGCCCGCGCAGTAGCGCTTCGGCGGTGGTCAGCAGTTCCTCGTGGCGGGGCGCAAGCTGCGTCAGCCGCGTGCGCTCGCCGTGCAGAGTTTCCAGCATCGCCTGCGCTCGCCGGGCGGCGGTATAGGCGGCGTCGATTTGCTGCGAGACGAAGTGCGCAGCCAGATCGAATTCGATCCGCGCCTGCAAGTCGGCCCCGGTCAGCCGGTCGAGCCAGCCGAACTTGCGGGTCAGTCGCTCGAAACTGAGTTTGCGCAGCGAATCGACCAGCGCGGCCATGGAATCACCCAGTTCGTTGCCGACGATCTGGTCCTGCAGCCGTTTGTCGAGCTCGAACGGGTTCACCGCCGCATCGAACGCGGCCAGGGTCTGGCCGTCGATGTGGTACAGCTCCGCTGTCGGAGCGGAAGCTGGCGTCGCGGCAGGTTGCGAAAGCGGCTGAGACATTGGCCCCGAGATAGGGCAACGTGCTTAAGAAGCGTTTAATCAGCTACTTGCTCGCGGGTCTACTCCGCTGCTTGGGCCATGGGATAAGGGAGCTTGCCTTCATAGATCAGCCCCTCGCTCTCGCTCTCGATATCGACCGCGCCGACCACGCCCAGCGCAGTGCGGGCTTCGGCGACGCTCAGGTGCCAGACGTCCTCGAACTTCGCCATCCACAGCGGCTCGCTCGCCCGGCCGATGGCGAGGCCGTGTTCGATGCACTGGATCACTTTGGGCCAGATCGCGGGGTAGTGCAGGACGGAGCGGGTGAGGATGCGGGTCATGCCGAAGATGGAGAGCAGGTTGAGCTCGCCGACCAGTTCTTCGTTCTGGACATAGCGGTGAATGTTGGACAGGCGCATCCAGTAGGGCAGCAATTCGCCCAGATAGTTGAACCCGCCGCCGCACAGGATGTGTTCGAAATCGTGGGTCTGCCCGGCGCGCATGTTGAAGAACTGGAACTGGGTCTTGGGCTGGGTCCAGGGGACGATCTGCAGGCCGTAATTGCCGGCTTTGCACGCGGCGTAGAGCGTGCCGCCGATGCTGTCTGCGGGCAGATCGGCCATGGCGTCGAGCTTGTAGCTGGAGACGAAGCCTTCACCGATCCACTGGTCCAGCCGGGGGTTGGTGCGGCGTTCTTCGGTGAACAGCGCCTCGATCCGGTCAAAATCGCGCAGTTCGTCAAGGATCGGCAGCAGCTCGTACATCTCGGCCGGGCCGGGGAAATCGAGCCCGCCCTTTTTGAGCTGCGAACGCGCGACCCAATCGCGCAGCTTGGGAGAATTGAGGTATTTGGACGAGGAGACCAGCACGCTGCTGATCGTCTGCTGCTGGTTCACACCCTGATACAGATAGGCATCGTCGGCCATTTTTACTCTCCCGCAAGAATCGCAGCCTTGCGCGGCTGGGACAATGCTGCATCATCCAAACGGGTGATGCCCCGTGCGCCGGGCCGTGCTGGCCTTGCCGGACAAGAATGGGAGAGGAACAGCCGTGGCGCAAGACATTTACCGGATCGGCGGGGGCGGCGGGTTCATGGTCGATTCGATCACTGCGGTGCCGCAATTGCTGGCCGCAGGCGTCGATGCAGTGATCATGGACTTTCTTGCCGAGGGCGCGATGGGCCTGTTCGGGCGGATGCGCGCCGCGGACCCGGGCAAGGGCTATGCCGGCGATTTCCTGACCCGCTACATCGGCCCGCATCTGGATGAGATCGCGCGGCGGGGGACGAAGATCGTCAGCAATGCAGGGGCGCTCAACCCCGGCGCTTTGGCCGCGCTGCTGCGTGAGGAGATTGCGCGGCGCGGGCTGGATCTGAAAGTTGCGGCGGTGACAGGCGATTGCCTGATGGAACGGGTGAGTGAATTTGCCGGGATCAAGGGGATCGAGGGCGAGGATGTGCTGCCCGAAAGCGGCGTCACCAGCATCAACGCCTACCTTGGCGGGTTTCCGATCGCGGCGGCGCTGGCGGGCGGGGCTGATATTGTCGTGACCGGGCGGGTGGTCGATTCCGCGCTGGCGCTGGGGCTGCTGATCCACCGATTTGGGTGGAAGGCAGAGCAATGGGATCTGATTGCTGCCGGAACGCTGGTGGGCCATCTGATCGAATGCGGGGCGCAGGCCACGGGCGGCACTTATACCGATTGGGATCAGGTCGAAGGCTGGGACTATATCGGCTTCCCGATCGCCGAGTGTCATGCCGACGGCACCTGCGTGATCACCAAGGGTGAAGGCACCGGCGGGCTGGTGACAGTGGGGACAGTGGCCGAACAGCTGCTGTATGAAACCAGCGATCCGCAGGCCTATATCGTGCCCGACGTGGTTTGCGATTTCACTTCGGTGACCATGACCCAGCAGGGCAAGGACCGGGTGCTGGTAACGGGGATGAAGGGCCATCCGCGCACCCCCACGCTGAAAGTCTGCGCGACCTTCGATTCCGGCTGGCGGGTCACCAGTTATCAGCCGGTGATCGGCCCGCGCGCGATTGCCAAGGCGAACAAGCAGGCGGAGGCGCATTTTGCGCGTGGGGCGGCGCTGCTGCGGGATCGCAACATGCCGGGGTTCCTCAGCAAGGACACGGTGCTGATCGGTGCGGGCGAAAGCGTCGGCGCGCGGGCGCCCGATCCTGACAGTGTGATGGAAGTGCTGCTGAAAATCAGCGCCGATTTCGAAAGCCAGCAGAGCGCGGGGATCTTTGCCTATGAACTGCACACGCAGCTGTGCGGGATGGCGCCGGGGACCAGCATCGTGCCGTTCGGCGGGATCGCCCCGGTGCTGCACATGGTCGCGTTCCTGATCCCGCGCGAAAGTGTGACGGCCCTGGTCGATCTGGACGGGTTCGCGCGGCCTTGCCCGGATCAGGGTCCGGCGGGAGTGCCACTGCTCATCGGCAGCCGCCCGCCCGCACCGCCTGCACCTGCTACCACCGGCACGCCGGTGCCGCTGGAACAGATCGCCTTCACCCGCAGCGGGGAAAAGGGCGAGACGGTCAACGTCGGCGTTATCGCCCGCAATCCGGCCCACTTGCCCGCGATCCGCGCCGCCTTGACCCCGGCGGCGCTGGCGCAGTGGTTCGCGCACCTGTTCGCCGATCCCGCCAAGGCCGAAATCACGATCTATGACTTGCCCGGAATCCACGCGATCAACGTGGTTCTGGGCGGGGCGCTGCCGGGCGGGATCAACGCCAGCACCCGGCTCGATTCCGCAGCCAAAAGCGTCGGCCAGCAGTTGCTGCCGTTCCCGATTGGGGTCTGAAATATCCGGTAAGTTGTGATCTTTTTACCATTTTGAATGTTGCGCGTTGCCACGCTCCGGCAAGGCGACTAGGCTTCCTATTCAAGAGGGTGCGGAACGGGGGCTCTCGCCAGAATGGATCAGGCTTTGATCGGGCAGTTGGTGTCTGCGCTTGCCATGTGCGAGCGTGAGCTGCTGATCTTTGCGGCATTCTGGTTTGTACTTGGTCTCGCCGATGAGCTGGCGATTGATCTTGCCTGGCTGTGGCTGCGGGCAACAGGCCGCGCGTCGACGCAGCGTTTGCCGCAAGGCTATGGCCGTGACCCCTTGTCCGGGCCGCTCGCTGTACTGATCCCGGCTTACCGCGAAGCAGGTGTGATTGCGACCACCATCGCGCATGCGCTGGATGCCTGGCCGCAGCGCGATTTGCGGCTTTATGTTGGATGCTATGCCAACGATGCCGCTACCCTTGCCGCTGCGATGGAGGGTGCTGGCTGCGATCCCCGCGTGCGGCTGGTGGTGCATGGTGCCAGGGGCCCAACCACCAAGGCCGATTGCCTCAACCGGCTCTACCGTGCGCTGTGCGATGACGAAGCGCGCAATGCCATGCGGTTTCGCGGGGTGCTGCTGCAGGACGCGGAAGACATGGTCCACCCTGCCGCCCTGCAAGCGATCGATGCGGCGTTGGGGGCGGTTGATTTTGTACAATTGCCGGTTCGCCCGGCGATCCAACCCCAGGCCCGCTGGATCGGCGGGCATTACGCAGATGAATTTACGGAAAGCCATGCCAAGGCGCTGGTCGTGCGCAATGCGCTTGGTGCACCGCTCCCGGCTGCTGGGGTCGGTTGCGGCTTTGCCCGCGGTGCGCTGCAACGGTTGGCTGAACGTCGCGGCGATGAAGCAAGCCATGGACCGTTCTCGCCCGAATGCCTGACTGAAGATTATGAATTGGGGATCGAACTGTCCCGTGAAGGGCGGGGCAGCGCCTTTCTGCGTTTGCGCGATGCGGATGGTGCACTGGTCGCAACCGGAAGCTATTTTCCCGCCACGCTTGACGCTGCCGTACGGCAGAAGACCCGCTGGGTGCACGGAATTGCCTTTCAGAGTTGGGACCGCCAAGGCTGGACATCGCGCCCGGTCGAATTGTGGATGGCGATCCGCGACCGGCGCGGTCCGCTGACGGCGCTGGTGCTCTGCGCAGCCTATCTGTTGCTCGCAATCGATGCAGTGCTGATGATCGCCGAAAGGGGCTTTGGCTATCACGCGGTTTTGCCACTGTCTGCGCCGGTCAAGGCGATGGTCGCGATCAGCTTTGCCGGGTTCATCTGGCGCGCTGTCAGCCGTGCCGCATTCACCGCGCGTGAATATGGTCCAGCCGAAGGCGTATTGGCGGTGCTTCGTATTCCGGTCGGCAATGTCATCGCGATCATGGCGGGACGCCGCGCGCTGGTCGCCTATCTGCGCTCGTTGGCCGGGGCGCGGGTGGTATGGGACAAGACCGAGCATGCGGCCCACCCGGCAAGTGCCCATGCCGCCGCGCTGCCGCTGCGCAGGGTCAACGCATGAAGCGCGTCGTCACCAGAGGTCAACCGGTGCTGAGCCTTGCGCTGTTGCTGGCAAGCTGGATTGGTGCGCGGGCGATGCTGCTTGAGGCTGCCGATACCAAACCCGGCGATGCCGCGCAGGTTCAAGCGGCTGTAAGCAGTTCAGTACCTGATCAGGGTGACAGTCTGGCGAACGCCGCAGCGCTCCCCTCCTCGGCAGGGCAGAACCTTGCGGCAAGGGAGTTGCTGGGCGCAGCACCCGTTGGAACCGCAGCGGCATCAACGCCCACCCCTGCATCATCCCCTGCCGCCGCTGATCTACCGCCAGTGGTGTTGGCACCGATTGCCGAACCCAGTCCGCGGGTCGATCCGATTGCTGAGCCAGAAGCGCCCAACCCGTTTCGCGGCAAGCCCCGGTTGGCGGGTGGGCACCAGCTGCTCTGGTTAGCCGCGCTGGCGCAATTGCCACTGCCGCCCGAGGCCACGCCTGAAGCTCGCGCGGCGCCGCCCAAGCCCAAACCCAAGGCGCAGGCGGATGGCGGGCGCTGGTCAGGTGACGCCTGGTTGCTGTTGCGCCGCGGCGGCAGCGGAGCAGGGCCGCTTGGCGGTGCTCCGGCCAGCTACGGTGCCAGCCAGGCAGGCGCGGTGATCCGGTATTCGCTTGCACCGGCGAGCTCACTGCGGCCCAAGGCGTACCTGCGGGTCAGCAGCGCGGCGCGCAGCCCGCATGATGAAGAGGCCGCTGCCGGACTCTCGCTTCGTCCGATCCCCGGTTTGCCGGTTGCCGCCATGGCCGAACTGCGCGTGACCCGGCTGGCCGGCGGCACAGTGCTGCGACCTGCCGCGATGCTGGTCAGTGAATTCGCCCCAGTGCCGCTGCCGGGACAGTTCAGGGCGGAAAGCTATGGCGCAGCGGGCTATGTTGGCGGAAAGTTTGCTACGCCTTTTGCCGATGGGCAGCTGCGGGTTGAGCGCCCGGTGGCGCGGTTCGGTCCGGCGGAATTGCGGGTAGGCGGCGGATTGTGGGGCGGGGTGCAAAAGGGCGCCAGTCGGCTCGATGCCGGGCCCGGGGCAACGCTTGGTTTCCCGCTGGGTGCCGGGGGTGGACGGCTTTCAGCGGATTGGCGGTTCCGTCTGGCGGGCAGCGCCGCACCGGACAACGGACCGGCTTTGACCATTTCCGCAGGTTTTTAGGCGCTTTCGCTTTCCCCGGGCGCCGCGCTGGGCTAGGCCAAATCGCTACATGGACGTCTATCTGCCCATCGCCAACCTGTCGGTGAACGGCCTGGTGATCGTCGCGCTTGGGGCGTTGACGGGGATCCTTTCAGGCATGTTTGGCGTGGGCGGCGGGTTCCTGACCACGCCCCTGATGATTTTCTATGGCATCCCCCCCACCGTTGCTGCTGCCAGCGCCGCCAGCCAGGTGACCGGAGCCAGCGTTTCAGGCGTTTTCGCGCACTCGAAGCGCAGCGGGGTCGATTACCAGATGGGCGGGGTCATGGTGGCGGGCGGGCTGATCGGAACCCTGCTGGGCGCCGGGCTGTTCCGGGTGCTGCAGGAGCTGGGGCAAATCGATGTGGTGATCAACGTGCTCTACGTTGTGCTGCTCGGCTCGATCGGCACGATCATGGCTCGCGAAAGCTGGCAGGCGTTGCAGGCCCAGAAGACCGGCGTATCGTTGCCCGCGCGCAAACGCCGCCACCACCCGATGGTCGCCAGTCTGCCGCTGCGCTGGCGGTTCTATCGCTCGGGGCTCTACATCTCGCCTCTTGCCCCGCTTTTGCTTGGGGTGTTTACCGGCATTCTCACGATGCTGATGGGGATCGGTGGCGGCTTCGTGCTGGTCCCGGCAATGCTTTATATCCTTGGGATGAGCGCCAACGTCGTAGTCGGGACGTCGCTGTTCCAGATCCTGTTCGTGACCATGGCCACAACCATGATGCATTCGCTGACCACCAAGGCGGTGGACATCGTGCTGGCGGTGCTGCTGCTGATCGGTTCGGTATCGGGTGCGCAGATCGGCGCGCAGCTGGCACAAAAGGTTCCGGCGGAGCGGCTGCGGTTCATCCTGGCGGCCATCGTGCTGGTGATCGCGGCGCGGATGGCGCTGGGGCTGGGCTGGCGCCCGGACGAGATTTACACGGTGACGCTGTTATGAGGGCTTTGCTGCTTCTTTTGGCGCTGCTGTTCCTCACCGGTGCGCGGGATCCAATTCTGGTTCCTGAGATTTCGCAGCACGAAGTGCAGGTGCGGCAGGGATTTCGCGGTGCGGAACTGTTGTTGTTCGGGGCAATCCTGACGCCGGAAGGTCAGCGCGCCGGCCAGGACTATGATATTGTCGTCGTGCTCAAGGGGCCAACCCAATCGATCACCTTGCGCGAAAAGCAGCGGATCGTCGGGATCTGGGTCAATGCCGCCAGCACCGAATTCCGCAGCGCACCCAGCTTTTTCGCAGTGGCCTCGTCCCGTCCGATTGAAAAAATGGTCGATGACAAGACCGCCGCGATTTACGAACTGGGGTTGAACTGGCTGCAGCTGTCCCCGGTGGGAGCTTATGATCCGAAAGAGCAGGCGCGGTTTTCCGCCGGGCTGGTTGATCTGATGCGCCGAAACGGGCTCTACAAGGATGATCCCAAGGGCGTGAAAGTGAGCGAGCAGGTGCTCTACCAGGCGCGTATTGCACTGCCATCCAGCGTTCAGATCGGCACTTATACGGCTGAAACCTTCGCGATCACCCGCGGCCGCGTGGTCGCTTCCGCGCTTAGCAGGGTAGAGGTGAAGAAGACCGGGTTTGAACGCGCCACAGCTGAATTCGCGGATGACTATGGCTTTTTCTATGGCCTGCTCGCCGTGGCGATCTCGGTGGCGATGGGCTTTTTGGCCGGGCGGCTGTTCGCGCTGGTTTAGTAAGCGGCTATGCCTATTTAAGCGATCTTAACCCGCCAAGCCTATGAACGTCTTTCAATTGGCCAAATGGCAGAAGGACGCTGGCGGGTAATGGATAACATCGGG
>NZ_MWLM01000071.1 GCF_002198665.1 Novosphingobium sp. B 225 | reverse complement strand
CCGGGGCTGGGGGTGGGGCCGGGCGAACTTCCGCCCGAACCCGATCCACCGCCGCCGCAGCCCGCCAGAGTCAGCGCGCCGAAAGCGGCGCCGGTGGCAGACAGAAAGCGGCGGCGATCAAGCGGATGCATCATCGTTTGATGCGCCCCGCGTCAGGCTTAGTCCAGTACGGAAACCCACCCATGCGCATCCGGCTCCTCGCCGCGCTGGATTGCGGTCAGGCGGGCCTTGAGCTTGCCGGTCAGCTGGCCGGGGCCGCCCGTACCGATAGTAAACTCGCCGCTGCGGTCCGCAACTTTGCCGACCGGGGTGACTACGGCGGCGGTGCCGCAGGCAAAGGCCTCGATCAGCTTGCCCGATGCCGCATCGGCGCGCCACTGGTCCAGACTATAGCGTTCCTCGCTCACGGTCAGCCCTTCTTCGCGCGCCAGCGTCAACAGGCTGTCGCGGGTGATGCCGGGCAGGATCGTGCCGGTCAGCGCCGGGGTGATCAGGCTGCCGTCTTCGAACGCGAAGAACAGGTTCATGCCGCCCAGTTCCTCGATCCACTTGTGTTCGGCGGCATCCAGGAACAGCACCTGATCGTGGCCGAGTGCGAATGCCTCGGCCGTCGGGACCAGGCTGGCGGCATAGTTGCCGCCGCACTTGGCCGCGCCGGTGCCGCCGGGGGCCGCGCGGGTATAGTCCGACACCCAGATCGACACCGCCGGAGCGCCGCTTTTGAAATAGTTCCCGGCCGGGCTGGCGATCACCAGAAACTTGTACTGCTTGGCCGGGCGCACGCCCAGGAACGCCTCGGTCGCGATCATGAACGGGCGCAGGTAGAGCGAGCCGCCTTCCACAGTCGGGAACCAGTCCTTGTCGGCGCGGACCAGCTGCTGGATCGCTTCGACAAACAGGTCTTCCGGTAGTTCGGGCATGGCCAGCCGCTGCGCCGAAGCGTTGAAGCGGCGGGCGTTGGCATCGGGGCGGAACAGCGCCATCGAACCATCGGGGTGGCGATAGGCCTTCAGTCCTTCAAAGATTTCCTGCGCATAATGCAGCACCGAAGCCGCCGGATCGAGCGCGATCGGGCCATAGGGCAGGACCTGGGCATCGTGCCAGCCCCCAATACCGTTGGCATCTTCGCTCCATTCGATCGAGACCATGTGATCGGTAAAGGTGCTGCCGAACCCCGGATTGGCCAGCACCGCCGCGCGTACCTCCGCCGCCGTCGGGGCGGGGTGGGGCAGATGGGTGAAGGACAGTGAGGCAGACATGGCAGGCGATTCCCTTTGGGTATGAAGCGGGGTCCTTGAACGATAATTACGTCAATAGCAATATAAATGAAATAAACGAACCAACATTTATTGTCCTGTGTTGATAGGGCCAATTGCCGCAAAGGCCAAGGGGGGGCATGGTGGCGGCCCAGATTCAGCCCGGAGATTGCCTGATGGCCCGTTATGCCTGCCTTGCCCTGCTTGCCCTGATCGCCGCCCCCGCGCTGGCCGCCCCGGCCAAGCCCGCCGCGCAGGCGGTGACCTGTTCCTTGCCGGTTGGCCCCAAGGACACATGGACCACGGTCCGCAAACGGTTCGGCGCGGCCGCGCTGCTGAGCAAGATCCCGGGGCCGGAAGGAACCGAGCTGAACGGGATCATCCTGTGGGACAAGGATCCGGTCCGGCGGCTGGAACTGATCCTGACCGACGATAAATATCGCACGGTTTCGGACGTGCGGATCACCGACTCCTCGCGCTGGAGCGCGGGCGGGCTGCGGCTGGGTGACAGCATGGCCAAGGTCCAGCAGCTCAACGGCAAGCCGTTCAAGCTCTATGGGTTCGATTGGGACTATGGCGGCTATGTCAACGACATGGCCAGAGGCAAGCTGCAGAAACTGCCGGGCGGTTGCAGCCTGTCGATCCGGTTCGGGCCGAGCGTGACCAAGAATTATCCCGACGGAATCAGCGGTGATACGATCCTGTCCTCCGCCGATCCCAAAGTGCAATCGGTCAAGCCGGTGATCGAGGAACTGACCCTGGGGTGGTGAGTGCGGGCCACAAATGAGAAGGGCGGCCCCGGCAAACCGGGAACCGCCCTTCGCATGGTCAGCGGCCGGAAGCGCCGCTCACGAAGCCTTTATCGCTTAATCGAAATTCAGCGATAATGCCTCGCGCTGCGGATTACCGACCTCCCTGCTGAACCATGAGACATCGGTCACCTCCTTTCGCGCTGTTGAAGCCAAAGTCGCTCCCTCTCGGAAGCTGGGGCGGGGCGGCACTTGCTGCCTCGTCCTTGCCCCTAGGTGTGAATCATTTTGCGCTGCACAACAAGTCTTGCAAAGATTTTTTTAGGCGTCAAAATCTGCGCCTTCCGACCGGGTGCGGGCGGGTTATCCCCAGCTACCGGCAATCCTCGATCACGCGGCTGACTTCGGGCCAGCTTGGCAAGGCCAGGCTGGGCAATCCCGCCACGTCGAGCAGGAACCTTCCGCGCGAAAAGGCTATGGCATCCAGCACCCGGTCCCGCGCCGGAATCGCGGTAACGATCCAGCCCGGACCGCCTGCCAGCGGGTTGGACAGCAGCGGCCGGTTGCCGCCGCCGGTGGTGGTCACCCCCATCGCCACTTGCCCATTGGTGATGCCAAGCCGCCCCAACAGCACTTGTGCGCTTGTGCGATCGCAAGTCAGGTTGGCGATCGGAGAGCCGCTGGCACCCACGAATTCAGCGGTCGATTTGCCCTGGATCATGGCCCAACGCCAGGTCCCCGGCGGCGGCATGATATTGCGCCAGTCCTTGGTTACGGGCAGCGGTGCAGGCTGGGGTCCGGGGCTGGGCATCGGCACGGGATCGGGCGCGCGGATCGGCGCAGGCGGCGGCGGTGCGCTGCACGAACCGAGCAGCGCCAGCCCTGCACTGGCCAGGGCCAGATACCATGGCCATTCCAAACCCGTGATTGCCTTCATGATCCTCCTATGGAATGAGGCGGGCCGCTTCACAAGTCCCGGACGCAGATGAACAATCCTCCAAAGGCCAAAGCGGGCAAGACCCGGGTTGATCAGATGCTGGTCGATCGCGGGCTGGTGGAAAGCCGCACCCGCGCTGCTGCGATGGTGCTGGCCGGGCTGGTGTTCAGCGGCGAAAGCAAGATCGCCAAGCCCGGACAGGCGCTTCCCGCCGATGCTCCGCTGGAACTGCGCGGGCGCGACCATCCGTGGGTTTCGCGCGGCGGGATCAAGCTGGCGCATGCGATTGACCACTTCGGGCTTGATCCGGCCGGCGTGACCGCGATGGATATCGGCAGTTCGACCGGCGGCTTCACCGATGTCCTGCTCAGCAAAGGCGCAAGCCACGTGTTCGCGGTCGATTCGGGCACCAACCAGCTGGCGTGGAAGCTGCGGCAGGACAGCCGCGTGACCGTGCTGGAACAGACCAGCGCCCGCGTGCTCACGCCGGAGCAGATCGACGCGCCGTGTTCATGGGTGGTCTGCGATGCGAGCTTCATTGCGCTGGCCAAGGTGCTGGGCGTGCCGCTGCGTCTGGCCGCCACGCCGTGCCAGCTGGTCGCATTGATCAAACCGCAGTTCGAAGTCGGCCGGGCCGAAGTGGGCAAGGGCGGGGTGGTGCGCGATCCCGCGCTCCACGCGCGCGTTTGCGATGAAGTGCGCAGCTGGATCGAAGGACTGGGCTGGTCGGTGCAGGGGATTGTCGAAAGCCCGATCAAGGGGCCGGAAGGCAATGTCGAATTCCTGATCGCCGCGCGGCGGGGCTGAAAATCCTCCCCCTTTGGGGGAGGTGGCCCGCGCAGCGGGTCGGAGGGGGCATCCAGGCTTCACGCATGCCCCCTCCGCCAGCCCTTTGCAGGGCTGTCACCTCCCCCATGGGGGGAGGATTGAGGGACAGGCATTGCCAGCCTCCGCGCAGCTTGCCATCATCCCGGCAATGGTCGCAATCCGAATCGAGGTCCCCCTGCATGACTGAGCTTGCCTCGCCCGCGCAATTGCGCGCCTCGCTGCTGCGCTGGTCGCTGTTTACGGTGCCGGGGGTGCTGCTGCTGGGGTTCTTTTCCGGCGCGGTGGCGGGATCGACGGCGGGCAATCCGTGGTTCCTGGATCTGGTCAAGCCTTCGCTCTATCCGCCGCCCGCGACGTTCGGGATCGTCTGGTCGATCCTCTACGTGCTGATCGGGCTGGCGCTCGCCATGGTCATCACCGCGCGCGGCGCAGCGCAGCGGGGCCTCGCGATTGGCTTGTTCGTGGTGCAATTGCTGCTCAACCTGGCCTGGTCGCCGCTGTTCTTTGGTGCGCACCAGATCACCGGGGCCTTGGTGCTGCTGCTGGTGCTGGACGTGGCGGTGCTGGCC
This sequence comes from Novosphingobium sp. B 225, assembly GCF_002198665.1. GTDB lineage: Bacteria > Pseudomonadota > Alphaproteobacteria > Sphingomonadales > Sphingomonadaceae > Novosphingobium. Next base: position 24,499 of record NZ_MWLM01000071.1, on the reverse strand, counting down.
ACCGTGGTGGTGTTCAACAAGGTCCGCCCGCTGGCCGCAGCGCTGATGCTGCCTTACCTGGGCTGGGTGCTGTTCGCGACCGTGCTCAACTGGCAGTTCCTGCAGGCCAACCCCGATGCGGACGGCGCGCAGAATTCCGGAGCGGTCAGTTCGGTCGAGTTCAAATAGGGGCTTGAACGTGCGCGCGATCAGCGCCACATCGCGGCCATGCAAAGCGAAAACCCCCTGCTCGCCGATCTCGCCAAACTTGTGAACAGTGCGGCTGGCACCATGGCCGGAATGGGCCGTGAAGCGCGTGATGCCGCGCGTGAAAGGCTGAAGGAACGGATGGGCGGGCTGGACTTTGTGTCGCGTGAAGAATTCGACACTGTCAAAGCCATGGCCGCCAAGGCCCGGGAAGAAAACGAAAAGCTGATGGAGCGCGTGGCCGCGCTTGAGGCGGCTTTGGCGGCGAAAGCGAAGAAGTAGCGCGCAGCGCGTACAAGTGCCCCAATCGCGCGGGCGCTTGAACCCTCTCTCAATTCCCGCCACACGCAGACCATGCATCTGCGCGCCCCAGCCATTGTCTGCTCCGTCCGCGCGCATGGCGAGACGGCGGCGATTGTGCGGCTGATGACGGCCGAGCACGGCATGGTCGCGGGCTATGTCGCGGGCGGGCGGGGGCGGCAGCTGCGGCCGGTGCTGATCCCCGGCAATGCGGTCGAAGCCGAATTGCGCAGCAAGAGCGACAGCCAGCTGCCCTTTGCCCGGCTGGAATTGACCCAGAGCCGCGGTCCGTGGCTGAACGAGCCGCTGCCCGCCGCCGCGATCGGCTGGATCACTGCATTGACTGCCTCTGCCTTGCCCGAACGCCAGCCGTTCCCCGCGCTCTACCCGGCGCTGTCGGGGCTGCTCGATGCGGTGTGCCATGCGCCCTCGGCGCGGGGGTGGCTGCCGGGGCTGATCGATTATGAAGGGCTGCTGCTGCGCGAGCTGGGTTATGGCGAACAGCTCCGCGCCGGCGGGGACGATCTGAACATGCAGCTTGCCGCCTTCGACGCGATGGGCCCCAGAATAGCGCGCTATCCGCTTGCCGATCGGCGCGGCGATGTTATGGGGGCGCGCGCCATGCTGCGGGAGCGGCTGGCCCGGATTATCTGACAGGGAACTTGGCATGAAGGTTGCGGTTTTCGCCGGTGACGGCATCGGTCCCGAAGTGACGCGCGAAGCCGTGCGGGTGCTTGAAGCGCTCGATCTGCCGGGGCTGGTGCTGCTGGAAGGCGATGTTGGCGGCGTTGCCTACAAGCGCCACGGCCACCCGCTGCCGCCTGAAACGCTGGAAGTGGCCCGCGCCTGCGATGCGATCCTGTTCGGCGCGGTCGGCGATTTCGATTGCGACCATCTGGAACGGCACCTGCGCCCCGAACAGGCGATTCTGGGCCTGCGCAAGGAACTGGGCCTATTTGCCAACCTGCGCCCCGCGACCGTGTTCAAGGGTCTGGAAGACCTGACCAGCCTGCGCCCCGAAGTGGCCCGCGCGATCGACCTGCTGATCGTGCGCGAGCTGAATGGCGACGTGTACTTTGGCGAAAAGGGCATCCGCACGCTGCCCGATGGCCGCCGTCAGGGCTGGGACATGATGTCCTATGCCGAAGACGAAGTGGCCCGGATCGCGCATGTTGGCTTCAAGGCCGCGCAGGGCCGCAAAGGGCGGCTGTGCTCGGTCGACAAGGCCAATGTGCTCGAAACATCGCAGCTGTGGCGCGACGTGATGATCGAGGTTGCGCGCGAATACCCCGATGTCGAGCTCAGCCACATGTACGTCGACAACGCGGCGATGCAGCTGGTCAAGAATCCCGGCCAGTTTGACGTGATCGTCACCGGCAATCTGTTTGGTGACATTCTTTCTGATCAGGCCAGCATGTGCGTGGGCTCGATCGGTCTGCTGGCTTCGGCCAGCATGGCAGTGGGGACCAAGGGGCTGTACGAGCCGATCCATGGCTCTGCGCCGGACATCGCCGGGCAGGGCAAGGCCAACCCGATGGCGACGATCCTGTCTGCCGCGATGCTGCTGCGCCATTCGTTCGGCCTTGAAGCGCAGGCCGCGCGGATCGAGGCGGCGGTGGCCCAGGCTTTGGCCGACGGGATCAAGGGCGGTGATCTGGGCGGCAGCCAGGGCACGGCGGAAATTGGTGACGCGGTGCTCGCGCGCCTGTAAGGGTCCGCGCTTAACCGGATGATACGGAAACAAAGCTAAGGGCCGCCGGATGACTGCACCGCTCCAACTCGGCATCGTTTTGCCGACCTACAACGAACGCGGCAATGTGCGCGGCATGGTCCAGCGGCTGGATGAAGCGCTGGCGGGGATCGCCTGGGAAGTGATCGTCGTGGACGATAACAGCCCCGATGGCACCGCCGACGAAGCCCGCGCGCTGGGCCGCGAAGACAGCCGGGTGCGGGTGATCCAGCGGATCGGGCGGCGCGGGCTGTCCTCTGCCGCAATCGAAGGGATGTGCGCCACCTCTGCCCCGGTGGTGGCGGTGATGGACGCCGATCACCAGCATGATCCCGCACTGCTGCCGCAGATGCTGGCTGCGGTTGAAAGCGGGGAATACGATCTGTCCTATGCCAGCCGCTTTGCCGAAGGGGCCAGCACCGAAGCCTGGGGCCGGCCTGACCGGGTCAAGGCATCTGGCATCGCCAACCGCATCGCCAACAAAGTCACCGGCGTTGAACTGAGCGATCCGATGAGCGGCTATTTCATGCTGCGCACCGATGTGCTGCGCGCCGATGCGCACCGCCTGTCGGGCGTGGGTTTCAAGATCCTGCTCGATATTCTCGCCACGGTCGAAGCGCCGCTGCGGATCAAGGAAGTGCCGATGAATTTCGCGGCGCGGGCGGAGGGTGAAAGCAAACTGGACCGCACCGTGGTGTTTGAATTCCTGGTCGGGCTTTATGACAAGTGGCTGGGGCGGATCATCCCCACGCGCTTCGCCCTGTTCGGCACGATTGGCGCGCTGGGCGTGGTGGTGCACATGACCGTGCTGGCCATTGTGCTCAACCTGTTCGGGGCCAAATTCCTCGTCACCCATTACCCCAAGGAAGCCGCGTTCATCGTTGGCCAGACCACGGCGGCGGTGGTGGCGATGACGTTCAACTTCGTGCTCAACAATGAGCTGACCTATTCCGACAAGCGGCTGCGCGGGTTCGGGCCGCTGATGTCGGGCTGGGCGCGATTTGCGCTGACCTGTTCGTTCGGCCTGCTTGCCAACATCGGCGCAGCCACCGCGCTGGTGCGGATCGGGTTCCACGAATATCCGGCGGCAATCGTCGGGATCGTGCTGGGTTCGGTGTGGAACTTTGCGCTGTCGAGCAAGTTCGTTTGGGGCAAGTACTGAAGCACTTGCCCCGGCAAGCTTACCCCGCCACGAAGCCCTTCCACGTCGCCATGTAATCGACGAATTTCGGCCCGAGCCCTTCGGTCAGCAGATGGGCGCGCGTCACGGGGGTGGGGGCGCTGGCGAAGGCGGGATCGGCCTTGGCCTGTGCCGGGAAATCGTGGTGCAGGATCGCGCCGCGCCCCAGCAGGACGAAATCGGCCCCTGCGGCAAGGCAATCGCGCACCCTGGCCGCGTCCATGATCTTGCCGGCCACGCCCAGCCGGGTTGCCCCGCGCTCCAGCGCGGTAAAATGTTCGATCAGCGGCCGGTCGGCGAACTCTTCCTCGTTCGGTAGCTTGAAGCAGTCCCACAGCGACATGTCGAGATAGTCGAGTTGGCCAGCGGTCATCACCTCTTCGGCGAAGCGCTTGGCTTCGCCCAGCTGGATGCCGAACCGTTCAGGTGACAGGCGCAGGCCAAGCTGGAACTGCGGGCCGGTCGCCGCGCGCACCACGTCGATCACTTCGCGGATGATCCGGGTGCGGCCTGCATAGTCGCCGCCCCAGCCATCATCGCGGGTGTTGTTTTCAGCATCGAGGAACTGCGCCAGCACATAGCCGTGCGCGCCGTGAATCTCGGCCCCGTCAAACCCGGCGCGTTCGGCCCGCACGGCGGCGGCGATGAAGCTGTCGCGCAGCTGCTCGACCTCGGCACTGGTCAGGGCCCGCGCGCCGGTTTCGGCATCGGCGAACGGCCCGACCGGGGTGCCGACGATCTCCTTGGGGCTGCGGATTCCGGCGTGATGCAGCTGGACCGAGCTGAGCGCGCCCTTCGCCCGCAGCGCCTGGGCCAGCCGGGTCAGCCCGGGCAGATGGTCGTCCGAGGCGATGCCGAGCTGGCCGGGAAAGCCGATCCCCTGCGGATCGACGAAAGCGGCGGCGGTCATCACCAGACCGAACCCGCCTTCGGCGCGTTTGACCAGCCAGTTGATTTCGTCATCGCTCAGCGTGCCGTCGGGGTTGCTCTGCAGGTTGGTCAGCGGGGCGAGCATGAAGCGGTTGGTCATTGCCGGGCCATGCGCCAGGCCGAGCGGCGCGAACATATCGGTCATGGGTATTGAGTCTCCTGTTTGAAACTCAATATCCAGCTTCAGCGCCAGCTGTCCAGCCACATCCACTGCGTATAACTTGGCCGCCCGCAGCACAGTGGACCGGCCGAGAGGATCGGGTAGAAATAGGCGAACATCGCCGCGCTGAGCGCTAGGGCGGCCGGGGCGAGCCAGCGCCACTTGTCCTTGCGCTGCCACAGATCGTCCAGCGCCAGCGCGAGGCAGACCATCAGGAAAGTGCCGGGCAGCAGGTAGTGGTAATAGAACTGGATCGGCTTGCCCGACAGTGCCCACATCAGCAGGCTGATCAGATAGAGCCCGGCAAAGCCCAGCATCGCCCAGTTCGCACGCCGCACGCCGGCCCACAGGCACCAGCCGAGCGCTGGCAGCCCCGCCAGCATGGTGAACGGATTGCCGACCAGCAGGACGCCGCGCTGCACCCCGTCGACTGGCTGGTACAGATACCAGATCGCCCGCCAGTTCACGACCCATTGATACCATTGGCTGCGATAGGGGTGCAGCCGGGTCACGCTGTCCTGCAATTGCAGCATATAGCGGTGCCAGCCCAGCGGATCCCAGGGATTGACCGGGTTCTGCGCCCAATGGAACGCGGGCCAGAAGCTGAACCAATAGGCACACAGCGGCACCAGCCCCAGCCACAGCGCGGCTTCGATCAAAGTCATCCCCGGCACCGGCCCGCCGCTGCGCGCGAACAGGAACCGCCAGCCGGTGTCGCGCAGTTTCCAGCCCGCAAAGACCAGCCCCGGCACCATCGCCGCAGGCGCGATCGACCATTTGGCTCCCAGCGCCAGCCCCAGACTGACCCCTGCGAGCGCCAGCCGCCAGCGCGCCTGTTGCGGCAGCCGCACCGCGCTCAGCGCCAGCCACAGTCCGATCATGCCCAGCAGCGCCATGACCATGTCGAGCATGGCGATCCGGCTTTGCACGAACCAGAGAAAGTCGGTCGCGACCAGAAACAGCGCGGCAAATGTGATCCGCCGGCTGCCGGTGGAAAACCACACCAGCCGGCTGAACGCGAACAGCCCCAGCGCTCCGCCAATCGCGCTGGGCACCCGCCACACCAGCGGCCGGTCGCCAAACAGGCGGATCGTTTCGGCGATCACCCATTTGCCCAGCATCGGGTGTTCGGGATTGAACCGCAGCCCTTCGTTCAGCCGCCGCGCGGCGTTGACGTAGTGAACCTCGTCAAAATAGATTTGCGAAGGGATCCCCAGCCGCCACCACACCAGGGCGAGAAAGAACACTGCCCAGACCGCGCACCAGTCTGCCGGATCCTGCTCGGTGGTAAAGCGCGCGCCCATCGCCCGGGGATTATCGGGCAGGGCGGCTTAGCGCAACGGCCTTGCGCCGGGATCAGCCATCGCTGCCGCTTTTCTGTTCCAGCCAGAACAGCCGGGCCAGCAGCATGAACAGGCCGATGCTGCCCAGCAACAGGACCGGGATCAGCCAGGGGCCAAAGGCCATGCCCACCCGCCGCGCGCGCGGCGCGGCAAGGAAGACAGCGCAGCCGAGCGCGAAGACCAGATCATACCAGACCTGCACGCCCCACAGATTGACGGTATGGTTGGCGACAAATCCGGTGGGCCCTTCGATCAGGATCGGGAATAGCGAATAGCCGAAAAAGGCTGCGGCCAGCAGGGCGGCAATCACCCAGTTGCCCGCGCCTGGCCGGGCCAGGGCCATCCGCGCCATGAACAGGGCAGCGCCCAGAGCCCCGGCAAGGAACAGCAATTCGAACGTGGTCATGCTAAGCCTCCATCGTGATGCGAGTCGTTTGTAGCACTCGCTACATAAAGGCATTATGTAGCGAGTGCTACAGGAAAGTTGATGTGATGGTTCCCGCGAAACAGGCGATGGTGCAGGCGATGGTGGGGCATGTGCTGCAGCATGGCATTGCTGACGCGAGCCTGCGCCCGCTGGCCCAGGCGGCCGGGACCAGCGACCGGATGCTGATCTATCATTTCGGTAGCAAGCAGCAGCTTATCGCCGCGATCCTGATCGAACTGGGGGAGATGTTCGGCCAAGTGCTGGAGGTGCAATTTGCAGCCCGACGTGCCCCGGATCGGCGCAGCTGCCTGGCCCAGCTGGGCCGGATAACCCGATCGCCCGATCTGCGCCCGATGATGCGGATCTGGATGCAGATCCTGGCGGCCTCCGCTGCCGGAGAGACGGCCTACGTTGAAACCGGGCGGCTGATTGTCGATCGGCTGATTGCGTGGATTTCGGCGCACTTGCCCGAAGCCGATCCCGATCCCGACCAGACGGCGCGGACCATGCTGGTGCTGATCGAAGGTTCGCTGGTGCTCGACATGGCGGGGCGGGGCGATGTGGCGGATGCCGTGCTGGACGGCGCGTTTCGCAGTTGAGCACGCTTGCCCCCTGCGCGCGGCGCTTCTAAAGCCGCCGCATCATGAAACGCACCACCGGAACCGACCGTTCGATCACCAAGCACTGGCGGCCTGCCACCCAGGCCGTGCGTGCGGGCACCTGGCGCAGCGAGCAGGGGGAGACCAGCGAAGCGCTGTTCCTCACTTCGGGCTATTCGTTTGACGATGCCGCCACCGTCGCCGCCCGTTTTGCCGGGGAAGCGCAGGGGATGACCTATTCCCGCCTGCAGAACCCCACCGTGGCCATGCTGGAAGAACGCATCGCGATGATGGAAGGGGCAGAGGCGTGCCGCGCCCAGGCATCGGGCATGGCGGCGATGACCGCGGCGATGCTGTGCCAGCTGAGCCAGGGCGATCACGTGGTCGCCGCGCGCGCCGCATTCGGTTCGTGCCGCTGGCTGGTGGACAGCCTGCTGCCGCGGTTCGGCATCACCAGCACCACGATCGACGCGCGCGACAATGCGCAGTGGGAAGCGGCGATCCAGCCCAATACCAAGGTGTTCTTCTTTGAAACGCCGGCCAACCCGACGATGGATATCGTCGATCTGCAATTCGTCTGCGATCTGGCGCGCAAGCACGGCATCACCACGGTGGTCGACAATGCCTTCTGCACATCGGCGCTGCAGCGCCCGCTGGAATTCGGCGCGGATGTGGTCGCCTATTCGGCAACCAAGCTGATGGACGGGCAGGGCCGCGTGCTGGCCGGGGCGGTGTGCGGGACGGAGGAGTTCATCAACAACGTGCTGCTGCCGTTTCAGCGCAACACCGGGCCGAACCTGGCCCCGTTCAACGCCTGGGTGGTGCTGAAAGGCCTTGAAACGCTGGACCTGCGGGTCAAGCGGCAGAGCGAGAATTGCCTGAAGGTTGGCAAGTTCCTGGAAAGCCGGGTCAACCGGATCAACCATCCGGGCCTGCCCAGCCACCCGCAGCACGAACTGGCGATGCAGCAGATGGACGCCTGCGGTTCGATCTTCAGCTTTGAAATGACTGACCGCAAGGAAGCCCATGCCTTGCTCGATGCGCTGAAGCTGATCGACATTTCCAACAACATCGGCGATTCGCGCAGCCTGATGTGCCACAACGCATCGACCACCCACTATTCGGTCAGCGCCGAAGCGCGTGCGGAAATGGGCGTGACCGAAGGGATGTTGCGGCTCAACGTGGGGCTGGAGGATCCGCAGGACCTGATCGAGGATCTTGATCAGGCGCTGAAATCGATCGGTCGCTAAGGGCATTGTCGCGGCGGATTTGAAGCGTTACCGTTGCACCCATGAAGGAGCTGTTCCAACACGCCGCCGTAACCCAGGGCATCACCGTGCGCGTCGCGGTGAATTTTCTGCCTGAGCAATCGCGGATCGAAGCGGGTAAATGGTTCTGGGTGTACCACATCCGGATCGAGAACGGCTCTGACCAGACGGTCCAGCTGATCAGCCGGTTCTGGAAAATCACCGACGGGCGCGGCATGGTCAATCACGTCGAGGGGGACGGGGTGGTGGGCGAACAGCCCACGCTCGCCCCAGGGCAGAGCCACGATTACGTTTCTGGCTGCCCGCTCACCACGCCGCACGGCAACATGGCCGGACACTACAATTTCCGCCGCGAAAATGGCGAAATGTTCGAAGTGGCGATCCCGTTTTTCCCGCTGGCCGCACCTGCCACGGCGGGGTGATTTTCGTCAGATCCTCCCCCTGTGGGGGAGGTGCCGAGTGAAACGAGGCGGAGGGGGCATGGCCGCGCCCCGTTCCCCTTCCGTCAGGACTTCGTCCTGCCACCTCGCCCACAGGGGGCGGATCTTGTGCCACTTGCCCCAAGTCCCGTCTCCCCATAGGGAAGCGGCATGAAGCGGACTCATCTGCCCCTCAACGCCCTGCGCGTGTTCGATGCCGCCGCGCGGCACCTGTCGTTCACGCGCGCGGCGGACGAGCTGGCGGTGACTCCCGCCGCCGTGGGTCAGCAGATCCGCGCGCTGGAAGATGTGCTGGGCGTAGTGCTGTTCCGCCGCACGCCCAAAGGGCTGGAACTGACCGAAGAAGCCATGGCCGGGCTGGAAGCGCTGCGCACCGGGTTCCTGCATTTCGAGGACGCGGTGCAGATGATGCAGGCGGGGCAATCAAGCCACGTCTATACCATCGCCGCCCCGCGTGAATTCTTTGCCACCTGGCTCGCCCCGCGCCTCGCCAGGTTTCGCGCTGACAACCCCGAAGTGCGCTTCAACATGGTGAGCGACGAAGACGCCGATTTTACCGAGGCGAACCTTGATCTCGCGGTGCGCTGGGCCGAAGGGCCGGGCAATCTGGAAGGCGCGGCGCTGGGTGCGCCGGGGCAGGTTGAGGTCGGCCATGGCTGCTGGATCGCGTGGCCCGGCGATCCCGCCCCGCATGGCGAGGGGGAGAGCCCGCCGCTGAGCGTAACCGATGCAGGGCAGGCCATGGCCGCCGCCGTTGCCGGGATGGGCAAGGCCCGCGTTCCGGCGCTGCTGGCGCAAAGCTGGATCGAGGTTGGGCGGCTGGCCGAAACCGGCGCCGCGGTGGACACGCGCCACGGCTACTGGCTGGTCGCGCCCACGCCGCAGTGGCGGCAGAAAAAGGTCAAGGCGCTGGTCGGGTTTCTGACCGGTAATTGACCTTGGCGGCGATCCGGTTAGCTTGGCCGGATGCAACTGATCGGCCAGTATGACAGCCCCTTTGTCCGCCGCGTCGGCATTGCCCTGACGCGCTATGGCATCCCGTTTGAGCATTTGCCCTGGTCCACTTTTGGCGATTGGGAACGGTTCGTGCAGCACAACCCGCTGCGCCGGGTGCCGTGTCTGGTGCTGGACAGCGGCGAAGCGCTGATCGACAGCGGCGCGATCCTTGATCACCTTGATGAACTTCACGGCCGCGACCGCGCGCTGATCGCGGCGGCGGGGCCCGATCGCCGCGCCGCACTGCGCCGGATCGCACTGGCCACGGGCACGGCGGACAAGGCGGTTGCGTTCTTCTATGCCCGGCTGTTCGCGCCGCGCCTCGATCCCGCCTTTGTCACCCGCAGCGAAGGCCAGATCACGGCCGGCCTTGCTGCGCTGGAGCAAGCAGCGGCGGCACGCAGCGGCGACTGGTGGCATGGCGCAACGCCAGGCCACGATGACATTGCCGCTGCCTGCGTGGTGCGGTTCCTGTCCGAAGCCTATGCCCACCTCGTCCGCCTGAGCGACTATCCCGCCCTGCAGGACCACAGCACCCGGGCCGAGGCGCGCGGCGAATTCCAGGCGATCAGCCAGACGTTCATTCCGCCCAGCTGATTGAGGGACGGCCAAGCAGAGCCTAGTCCGGCGGATTGTGCTTTTTCAGAAAGGCTTCCAGCCGGTCATACCACAGCGTTTCATTCTCGGGCTTGTCAAAGCCGTGGGCCTCTTCGGCGAAAGTCACGGATTCGACCAGGCCGGTCTTGGCTGTGGCATCGCGGAACAGGCGGAACTGCTTGTAGGGGACAGTGGTGTCCGCATCGCCGTGGGTCAGCAGAACCGGGCGGGTCAGGCGCGCGGCCTGGACCACAGGTGAAACCAGGTCGAGATCGAACTTGGTGTCATCGCCCACCACCCGTGCGCGCCACTTGCTCTTGCCCTTGGGGGCGAGGAAGCTGCTGGAGTATTTGAGCTGGCGTTTCCAGTCGGTCACTCCGGCAAAGCTGGCAGCGCAGCGGTAGCGTTCAGGGTTGCGGATCACCCCCCACAGCGCGGCATAGCCGCCGTAACTGGCCCCGACCAGGCAGACCCGCTTGGGATCGGCAATTCCCTGCGCCACGGCCCAGTCCATCGCATCGTCAAGATCGTCCTGCATCGCCCGGCCGATCTGGCCGCGGCCCAGTTCGTCGAATTTCTCGCCATAGCCCTCGCTGCCGCGAAAGTTGGGCTGGAGCACGACATAGCCGCGATTGGCGAGCAGTTGCACTTCGGTGTTGTATTCGAGCTTGTCGCGCACCCAGTATGGCCCGCCGTGGGGCATGATCACCAGCGGCAAGCCCTTGGGCGTGCGCCCGCGCGGCAGGGTCAGGTAGCCGTGGATCGCGGTCTTGTCGCGGGCGGTAAAGCTGATCGGCCTGGGGGTGGCGAGCAAGCCCCGGTCAACCTCGGGCACGCTGACGACCAAGGGGTCAAGCGTCGCCTTGGCGGCGGTGTAGATATAGGTTCCGCCGGGATCATCCTCATGCCCGGCCCAGACCAGCATCCGCGAATCGTCCTTCGCCCGTGAAAACACCCACACGTCGCTGCCTTTCAGCGCGCGTTCCAGCCGGGTCTGGATGGCTTTCATTTTGGGTTCGAACCACACCACCTTGTCGCGGTCATCGGTGTAATAGGCGGCGGTGACTTTGCCGGCCTGATCGATATCGACATCGGTCACGTCCCAGCCGGGGGCGGCATAGACCGTTTCGCCGACCTGGCGGGTGGCATAGTTGAACTTGCGCAGCGCCACCCGGCCGCTGTCATCCTTTTTCAGCACATAGCCTTCATCGCTGGCGCTGAAAATCTGCAGCACGTCGATGTAATCATCCTCCGACGAATTCTCGTCGAGCTTGGCGATCATCTTGAGTTCGTCGACCGGTTTGGACCGGTACCAGATCCGCAATTTGCGGCTGGGCATGACTTCGAACCCGACGCGCACATTGCCCTGATCGTCGGCGTACCAGTCCCACACCCCGGGCTTTTGTGGCTGGACCTGCTTGGCCTGCTTGCCCGCATCGGCCACCAGCGGAAACTGCCAGACCGACGGATAGTCATAGATCGTGCGCTGGATCGCCAGCAGCACATATTGCCCGGCGGGATCGGTATAGAGCAGGTCATCGCCCAGCAGGCCCTGCTCCTTGCGGGCGATGATATTGATCCGTCCCGTGGCAATATCAAACCAGTAGAGGCGGGTAAGCTTGGCCTCGTCATCGAACCACGGCACCGTGGTCGATATTGACATCAGCATCTTGTCATTCCCGGCCCAGCGGAACCATTCAAGCTCGGTCTTGGCCGCAACAGGCAGCTTTTGCAGTGCAGCAGAGTTGGCGGCATCAAGGATCGCAAGGCTGACCTTGCCTTCAAAGGTGGCGCGCACCGCGATGCGGTTGCCATCGGGCGAGAGCATCATGTCGGAAATCCCGCTGGACGAGGCGAAGGCCTTGGTCGGGATCTGGGCGGGGCGGGTCTGTTCGGCCGGAGCGGTCGGCGCGGGTGTCTGGGCGGTGAGCGGGCTGGAAAGGAGCAGCAGAGCCACCGCGCCAGTCAGATTGCGCCACAGTCCCATCCATGCCTCCTGCTTTCCCTGGGGCAGCAGGCTATTGGGATCGTTGCAAAAGGCAAGGCGCGACAAATGTGGTGGTGACAATAATCACAACGCGGTCTAGGGGCATGGGCCATGCGCGCACTGCGACGGATCCTGCTGCACAACCCGGCCCTGGCGGTCATGCTGCTGGCCCTGGCGCTGGCCGTGCGCGCGCTGGTCCCGGCGGGCTATATGGCCACGGGCGAGGGGCGGTCGATTACCGTCACGCTCTGCGCCGATGCCAGCGGCACGCCCCAGCAGATCGTGGTTCCGCTGGAGGACCACGGCGCGGGCAAGGACAGTCCGGACAAGCACCAGCCCTGCGCTTTTGCCGCCATGGCCGCCGCGCTGGATGTGCCGCCGCCCGTGCTTGTTGCGGCATTGCCGGGCCAGCCTGCAACCATGCGGCCCTTTGCCGCGCAATTGGTGGGCGTCGGCCGCGGCCTGGCCGCACCGCCACCGTACCAGACCGGACCACCGCTTAACGCCTGAACCCGATCGCGGCCTGCCATGCGCGGGCCATGTCGTTCATGCAATCAAAGCGGATTACCCATGTCTATCAAACCTGTGCTGCGCGCTTCTGCGTGCATTTCTGCGCTTGCCCTGTCCTGTCCCGTACTGGCCGAAGAGACTGCGGAGGCGGATGCCATGATCATCGTTGTCGGGCAAAAGGATGCGCCCGTTACTGTGGTCCCGCGCGGCCTGTCGGTATCGCTGGACCGCGAGAATTTCGAGGCGGTCAACGCGGTCAATGTCGAAGATCTGATGAAATATGCCCCCAACTTCTTCGTGCGCAAACGCTTTGCCGGGGATGACAACGCGGTGGTCGCGCTGCGCGGGACCAACACGGTGCAAAGCGCGCGGACGATCGTGATGGTGGACGGGTTTGTCGTCTCCAACTTCCTGGGCAACCGCTATGACTATCCGCCCAAGTGGAACGTGGTCGGCCCTTCCGAAGTGCGCCAGTTCGACATCGTCTATGGCCCCTATTCGGCGCGCTATGGCGGCAATTCGATGGGCGGGGTGATCTCTGTCACCACGCAGGAGCCCAAGGAGACCAGCGCCTATGCCACGGTGCAGGGCATGGTCATGCCGTTCAGGGAGTATGGTTTTGACCAGACCTTCAGCGGCTACAGCGTGGAAGGCGGGTTCACGCTGAAACCCGCCAATTCAAAGTGGAGCGCGCGCGGTTCGTTCCGGCATTTCCGCAATACCGGCCAATCGATGACCTATAACCTGCTCTCCGCCACCACCGGCACCGGCCCGGCAGTAACCGGGGCCTATGCCGACCCGCGCGAAGCTGCGCCCGTGTTCGGCGCGGCGAGTCCGGTGGACGTGACGCAGGACCAGTTGCGGCTGCGGCTGGGCTATGAGGCAGGCGGCGGCTGGCAGATTGGTGTGCTGGGCATGGTCTGGTGGACGCAGCAGGATCTGCTGAAGCCGGTGTCATGGCTGACCAATGTCACAACCGGAGCCGCCGTGCCGCAAGGCAAGGTAAGCTTCGCCGGCAAGACCTGGAATGCCGCCGGGCTGACCATGTCCAGGACCCGGCGGCGCGAATATCTGGCCGGGGTCAAGCTGGCCGGGCCGCTCGCGGGCTGGGACATGGCGCTCAACCTGTCGCGCTTCTGGATCCCGCACTGGGATGCGCGGTCCAGCAAGGATTACCTGACCGGCGCGGCAAATGGTGCGGGCACGCAGTCGCTGTCGCGCAATCCCGGCTGGTACACCGGCGATCTGGCGCTGGAACGGCGACTGGGCGCACACAAGCTGGCCTTTGGCGCGCAGGCCAATCTCTATGAGACGAACACCGATACCTTCACCACCACCGTCTGGAACGCCGCAACCGCTCCGACCATCAGCGCCGCGACTTATGGCAAGACCAGCCTGTGGGGCGTCTGGGCGGAAGACGCGGTGGACCTTGGCAATGACTGGGTGCTGACTGGCGGCCTGCGCTATGACCGCTGGCGGGCCTATGGTGGCGGGATCGCCAAGCTCTATGCCGGAGCGCGCAAGGACGATGCCTATCCGGACCGCAGCGACGATTCGATCAGCCCCAAGCTTAGCCTTCAGGGGCAAGTCACGCCGGATCTGGCGGTCCAGTTCAGCCTTGGCAGCGCCAAGCGTTTCCCGACGGTGGGTGAGCTGTTCCAGGGCCGGTTTGACGACATCACGCAGGGGATCGACCCGCAGAGCTTCGACCCGAACCTGAAAGCCGAACGCAGCGAGGATGCCAACCTGATCCTGCGTTATGGCAGCGGCCCGGTGCGGCTGACGGCGTCGCTGTTCTATCAGAACATCAGGGACGCGATTTTCAGCTTTCAGGGGCTCAACCAGTTCGGCACCGTGGTTTCCAGCTACAAGAATGTTGACCGGGTGCGGCAGTATGGGGCGGAGCTGATCCTTGAAGCGAAGGACTTGCTGCCGGGGCTGGACCTTGATGCCAATCTGGCGTGGATCAGCGCGAAGACAGTCAAGAACGCAGCCGCGCCCGCCGCCGAAGGGGTGCAATTCCCGCGCATTCCCGCGTGGCGCAGCAATGGCAACCTGCGTTACCGGATTGCCGCTCCGCTGAAAGTGTCGCTTGGCTGGCGCGCGGCCTCGCGGCCCAATTCGGACCTGTTCGGACTGCAGCGCGGGCGGGCCTATGGCTTCCAGAGCGAATATGTGACGTTCGATACCCGGCTGTCGTGGGATGTCACCCCGGCGGCGCAGCTCAGTCTGGGGATCGACAACCTGCTCAATTATCAGGCCTACGTCGCGCACCCACTGCCGCAGCGCAGCTTCGTGGCCGATCTTAAAGTGAAGTGGTAAGTGTGATGGCCGACAATCAACAAACGACTGCGCTCTATCGGCTGCAGTGGCGCTGGCATTTCTATGCCGGGCTGGTGGTCATGCCGATGGTGCTGCTGCTGGCGCTGACCGGGGCGGTGTTTCTGTTCAAGCCGCAGATCGATCACTGGCAGGAACGGCACTATCGCGGCCTGTCCGTGGCGGGGGAACTCTCGCCCGATGCGCAGTTGCAGGCCGCGCTGCGGGCCTATCCGGGCGCGACGTTCCATTCCTATCGCCTGCCGGAAGAACCGGGTGACGCGGCCATGCTGCACCTGGCCCTGCCGGGGGGCGAGATGCGCGACGTGTTCGTCTCGCCGCAAGGGCGTGTGCTGGGCAGCCGTGATCCGGAAACGATGATCAGCGAAGTGGTGCAGAAGCTGCACGGCCAGCTGCTGCTGGGCCATCCGGGCAGCTGGGTGGTGGAGATTGCGGCGAGCTGGGCGATCGTGCTGATCCTGTCGGGGCTATACCTGTGGTGGCCGCGGGGCCGGGGACTGGCGGGAGTGCTCTACCCACGGCTGGGCGGCAAGGGGCGGCTGTTCTGGCGCGATCTGCATGCGGTGGGGGGATTCTGGGTTTCCGGCCTGGCGCTGGTGCTGCTGTTCACCGGCCTGCCCTGGGCCCACGCCTGGGGCAGCGCGTTCAAGGCGGTGCGCGAAGAGCTGGGCTGGGTCAAAGGCGCGCAGGACTGGACCATTGGCGGCACGCCCGTGGGCGATCCCCACGCCGAACATGACCATGCAGCGATGGCAGCGTCGATGGCGGGGATGGACCACACGGCGATGAATCACGCGGCCATGGGCCACGGCGGAATGGCCCCGATCCGGCTGAGCGAGATGGTTGCCAAGGCCAAAGCCGAGCACCTCGCTTTTCCGGTGCTGGTCACGCCGCCGGGCGGCCCGGCGCGGTTCGGGCGCAAGGGCAGCGCGGACTGGACCGTGCGCTCCGATGCGGCCAACCGGCCCTTGCGGGTTTCGATCAGCTATGACGCCATGACCGGCAAGGAGCTGCGCCGCGAAGGGCAGGCCAACAAGCACGTGATCGACCGCGTGCTGGCCTATGGCATCGCCTGGCACGAAGGGCAGCTGCTGGGCTGGTTCAACCAGCTGATCGGGCTGCTGACGGCGATTGTCCTGGTGATCCTGCCGGTCAGCGGCTTTGTGATGTGGCGTCGGCGCAAGCCCGAAACCACCCTGGGCGCGCCGCCCTTGCCGCCGGTCAGGGCACGGATCGGCGGGATCGCTGCGGTGCTGGTCGTGCTGATGGTGCTGCTGCCGCTGCTGACGCTTTCGCTGTTCGCCGTGGCCATGCTCGATGCGCTGGTGGTGCAGCGCGTGCCGCGCTTGGCGCGGTGGCTGGGGACCACATAACTCCTCTCCATTTTTGCGAAGCACAAATGGGGAGGTGGCATTTGCGCAAGCAAATGACGGAGGGGTTTCTACCCTCGCGTCCTACCCCCCCAGCGCCCGCCGCACCATCAGGCCCAGATCGCGGCGCAGCGCGGCCGGATCGTGCGGCGCAGGCTGGGCGCTATCGTCCGCCACGGTTTCGATCGCAATCCCGGCGAGCAGACAGCCGAGCATGAAAGCGGCATGCGGAGCGGGCAGGGCAGGGGGCACTCGCCCGGCCGCCTGCGCGGCAATCACCAGCGCCTCGATCCGCTGACCAAAGCGCTGCTGGACCTGATCGAACACCGCGCGCGTTTCCAGCCGGTTGGCGATCATCGCGCTGAACAGCACGAAATAGGCGCGCACCGCCGTATCGCTGAGCGCCAGTTCGACGAAGCGGTCAAACAGTGCCAGCACCTGATCGAGCGGATCGGCCACCCCGGCAATCGCCTGATCCACCTGCGCGTGGACATGGGCCGATACCCGCCAGATCACGGCTTCGATCAGCCCGTCCTTCGATCCGTACTTGCGGCTGGCCAGTCCGCGCGAAAAACCTGCGCGCAGGCCCACCCGGTCCAGCGTGCAGGCCAGATAGCCTTCCTCGGCAATGATTTGCGCCGCCGCGTCCAGGAGCCGCGCCTCGCTTTGCGCGCGGCGTTCGGCCTGGGTCCGGCGCAGCGGGGGAGGGCTGGCGAGCTGATCCATCGCAAGCACCATAACTTAGTTGTTGACCGTATAACAACTGTTTTCTAGCCTGCACCCCGACTCCGGCGCCGCAGCCGGACACCCAAAGGACAAGACCATGGCAATTTCAGAACACCTGGCCCGCACGATCATCGATCCCAACAGCTATTCCAAGCGTGAGATCGTGGATCAGGCCTTCGCCGCGATCCGCGCCGGGCATCCGCTCGACAAGGCTGAGCTGGACGACATGGAACCGTTCTGGGTGGTCAGCCGCCACGCCGACATCAAGGAGATCGAGCGCCAGCCCGAAATCTTCCACAACGGGGACAAGAGCACGTTTCTGACCACCCATGAATCGACCGCCCGGGTCAAGATGCTGACCGGGGGCGAACCCAACCTGATCCGCAGCCTCGTCTCGCTGGATGGCAAGGAACACAAGGACGTGCGCGGGATCGTGTTCCCCCACGTCACGCCCAAGGCGATCCGCCCGCTGGAGGAAACGATCCGGGGAATCGCGCGCGAATTCGTCGATCACATGCTCAGCTTTGATGGCGAATGCGATTTCGCCAGCGACGTGGCGTTCCTCTATCCGCTGCGGGTGATCATGCAGGTGCTGGGGGTTCCGCAAGAGGACGAAGCGTTCATGCTCAAGCTGACGCAGGAACTGTTCAACAACGCCGACCCCGAACTCAACCGCGCCCGCGCCCAGCTCAGCCCGGAAGAAATGCTCAAGAGCCTGTGGGAAACCACCATGGAGCTGGAGAACTATTTCAAGGCGGTCACCGACAAGTTCCGGGCCAATCCAACTTCGCAGGTCAACAGCCTGATCGCCAATGCGAAAATCGATGGCGAGTATCTCAACCACCGGCAGTTGATGGGCTATTACATCATCGCCGCGACTGCCGGGCACGATACCACCAGCAACACCACCGCGGGCGCGATGTGGGCGCTGGCCGAACGGCCGCACCTGCTGAAGCAGCTGCAGGAGAGCCCCGAACGGATCAACGCCTTCGTCGAGGAATCGATCCGCTGGGAAGTGCCGGTCAAGCACTTCATGCGCAGCGCCGTGGCCGATTGCGAGATCGGCGGGCAGCAGATCAGGAAGGACGACTGGCTGATGCTGAGCTACCAATCGGGCAACCGCGACGAGGCGGTCTGGGCCGACCCGTTCGAATTCCGCATCGACCGCGAAGCGAACCCGCAGATCGCGTTCGGCTATGGCGTCCACGTCTGCCTGGGCCAACACCTCGCGCGGATGGAAATGCGGATCTTGTGGGAAGAGCTGTTCAAGCGCATCAAGTCAGTCGAAATGAACGGCACGGGCGAACGCACGATCTCCAATTTCGTGTGCGGGCCCAAACACGTGCCGATCCGCTTTGCGGTGAATTGAGGAGCGAGCAGCCATGCAACCCTATCGCAAATACCGCTGTCTCAACTGCGGGCTGATCTTTGACGAAGAGCTGGGGATGCCGGAGGAAGGCATTGCCCCCGGCACCCGGTTCGAGGATCTGCCGGATGACTGGTACTGCCCCGATTGCGGCAGCGAGAAGCAGGACTTTGAGCTGATCGATTACTGAGGGGCAATCGCGGCGAATGAGGCCCTTTTAATCGTCCGGTTAAAATTCCCGTTGACCCATGCCCCGGCATCGGCAACCTTGCGCCGATGCAACCCGAAACCATCCGCATTCCCGTGGGCGAAGGCCTGACGCTCGCCGCCGACATCGCCGGGCCGCGCCATGCGCCCACGGTGATCCTGGGGCATGGCGGCGGGCAGACGCGGCATTCGTGGGCCAAGGCCGAACTGCAGCTGGCCCAGTCCGGATACTTCGCGATCAATTATGACCTGCGCGGGCATGGCGAGAGCGACTGGTCGCACGATGGTTCCTATCCGATGGAACTGCGCGCCGATGATCTGACCGCGATCGCCAGCAGCCATGCCAACCGTCCGCTGGCTCTGGTCGGGGCTTCGCTGGGCGGGATCACCGCGCTGGTCGCGGCCACCCACGGCCTTGAGATTGCGGCGCTGGTGCTGGTCGATATTGTGCCCAAGATGCGGATCGAAGGCGCGAACAAGGTCCGCGCCTTCATGAGCGCCAATCCCAAGGGCTTTGCCAATCTGGAGGAGGCGGCCGACGCGATTGCCGCCTACAATCCCGCGCGGCCCCGGCCCAAGGATCTGTCGGGACTGCACAAGAACCTGCGGTTGGGCGCGGACGGGCGCTATCACTGGCATTGGGACCCGCGCATGATGCAGGACATGCGCGGCGATCCAAGTGGCATTCTGAACATCATGGACCGCGCCGACTGGACTGACCGGGTGCCGACCCTGCTAGTGCGCGGCATGAAAAGCGACATCGTTGACGATGAAGGCGTCGCCGATCTCTATCGCCGCATCCCCAAGCTGGAAGTCGCCGACATTCGCGGCGCCGGGCATATGGTGGCGGGCGACAAGAACGATGAATTCAACGGCGCGGTGATCGAATTTTTGCAGCGCGTGATGCCGAGCGGGGGGTAGCGGGACATCTCCCCCTCCTCTTCAGAGGAGGGGGAGATGTCCCGCNGGTAGCGGGACATCTCCCCCTCCTCTTCAGAGGAGGGGGCCGGGGGGTGGTGGCGGCATGAAGCGGCAGTGCTGGAACCGCACCACCCCCAACCCCCTCCTCTGAAGAGGAGGGGGTTCAGCCAGCCTCACGCCGCCACCTGCTCCTCACTCACATAGACCGACTGCGGGCGGATCAGCCGACCGGTCAGGGCCTGTTCGCGCGCGTGGGCCAGCCAGCCCGCGACCCGGCCCATGGCGAAAACAGCGGTAAAGGCCTCCGCTGGAAAGCCCACCGCTTCCAGCAGCAGCGCGGTGTAGAATTCGACATTGGTTTGCAGCACCCGGCCCGGCTTGTGCGCGGCCAGCACTGCCAATGCCTCACGCTCAACCGCTTCGGCAAAGGCCAGTCGTCCGGCGCTTTTGGGCAGCTTTGCCACGGCGGCTTTCAGCGCATCGGCGCGCGGATCGCGGGTGCGGTAGATGCGGTGGCCAAAGCCCATCAGGCGTTCGCCATCATGCACCGCGCGCTCCAGCCAGCGGCGCGCGTCACCTTCAGCCGCGATTTCATCCAGCATGGTGATGATCGGACCCGGCGCGCCGCCGTGAAGCGGGCCTTTCAGCGCGCCAAGCCCGGCCAGCACGGACGACATCAGCCCCGCCTGGGTCGAGGCGACCACCCGCGCGGCAAAGGTTGAGGCGTTGAGCCCGTGATCGCAGACCGTAACCAAGTACGTGTCGAGCGCCGCCGCACCACCATCGCGGCCCAACATCCGCACCACATCTGCCGCATGGCCCAGCGCCGGATCGGGGGGCAGGGGAGTGCCCCCTGCTTGCAGGCGCAGCAGCGCCGGGGTCAGCACCGCAGGCGCGGCAGCCAGCCGCAGGGCATCGTCCAGCGTGGTGCCATCGCCCAGCAGCGCTGCCCCGGCGCGCATTGCGTCATAGACGGGGCGCCGGGCGAGCTGCGGCAGCAGTGCAGCGGTGGCGGCATAGACTTCTGCCCGCGCCGTGCCCAGCCGGGCAGTCAGGGCGGCGGGGTCTGGCAGATCGGGGAAGAACCCCTGCCACAACAGGTGCAGCACCTGTTCAAAGCTTTGCCGCCCGGCCAGTTCGTCCAGACTGTGCCCCCGGATCACCAGTTGCCCGGCGGCACCGTCAACATCCGACAGCACCGTGGCGGCGACGATAATGTCATCAAGCCCGTTGTGGATCATGGCGAATCTCCTTCTCCTTCGCAGTTGCAGCGAAGGTGGACCCGGCAATTGCAATCAACAATCTTGATCAATATAATCAATGTATGATTGCGCAGACTTCACGCCCCACACCTTCCCACCCCACAATCGTCACCCTGAACCAAGTTCAGGGTGACGGGGATCGAGAGGGCAGAATAGGGGCGCAAGCATGAACGAATGGCTGACCCGCGCCGAAGCCTTGTCCGCGCTCGGCATCCGCGCGCAGACGCTCTACGCCTATGTCAGCCGCGGGCAGGTGGCGCGGCGGGCCGATCCGGCGGATTCGCGCCGCAGCCTCTATCGCGGCGATGATGTGGTGGCGCTGATCGCCAAGCGGCGGCGCGGGCGGCGGCCAGCCGCGATTGCGGCCAGCGCGATCGCCTGGGGCGAACCGGTGATCGACACGGCAATCTCCACCGTGGTTCAGGGCCGCCTGATCTATCGCGGGCACGATGCGGCAGAGTGGTGCGAACACGCCACGTTTGAAGATTCCGCCCGCCTGCTGTGGGACTTGCCCGATAGGCCGGTGTTCCCCGCAAGTGGCCCGCCCGGCGATCCCTTTGTTGCGCTGGGCGAATTGGCGGGGGACATGAAGCCCACGGTTGGCCGCCCCGCGGACAAGCTGGCGCAAGACGCAGTGCGCGCGGTGGCGCGGCTGGTGACGGCGCTGGGTGCGGGCGGAGAAGGGCCGGTGCATCTGCGGCTGGCGGCGCTGTGGCGGCTCGACGATGCGGGGGCGGATCTGCTGCGGCGGGCATTGGCCCTGCTGGCGGACCATGAACTCAACCCTTCGACTTTCGCAGCGCGGGTGGCGGCCAGCACCGGGGCCTCGCTCCCGGCCTGCCTGCTGGCGGGGATGGGCGCACTCAGCGGTCCGCGCCACGGCGGGGCGGGCAACGCGCTGGCGGCCTTGGCGGCAGAGGCAGAGCGGGTCGGCGCGGGCGAGGCGGTTGATCGCTGGCTTGCCTCTGGCCAGGCCCCGCCGGGGTTCGGCCACACGCTCTACCCCAGCGGCGATCCGCGCGCGGCCGCCCTGCTGCGCCGCGCCGCCCCCGGCCCGCGCCTCGCCCGGCTGCGCGACGCGGTATTCGAAGCGACCGGGCGGCTGCCCAACATCGATTTTGCGCTGCTGGTACTCAGCCGCAAACTGGGCCTGCCCGCGCGCAGCCCGCTGCGACTGTTCGCAGTCGGCCGCTCGATCGGCTGGGCGGCGCATGCGGTTGAACAAGCGCTGGGCGGGGCAGTGATCCGGCCCCGGGCGCGGTATACCGGAGCGCCCCGTCCGGCCCGGGTCGGGCCCTGACCGGACGGGGCTGCCGGGTAAGGGGGGCCTTACTCGGGTATCTCCCAGCGCACCGCGCCGGTGTAGCTGCCGGGGACGGCGGCGCCGGTTTCATCGCTGGCGGGGTCGAACTTGGCGCGGCGGGTGAGCTTGTCGCAGGTCGCCGCGTCAAGCCCCGGGAAGCCGCTGGTGGCGAGCACGCTGCACTGCGCGACTTTGCCCTGCGCGGTCACTTCCAGCCGGAACCGGACCAGCCCTTCGTTGCCTTCACCCAGATCGCGCGAGGGGTAATCGTTGGCCGAGACCCACGCGCCGGGGTTGCCGCGCGGCTTGGCAAAGCGCGGGGCAAAGCTGGCGCGCGGCGCGGGCTCCTCGATCGGCGGGAACTTCGCCTCGGCAATCCCGCCGGTGCCGGGCTGTTCGATCCCCTCGGTCGGGAAAGTCAGGCCGCCATCGCCCTTGAGGCTGTCGAACGGGGTTTCCGGCGCGGTGAGCGGGGGCTTGTCCTGGGTCCTGGTGTGCTGCTGCGGCTGCGGGGGCGGCGGCGGGGTCTTGGGCGGCTCCTTGGGGATGAAGATCCCGATGATCTTGTCCTGCACCCGGATGTTCTCCTTCATCGCAAAGCCCTGGATCAGCGCAAAGGCCAGCCCGGCCTCCAGCGCCAGCACGGCGGCGAAAGTCCCGGTTTTGCGGGTGACGGAAGCGGTATCGGCATAGGCCATGGCGGCATCCTCTCGGTTATGGCGCCGCCCGCTCCCACCCCGAGAGCGAGTCGGCGCTGGTTATGTGTTACAGTATATCATGACAATTGAGCAGGACAAGCCCTTTCCGTAACGTCACCCACAAGGGCTTGCTTCCCGCCTGCGCGAGGGGCAACACCAGCCCGCGCCTCCGGGCCGACCACCCATAGGGTACGATCAACGGGTGGTCGGGCCGGGGGCGCGGGCCGGTGTTGCCCGGTTCCGGCCCCGCCGGACCAACCAAAAAGGAGAGGCCGATGCCCACATTGTATGATTTCCAACGCGCCCCCAGCCCGCGCCGCGCGCGGATCGTGCTGGCGGAAAAGGGGATCGCGCATGATACGGTGCAGGTCGATCTCGGCACGCAGGAGCAGCTGGGCGAGGTGTTCCGCGCGATCAACCCGGCCTGCACCGTCCCCGCGCTGGTGCTGGACGGGGGAGCGGTGCTGACCGACAACGCCGGGATCGCCGCCTGGGCCGAAGCCCACCAGCCCGAACCGCCATTGCTGGGCCGCACGGCGCTGGACAAGGCCGAAGTCGCCAGCTGGAACAGCCGGATCGAAGGCGAATGCTTCATGGCGATTGCCGAAGTGCTGCGCAACACCGCCAAAGGCATGGTCGGCCGCGCGCTGCCGGGGCCGAACGACTATGCCCAGATCCCCGAACTGGCGGAGCGTGGCCGCGCCCGCCTGCTGCATTTCCTGGACCGGTTCGAAGCGCACATGACGGGGCGCGAATGGGTTGCCACCGGCAGCTTTACCCTGGCCGACATCACCGCCGGAGTCGCGCTCGATTTCGCCGCCTGGGTCAAAGTCGATGCCAACGCGGGCCGCCCCGCCATCACCGCCTGGCGCGCCCGGCTGGCCGGGCGGGAGAGCTTTTCGCTTTAATCCTCTTCCGCCAGCAAGGCCTCATTCGCCTCGCGCCGGTCGCGCATGTCCTCGATCATGCGGGTGATCGAAGCCAGCACGTCTTCCTCGCTTTCATCATCGCCCGACCATTCGGCCCGCAGCCGCTCGTAAACCGGGTGGCCGGGGCGCAGCGCGGCATAGCTGCCCGCCTCGCTATACCAGCGCCGCGCCCGGCGCTGGCGCAGCAGGAACATCAGCAGCGCATTGTCATGCCGCGTCCAGGTGCCAACCACCTCGCCCTGGCGCACAATCGGCCGCTGCTCCCCCGCAATCGCCCGTTCCAGCGCGCAATCCTCCAGCCGCGCCACCCCGCGATCAATCGCCGCTTCCCATGCCGCCGAAAAAGCCTCTGCCCCCGGCTGGTTGCGCAGCCGGTAGAGCGCCTCCAGCGAAGCCCCGATCCGCAGCGCCGCCTGCGTCACGATCCCCGTCGCCGCCAGCGCCGCAATAAAGGCCCGCTGCCGCTCCGGCGTAATCGAATTGCGCCGCGGCGCCCGGTGCAGATAGGGCGCAAACCCCAGCAAGGGATCGTCCGGCTCTGGCGGCAGATCGGTAAAAGCGGTCCGGCTGGTGCGGCGGCCGGGGCGGGGCGATTTGCACTGCAGCGCCTTGGCGGCGGGGTGCGGGGTATTGTCAGGCTGTGGCAAAGGTGGAGCCTCCGGCTGGTCAAAAAAGTTCCCTGTTTGTTCTGATTTGGGATATGACACAGGCGGGGGTGTGTAGGA
>NZ_MWLM01000070.1 GCF_002198665.1 Novosphingobium sp. B 225 | reverse complement strand
CCCGGCTACGCCGGGCCACCTCCCCCAGAGGGGGAGGATTTCAACCCATCAATGAAACCGCAGCAGCGCAGGCACCGACAGCGCAAGGCCGATCAGCACGGTCGTCATGGCCCAGCCGCGATGCATGTGGCTAAGGCTGCGCAGCCAGAACTGGGTGTAGATGTCAACAAAGCCCAGGATCGCCAGCGCTTCGATCATCATCAGCCCGCCCATGGCTTTCAGCACGCAGGCCAGAATGTCGCTCGGCAGCCAGGGGTTGGCGAGGTAGATCACGCCGCCGATCAGCAGTTCCAGCATGCCGCAGACGAATTGCAGCGCCGGGCTCTTCTCAACCTCTTCGATCATCACCCGCCAGGCGCCGGGTTTGCGCAAGGCACCGATCCCGGCGAACAGCGCAGTCAGCCCCATCAGCAGCGCCGACCAGGCGGTCGGATCAATTGTTGTGTCCATGGTCTCAAATCCTCCAGCCCGTTGGTTCTCCCCGGAGGTCTTATCTTGTTGGCGCGGAAGATGCGCGGGGCGGACCGACTTGTCCAGCATCCAGTTCTCCGCTGGACATTAATTGCGCGCTTAAACATACTCCGCGCCAAGGCCCGTCAGAAGGGCCGTGTGGAGAGCGTGCGAAGATGGCCTTGCCGAAAGTCTGCATCATCGGGGCGGGGTGTTCCGGGTTTACCACGGCCAAGCGGCTGAAGGATCACGGCATCCCGTTCGACGTCTATGAGGCATCAGACGACATTGGCGGGACCTGGTACTATGGCAATCCCAACGGCATGTCGGCCTGTTACCAAAGCCTGCACATCGATACCTCGAAATGGCGGCTGGCATTTGAAGACTATCCGGTCCCGGCGGACTGGCCCGACTATCCGCACCATTCGCAGTTGCTGCAGTATTTCCACGATTACGTGGATCACTTCGGCCTGCGCCCCTTCATCCGCTTCAACACCCGGGTAGAGGATGCGACGCGGCTGGACAGCGGCGGCTGGCAGGTCACGCTCTCGACCGGCGAAGTAAAGCATTACGATGCGCTGGCGGTGGCCAACGGGCACCACTGGGCGGCGCGCATTCCGGAATATCCGGGTGCGTTCGATGGCGCGCAAATCCATTCGCACCAGTATCGCAGCCCGTTCGAACCGGTAGATTGCGTTGGCAAGCGGGTGCTGGTGGTGGGCATGGGCAATTCGGCGATGGACGTGGCGAGTGAGCTGTCGCAGCGCCCGATCGCCCAGAAACTGTTCGTTTCCACCCGGCGCGGGATCTGGGTGTTTCCCAAGTATTACAAAGGCCAGCCGCTCGACAAGAACCCGGCCCCGGCCTGGCTGCCCAAGGGGCTCAAGCAGTGGCTGGGCGGGCGGATGATCAAGCAGCTGGTCGGCAAGATGAGCGATTATGGCCTGCCCGAACCCGAAATCAGCCCGTTTGAAAGCCATGGCACCGTATCGGGCGAATTCCTGCTGCGCGCCGGTTCGGGCGATCTGACGATGAAGGGCGGGATCGAGCGGCTGGACGGCGACGGCGTGGTGTTCAGCGATGGCAGCCGCGAACAAGTGGACGTGATCGTCTGGGCGACCGGCTATGACATCAGCTTTCCGTTCTTCAAGGACCCGGCGTTCAAGGCCGATGCCGATAATCGCCCGCCGCCGCTGTACAAGCGGATCATGCAGCCGGGGGTGCCGGACCTGTTCTATATGGGGCTGGCCCAGCCCTTGCCGACGCTGGTCAACTTTGCCGAACAGCAGAGCAAGCTGGTCGCGGCCTATCTTGCCGGGCAGTACCTGCCGCCTGATCCGGCGGAAATGACGCGGGTCATCGCGGCGGATGAGGACTATTACACCGGGCAATATTACCGGGCGCGGCGGCATACGATCCAGCTCGATTTCGATCATTATGTCCGCGCGCTCAAAAAGGAACTGGCCAAGGGTGCCGCGCGCGCCCGGGCCAAGGGCAATGCGCTGCCCGTTACAGCGCGCGAAGTGGAGAACGCCTGATCATGACCGCCCGAGCCCTGAACCCCGTCGATGTCAGCGACAGCACTCTCTACACCGAGGACAAGTGGCGCGAACCGTTTGCCCAGCTGCGTGCCGAGGCTCCGGTCAGCTGGCGCGCGGACAGCCCCTATGGCGGCTACTGGTCGGTCGCGACGCACGATCTGATCCAGCAGGTTGAACTTGATCCCGCGACCTACAGCTCGCAGACTGGCAACATCACCATTGCCGAAGGGGTGGCGGGCAGCGAGTTTCCCAACTTCATCGCGATGGACCCGCCGCGCCACACCGAACAGCGCCGGGTGGTTGCCGCCGCGTTCACTCCCAGCCAGATGCTGCAGCGCGAACGGCAGGTGCGCGAACGGACGAAGGAACTGCTCGATGCCCTGCCGGTGGGGGAGACGTTCTGCTGGGTCAATCAGGTGGCCGTGCCGCTGACCATTGGCATGCTGGCCATCGTGCTCGACTTCCCGTGGGAGGAGCGCGACAGCTTGCGCAAATGGTCCGACATGGCCAGCAACGTCTCACCCGAAGTGATGACCGAGGAATACACCCAGAAGTTCTTCGCCGAAATGGGGATCATGCTTGCCCGGTTCGATGCGCTGCTGGAGGAACGCCGCGTCCAGCCCCCGGCGGACGATCTGCTCAGCCGGATGGTCCATTCCGAAGCGATGGGCAATCTGACCGCGATCGAAAAGATCGCCAATATCGCCTTGCTGATCGTTGGCGGCAACGACACTACCCGCAATTCGATGGGCGGGCTGGTCGAGGCTTTGCACAAGTACCCCGATCAGCTTGAGCGGCTGCGCGCTGACCGCAGCCTGATTTCCAACGCCTCGCAGGAAATTGTCCGCTGGCAGAGCCCCGTCACGCACATGCGCCGCACCTTGACCAAGGATGCGGAACTGGGCGGGCAAAGCCTGAAAGCGGGCGAGAAGATCGTGCTGTGGTATATCTCTGGCAACCGCGATGAGAGCGTGTTTGCCGATGCCGAGCGCTATGATGTGGCCCGCGCCAATGCCCGGCGGCATGTCGGGTTCGGCCACGGCATTCACCGCTGCGTCGGCGCGCGGCTGGCGGAAATCCAGCTTGATACGCTGATCGAGGAACTGCTCAACCGCAATTGGCAGGTGGTGCCGCAGGCTGCGCCAACGCGGCTGGCGAGCCCGTTCCTGCACGGCTTTACCGCGATGCCGGTGCAGATTTCGGCTGGCTGAGATGAGCTACCGGAACCTGCTGGTTGAGCGTGAAGGCCCGATCCTGTGGGTCCGGCTCAACCGGCCAGAGATGCTCAACGCCTATACCAATGAATTGGGCGGCGAACTGGTGCGGGCGTTCGGAGAAGCCGACGCGGACGATAGCGTGCGGGTGGTGGTGTTGAGCCACACCGGCAGGGTGTTCTGCGCCGGGGCAGATGTTTCCGCCGGGGCCGGGGCCTTCGATACCGAAAGCGGCGATGGTGCGAAGAATTTCGGCGCACGCGATGGCAGTCGCGGCGACAGCAATTTCATCAAGGCGATGATGAATTGCCGCAAGCCTTCGATTGTTGCCTTCAACGGTTCGGCGGCGGGGGTTGGGCTAACCCTGACCCTGCCTTGCGATATCAGGATCGCGGCAGAAAACGCGAAGTTCGGTTGCGTCTTCACCCGGCGCGGGCTGGTGCCCGAAGCGGGATCGGCGTGGTTCCTGCCGCGGCTGGTTGGCCTTGCCACCGCGCTCAAATGGTGCCTGACCGGGGCGCTGGTCCCGGCGCAAGAGGCCGTGGCGGCGGGGCTGGTCAGCGAAGTGGTTGCCATCGGTGAAGCCGAGAGCCGCGCCCGCGAACTGGCGTTGGACATTGCCGCCAACTGCTCGCCGGTCGCATTGGCGCTGACCCGGCGGATGCTGTGGAAATTTTCGGCGCAGGAAGGCCCGGCGGGCGCACTGTCGGTTGATGCCCCGCTCAACATCGCGCTTGGGGCCAAGGGCGATGTCCGCGAAGGCGTTGCCGCGTTCCTTGAAAAGCGCAGCCCTCAATTCCCGCTCAGCGTCAGTGCGGACATGCCGGAAACGCCCTGGTGGCCCAGCGATCCGGCCTAGAGACTATAGGACAGCCCGGCCACGGCGAAGGCCTGGTTGGCGCTGCCTGCCGTGCTCACCACCGGGCTGCGGGCGAACTGGCCGTGCAGGCGCTTGTAGTTGGCCAGCATGAACAGGCCCCAGCCCTTGCGCGGTTCGCCCCCCAGATCATGGGTGTAAAGCAGCGATCCCGCCGTGCTCTTGTGGCCGCCGCCGCGCGTGGCATAGGGGGTCAGGGCATGGCCCGGGGCGACATCGAAATAGCTCTGCGCAAAGCCCTTGCCGACAAAGTCCGCCGAAATCCCCAACCGGGCAAAGCCGCGCGCCGAAACCGGAGAGCTCAGCGCCAGGGCGGGGGTGATGATGTGGCTGCGATGGGATCCGGCCACATCGCGCAGCCAGGTGACATCGAACGACAGGCTGGCGGGCGGGATCAGGATACCGCGCTGGCTGATCCCGGCAGTCAGGCCCAGTTCCACCGCAGTCTTGCGATCACCCAGCGCGGCAACGCGTGGGTCGGCGATGTCGCCGCCCCGATCCAGCCGCACTTGCGCGACCGGGCCCAGCACCAGCCGGGTGCGCGCGCCCGGCGCATCGCGCAGCACATCGGTGTAGAGGTTGAGCCCGCGCATCTGGAACTCGATCCCCGCCACGCGCCCTTGCAGAATCCCGCCGGGCTGCAGCCGGTAATCGTCCGACCCTTCGTAATCGGGGGCAGCGCCCAGCCCGAAGCCGATGGTCAGCCGGTCTCCTCCATCGTCTCGCAAGCCGGCGGGCGGCCCGGCGGCGTCAGGCGTCTGGGCCAAAGCGGGAGCGGCGGCGAGCAGTGCGGCGAGGCACAGGGGGATGGTGGCTCGGGGCATGGTCTGTCATTCTCCGCAAAGGCCCCCGCACCGCAATATGGGCACGGACCGGCGCGGGACAAGGACCGATCGGCAAGGAAGGTGGAATCGACATGACCTACACACTCTATGGCGCGCTGGGTTCGCCCTATTCGCAAAAATTGCGCGCGGTGCTGCGTTACCGGCGGCTGACGCATGTGTGGAAGGATGGGGCAGCCACGCGCGGCGCACTGGGTCAGGTCCGCGCCCCGGTGATCCCGGTGCTGCAGTACCCCGATGGCCATTTCGACAACGATTCGACCCCGGTGATCTATGACCTGGAGGCCCGCCATGCCGAGCGGCGGATCGTGCCGGAGGACCCGGCGCAGGCCTTTATCGCGCACCTGCTCGAAGATTTCTCTGACGAATGGCTGACCAAGGCGATGTTCGGCTACCGCTGGCTAAAGGACGTCGATCAGGTGCAAATGAGCCGCTGGCTGGCTTTCGACAACCTCAAGGGCGGGGGGCTTGCCACCAGCCAGGCCTTTGCCGAGCAGTTCCGCGCGCGGCAGGTTGGCCGCATGGCGCTGGTCGGCTGCACGGCGGAAAATTTCCCGCTGATCGAAGCGAGCACGCGCGCAGTGCTGGCCGCGCTGGAAGCGCACGTGGTGGAACGCCACTGCCTGTTCGGCACCCGTCCCAGCCTGGCCGAATTCGGAATCTTCGGTCAGCTCTCGCAGCTTGGCACCGATCCCACGCCGCAGGCGATGATGCGCGCGGACTATCCCTATACCTACCGCTGGCTGGCCCACGTCGATGACATGAGCGGGGTGGACGGCGAATGGGAAGCCGGGTTCGCGCCGCTCGTGCGCGAATTGGTGCGGCTTGCGGGCGAGGTCTATGTGCCGTTCCTGCGCGCCAATGAACTGGCGGCAGAGGCCGGGGCCGAAACGTTCCGGATGCAAGCCATGGGTCTGCCCTATGAACAGGGCACTTTCAAATACCAGCTCAAATGCCTGCGCGAATTGCGCAGTCGGCACGCGGCGCTGGATGGCGCGGCGCGTGCGGCTGCGGATGAGGTGTTGGGGCCGGCATGGCTTGGCCTGCTGGCCCCGTGACCCTTACTTAGAAGCCTTGATCCAGTCCTGGATCTTGCTTTCCAGCACCGACAGCGGCAGCGCGCCGGTGCCCAGCACCTGGTGGTGGAATTCGCGGATGTCGAACTTCGGGCCCAGTTCCTTTTCGGCCTGGGTCCGCAGCCGCTGGATGGTCAGCGCGCCGACCTTGTAGGCCAATGCCTGGCTGGGGATCGCGATATAGCGTTCAACCTCGGCGGTGGCGTCGGTCTTGCCCATGCTGGAATTGGCCAGCATGTAATCGATCGCCTGCTCGCGGCTCCAGCCTTTCCAGTGGATCCCGGTATCGACCACCAGCCGCATCGCGCGCAGCATTTCGTCATCGAGCGTGCCCATGCGCGACCACGGGTCCTTGTAGAACCCCATCTGGTAACCCAGCGTTTCGGCATAAAGCGCCCAGCCTTCGACATAGGCGGTGTTGCCGCCAAACCGCATGAAGGCGGGCAGCGCTTCGTTTTCTTGCGCCAGGCTGATCTGGAAATGGTGGCCCGGCGCGCCTTCGTGCAGGTACAGCGTCACTTCGCCGGGAGTGGTCCGGCTCGGCAGGTCATAGGCGTTGAAATAGAACGTGCCCGGGCGGCTGCCATCGGCCGTGCCCTGCTGGTACGAACCGCCCGCTTCGAACTTTTCGCGGAACTCCTCATAGGGGCTGATCTTCAGCGGCGCCTTGGGCAACACCTTGAACAGCGCAGCGGTCTTTTCATCGACCAGCTTGCCGATGTCGTAATAGCGCTGGGTCAGCTCCTCGCGGCTCTTGCGTTTGAACTGCGGATCGGTGCGGACGAACTGGAAGAATTCGGGCAGAGTACCCTTGAAGCCGACCTCGGCCTTGACCTTTTCCATCTCGGTCAGGATCCGCTTGACCTCGCTCAGGCCCAGGTTGTGCAGGTAATCGGGCTTGAGCGGCAGGGTGGTGGTGCTTTCCACCTGCTGCAGGTACAGCGCCTTACCGCCCTTCATCTGCGACAGGCCATAGCTGTCACGCGCCTTGGGCAGGTACTGGTCGCGCAGGTAATCGCGCAGCCGCTGATTGGCAGGATAGATCTGACCCGCCACCATCGCGCGGTAGCGTGCGGTCAGGCGGTCCTTGTCTTCCTGGCTAAAGCTCGCCGGCAGGTTCTTGATCGGCTCCCAATAAGGGCTGTCTTCGGGCGTGAGCTTGAGCTGGGTATCCAGCTGTTCAATGACGTTGCGGATCGTCATTTTGGTTTCGACCACGCCGCTCTTTTCGCCTTCCTTGAACTTGGCGATCGAACGGTCGATCAGCGCGACATAGTCGGCATGCCGCTTGAGGTTGTTTTCATAGTCGAGCACCGTCGCGAACGGGATCCCGCTCTTGCCGCTGGCCAAGGTCGGGTAAAAGGTGTGGAACCCGAAGAAGTGGTTGATCGGGCGCACTTCGGTCAGCGCCAGGATTTTCGGGGTCAGGCCCTTCAGCGTTTCCAGCCGGTCGCGCTTGAACACGTCATAGGCGATTTTGTCAGTAGGGTTCAGCTTGGTGCGGGGGATTTTCAGCAACTGGGCCAGTTCGTCCTTCGCGGCCTGGCGTTCGGCATCGTTGTATTGCTTGGTCAGGAAATCGCCCAGCCGGTCAGCATAGCGCATGTCGCCACGGAACAACGCTGAGATCGGATTGCGCTTGAGGCTGGCTTCATCCGATGCAGCGAACAGCGCGAACAGCCGGTCATGCTCGCTTTGCAGGGCAGCGGCGGCCGCAGCGGGGGTGGCGGTGGTTTCGGCATGCGCGGCCTGCGGCAGGGCGGTTCCGGCCAGCAGGGCCAGGGCAAGCATGGAACGAAGCTTGGTCATCGGGCGGATCCTCATCGATTTTGGCAACGGCTGTATTGCAGATGTAATACGCCGCTATCTGATCGACAAGTCCTTCAATTCATGTCGCCTTGCGCCAAGCGACGCTCGACCAACCGTTCGCCCGCTTCGACCGGCGGCGCGCGGTCAGGGTACGCGCGGCAGCTTGAGCAGGGCGGCCTGGATGGCATCGCGGCCGGGCGTGCTGATCAGCAAGGGAACCAACTCCACTTCCAGGTTCTTGCGGTAATAGTGCAGGTTGCCGCCGGTCGGACCATCGAACTGCATCCAGGCCTTGTCGGCATCGCCCGGCAGATCAATCTTTTCGCCTGGCCGGCTGCCCCGGGTCATCTGGGTGGCCTGCTCGAAATAGACCGGATCATGCCAGATCAGGTTGAGCCGCAAGGACCCCTTGGCTCCCTGATAGGTACAGCCCGCCATGTCCCCCATCGTTTCAGGTGTAGCGCTGTCAACTGCCAGGTTCAGTGCACTTGCGACTTGTTCCTTGGTGAACAGGCAGGGCTGGGCCAGTGCTGCCTTGTCTGCCTGGAGCACCGGAGCGGCTGGCGCGGCTGGCGCGGAATTGCTGGCCGGGGCGCTCGCAGCGGCCTCGGTCACGCTCGCCTGCTCTGCACCCTGGCCGCAAGCAGCCAGCAGCAGAACGCCCAGCATACCGCAAGAATTGCGCATCGTTCGAACTCCAGTTGCATGCCGCTTGCGGGCCCGCTGCCCAAGGTCCGGCTGCACAACCTTTTTGTCGCCTGGCGTGCCGCAGGCGCTACCCAAACGGGTAGAGCGGTGTTACCCCTGCAATCCGCATGGCGGGATTGATCGAAACTGCTGATTTCAACGCGGTTGTCTCGGACATATACGAGGCTTCGCTCAGCCCGGCGCACTGGGATCTGGCGCTGACCGGGCTGGTCAACCGGTTTGGCCGCGAGCGGTGGGACGTGGCGATGCTGGTGTGGGAGCGGGTCGAACCCGGCGGCGGCCGGTTCATCGCCGCCAGCGGGGTCCATGAAATGGCCCGCGCGGCCTATCTTCAGCTGTTTGCCGGGCGCAACCTGTGGTCGGTCCATGGCCACCACATGCCGATCGGATCGGTCACCCATTCCGACCAGCTGGTCGCGCGCGCCGATTTTCTCGCCAGCCCGTTCTACCGCGATTTCCTGTCGATGTTCGGGATGGAAGTGGCGCTGCTGGGCTCGCTGGATCGGCAGGCCAGCGATCACCTCGGGCTGTGCCTGCCGGGGCCGTCGGGCTGCGATGTTTCCCGCTTGCAAGAGGCGACCGGCCTGCTGATCCCGCACATCCAGCGCGCGGTGCGGATTTCGCGCCGGATTGGTGAGGCAGAGCTGGCTGCGGCCAATTCACAGGCGGCCCTGGACCATGCCCCATCGGCCGTGCTGCTGCTCGATGAGCGGCTGGGGCTGGTCTATGCCAATCCCAACGGCCGGGCGCTGATCGAAGACTTTCATCTGGCCGACGCGGCCGGCCAGCTGCACCTGCCCAGCCGGGACCTGCGCGAAGCACTGCTGCAACTGACCGGGACCGATTCCGCGCGCTATTGCCATCCCTTCCGCTTGCAGCGCGGCGGGCTGGACGGGCTGGCGGCCATGGCCATGCGGATTAACCCTGACCGTGTTGGCGGTGCCCACACGGCGGGGGGCACCGCTCGGGTGATGGTGGTTGCCGCTCACAATCCCAAGGTCAGCGAGGAAGGGGTGGACCGGGTGCGCGAATGGTTCGGCCTGACCCATGCCGAAGCCCGGCTGGCCTTGCTGCTGGCCGAAGGCGGACGGATCGAGGATTACTGCGATCTGCGCGGTGTTTCGGTCAATGCCGCACGGTTTCTGCTCAAGGGCATCTTTGCCAAGACCGGGTGCAACCGCCAGGCCCAGGTGGTGCAGCTGATCAATGCCAGCCCGATCCACTGGGCCAGCGGCCTGCCGGTTTCAGACCTGCCGCAACCGGTCGCCTGATCCCTATCCAAACAGGTAGCGTCGCGATCTTCGCGCCGTGGCAACCAGTTCCCGTCACCGGGAAAGGGAGTTATTGCCATGCGTGCCACCTATTACTTGTCCGGCGCAGCGTTCCTTGCTTTGTCGCTTGCCGGAGCGGCGCTTGGGCAGGTCACGCTCAAGGCTCCGCCGGTATTCCGCCCGCAGGCTGTGACGAGCACTCCGCCCGCCCCGGTGGCGCAGCCCTTTCAGCCGTTGACCGCGGGTCAGGAACGTGCGCTCAATCCCAGCGGCAAGTTGCGGCCGGGCTGGTATCGGATCCGCTCGCAATTGTCCGGCCTGTGCCTGACCGTCCAGCCGGGCTTTGATTTCGATCGCAACCACCATTTCCGCCAGTATCCCTGTACGGATGACGGGCAAATTGCGGTGGCCCAGCGGATAGCCTTGCTGCCGCAGCGTTCGGGCACCTATACGCTGCGCACCAACGAAAATGTGATGGACGGACGTGCCGTGGTGCCCGGCACGATCTCCAATTGCGCCACGGTCGCGCGCGGGGTCGTGGTCGGCCCGGCGCGGATCGATCTGCGGGGCTGCGATTTGCCGACCGGCAATGGCGATTGGGCCGCTGCGGGGGTGGATGACCAGCAGTTCCAGCTGGTTGCGGCTGGCGGCAACAGTTTTGAACTGCGGCCGAAAGATACCCAGCTTGTGGCAATTTTCCGCCAACCGACCAACTGCGTGGCCGTGCGCGATGCCAATCATGACAGCGGCGCAAACATGATCAAATGGCCCTGCAACGGCAATGGCGAACAACGCTTCATGTTCGAATACCTCGGGCCGATCGAAGCGGGGGTGGAAGAACCGCTGCTGACCGCCCAGAACTGGGCCTTCAGCCCGACTGGGCAAGTGCGACTGGTATCAGCGCCGGGGGTCTTGCTGTCGGGCGTGGACTTCAACAGTTTTGAAACGATCGACGATGGCGGAGCCTACTGCATGCGCAGCTGTGCGGGGGATAGCCGCTGCACCGCCTGGACCTGGTCCGGCACCGGTTTTGCCGGGGCACCCAAGCCGATGTGTCGCTGGAAACAGGCCCCCGGCACAGCCACCAACCAGGGCGCGGCGGTAGCAGGCCTGATCGCCAGCGGAATTGTGCGGCCGTGAACCGCCGCAAGCGCGCCCTGACCGCACTCGCTCTGGCGGTTCTGCCCACCGCAGTGCTGGCAGATTTCGTCACCGGCGGGTTCCTTGGGCCGGACTTGTGGACCGATCCGGCGCCGGGGGGGTATTCGTTCAAGCTGGCAGGCACCAACCTATGCGCCCAGCGTGAAGCCGGGGCGACCCGCGCGATCCAGCCGCATCTGGTGCTGCGCACCTGCAATGCGGCTCTGTTCGATCAGGACATTGAACTGGTGCCGAACGGCACCACCCGAAATCCGCTGACCCTGGCAAGCCCGGTGACTTGGCGGATCCAGACCCGCCAGAAATGCATGACTGTGGCGCGGTTCGTAGTGTTTGGGCCGCCTGCTGTGGATGAACTTGATTGCGGCACCCGCGCGGAAGCAGCGGACAATCCGGCACGGATCGGAGCGGACGACCAAACCTGGCGGCTGCGCCAGCGCGGCGGGACCGACCAGTTTGAGATCCGCGCCCAGGACAACCGTTGCTGGACCGCGCAAGGATCGCAACCGCGCGATGGGGTGCAGCTGGTGATGGAACCCTGCAACGATAGCCTTGTCCAGCGCTTTGAACTGGCCCGGCCGCGTTCCGGTGTCATTACCCCGGTCAATCGGCGCGCGGCCGAGGATTTCGGATGGTTCAGCCTCGACCGGCAGTTCTCGCCGTTCCTGTTCCGCTCGCTGCCCCGGCTCAACATTGAATCCAACGATCTGCCGGGCGGGGCCGGGCCAACCGCCAACGATTCGGGCCTCGCCTGTGCCCGGGCCTGTGCGCAGAACTTCCAGTGCCGGGCCTATACCTGGGTCGATCCGCGCGCGCGCGGCGGCACGCCGATGTGCTACCAGAAAAGCGGGATCAACGCCCTGCCGGTTGCAGACAATTTCACCATGTCCGGGATCGTCGTTCCGCACTGATCGCGCAGTCTGTCCGGTTACGGCGGTCCGGCACGCGACCCATCGGCCCGCCGCACCTCTCGGGGGGATGCCTTGCGGTGTCCCCCCGGTTTTTTCGCTGGGCACATCGCCCGGTTCATCGCTGTGCAATGCTTGAAGCGCGAAGGGTTAGCGGGCAAAAGGGGGACAAAGCCGGTGGGCAGACCCCGGCCATGGAGCAAGACGATGATGAAGCGGGGCATGACCTTTCGGACCATTAGCGCAGGCACGGCCGTGCTGGCGGCGATGCTGGCAGGCGGTTCGGCGCTGGCCGCGCCCGGCGCGGCGCAGGCCCCCAAGACGCCTGAAAGCATTCTGCCCAGCCCCGCCCCCAGCCCGAGCGTGCGCGCCAGTGAACCTGTCGTCACCGCCCCGGCGGTGGTGCCCAGCCCGGTCCCGGTTGTTACCCCCGCGCCGCCGCCCATGCCGCTCTATCCGGTGATGAGCTGGACCCTGGCCGATGCCCAGGCCTTGCTTGGGGTGATCGGTGCGGCCGATGAAGATGGGCTGACCTCGGCCGATTATCAGCCCGATGCGCTGCGCGCTGCAATCGCTGCCGGGCCCGGCGCGGCGCTTGATGCCCAGGCCAGCAAAAGCTTCGCCTGGCTGGTTGAGGATATGCGCGATGGCCGGACCCGAATGGATTCGCGCCAGCAGTGGTTTGTGGTCGATCCCGATGTCGATCTGCACCCGACCGCGCAAGTGATGACCCAGGCGCTGGCCAGCCATGACATTGCCGGGGCCATTGCCGGGCTTGCCCCGACCCACCCCGATTACAAGACGCTCAAGGCCGCGCTGGCCGCCGCGCCCAAGACGGACAAGGCCGCCCGCAACCTGATCCGCGTCAACCTTGATCGCTGGCGCTGGCTGCCGCGCGAAATGGGCAAGTATTACCTGCTGACCAATCTGCCCGAATTCCAGCTGCGCCTGACGGTCGATAACTCGATCATCCGTTCGTACCGCACCGTGATCGGCAAGCCCGGCAAGACCCAGACCCCCAATTTGGCCGAACAGGTCGAAGCTGTGGTGTTCAATCCGACCTGGACTGTGCCGCAATCGATCGTGAAGGGCGAAGGGCTGGGCGCACGGCTGATCGGCAACCCCGCTTCTGCCGCGCGGCAGGGTTACAAGGTTTCCAAGGCCAAGGACGGCACCATCACCGTGGTCCAGCAGCCGGGAGATAACAATTCACTCGGCCGGATGAAGATCGACATGCCCAACGAACATGCGATCTACCTCCACGATACTCCGGCCAAGGCGCTGTTCAACGCCCAGGTCCGTGCATTCAGCCATGGCTGTGTGCGCACCGAACGCGCGGTGGAGCTTGGCATGACCATGGCGATCCTTGGGGCGGGGATTACCCCGCAGCAGGCGGTCCAGTACAACATGTCGGGCAAGTACACCAAGGTGCCGATGACCAAGACTTTCCCGGTTTATCTGACCTATTTCACCATGGCGACCGACATTTCGGGCAAGCTCGGCAAGTTCGCCGACGTCTATGGCCGCGACGTGCCGGTGCTTGCCAGCCTGGCCGCCCCGCGCGCCGCCTGGGACGGCAAGCGCAAGAGCAGCGAAGCGGTGGTAAAGCTGGACAACCCGCTCTAACCGGCGTGTCGGTCCAGACACTGCAGCAAGTGCAGGATTTCTCCGGGGCGGAGCGTGGTCTCGCCCCGGCGCCAGGCTCGAATGATCCGGAAATCACCCCGATTTTCGATCCGAACCAATGTGTGTCGGGCCTGGTTGACAAGGTCCTCGCTAGGTTTGCCAAACAGGCCTCGCTCGGGTTCAGTCAGTGCCAGTCCGCCGTGTCGCTGCTCGAGCAAGCAGGCGCGAAGCTCTGGAACCGAGCGATAGGAATGATCGCGGAACAGCACGATGCGTTCTGCTAGATCGCGGGCAGCGGACATTTCGGAAACCTGGAATAACCAGCCAACCAGCGCCAGCATGATTGCCACCATGCCGCCCAGCACCAGCGGCTTTGCCAGCTTCAAGCGATCTCGATCCGGTCAGCGTAAAGCAGGCGACCGCCTGAAAGGTGCCACAAGGCTTCGTTGAACTGGTCCGGGGCCATGGCAAAGCAGCCTTCGCTGCGACCCAGTTTGCCGAATTTGGCGATGTGGCTGGGGGCGGCATAGGCAGCCGGGTGCATTACGATCGCGCGTTCCAGCGCATGCGAATTGTCCTGATCCAACCCGAGCAGGCGGATCGAGGTGCCATATTTGCCCTTGTACCACTCTGCCGTGAGGTAGCCCCCGCGCGAAGTTGCCTCGGAACCAGGGACATTGGAAAAGGCCTGCAGGAACCCGCTGTGTTCGGGGTCCGAACCGCGTCCATGGGAAACCAGGAAGCTGCGGATGGTCCCGGCTTCCAGATTGACGAAGTGGAACCGCGGCAATGTGCTGGGCCGGGCGAAATCGGCCACACCAACGATGTCTTGCCGCCAGACGGCATTGCCAGCGCGGCCCAGTTCGCGTTTGGCGATCTCGACCAGCCTGGCGTCATAGGCCGGGTTGGGGGCAACGCTGACCGGCAGGGCCGGTTCTACCGGCGGGACAGGCGGCGGCACGGCGGGATTTGATCCGAACGCCTGGTCAAATTGCTGCGACAGATCCTGGGCAAGGGCGCGCGCGGGCAGGGCGAGCGCTGCGCCCGCTGCCAATCCACCCCGGATCAAATCGCGTCTGTTCATGACCCCCGCCATAGCGGCCTGTGGATAAAGCAAGTCTGAACGAGTCGCCAAGAGGGATTCGGCGGATCAGTGCTGAGCTGCGCCCAATTGCGCCAAAGCCGGGCCATCCATCCGCATCACGGTCCATTCGTCCATCAACCGCGCTCCCAGAGCCTGATAAAAGCCGATCGCAGGCGTGTTCCAGTCGAGCACTGACCATTCAAGCCGCGCGCAGTCCCGCTCCAGCGCCAGTGCGGCAAGCCGCGCCAGCAGGCTCTTGCCCAGCCCGCTGCCGCGCGCCTCTGGCCGCACGAACAGATCCTCCAGATAGATTCCGGGCTTGCCTTCAAAGGTCGAGAAGTTGTGAAAGAACAGCGCAAAACCCTGTGCGGTTCCATCGATTTCGCCAATCAGCACTTCGGCATAAGGGCGCTGGCCAAACAGCTTGGCCCCCAGCACGCCTTCGTCAAAGCGGACTTCGTGGGCCAGCTTTTCATAGTCGGCCAGCGCCCGGATCAGATCAGCGATCAGCGCCAGGTCGGCGGGAGTTGCGGGGCGGATCGTGACAGTCATCGGTTCATCCTTCTGGCCAGTTCAGGCCACATTACACCCAGCGCCAGTCCGGCCATGACCAGCACGAAAGCCAGCATTTTCCATCCCGGCAAGGGTTCATCCAGCAGCTGGGCAGATGCGCCCATGCCGAACACCGGCACCAACAGCGCCAGCGAGGCGACACTGGCGGCGGGGTGCTTGCTCAGCAGCCAGCCCCAGGCGCCATAGCCGAACATGGTGTTGCCCACCGATTGCCACAGCACCGCCGCCCAGGTCGTCGCATCGGCGGCCATCACGCCTTGCCGGATCGCACCCCAGCCCTCGGTCAGCAGAGCCAGGCCAAGCAGCGGCGGCACCGCAAACAGGCTCGACCAGACCACATAGGCCAGCATATTGACCGACCCTGCCGCGCGCGAGGTCATATTGCCGAGCGCCCAGCACAGCGCCGCCGCGACCACCAGCGCCAGCCCAAGCGGAGTGGCGGTCGCATCGGTGTTAAAGGCAATCACTGCCAGGCCGCAGACGGCCAATGCCAGCGCCGCCAGTTGCCACCAGGCCACCCGCTCGCCGGTCAGCCGCATCGACAGGCCGATGGTGAAGAACACCTGCACCTGCACCACCAGCGAGGCGAGCCCAGGGGTAATGTCGGCGCGCATCGCGGTGAACAGCAGGCCGAATTGCCCCGCGCCGATCAGCACGCCATAGGTCGCCAGATTGGCCCAGGACACCGCCGGGCGTTTCAGGACCAGCGCCAGCGGCAAAAAGGCAAAGGCAAACCGCAAAGTGGCCAATGTCAGTGGCGGCAAATGCGCCAGGGCCAGTTTGATTACCACGAAATTGGTGCCCCACACTGCCATGACGGCAAGCGCCAGCAGCAGGTGCAAAGCGGGCAGAGGCTGGCCGTGGGCGCGATTCATCGCGCGGCTTTAGCGAGTGCAACGCGGCTTGTCAGCGGGGCTGGATCACCATCCGGTCGCCTTGCAGCGTAACCTTGCCCATCTTGCGCAGCACGTTCTGGCCCAGCAGGTTGACCCCCAGCCCCTGAACCACCACCGCATCGACATTCTGGAATTCGCTTTCGCCCAGTTTCAGCGTGTCGAGCACCACCGGCGCGCCATAGCCGGTGCCGGAGGCCGTCTGCATGATCGGCTGGAACGCCCCGGCCTCGATCACGATCCCGGCGATGTCGGCGCTGTCCTCGGTCAGGGCGACCGTATCGGCCCCGGTATCGACCAGGAACCGCAGGCCCTGTCCGTTGACTTCGCCGTTGAGGTGGAACTGGCCGCTTTCATCGCGTTTCAGCGCCAAGGCACTGGCGGGCAGGGGGCGGCTCGGCTGGCTTTCCGCAGCCGCGACTTCGGTGCTCCGTTCAGCAGGCG
Source organism: Novosphingobium sp. B 225 (assembly GCF_002198665.1). GTDB lineage: Bacteria > Pseudomonadota > Alphaproteobacteria > Sphingomonadales > Sphingomonadaceae > Novosphingobium. The sequence continues at coordinate 93,592 of NZ_MWLM01000070.1, read as the reverse complement.
CGCCCGCAGGATCGGAGCGTCCGAGCAGTCCGGCTACGGCCATCATCAGCAAGACGGCGCCCAGTGCAATGCCATAGAGGCGGTTCATGCCGCCCGGTTTACCGCAAAAGGCTTACGGCTTTATTGCGCCGCTGCGGCTTCCAGTTCGGCCGCCTTGGCTTCGACCAGCGACACGATGTGATCCAGCATCGCTTCGCTTTGCACATGATGGTCGGTCACGCCCGACAGATAGACCATGTGCTTGCCATTGCCGCCGCCGGTCAGGCCAATGTCGGTCTCTCGTGCTTCGCCGGGGCCGTTGACGACGCAGCCCAGCACCGAGAGCGAAAGCGGGGTCTTGATGTGGCTGAGCCGGCTTTCCAGCGCTTCGACCGTGCGGATCACATCAAACCCCTGCCGCGCGCAGCTGGGGCAGGAGACAATCCGCACGCCGCGGGTGCGCAGGCCCAGCGCTTTCAGGATCTCGAACCCGACGCGCACTTCCTCTTCGGGTTCGGCGGACAGCGAGACGCGGATCGTATCGCCGACCCCGGCCCACAGCAGGTTGCCGATCCCGATCGCGCTTTTCACCGTGCCGCCGATCAGCCCGCCAGCTTCGGTGATCCCCAGGTGCAGCGGGCAATCGACCGCATCGGCCAGGCCCATATAGGCGCTGACCGCCAGGAACACGTCGCTGGCCTTCACCGCCACCTTGTATTCGTGGAAATCGTGGTCCTGCAGCAGCTTGATGTGATCGAGCGCGCTCTCGACCAGCGCTTCGGGGCAGGGCTCGCCGTATTTTTCGAGCAGGTCTTTTTCCAGACTTCCGGCGTTGACCCCGATCCGGATTGCACAGCCATTGGCCTTGGCGGCGCGGACCACTTCGGCCACGCGGTCGCTGCTGCCGATATTGCCGGGGTTGATCCGCAGGCAGGCCGCGCCCGCATCGGCAGCTTCCAGCGCGCGCTTGTAGTGGAAATGGATGTCCGCGATCAGCGGCACGCGCGCGGCCCTGGCGATCTGGCGAAAGGCACGGGTACTGTCTTCATCCGGGCAGGATACGCGGATCAGATCGGCCCCGGCATCCTCGCAGCGGCGGATCTGGTCGATCGTCGCCACCGGATCGCTGGTCAGCGTGTTGGTCATGGTCTGCACGGTGATCGGCGCATCGCCGCCTACGGGCACATTGCCCACCATGATCTGCCGGGACTTGCGCCGCGCGATATCGCGCCAGGGTCTGATCGATGACATGGGCAGCCATATAGGCGCGGCCCGGCGCGGGCGCAAACCGTCCCGCAATTGGACAAGGCCGAAAGTGCGGTTGCCGCCCATGCCGCTTTGGAGCAGCGGTGTAAAACGTCGCAATTACAGGGGAATAGGGATGAAGCGCTGGTTTGCCATGTTGGCCGCCCTGCTGATGCTGGTACCTGCCGCCGCGCAGGCGCAGCTCGCCACGGTCGAGGTCAAGTTCGTCGGTACGATCACCGGATCGGCGGCGGACACGCTGATGATCAATGGCCAGAAATGGACCGGGCCGCTGCCCGACTTCCCCTACAAGGCCGGGGATCAGATCACGGTTTCGATGAATGTCCGCCCAAGCAGCGAATACCTCGATCCCAATTATCCCAGCAAGCCCGTGGACGGGATCTATCGGTTTTCGGTGATCGGGGCGAGCCAGTTGCAGAACTTTCCTTCAGCCACCGCGATCGCTCCGATTACCGCTATGGACGTATCGGGCCCGATCAGCGCGGCCGGTGGCTTGCAGACCTCACAAGGCCTGGTCATGACCTACAATTCGAACAGCGGCACCTGGGGGATGGAAATGCCCACTGGCAGCTATTCGTTGTTCCAGTTTGACGGGCCGGGCTATCTCTATGACCCCGCCAGTGACAGCCTGTCACTGACTTCAACCACCCGCGATCCGGTCTATGGCTGCACCGATCAGGGTTCGGGCTGTTTCGGACTGTCGGGTTCGATGACTGACAGCGCGATCAGGCGCGCCCCGGTCTATGGCACCGATGGCAGCACGCGCGGGTTCTTCTCGATGCTGTTTTCGGGCGACTGGTTCGTCAACGGCATCAAGCAGGGCGGCGGATCGACCGAAGTGCCCGAACCGGGCCAGCTGGGCATGATGGCCCTGGCGCTGCTGCCGTTGCTGGCGCGGCAGCGTGGGCGTTTGGCCCGTGCTTAAAACATCCTCGCAAACAGGAATTCCGGGTCGATGTGATCACCGACCCGGAAGGTGATGTCAGCCACTTTGTCGAACCCGTAACGGCGATAAAAGCGGTGCGCGCCGTCGTTGTGGGCATAGACTGAAATCTGGACTTCATCTGCGCCGCGCGCGGCAAATTGCTCCATCGCCCAGTCCATCAGCGCCTTGCCGATCCCGCCCCCGGTGGCATCGGCGGCGGTGTAGAGCTGCTTGAGCTCCATTACCTGATGCCCGCGCGCATATTCGGGAAAGCCGCAGGTCAGCCCGATTTTGGCATAGCCAACCAGTGCCTCGCCGCGCTCGGCCAGGCGATAGACCCGGTCCGGGTTGCCCATTTCCGCCGCGATTGCGGGTTCGGACAGGCTTTCTGCCAGAAACATATTCAGGTTTTCGGCGCTGTAGAGGTGCCCGAATTTGGCGATAAAACTGTCAGTCGCGAGTTTGGACAGCGCGGGAATATCGTCGCGGGTGGCGGGGCGCAGGGTCAATTCGGTCACAGCACTCTCGTCATGAACACGCTGAAGGGATCTTCGGCATAGTCGCCGAACGGGCCGCATTCGGCAAATCCGTGCGCGGCGTAAAGGCCGCGCGCCGGCAGGAATTCATCCGGCACGCCGGTTTCCAGGCTAAGCCGGGCATAGCCGCGTGCGCGGGCGACCGCGATGAGGTGGTACAACACAGCCTTGCCCGCACCCCGGCCGCGATAGGCCGGATCGGCGCGCATCGATTTGAGTTCGCCGTGCAGCGGATCAAGTTGCTTGATCGCCCCGCAGGCGGCCAACCGCTCCCCATCCCAAGCAGCAAAGAAGGTCACGTCCGGTGCACGGAGCCGTTCGATTGGCATCGCATGGACGCTATCGGGCGGTGACCATTGATGCATCTCGTCCAGATGCAGCCGTAGCAGTGCGGCGATCTCCGGGCCGGTCAGGTCGTCTTCGATGATCCGGTAATCAGGCATGTTTGTCCGCTTTGCGCTGGCCCATCCGCATCCCGCTTTCAAGCCGGGCGCGCAGCTGGGTGTAGTAAGCCTCCAGAAAGGCGCGTTCATCACCCGTGCCGGGTTCCCAGCCGATCTTGCGGCAGATCGCGTCGTGGACCTTGACCATCGCCTCGGGGCGGCCCTCGCGCAGCACGCGTTCCAGCGTTTGCAGCTCGAACTCGCCATAAATCGCCAGTTCGGCCTCGCCAAAGCGGTATTGCGCCCCGGTGGCTTCGCTGGTGCCGCCCGCCGCCACTGCGCCCGCGGAGAGCACCGCTTCCAGCTTGCGGCGGGGGGCCTCGACCACCCAGGTCCCGGCGATCAGATCGCCCGCGCGCAGCCGGTCGCGGTTGAACAGCGGAAACAGCGCAAAGCACAGGAACCAGCCGGTCGCCGCCAGCCCCGCCGCGCCCATGTCATCCCCGCCTTGTGCGCTCATCAGCAGCATCACCGGCAGGAACAGTTCGATATCGCGCAGCAGGTTGCGCGCCAGCACCATTTCCGGGCTGAGCCGGCCTCCGTCGCGCGCGGCGATACGGATGCCGGTGATCCGCTTGCCCGGCGTCGCACCGCGCGGACCCAGTTCGAACAGCAGGAAATAGCCATGCCGGAACAGAAAGATCACCGCGATCCACACGANTCCTGTGCTTTGCGCTGTTTCCGCTGTTCAACCGCGATCCACACGATCACCAGGAATTCGACGGCATGTTTGGCCCCCGGCGAATCCTTGCCCGGCATGCCATCGGCCAATTCACTGACTTGCGCGGCGCTCAGCCCCAGCACCAGGGTGGTGACGATGATCGCGATCGAGATTAACAGCAGATCCAGCGAGAGCGCGCCGAACCGGGTGCCCCGGCTGGCCAGAGTGACCGGCAGGGCGATCCCTTCGGGCGTTACCATCACGCGGCGGCGGTCATCGACCGGGCGGGGTTTGCGGCGCAGCCACTTCACCGGGCCTCGCTCCCCTGCGGAACGCGGCGAAAGGCAAAGAAATAGACCAGCCACAGCGTCAGCATCGAATAGCCGACCACATAGCGGCCCATGGTATTGTCAATCAGCTGGCGGCCCAGCCCTTCCAGCATGCCCGCCAGGACCAGCATCAGCACCACCCCGGCCATGACCACGGCGGCGCGCTGACCCGCTTCGGCAGCGGCGGCCAGGATCGAGCGCTGGCCCGGAAAGGCCATCGACCGCCCGACATGCAGCCCCGCTCCGCCCGCCAGCAGGATCGCGAACAGTTCAGTCGTGCCGTGAATCGAAAGCCAGCCGACAAAGTCCACCGTCAGCCCCTGGCCATGGAACAGCCACAGCATCGCCCCCAGCGTCGCAGTGTTCTGGATCAGCAGCAGCAAAGGCGGCACGCCAAAGGCAAAGCCCAGCGCGAAGCACAGGATCGCGATCCCGGCATTGTGGCTGAACAGCGATGCGGCAAAGATCGAAAGCCCGTCCTTGTCCTGCATGCCGAACAGGGTCTGGCGCAGCACTTCGTGCGTGGCACCTGGCACGCGTTCGTCCTGGAACCCGCCGGGCACCAGCGAATAGTACCAGTCCGGATCCTGCGCGCACAGCAGCCAGCCCACCACGGTGCCTGCCACCATCAAGGTCAGCGCAACCAGCAGTTCGGGCCCGATGGCCCGCACCGCCGCGCTCCACTCCCCGCCAAAGAACCGCCGCAGCCAGCCCCACAGCGTGATGCGCGGGCCATAGACCTGGAACCATGCGCGCTGCACCAGCCCTTCGAGATAGGCCAGCGTAGCTGCATCAAGCGAGGTTTCGCGCGCTACCGACAGGCTGGAGGCGACCGTGCGGTACAGCACCGGCAGTTCCAGGACATCGGCATCGGACAGCTTGCGGAACCGCCCGCTTTCCATCCGCCGGACGATTTCCTCCAGCCGCTGCCAGTCGCGCTCACGCTCTTGCCGGAACCGGTCAGAGCGCAGCGCTGCCGCCACGATTGCCGCGTCCTGGGCGTCCGCCGTGCCGCCGAACAGGCCAAAGATCGCCATCAGCTCTGCCCCCTCATCCAATCGCTCCCTTGCGCTTGATCGCCAGGTAGCTGTCGATCAGCCGGGTGCCGATCCGATCATGCGGAGCCTCGATCACGTCCACCCCCATCGCGCGCAGTTTCGACAACACCAGCGCACGCTGGCGCAGCAGCGCATCGGCACTGACCGCCATGGCCAGATCCTGCATCCCGTCGGGCTCGGCTCCGGCCAGGCTTTCCAGCTCTTCGTCGGCCATGGTCACAAACAGCACCAGGTGGCGCCGGGTCAGGCGGCCGATGCTTTCGATCATCAGTTCGGCGCTGGTCGGGTCTGTGAAGTCTGAAAACACCACCACCAGGCTGCGGCGCTGAAGACGCCCGGCCAGGCTGGCCAGTGCGAGCGTGAAATTGGGTTCCTGCGCGTGGTAATCCAGCCCGGCGGCGGCCTGCTGCAGGCGGCGAAATTCGCGCGCGTCGCCCACGAACGGCGTGAACAGTTCGGGCCGCGCGGCAAATCCAAACAGCGCCACCCGGTCTCCCGCTTTCAGCGCGACATAGGCTGTGGTCAGCGCCGCGCTGACCGCCCGGTCGATCCGGGGCAATCCGCCCACCGGCTCGCACATCGCCTGTCCGCAATCGAACGCGAAGACGATCTGGTTGTTGCGCTCGGCCTCCATTTCCTTGGCATAGAGGTGCATGTGGCGCGCACTCGATTTCCAATCGATCCGGCGCTTGTCCATCCCCGGCTGGAATTCGGCGAGCGCTTCGAATACCGAGCCTTCGCCCCGGATCCGCCGTGCGATCAGGCCGAACTGCGCGTCCTTCAGGAACATTTGCAAGGCGGGGGAGCGCACCGCCGCGACATTGGGCCAGACCCGCACTTGCGCGCTCAGCGGGCGGTTGAGCTGGCGCGAGCCCAGCCCCAGCGGGCCGGTCCAGCTCAGCCACATTCGTTCGATCACGCCTGTTCCGCGCCGTGACGGGCGATAGACCAGCCCGCCTTCCCACGGCCCGTCCGGCTCGATCGGAGGCTCGATCGTCAGTTCGCCGCGCCCCGTTGCCAGCAGGCGACCATCGGTGGCCAGCGCCGCCCTGACTGTATGGGGGTAACCGCCAGTGAACCTGGCGCGAGCAATGAACCAGGCCTCCTCGCCCACCTCGACATCGGGGGGCATGGTCAGCTCAGCCTCGCTGACTGTGCCTGCCAGCATGGCATCAAGCAGCACCAGCAGCACAATCCCCAGCGCCAGGATCGGCGCAGCTACCCAGGCCCCTGGCGCACTAGCCGCGATCAGCACCGCCACCGGCGCGCTGACCGCGATCAGCAGCGCCGCACGCGGCGTGGGGACAATCCGGGCGCGGGGCAAGGTCATCGGTTTAGCGCGGCGCCTCGGTGGCTTCGACCAGATCGGCCACCAATGCCTCGACCTGCTTGCCGTCGATCTCTGCCGCCGGGGACAGCAGCAAGCGGTGGCGCAGCACGGCGGTGGCGAGTGCTTTCACATCGTCAGGCAAGACATAGTCGCGCGCATCCAGCGCGGCGCGGGCGCGGGCGGCATTGGCCAGCAGCACGGCGGCGCGCGGACTGGCCCCGGCGGCCAGATCGGCGCTGTCACGCGTGGCGCGGACCAGACGGACCACATAGTCGATCACGCTGTCGGCCAGAGTCACGCCTTTGACAGCCTGTGCGGCGGCGGCGATCAGATCCGGATTGGCGACGGCCGCCACTCCGAAGTCGGCGGGTCGCTGTGGCCCGGCGCGCTGGCCAAAAGTGCTAACGATCCGGGCTTCCTCGACCGCGCTGGGATAGGGCACCAGCAGCTTGAACAAGAACCGGTCGAGCTGCGCCTCGGGCAAGGGATAGACCCCCTGGCTTTCGATCGGGTTCTGCGTTGCCACAACCAGGAAATTTGCAGGGAGTGGATGCGCGGTCCCGTCCAGCGTCACGCGGCGTTCCTGCATGGCCTCCAACAAGGCGGCCTGGGTCTTGGGCGGGGTGCGGTTGATTTCATCGGCCAGCAGCAGTTCGCAAAAGATCGGCCCGCGCGTCAGGGTGAACTGGCTGGTCTGGAAATTGAACAGGTTCGATCCCAGAATGTCCCCCGGCATCAGATCGGGAGTGAACTGGATCCGCCCGAAATCGAGCCCGATCGAGGCTGCGAAGCACTGCGCAAGGAAAGTCTTGGCAGTGCCCGGCGGGCCTTCCAGCAGGACGTGGCCCTGCGCCAGCAAGGCAATCAGCAGGCTGTCGATAGTATCGGTCTGGCCAACCACGGCCTTGCCCACTTCGCCCCGGATCGAGGCTGCAAGCGCGCTGACCTGGCTCAGGGTCATGGAAGTCATCGGATCAGGGTCCTTTCAAGCGAGTGGAGTGCCTGCGCAGCGCGCAGCAGTTCACGAGGGCTGCGCGCCGCACGCAGGCGTGCGGCAGCCTGGGAAAAGGGTTCGGCTTGTGGCGCGCGGGCGGCAAGCGCGCGGTCAATGGCCTGCTCGGTCGCCTCGGGGTCAAGCCGCTGCGGCAAGGCCAGCGCCCGCGCCAGCCGTTCGCGCGCCCGGTCCGCATAAGGCGGAGCGACAAGATAAAGTCGCCCCGTGCGCCGCACCAGCCCAGCCGCATTGCTGACCAGCGCGCGCTTGCCAAAAGCCAGGGTGCGCGTGGCCAGACGCGGTGGCCCAAATCGGTTGAACGCCCGCCACCCGGTTACCAGCGCGGCCAGCAGCAGGCACAGCGTGGCGGCCAGGAACGGCGGAGTGAAGGCCAGGGTCAGCAGGTTCTGCGAGCGAGCGAAGCCGTTGAGCGTCAGATCGAACATGACTTTCTTTTCGGCCCCGTCCAGGCTGGCCTGGACCAGCCGTTCGGCCAGCCGGGCATTGGCCGCATCACCAAAGCCGTAATTGTTGACCAGGTCCGGTTCATACACGAAGACCAGCGGATAGAGCCCGTCGTCATCACCCGGTTCGATCTCGTCTTCAGTCTGGGCAATGGCATCAAGCGAATCCGTCATTCCGCCATCGTTGCCGGCATAGCCCGCCAGCATCCGCCCATCCTGATCACCCGTGACGAGCGGGATCAGATTGTCGCCCTTGGCTGACATCACCGATTCGGAATTGGGCAGTTCGCCCATGGTCCCGCCGCCGGTCCAACGCGCGGTCCTGCCACCGGCGCGCATCGGACTGATCTCGACGCTTTCGGCGTCATGGAATCCGCCCCAGCCGGGGGCCATGGCCCCTTCCAGTGCGGTCCAGCCGGGCTGGGCCTTGGCGCTTTCCTGCGCGCTGACCTGACGGGTTATCCATTTGGGCAGGATCACCAGGGTCGGGCCGATCCGGCGGCGTTGCTCGACAATCCGGCTGATCACTTTGGCATCAGCATTACCCGGCGGGGTCAGCACCAGCAGTCCGCCCTGCTTGAGATTGGCTTTCGACTGCACCCGGCTGACAGCATAGCCGCGTGCTTCAAGGTAATCGGCCATCGCGGCATAGCCGGTCAGCCCTTTGCCGCCGACGGTGGCCTGGCCGTTATTGGTGTTGCCCCCGGTCATCCCTGCGCCGATCAGCCACAAGAAGGCGATGAAAGCCAGGCCGCCGACCACCACCATGCCCAGCACGGTACGCGGGCTGAACGGGCTGGCGGCGCGTTCGGTCATGCCGGGATCCGTTCCAGCGCGAAGCGGGCATAGGCCTCGCGTGCGGCGTGCCAGTCAGTCTGATCGAGCGCGCTCAGCGCAAACAGGCTGCGTTCCACTCGCCCTGCGATCAGGGAAAAGGCCGTTCGCGCAGCTCCCGGCAACTGGGCAATGCCTGCAATTTCGCGCGCGGTGCTGGCGGGGTGGATCCAGTCAGGCCGCGCTTCGGCAATCTGGGCGACGCTGCGCTTGAGCAGCAGGTGAGTCGCTTCGTCAAACCGGCCCTGCCGGGCGAGCTGATCGGCATCTTCGAGCAGCGCCATCGCGGCGTCGCGGTCCGGCGTCCAGGCGGGTTCTTCGGCTGCGGGGCGATTGCGCCGTCCTTCCAGCAAGGGTTCGGCCAGCCGCCAGACGGCCCACAGCACGGCCAGCACCGCCAGCGCGAGCAGGATCCATTGGATCGTCGACCAGCTGGTGCCGATCACCCGGGCGACCGGCTCGAACAGCTCTTTCAGCCATTCGATCCATTCGGGCGGTTTGACCGGTTCGGGGTCGGGCAGCGGCTGATACTGGATCGCGGCGTCGCGGCGCACCTGCTGCCACGCCTCGGCGGCCTGCTGCGCGGCTTCTGCCCCCTTGATTGCCACCGGCTGCGTTGTCACGCCTGCACTGGTGGCATGGCGCAAAGCGCGGGGCAAGAACCGGAAAGCGGCTGTGACGGATTAACCGCGTGCCAGTTCCTGCGGATAGGTGCCCAGCATGCGCAGTTCCTTGCAATGGAACGCCAGCTCTTCCAGCGCGCGGTCCACCGCCGGATCGCCCGGCGCGCCGACGATATCGGCATAGAACGTGGTCGCGGCAAAGCTGGCGCCTTTCTGATAGCTTTCCAGCTTGGTCATGTTGACCCCGTTGGTGGCGAACCCGCCCAGCGCCTTGTACAGCGCGGCGGGGATGTTCTTCACCTCGAACACGAAAGTGGTCATTGTGGTCACATCGTGCTGGCTGGCAGGGTCAAGCGGCGTATTAGCCAGCACCACAAAGCGCGTGGTGTTGTCCGCGGCGTCCTCGACATGGTCTTCGATTACTTTCAGGCCATAAAGTTCGGCAGCGATCCTGGGCGCGACCGCGCAGGCATGCGGATCGTCCATTTCAGCGACATAGGCCGCAGCGCCTGCCGTATCGGCATAGGCCATCGGCACGATCCCGCGTGCGCGCAGGTAATTGCGCGACTGGCCCAGCGCCTGCGGGTGCGAATAGGCAGCGGTGAACGGGCCATCGCCTTTGGCCATCAGCGCCGCGTGGATCGGCAGGAAATGCTCGCCAACGATGCTCAGCCCGCTTTCGGGCAGGAGAAAATGTATGTCGGCGACACGGCCATGCTGCGAATTTTCGATCGGAATGATCGCCTTGGCGGCGCGGCCATCCTTTACCGCTTCCAGCGCGTCTTCAAAACTGAAGCATGGCAGCGGCAGACAATCGGGCGCATATTCCATCGCCGCGCGATGCGAATTGGCCCCGGGTGCGCCCTGAAAGCTGATCGCACGGGCCGGATCTGCGGCGGCGGCGGCAGCCATTTCCTGAACACGGGCGAGCGCTGGGGCAGGGTAACTATGCATCGCTTGCCCCTAAGCGCCGAAAATCGGGCCTGCAACCCTATACGGGCGCGGCGCCCGAACCGCGCCCGCCGCGCAGGAAATATTCCAGCGAGCCGCGATGCAATACATCGTCGACATCGATCACCGCGGTATTGGCATAAGTGAACCCCGGCGAGAGCGAACGGTACAGCCGGTCGAAATCCCGATCGACCGTGTCATGGAACAGCTCCGCAAAGCTTTCGATCACAAAATAGGTCGGTTGCAGATCGTCGATCACATAGTCGGTCCGCATCACCCGGTCGACGTTGAGCATGATCCGGTTCGGGCTTTCAGCCTCAAGGCAGAACACCGCCTCGGTCGGCCCGGACAGGATGCCCGCACCATAGGCGCGCAGCCCATCCGCTTCCTGGATCAGCCCGAATTCGACTGTGTACCAATAAAGCGCGCCCAGCGCCTTCAGCCGGTTATAGCGCATCGCCTTCCACCCGGCGCGGCCGTATTCCTGCATATAATCGGCATAAGTCGGGTCGGCCAGCATCGGCACATGCCCGAACACGTCGTGGAACACATCGGGTTCCTGGATATAGTCAAACGTCTCGCGCGTACGGATGAAGTTACCCGCCGGAAAGCGCCGGTTGGCAAGGTGCCAGAAGAATACATGGTCGGGGATCAGCATCGGCACCGGCACCACGCTCCACCCGGTCAGCGCGCCCAGTTCCTCGCTCAGCCGGGCGAAGTCCGGCACTCCGCCGCGCCCAAGGTCAAGCCGGTCGAGCCCGTTGAGGAAGGCGCTGGCGGCGCGGTCGGGCAACACTTCCATCTGCCGCGCGAACAATTCGTCCCAGATCGCATGCTCATCCGCAGTGTAGCTATGTTGCGCGGGTTCGATCCAGTCCTCCCCCAATCCCGCCGGACGCTTGAGCGGGGCGGTGAACACGTGGCTGCCCAGATCGGGCAGGCGGGCAAAGTCGGTTTCGGACATGGTTGCAATTGTAACTTTATCAAAGCGGGACGGCAACGCCCGATTTGCCATCTTGCCAGCATGGGGCCTGCGGCGCATTCCTGTCCCCCATGAAACAGCTCAAACGCAAGAAGTTCGACAAGCTCTATGCCCCGCTGGAGGAAGAGCTGGTGGCCATGGCCCGCTGGGCGGCGAAAACCGGGGCACGGGTGCTGGTGCTGTTCGAAGGGCGCGACACGGCCGGCAAGGGCGGGGCAATTCAGGCCGTTGCCCGCCCGCTCAACCCGCGCCAATGCCGCACCGTGGCCTTGCCCAAGCCCAGCGACCGCGAAAAGTCCCAGTGGTATTTCCAGCGCTATGCGGCACACCTGCCCGCTGCCGGGGAAGTGGTGCTGTTCGATCGCAGCTGGTACAACCGCGCCGGGGTGGAGCAGGTGATGGGCTTTGCCACGCCGGACCAGGTCGATCTGTTCCTCAAACAAGTACCGCAGTTCGAACAGATGCTGGTTGAAGACGGGATCCTGCTGTTCAAATACTGGCTGACCACCGATCAGGCGGAACAGGAAAAGCGCTTCAGGGAGCGGCTGGAAGACCCGCTCAAGCGCTGGAAGCTATCGCCAATCGATGCCGCTGCGCGCGAGAAATACGATGCCTATACGCTTGCGCGCGAAACGATGCTGAAGGCCACTCACACGCCCCAAGCGCCCTGGACCCTGGTTGATTTCAATGACCAGCGCCGTGGCCGCCTCACCCTGATCCGCGACTTGCTGGACCGCTTGCCTGATACCAAGGTTGAACCCGAGGAAGTGGATCTGCCGCCCTTAGGGCACGAACCATCGGATGAAGGCTATACCGTGCTCAAGCCGATCAAGAGTTTCGGCGAAGACCGGTGATCATTTAATCCGGCCGGGCCGCGCGCGGGCTTCCAGCCGCTGGAGTATCGAGCTTTCTTAGCACGGCGCGGCCATCGGCGGTGTTGTGGATCCAGACATAAAGCCCGGCCACGGCAGCCATGGCATAGAAGACGTAACGCACGGCATCCTCCTGACGGCGGACCCTGCACCCGGCCGGTTAACGCTGACCTAAGCAATAGCCCTGCGGGACATGGTTCACAGCGTAACCATTGTCTATGCCCGCAGCCCCGCCCAGTCGGGATGGCGATCGAAAGCGGCGGCGACATAGCTGCATGCCGGATCGATCCTGAACTGCTGGGCCTGGGCATCGGCGATCAAGGCCTCCACCAGCCGGGCCGCCACGCCGCGCCCCCCGATTTCGCGGGGCACCAGAGTGTGATCGGCCACGCGCACCGGACCAGCCGGATCATCGCGCCGCACCCAGGTAAGCCGCCCGACTGACGCCGCACCAGGGACATGGGCATGGTATTCGCCGCGTTCGGCATTGCCATGGCGGGTGATCGAGACTTGATCCTGGTCCATTGCCGCTCTCCTGCAAGCTTGACGCGGAGGGCACCCGCGCTCCATCAAGATGGTGATGCAATTCCTGTCCGACAATGCCGCTCCCGTTCACCCACAGGTCTGGGCCGCCATGCAGGCGGCCGACGCTGCTCAGCCGCCCTATGACGGTGACAGGCTGAGCCAGGCGCTTGATGAACGATTTTCTGCACTGTTTGAACAAAGCTGCGCGGTGCTGTGGGTGGCCACGGGAACGGCGGCGAACTGCCTGGCACTGGCAACTATGGTCCCGCCGCACGGCGGCGTGATCTGCCACAGCGAGGCTCATATCGAGACGGATGAATGCGGCGCCCCCGGTTTTTACACCCACGGGGCAAAGCTGCTGCTGGGCGACGGGCCCGGCGCAAAGCTGGATGGCGCGGCGATCCGCTCAGTGCTGGGCACGATCCGCAATGATGTCCATCAGGTTCAGGCCCACGCCCTGTCGATCACCCAGGCCAGCGAATATGGTCTGACCTACAAGCCTGATGAACTGGCCGAGGTGGCCGGAGCAGCGCGCGCGGCTGGGCTGAAACTGCATATCGATGGTGCGCGGTTCGGAAATGCCGTCGCCTCGCTGGGGTGCAGCCCGCGCGTGGCCTGCCTGGGAGCCGATGCGCTCAGCTTCGGCTGCGTCAAGAACGGAGCGATGAGCGCGGAGGCGATCGTCTTTTTCGATGAAAGCCTCGCCGATCTGGCGCGTCTGCGCCGCAAACGCGCCGGGCATCTGCAATCCAAGGGGCGGTTCATGGCCGCGCAACTGCTTGCCATGCTTGATCAGGACCTGTGGCTGGCCAATGCCCGCGCGGCCAATGCCGCGGCGCAGGAACTGGCCACGGCGGCGGCGGGGCGGCTGCTCTATCCGGTTGAGGCGAACGAGGTGTTCCTGCATCTGTCCCCGGCGGAGCGTGAGGCGCTGCGCGCGCAGGGCTTCTCCTTTTATGACTGGGGCGCAGACGCGGCGCGGCTGGTCACGGCGTGGAATGCCCGCGCCGAACATGTCCAGGCGCTGGCCCGCGCGATCGCCGCGCTGTGAGCGCTGCGCGCGGTAACGCCAGTTCGGTCGCCGCCTTCCTGCTGATCGCGCTGATCTGGGGATCGACCTGGCTGGTGATCAAGGACCAGATCAGCGCCGTTCCGCTAGGCTGGACTGTAACCTGGCGGTTCCTGCTTGCCGCGATCGGCATGTTTGCCCTGGCGCTGGTGCGGCGCGATCCCCTGTGGCTGGAACCGGCGGCGATGCGGCTTGCTCTGATGGTCGGGCTGTTCCAGTTCTTTGGCAATTTCCAGCTGGTCTACCGTTCGGAACACTACCTCGCGTCGGGTCTGGTCGCGGTGATGTTCGCGCTGCTGCTGGTGCCCAATGCGGTGCTGGCGCGGGTGTTTCTGGGCGCGCGGATGACTGCGCGGTTCCTGGCGGGCAGCGCCGTGGCGCTCGGCGGCATCGCCATGCTGCTGATCCATGAATACCGCGCCGCGCCAGCGGGCGAGGCTGTGCTGACCGGCGCGGCCCTGGTCTGCGGCGCGCTGCTTTGTGCTTCCACTTCCAATGTCTTGCTGGCCGGACCGCTGGCGCGGCGTCAGCCGGCCGTGCCGCTGATCGGCTGGGCGATGGTCTGGGGCACATTGGCCGATGCACTGTTTGCCTGGGTCACAACCGGCGCTCCGCAGTTCGATCCGCGCCCGCAATATGTCTGGGGCGTGGTCTATCTCGCGCTGATCGGATCGGTGGTCACCTTTCCTTTGTATTTTGCGCTGATCCGCGATTGGGGGCCGGGCAAAGCGGCCTACAATGGCGTGCTGGTGCCGGTGGTGGCCATGGCGCTGTCGACCGCGTTCGAAGGCTACCGCTGGACCGCACTGGCCGCGGCGGGTTCGGTTCTGGCCCTATCCGGCCTGCTGATCGCGCTGGGCGGCCGCGAGGCACGCGGCTAACCCTTCGCGGTAGGTCGGATAGCGCGGCTGCCAGCCCAGCACCCGCTTGGCCTTGCCATTCGCAACCCGGCGGTTTTCCGCATAGAATGCGCGGGCCATCGGGCCGAGCCCGGCTTCGTCCAGCGTCTGCACCGGCGGCGGGGCCAGGCTGAGCAAGCGGCAAGCCTCCTCGATCACCGCATTCTGGCTGCACGGTGCATCATCGGCCAGGTTGTAGGCCCCGGCAGGAGCGTCCAGCGCGGCCATGGCACCGCTGACGATGTCATCCACGTGGACCCGGCTGAACACCTGCCCCGGCAAGTCGATCCGGTGGGCCCGCCTTTCACGTACCCGCTCCAGCGCGGAGCGGCCCGGGCCATAGATTCCCGGCAGCCGCAGCACCCGCGCGCCGCGCGCCAGCCACTGGGCATCAGTCTCGGCCCGCGCGGTGCGGCGGCCTTGCCCGATGGCGGCGCTTTCATCGACCCAGGCCCCGCCGGTGTCGCCATAGACCCCGGTCGATGACAGGTAGAGCAGCACTTTGCCGGCGAGGCCGCCGCCATAGGCATCCAGCACCGGATCGCAGCCTTCGCCCGATGGCGGGACCGAACTCAGCACGTGGCTGGCATCGGCCAGGGCCAGGCGGACATTGCCCGCGTCTTCAAAGCGCAGCGTTCCCGACCGGCCGGTCGAGACGACGTCCCAGCCTTGCTGTTCCAGCGCGCCTGCAAGCCGGGTGGCGCTATAGCCCAGCCCGAAGATGAAAAAGCGGGGCTTCACTTCGCTTCGGGCTGATCCTGCTGCATCGGTGGCGGCACGACCATCTGTGCGCCGGGCACATGATCCTTCTTCCACTGCATCGACATCCGCACCCGCGTTGCGCCCGACGGGTGATCGAAGAACAGCATTTCCTCGATCGGGCCGGGTTCGATCTTGCGGTATTCGGACAGCTTCATTGCGGTCAGGGCAAAGCCATCGGGCTCGCGCGCCACATCCAGGCCAAAGGCATCGGCATCGCTTTCGTTGACGCGCACCAGCGTGTTGGTGATCGGGGTGACCAGCAGGCCCGCCATAGCCAGCAACATTCCGAACACCGGCATCGAAGCCGGATCGGCCAGGTCTCGCACGCCCCACCGTTCGCCATAGCGGGCGATCAGGGCTGGCGCTGCGCGAGAAATCGCGAAGAACACCAGTGCCGCCAACAGCGACATCACCAGAATTCCGCGCCAGACATGGCCCAGCACATAGTGACCCATTTCATGCCCCATCACCGCTGCCGTTTCGGGCAGAGTGGTGCGGTTGAGCAGATTGTCGTTCAGGCTGATCCGGATCGTCGGTCCCAGGCCGCTGACATTGGCGGAAATCCGCTTGGTCTGCTTCGAAGCGTCGAACAGGTAAATGTGCTCGGCCGGAACATCGCGCGATTTGGCCATGGCGACGATCCGGTCACGCACCGGCCCGGCAGGCAGTTCGGTGTATTTGTTGAACAGGGGCGCGATATAAACGGGGGCGATCAGCGCGCCCAGCATGACGAAGAACAGCACTACGCCGGTCGCCAGCATCCACCAGTTCCTGGGAAAGCGGCGGATTACGGCATAGATTGCCACGACCATCAGCGGAAAGAACACCAGCGAGATTGCCGTGGCGGTAATCTGGTCACCCAGCCAGCCACCAAAGCTCTGGTTCATCAGGCCATACTGCTGTTCCCGCAGGAAACCGGTGTAAATTGCCCAGGGAAAGGTCACTATCGAGCCCCACAGCCCATAGAGCAGCGCCGTCCCCCAGACCACCAGGTTGGGCCGCGCGAACCGGCCCGAAACCTTGTCGCGCACCCAGGCGGAGATGCGAAACCGCAACATCAGTGCATCGGTCAGGAACGAAACCAGCGCACCCCACAGGATCAGCCAATAGCCGCCTTCGAAATAAGCGTCTGACTTGGCCCGCGCTGCACCTTGCAGCGTATCGAGATAGGCCCGCGTCGCGGCTTCGACATCGAAGCTCTGGGCATGGGCCAGCCCCGGCAGGGCCAGTGCGGCCAAAGCGGCGAGCGAGAGGGCAATTCGGCGTTTCTGCATCGGCGTAATCCCCACCTGTCTTATCTGACTAATACGGGTGGAGCGTGCTCGCCGGACTGTCAAGTGCAACAATGCCCTTGGCCATGGCCCCCTTGCCCCGGTAGACAGGGGCATGATCGACGCCAGCCTCCAGATTCCCGCCCCGCCCCAGGTGATTTACCGCGCAGACTATGCGCCGCCCGAATGGCTGATCCCGCAAACCCGGCTGAACTTCGCGCTGGGCATCGAAGCGACCCGGGTTCAGGCCAGCCTTGATGTCACGCGCAACCCGGCCGGGGCCGGCGAAGGTCCGCTGCGGCTGAACGGTGACGGGCTGACCGCGCAGGGTGTCTGGATCGACGGCCTGCTCAGCAATGCTTGGCGGATGGAGGGCGACGATCTGCTAATCGACCTGCCCGGCGAGGCGCACAATGTAAGGATCGAAACTCTGATCGATCCCAAAGCCAATACCCAGCTGATGGGGCTCTATGCCTCAAACGGAATGCTGTGCACCCAGTGCGAGGCCGAAGGGTTCCGCCGGATCACTTTCTTCCCGGACCGGCCCGATGTGCTGTCGGTCTATACCGTGCGGATGGAAGGACCCAGGGATCTGTTCCCGGTGTTGCTGTCCAACGGCAATTGCACCGCCCGGGGTGAAGGCGCAGACGGCCTGCATTGGGCCGAATGGCACGATCCCTGGCCCAAGCCGAGCTACCTGTTTGCGCTGGTAGCGGGCGATCTGGTTGCCAACCATGATACCTTCGTCACCTGTTCGGGCCGCACGGTCGATCTCAATATCTGGGTGCGCGATGGCGATCAGGATCGCACTCAGCATGCCATGGCTGCGCTCAAGGCCAGCATGAAGTGGGACGAAGAGGTGTTCGGGCGGGAATACGATCTGGACCTGTTCAACATCGTCGCCGTGTCCGATTTCAACATGGGTGCGATGGAGAACAAAGGGCTCAACGTCTTCAACACCCGTTACATTCTGGCCGATCCCGATACCGCGACCGACCTCGATTATGACGGGATCGAAGGCGTGGTCGCGCACGAATATTTCCACAACTGGTCGGGCAACCGCGTGACCTGCCGTGACTGGTTCCAACTGAGCCTCAAGGAAGGCTTCACCGTGCTGCGTGACCAGCTGTTCAGCCAGGACATGGGCAGCGAAGCGGTCAAGCGGATCGAGGATGTGCGGGTGCTGCGCTCTGCCCAGTTCCCCGAAGACAGCGGGCCGCTGGCCCACCCGATCCGGCCTGACAGCTTTCAGGAAATTTCCAACTTCTATACCGCCACCGTCTATAACAAGGGCGCGGAAGTGATCCGGATGATGCGGACCATGGCCGGGCCCGAGCGGTTCCGGCAAGGCACCGATCTCTACTTTGAGCGGCACGATGGCGAAGCGGCGACCTGTGAAGACTTCGTCCTGGCGATGGAGCAGGGCGCAGGGCTCGATCTGGCGCAGTTCCGCCGCTGGTATTCGCAAGCCGGCACTCCCAAAGTCGAAGCGCGGCTGACGCATTGCGGCGATGTGGCCACGTTGACGCTGAAACAAACGGTGCCGCCGACCCCCGGCCAAAGTGAAAAGCAGCCGATGGTGATCCCGCTGCGGATCGCGCTGTTCGATCGCAAGACCGGAAAACACCACGGCGAACAACTGATTACGCTGAACGAGCCGCAGGCGAGCTTTACCTTTACCGGATTCGGCGAACGCCCGGTGCTGTCGATCAACCGGGGTTTCTCCGCACCTGTGGCGATCGATGCCGACCTGGCGAGCGCCGATCTGGTGTTCCTGGCGGCGCAGGATGACGATCCGTTTGCGCGCTATGAGGCGATGCAGCAGCTGGTTGTCCAGCATCTGGTCGCGGTAATCGGCGGCGGGACGCTGTGCGATGCCGAGAAGCAGGCCGGGCGCGAAGCGATCCGGGGGGCGCTGG
Source organism: Novosphingobium sp. B 225 (assembly GCF_002198665.1). Taxonomy (GTDB): domain Bacteria; phylum Pseudomonadota; class Alphaproteobacteria; order Sphingomonadales; family Sphingomonadaceae; genus Novosphingobium. Next base: position 74,900 of record NZ_MWLM01000070.1, on the reverse strand, counting down.
CGGCAGTGATCGGTGATCCGGGGCTCGACGATCTGATGCGCGGCGAACTGATGATCCTGCCGGGTGAAGCCTATCTGGCCGAACAGTTTCTCGTTGCCGATCCGGGTGCGATCCATGCCGAGCGTGAGGCGCTGAAGGCCTGGCTTGGTGCCAGCCTCAAGGCAGAGCTGCGAGAACTGCATGCGCGGGCCAGCGCGGTGCCCTACAGCCTTAGCGCAGCGGCGCGGGGCAGCCGCAAGCTCAAGACCCAGGCGCTGGTCTATCTCGCTGCCGGGGCTCCGGACGAAGCTGCCATCCTCGCTGCGGCCCAATATGATGCGGCCGACAACATGACGGACCGGCAAGGAGCCCTGATGGTGCTGTGCGGGCTCGACACTCCGCTGCGTGAAGATCGGCTGGCCCATTTCCACCAGCGCTTCGCCGGTAATGCCCTGGTGATCGACAAGTGGTTTTCACTCCAAGCCGGGTCGCTCAGCCCGCAGGTGCTTGGCCATGTCAAGGCGCTGGCCTGTCATCCGGACTTCACCATGACCAATCCCAACCGCGTTCGTGCGCTCTACATGGCCATGGCGGTGAACCCCGGCGCGTTTCATGTGGCTAGCGGGGAAGGATACCGGATCATTGCCGATCTCATCCTCGCGCTCGATCCGGTCAACGCGCAGACTGCCGCACGGTTTGTTGCACCCTTGGGGCGGTGGAAGCGGATCGAGCCGGGCCGTTCGGCGCTGATGCGCGCCGAGCTTGAGCGAATCCTCGCGGCACCGGGACTGTCGAAGGACACCTTTGAACAAGTGAGCAAGAGCCTTGGCTGAAGCAGTGGAAGTGTTTCGCGCCGAGGTGCTGGCCGCAGTGCCGCACGGCTTCCTTGGACGGCGCGGCGGTGTGTCGACCGGGCTGGTCGCCGGGCTCAATGTCGGACTTGGTGCCGGGGATGAAGACGGGGCGGTCCAGGCCAATCGCGCGCTGGCTGTAGCGGCGGTATCGCCAGGGGCGCGGCTCGCAACGGTCTATCAGGTTCATTCTCCGGAATGTGTGGTGGCACGCGCACCCTGGCCCGATGCAGAGCGACCGCATGCCGATGCGCTGGTTACCGATCAGCCGGGCCTGCTGCTCGGTATCGTCACTGCGGATTGTGCCCCGGTGCTGCTGGCCGATCCGGAGGCCGGCGTCGTCGGTGCGGCCCACGCCGGGTGGAAAGGCGCGGTCGCCGGGGTGACCGATCAGACGCTCGCGGCAATGGAGGCCCTTGGCGCGCGCCGTGAACGAATCAGCGCTGCGATTGGACCCTGCATCGCTCAGCCGAGCTATGAAGTGGACGCCGCGTTTCGGGATCGGTTCGTGGCGAACAACGCCGAATCCGCGCATTGCTTCGCTGCCGGACGGGCGGACCATTACCAGTTTGATCTGGAGCTCTATGTTGCCGCCAGGCTCCAGAATGCCGGAATTCGGCGGGTTGAGCGGCTTGCACTCGACACCTATCCCGCTCCAGAGCGCTTCTTCAGCTACCGCCGCGCAACCCATCACAACGAAGCGAATTACGGTCGGCAGATCAGCCTGATCGGGCTTGCCTGAGCGCTCTGCGAAAAGCTCCACAATTGGTGTAAAAAACGCTGTTGGCAGCGCGGCCCTTCGCGTCTATCAGGCCCCCCAAACCGTTCGCGCGCCCTGCGTTGCGTGGCGCATGCGCGGTTGGTCCAGGGGGGTTTCAGGCTATTGCGGCTTAACGCCCCGAAGACAGGATTTGGTGCGGGTTGTCGCAGGTGCAAGGGGCCTCTGCGGGAATTCCGGCAAAGAGCAGGATAGGTTCGACCATGGCACAAGATGCTGGCACCGACACTCCGGCCGCGGAAGGCGGCGAAGGGGTTCGTCGGCGCGATTTCATCAATATCGCTGCGGTAAGCGCGGCCGGAATCGGCGGCGTTTCGCTGGTTTACCCGCTGATCAGCCAGATGGCCCCTTCGGCCGACGTGCTGGCTGAAAGCTCGACTGAGGTCGATATCAGTGCGGTCCAGCCCGGCCAGACTATCAAGCGTATCTTTCGCAAGCAGCCGCTGTTCATCCGTTCCTTGACGGCCAAGGAAATCGAAGAAGCGAACGCGGTGGACGTCACCAGCCTGCGCGACCCGCAGACTCTGGCCGAACGCACCAAGGAAGGCCATGAAAACTGGCTGATCACCATGGGCGTCTGCACCCACCTGGGCTGCGTGCCGCAAGGCGCGGGCGAAGGTGAGGTCAAAGGTGAGTTCGGCGGGTATTTCTGCCCATGCCACGGCTCGTCCTATGATACGGCCGCGCGCATCCGCAAGGGTCCGGCTCCCAAGAACCTGGAAGTGCCGCCCTACGAATTTACTTCCGACACTGTCGTCAAGATCGGCTGAGGGTCCCGACCATGAGCTTTCCCTGGGCAAACGAATATAAGCCGAGCCACCCCTTCATGGTGTGGATGGACGAAAAGCTGCCTTTGCCGCGGCTGGTCTACAACGCGGTCGGCGGCGGCTATGAAGTGCCGCGCAACCTCAACTACATGTGGAACTTCGGTTTCCTGGCAGGTCTCTGCCTGGTCATCCAGATCGTTACGGGTGTGGTCCTGGCGATGCATTACGGCGGTGATACCCGCGTGGCATTCGATTCGACCGAACACATCATGCGCGACGTCAACTGGGGCTGGATGCTGCGTTATGGCCACGCCAATGGCGCTTCGGCCTTCTTCGTGGTGGTCTATGCCCACATCTTCCGCGGCTTCTATTACGGTTCGTACAAGGCCCCGCGTGAAATGGTCTGGCTGCTTGGCGTCGTTATCTTCCTGTTGATGATGGCCACGGCTTTCATGGGCTATGTGCTCCCTTGGGGCCAGATGTCCTACTGGGGCGCGCAGGTGATCACCGGACTGTTCTCGGCAATTCCGGTGGTTGGCGATGGCCTGCACACCTGGCTGCTGGGCGGTTTCGCACCCGACAACGCCACGCTGAACCGGTTCTTCTCGCTGCACTTCCTGCTGCCCTTCGTGATCCTGGGTGTCGTCATCCTGCACGTCTGGGCGCTGCACATCCCGGGTTCGTCGAACCCGACCGGCGTGGAAGTGAAGAGCCAGAGCGATACCGTGCCGTTCTATCCCTACTTCGTAGGCAAGGACGGGTGGACGATCGGTCTGTTCATGATCCTGTACAGCGCGATGGTGTTCTTCATGCCGAACGCGCTGGGCCATCCGGACAACTACATTCCGGCCAACCCGATGCAGACCCCGGCTGAAATCGTGCCCGAATGGTATTTCTGGCCGTTCTACGCGATCTTGCGCAGCTTCACCCAGGACTTCTTCATGGTCCCGGCGAAGCTGATGGGTGTGCTGGCGATGTTTGCCGCGATCCTGGTCTGGTTCTTCCTGCCCTGGCTCGACAAGTCGCCGGTACGTTCGGGCACCTATCGCCCGCTCTACCGCAAGTTCTTCTGGGTCCTGGTGCTGGATGTGCTGGTACTCGGTTATTGCGGCGGCAAGGCTGCCGAGCAGCCTTATGTGCTGATGGCGCAGTTGGCTTCGCTTTATTACTTCCTGCACTTCTTCGTGATCGTGCCGATCGTTTCGTCGATCGAGCGCCCCGATCCGTTGCCGTTTTCCATCACCGAGTCCGTTCTGGGCCAGGATGATGCGGCAACTCTGGGCGCCAAGAGCTGAACGGCAGCGAGAGGGAAACAGACACCATGACCCGTATCATCTCCATTCTCGTCGGCCTGTTCTTTGCCGGTGCACTCGCCTGGTCACTGCTGTGGGACACGCTTGGTCTTGCCCATGACGGCCTGCCGCACACTGTCGAAAAGGCGTTCCATGAACACCCCAAGCCGCTGGCGCTGGCCAGCGACGGCTGGTTCGGCAAGTTCGATCGCCAGCAACTGCAGCGCGGTTTCCAGGTTTACCAGGAAGTTTGCGCGGCCTGCCATTCGATCAAGCATGTCGCGTTCCGTGACCTGGCCGATCTGGGCTATCATGAAGCCGAAGTGAAAGCGATTGCCGCCAAGGCGACGATCAATGCCAAGGATCCGCTGACTGGCGAGCTCAAGGACCGTCCGGGCCTGCCCAGCGATCGCTTCCCGCCGGTGGTCTATGCGGGGCAGGGCGTTCCGCCTGACCTTTCGCTGATCACCAAGGCGCGCCACGGCGGTGCTGCGTACATCTACTCGCTGCTGATCGGCTACCAGGCGCAGCCAGCCAAGCTGCTCAAGGAATTCCCTGACGCCAAGACGCCAGAAGGGCTGTTCTACAACCCGTACTTTGCCAACCTCAACCTCGCCATGCCGGCTCCGCTGACCAGCGAAGGTCAGGTGACCTATGGCGATGGCACCAAGGCGACGGTTGACCAGATGGCGCAGGACGTTTCGGCCTTCCTCGTCTGGACCGCCGAACCCGAACTGGAGAAGCGGCATCAGACCGGGCTCTGGTGGCTGGGCTTCCTGCTGTTCGCCACCGTGCTGGCCTATATGTCGTACCGCAATATCTGGGCGGAGAAGAAGGGCCACTAAGCCTTTCGACTCCCCCGATTGCGGTCATGAAAAAGCCCCCGGTACCATGTGGTGCCGGGGGCTTTTCCGTTCAGGCTGCGGCGATCAATCGCGCGCGAGCAGGCTGCGATAGAGCCAGCCGCCCAGTGCCCCGCCGATCAACGGTGCCAGCCAGAACAGCCACAGCTGTTGCAGGGCGATCCCGCCCTCGACCAGCGCCGGGCCGGTGCTGCGCGCCGGATTGACCGAAGTGTTGGTAACCGGGATCGAGATCAGGTGGATCAGGACCAGCGCCAGTCCGATCGCGATCGGCGCAGCACCGGCAGGCGCGAGACTATCGGTCGATCCCATGATCACGATCAGGAAGAACGCGGTCAGCACCACTTCGATCACGAAGCCGGCCGCCACGCCATAGCCGCCCGGCGAATGCGCTTCTGTCCCGTTGCTGGCCAGCGCCCCGGCCTGCAGGGTGAATCCGGCTTTGCCGCTGGCAATGAAATAGAGCGTGAAGGCGGCGATGATCGCGCCGACCACTTGCGCCAGCACATAGGGCGCAATGTCCTTGGCCGGGAACCGTCCGCCAGCCCACAGCCCGACCGTGACCGCCGGGTTGAAATGCCCGCCAGAAATATGCCCGACCGCATAGGCCATGGTCAGCACGGTCAGCCCGAAAGCAATGCTGATCCCCAGCGTGCCCACGCCCTGCCCGGCCAGCACGGCCGTACCGCAACCGCCCAGCACCAGCCAGAATGTTCCGAATGCCTCCGCCAGGAGACTCTTGGTGTTGTTCATTTTTCCCCTCCTTCGTCGACTGATCGCGACAAGGGGAAGGCTGCGCCTCTATCGCGGTTAGGTAAAGCTTGATTTTCTTGCAGGTTGGCGGGGCCGGTGTGCCGGGTCAGGACAGCAAATCGAGTGCCTTGAGCACGGCGTTCTGGTCATAATAGGGTCGTTCACAGACAATCAAGTCACTGCCGGGCGCAAATTCGAAGGTCGCGGCCATCCTCACTTTGAAGGTTCGCCCGGTCGGTTCCAGAGTGCGTCCACCCAGTTGCAAAGGACCAAGATGCGTCCCGGTCAGCCAGAACTCTACCAACACCGTATCGCCATCGGCGGCAATCGCGATCACTTCATTGCCCTGATCGGGAAAAGGCACGCGCGATGCGCAAAAATAGCGCCGCACGGCTTCTTCACCATCAAACACCGTGCCAGGGCCGAGCAGTTCATAGCGCGGGTGAGCGAACGTTGCGATCACCCCGTCCCAATCGTGCGTGATCTCCAGCGCCATATGGCGGCGCACGGTCTCAATCCGGCGGTCCTGCAGTCTGTCAGTCATGACCGCAGCCTAACGGGCGGGGATGCACGCGCAAGCCCGCCCGTATGACGATCACGGCTTGGCTTGCGGCGCTGCGGCCGAGGCGTCGTCGGGAAGGCCGCCAAGCTGGCCGACCAGCTTGGTATAGGCATCGAGATAGGCCAGCACGATCACCTGCCCGATCTCGGTGTTCTGATAGCCGCCACCGGCCGCACCGCCAAAAGTGCCGCCGCTGAACATGCCTCCGCCAGCACCCCAGCTGAGGTCCGACTTGCGGTAATAGCCTTCGACCAGTGCCTCTTCCACGGTGGTGCGGGCATTGACGATCGACAGGGTGACGTTGGCTTCACCCTTCTTGACGCTGATCCCGCCCGCAACCGCGCCAAAGGCACGGCCTGCGCCGCCGAACAGGCCGCCGATCCCGCCGAGCACGGCCCCCGCGCCGCCGCCGCCGGAATTGCGGTTGGCGGTAACGATGTCAGGCTGGAGGAAGTAATCGGCAGCCTTGACCTGGCCCTTGCCGATGTTGGAACCGTCCTGCAGCTCGCCATTGTCGGCCAGTGCGCGCTCCATCGCGCGGTTCTGCATCGAACGGCCCCGGTTGACCAGGCTGAAGCAGCCTGATTGCTGCACGAAGATCCGCAGGATCGCCTCGGGGCTGCCCAGGCTCATTTCCCGCCACCACTGGTTGTCAGGCTCGACGATGGCAACGGTGCCGAGGTTCTTGGTGCAGTGCGGAATGTCGCGCGTGCCCTTGGACTGGGCCTGGCGGCCCGAAGAGCCCTTGTCTGCGGCAAGCAGCGGCTGGGCAGTGATGGTCAGCGCCGCAGCGGCGATGATAGCGATGGTTTTGCGCATGGCTGTCTCCGATAACTGCGGGAGCCCTGTTGACCCCCCGCATGGCGCGACCCATTGCCAGGAACATAGGCACAGCTCGGCCAGGTTGACTTGCACATACGCGCCACGGCGCTGTGACCTTGATCACACTGGCAAATTATCGATCAGCCGGGTCGATCCGATCCGTGCGGCCACGAACAGCCGGCCCGGTTCGTCACCCGGGCCTTGCTGCAAGGCAATGCTGTCTGCCCCGCGCACTTCGGCGTAGTCGATTGAGGCAAAGCCGCCTGCGAGCAGATCGGCCTTGAGCGCTGCCAGCGCTGCTGCATAGGTTGCCCCGCCCTGCATCGCCGTGATGGCGGCCCGCGTCGCGCGCGGCAGGCAGGCGGCCTGGGCGCGCTGATCAGCGGTGAGGTAAGCATTGCGCGAACTCATCGCCAGCCCATCCGCCTCGCGCACGGTCGGCACGCCGACAATCCGGTCAACCACTGGCCGGGTCAGATCCAGATCGCGGGCCATGCGCCGGATCACGGCCAGCTGCTGCCAGTCCTTTTCCCCGAACAGCGCCAGATCGGGGCGGACCTGGTTGAACAGTTTGCACACCACGGTCGCCACCCCGTCAAAATGCCCGGGCCGCGCCGCCCCGCACAGGCCCGCGCTGACCCCTTCGACTGCTATGTTGGTGGCGTAACCCGCCGGATACATCGCCTCCACCGTCGGAGCCCACAGCAGGCTCACCCCTTCGGCTTCGAGCAGCGCCGAATCGCGGGCCAGCTGGCGCGGATAGGCGTCCAGATCCTCATTCGCGCCGAACTGGCGCGGGTTGACGAAGATCGAAACCGCGACATGCGCGGCCTGCCGCCTCGCCTCGCGCACCAGGGTCAGGTGCCCTTCGTGCAGGGCCCCCATGGTCGGCACCAGCGCCAGCGGACCGTCCTGCCGAAGCGTATCGACTGCACTGCGCAGTGGAACAAGCTGGCTGACTGTTTGCACCCGTAATTCCCCTTGGAGTAAGAGCCTGATGCAGCCTGCCCTAGCCGCCCTGGGGGCGGGACGGCAACCACACTCAAGAAAGCCCGGAACCCGCCGTGTCGAACCCCATTGTGCCTCACCGAATCGTCTTCGCCAACGAAAAGGGCGGCACCGGCAAATCGACCACGGCGGTCCACGTGGCGATCGCGCTGGCCTATCAGGGCGCGCGGGTGGCCGCGATCGATCTCGATCCGCGCCAGCGCACCCTGCACCGCTATCTGGAAAACCGGGCGGAGACGGAACGGCGGCGGTCGATCGATCTGCCCAATGCCCGGTTTGCCGTGTTCACCGGTGATACCGTGGAGGAACTTGACGCGCTGACCGCCGAAATGGGGCAGGGCATGGACTTCCTGCTGTTCGACACCCCCGGGCGTGACGATCCCTTTGCCCGCCATGTCGCGACCGAGGCCGATACCCTGGTGACGCCGCTCAATGACAGTTTCGTCGATTTCGATCTGATCGGGCAGGTCGATGCCGAAACCTTCAAGGTGCGCCGCCTGTCGTTTTATGCCGAACTGATCTGGGAAGCGCGCAAGAAGCGGGCGATGGCGACGATCAAGGAAAAGCGCCGCGAAATGGACTGGGTTGTGGTGCGCAACCGCACCCAGCACACCGAAGCGCGCAATATGAAGCGGCTTGACGGGGCCCTGACCGAACTGTCCAAGCGGGTCGGCTTCCGGATTGCCCAGGGTCTGTCCGAACGGGTGATCTATCGCGAGCTGTTCCCATCGGGGCTGACCCTGCTGGACAAGGGGCACCTGGGCGAACTGGGCACCAGCCACCTGGTGGCCCGGCAGGAACTGCGCAGCTTGCTGCAAGGTCTCAACCTGCCAGTTCCGGTCCGGCGGGAGCCTGAACTTACCCTGGCGACCCAGGTTTAGCGGCGATGGGCCGGCTGGTCCTCTATGCCGTTTTGGCCATGCTTGCTTGCAAGGCCCTGACCGGCAAGTGGCCATGGGAGCTGTGGGCCAATTCCGAACGATCCCAAAAGGAAGCGCAAGCACGCGCCTTGCTTGGACTGGACCGCTCGGCTAGTCGCGATGCGATTGTCGAGGCGCATCGGCGGCTGATTTCCCGGGTCCATCCAGACCGCGGCGGCACGTCGGAACAGGTCCATGCTGCCAATGCAGCGCGTGATCTGCTGCTGGCGCGGCTCGACCGGCAGATTACGGAGCAAGCATGACACATCAGTTCCACCCGACAGTGCTGCGCGAATACGATATTCGCGGGATCATTGGTGAAACGCTGGGGGCGGAAGATGCCCGGGCGATCGGGCGCGGCTTTGCCACGCTGCTCCGCGCAGCAGGCGGGACCAAGGTGGCTGTGGGCTATGACGGCCGGGTCAGCTCGATCATGCTGGAAGAGGCGCTTGTCGCCGGGCTTAACGCCAGCGGGGTCGATGTGGTGCGGGTGGGCATGGGGCCAACCCCGATGCTGTATTATGCCGAAGCATCAATGCCAGATGTGCAGGGCGGCATTCAGATAACCGGCAGCCACAATCCCGCCAATTACAATGGCTTCAAGATGGTATTTATGGGGCGCCCGTTCTTCGGTGCCGACATCCAGGAACTCGGCCGAATCGCTGCTGCGGGTGCCTGGCTGGACGGTCAGGGCGGCCATGAGCACCGCGAGATCCTCGGCGCTTATGTCGACCGGCTGGTCGATGGACTGGCCGGGATCGGCCACGATCGGCTGTCCGCTTTTCGGATCGGCTGGGACGCGGGCAACGGGGCTGCCGGTCCGGCGCTGGAACTGCTCACTCAAAAGCTTCCTGGCGAACACCATCTGCTCTTCACCCAAGTTGACGGGACTTTCCCGAACCATCATCCGGATCCCACTGAGGAAAAGAACCTAGAAGACCTGCGGGCGCTGGTCGCGGCCAAGAACCTCGATTTTGGCATAGCTTTCGATGGCGATGGTGACCGGATCGGAGCGATCGATGGGCTGGGCCGTGTGATCTGGGGCGACCAATTGCTCATGATCTATGCCGAAGACCTTTTGAAAATGGTGCCCGAAGCCACGATTATCGCGGATGTTAAGGCCAGCAGGGCTCTATTCGATCAGGTTTCAAGGCTGGGTGGACACCCGGTTATGTGGAAAACCGGACACAGCCTGATTAAGTCCAAAATGAAGGAAACAGGTTCCCCGCTGGCTGGCGAGATGAGCGGTCACGTGTTCTTCGCCCACGAATACTATGGCTATGACGATGCGCTTTATGCTGCCGTGCGGCTGATCGCGGCTTCGGTCCGGCTGGGCAAGAGCGTTACCGAACTGCGCGGGGCCATGCCAAATCTGATCAACACCCCGGAAATGCGCTTTCAGGTCGATGAAAGCCGCAAGTTCGCCGTGGTGGACGAGGTCAAAGAGCGTCTGGCTAGTGCCGGGGCCGATGTCAACGCGACCGATGGGGTGCGGGTCAACACGCCCGATGGCTGGTGGCTGCTGCGCGCCTCCAACACCCAGGACGTGCTGGTCGCCCGCGCCGAGAGCGAGAGCGACGCCGGGTTAGAGCGGCTGATGGCGCAGATTGATGAACAGCTGGCGGCATCGGGCCTCAAACGCGGGCCCCAAGCCGGGCACTGATTTTTAGAGCAGCAACGGTAATGTAGCCAGCGACGCGCCCAGACTGGCCAGCAGCACGGCTGCGCCTGGCCAGCCTTTGCGCCAGCCAGCAATTCCGATCGCCGTGCCGGCTTTGATTGCGGTGTTGAGCAGCACCGGCGGCATCAGCACCAGCGCGCCGGTGGCCGGGGCCAGGCTGCCGGGGGGCAGGTTGCCCATGGTGATGATCGCCGAATCGACGTCCATCATGCCCGACAGCGCCAGCACCGTGGCCAGCCCGGCATCGCCCCACCGTTCCTGCACCCAGCGCGCCGCCGCGGTCAGCACCATGACCAGCAGCATCAGCAGCAAGGCCGGGCCAAGCGCAAAGGGATTGCGCAAGGCAACGGCATTGTCCTGAATGCCGCCTGCGTGGCGGCTGCGATGGACCAGCCAGCCCGCGCCGCCCAGGCTGACCAGCAGCCCCGGCACGGCCCACAGCGCCATCAGCGGCAGGACATAGCCTGCCAGCGCCCCGGTCAGCACCATCACCCGGGCAAACATCACCGCAGAAGCCAGCGCGATGGCGGCATTGACCACGCGCGGATCACCCGCTTCGTCGCGCAGCTTTTCCGCCATGGAAGCGGTCACGGCAGTGCTCGATACCACCGATCCTGCCGCCGCCGTGGCCAGCAGCCCGCGCGATGCGCCCAGCTTGCGCGCGGCGATATAGCCCGCAAAGGAAAAGCCGCAGACCAGCACCACCACCAGCCACAGCTGGCGCGGATGCCACGCGAGGTAAGGGCCGAACCGGGTGTCAGGCAGCAAGGGCAGTACCACCAGCGCGATCAGTGCAAATCGGGCGATGGCCTGCATCTCAGCCTCGTCGATCGCGCGAACCCAGCCGTGCAACTGGTTGCGCATCGCCAGGACCAGCACCATCACCCCGCTGGCGGCGCTGGCCATGGCATAATTGCCGCCGCCGGCCAGGAACCCGCAGGCCATGGTCAGCAGGCCAACCATGGCGCTGGTGCCCGAAATCGAGCTGCTGCGCTGGGTCGCGCGCCAATATCCGATCACCACCAGCGCGGCGCTTGCGGCCAGCAGCACCGTGGCCAGACCTTCGGCATTGCCGTGCAGCGCCCCGGCAATGCCCCCGGCCAGCCCCAGCAAGCCAAAGGTCCGCACCCCGGCAAAGCGGCTGCCGGGCGCGCCATCGCGCAGGGCCCAGCCGCGCTGAATGCCGATCAGCAGGCCCAGCGCCAGGGCCAGCCCCAGCCCGGTCAGGTCTTCAAGATCAAGTGGCAGCATCGAGCGGTGTGATGGCAGGCGCGCGGCGGCGGGGGAAGGGGCAATCGGCAGGTGCAATATCGCGCTTGACTCTAAATCTATATAGGTAGAATTAATCCGCATGGTTCGAGATCGCACTTTATCGCCCGTCGCCCGCCGGGTTCTGGCCGCACTGGCCGAAGCCGGGGCCGATTGGTCCCATGGCTATGACCTGTGCCGCAGCGCCGGGGTCAAATCCGGCACACTCTATCCCCTGCTGATCCGGCTGGAGGCGCAAGGCCAGCTGGAGGCGGAATGGCAGGCCCCGGTCGAACCGGGTCGCCCGCCTCGCCACGTCTACCGCCTGACGGCCCGCGGGCGTGCCCTGGCTGCGGACCATCCGCCACTGGATCAGGCCGCCCCGACAGCGCCGCAAGGGATTCCGGCATGAACGCGTGGCTCCACCGGCTGGCGCTGATCATCGCGGGCATTGCCCTGCGTCTGCTGCCACCTGATCAGCGCCCATGGGGCGCTGCCATGCTGGGCGAACTGGTAACGATCCCGCGCGGGGGTGAAGCCGTGCGGTTCGCTCTCGGCTGCCTGGGTCATGGGCTGCGCACCGGGCTGGCGGCGCGGCCGCTGCTGATCGGCGTGCTTTGCGCCATCGGGGCGACGGGGCTGGGGCTGGTCCATCTGGCGCTGACGGGGGCGCCGGGTAGCCATCTGGCGATCAACGCGGCGGCGCTGGTGATCGGCTTGCTCGCACTGGCCAATCTGCGCTTGCTGGCGCGGCTGGTGCCTGTGACGGCCGACAATCTGGCCTTGCTGATCTGCGCAATGCTGGCCGGTTCGACCATGCTGGGCAATGCTGCACAAGGGGCGCAGCGCTGGTTGACGGTGGGCGGGGCCACGATCCAGCCTAGCCTGATCCTGGTGCCGCTGCTGGTCTGCGCCCTGGCCCGCAGCACCGGAAACCGTGCGTTGCTGGCGCTGACAATCGCGGCGCAGACTCTGGCCTGGCAGCCCGACCGGGCCATGGCCGGCGCGCTGGCGGCCAGCATGGCAGGGCTGTTCTGGCGTGAGCGGACCGGGCCGCGCGCTCTGGCGGTGGGTATTGCCATCAGCGCATTTGCCGTAACGCTGGTTCGCCCGGATCTTGGTGAGCGGGTGCCCTATGTTGATCAGATCGTGTGGCTGGCCTTTGCCCAGCACCCCCTGGCGGGACTGGCGGTGTGGATCGGTTCGGCCTTGCTGCTGGTTCCGGCAATAGTGGCGCGGCCGACCGATCGGTCCAGTGGCCTGGCATTTGGCTTGTTCTGGGGCGCGGCGATCCTGGCCGCCGCGCTGGGCAATTACCCCACGCCGCTTGTCGGCTATGGTAGCAGTGCTGTGATAGGCTATTGTCTGGCATTGCTGGGGATTGCGCCCCGCCAAAGCGCGTCGGTGGGCTGTGCGCCGACCCTTGCCCCGCGCAAGAATGAGCGGAGTGACGGAGTTTGGCGGCGTTTGGCTTTGCCCTAGCCCGTCGATCCGTGCCACTCAGGCGCGGAGATGGAGCAATTGCCCCCCGAACTCGATCAATGGTTTGCCGCGCGCGGCTGGCAAGCGCGTCGCCACCAACGCGCCATGCTGGCCGCTGCGCGGGCTGGGCAGCATGCCTTGCTGGTTGCCGATACCGGGGCGGGCAAGACTCTGGCCGGCTTCCTGCCGACATTGGCGGATTTCTGCCCATCGGTCCTGTCCGGGGCTGCGCCGCCTGATGGACTGCACACGCTGTATGTGTCGCCGCTCAAGGCGCTGGCGCATGATGTGCAACGCAATCTGCTTGCGCCGATTGCCGATCTTGGCCTGCCGATCCGGGTCGAGACGCGCAGCGGTGATACGCCGTCCGACCGCAAGGTTCGTCAGCGCAACCGGCCTCCGCATGTATTGCTGACCACGCCTGAATCGCTAAGTCTGTTGCTCAGCTACCCGGATGCGGATGCCATGTTTGGGTCGCTTCGGCGGATCGTGATCGATGAAGTCCATGCCTTCGCCAGCGGCAAGCGTGGAGACTTGCTCGCATTGGCGCTGACCCGGCTTCAGGCGCTAGCCCCAGATCTCCGCCGCGTCGCTCTCTCCGCTACGCTGGCTGAGCCTGAGCAGTTTCGGGCCTGGCTCGCCCCGGATGGCGTTGTGGATGATGTGACGCTGGTTGCAGGAGAGGTAGGGGCCAGCCCGGAGCTTGCGATTCTGCTGCCGCACGAAGCCCGCATCCCCTGGGGAGGGCATGCTGCGGCCTGGGCGGTGCCGCAGCTGTACCAGGCGATCGGCGATAACCGCACCACGCTGATCTTTTGCAATACCCGCTTTCTGGCTGAATTTATCTTTGAGAAGCTGTGGGATGCGAATGAGCACAAGTTGCCGATCGGCATCCACCACGGATCGCTGAGCAAGGAGGCAAGGCGCAAGGTTGAAGGGGCGATGGCGCGCGGCGAATTGCGCGCGCTGGTGGCCACGGCCAGCCTTGATCTGGGGGTGGACTGGGGGGACGTGGACCTGGTGGTGCAGATGGGCGCGCCCAAGGGATCGTCGCGATTGTTGCAGCGGATTGGGCGGGCGAACCATCGGCTTGACCAGCCCAGCCGGGCCCTGTTGGTGCCTGGCAACCGGTTTGAATTTCTGGAAGCGATCGCCGCCGAACAGGCCGTGGCCGAGGGGCAGCGCGATGGCGAGGCCTTTCGGCCCGGGGGGCTTGACGTGCTTGCGCAGCACGTCATGGCCTGCGCCTGCGCTGGGCCGTTCGATAGTGATGATCTGTTGGCCCAAGTCCGCTCTGCGGCGGCTTATTCCTGGCTTGCTCCCGGGCTGTGGGAACGGGTGCTGCAATTTGTAGCAAGCGGCGGCTATGCTTTGAAAGCCTATGACCGGTTTCAGCGGATCGTCAGGGGGCGGGACGGGCTCTGGCGCTTGACCCATCCCGAACATGCCGCGCGGCACCGCTTGAATGCCGGGATCATCCTGGATGCCGAGATGATCGAGGTGCGTTTTCGCAACGGGCGCTCACTCGGCCGGGTGGAAGAAGGGTTCGCGGCAAGCCTGACAGCCGGTGATACCTTTCGCTTTGCCGGGCTCGACCTGGAGGTTGAATCGATGCGCGAGACCGAACTGCTGGTTCGTGCTGCGAAAAAGGGCGGACAGATCCCGAGCTATATGGGTGCGCGCATGCCGCTGACCACTCATCTGGCGGAACGCGTGCAAGGCCTGCTGGCCGACCGGGCGGGCTGGGCCCGGTTTCCCGATGATGTGCGCGAATGGCTGGAAGTGCAGGACTGGCGCAGCGAGCTTCCCGAACCCGGTACGCTGCTGACTGAGAGTTTCCCGCATGAAGGCCGGCACTATACCGTGTTCTATTGCTTTGAAGGCTGGCCTGCACATCAGTCACTGGGAATGCTGCTGACCCGGCGGATGGAGGAGCGAGGGCTCGCTCCGTTGGGCTTTGTGGCCAACGATTATGCGCTTGCAGTCTGGGGTTTACGCCCCATTCCCGACCCAGCCGACTTGCTTTCGCCCGATATCCTTAGTCACGAATTTGTCGAATGGGTGCAGGACAGTTACCTGCTGCGCCGCGCCTTCCGCGAAGTGGCAGTGATCGCGGGTCTGGTCGAACGGCAGCATCCGGGCAAACGCAAAACCGGGCGGCAAGTAACCTTTTCGACTGACCTGATTTACGATGTGCTGCGCAAGTATGAGCCTGATCACGTTCTGATCGAGGCCGCTTGGGTCGATGCCCGTGCCCGGATGACCGATGTGGGCCGATTGGCAGGGGTGCTTGACCGGGCGGCAGGGCAGTTGCGGCATGTCAGGCTTGATCGGGTCAGCCCCCTGGCAGTCCCGGTGCTGGTGATGATCGGCCGGGAAAGCGTGGCGCAAGGGTCTGCTGATGATGAGCTGCTGTTTGAAGCGGAAGGCCTTGCCGCGCAGGCGATGGATCCGGGTGAGCGGCGCGGCCTTGAAGGCGAGTGATCGGCGCGCGCGCGGCGAGGCGTTGCACACAAGGCCGCGCTCGCCGGTTCAAGGTTGGGGCATGGCCTTGTCAAAAGCTTCGTAGCGCTCGTTGCCGACGAATCCGAAGCTGGCAATGCCTGAACGCTTGATTCGGCGAACCACTTCGGCAGCCGTGCCATAGGGGGCCGCGCCTGCCGGTTCGAACCGGACTTCAGGTTCAGGATTGGTGCGATGCACGGTGTTAAGTGCAGCGTCGAGTTGGGGCAGGGTGATCGGTGCGTCGTTCCAGGTGAGGTTGTTGCCCTGATCCAGCGCGATCCGGTTGCTTGGGAGGATCGGGTGATTTGGGCTGCCTGGTGCAGCTGGCAGGTCTATGTCGAGGGTGTGGTTCGCAATCGGGATGGTGATTACGAACATGATAAGCAGGACCAGCATGACGTCGATCAATGGCGTTGTGTTGATTTCGGCAATGGGCAGAAGTTGCGCGGTGGTTTCCTGGTTCTGGTGGCGGAAGGGCATGGTTCCAACTCCCTTATCAGGCCGGCTCGTGCCGTGACTATGGCGAAATAATATACCATACCAAGAGCGGCGCAAGAACTTTGGTCCGGTGATGTTTGAATGGCGGCTGATCATCAGGCGCTAAACAAAAGGGGGCGGATTGCTCCGCCCCCTTGGGTTTTGATCCGGACTGAGCTGGCTCAGTTGGTCGACTTACCTGCATTCGCGGGCTTGCCGAATTCCGAATACTGTTCGTTGCCGACAAACCCGAAGGCCGTCACACCCGAGCCCTTGATGATGTTCAGCACTTTGGCCGACATGTCATAGGGCGCTTGCGGATCGGGCTGGAACTGAAGTTCCGGCTCGGGCTTGATCGCCATGGTCGCCTGAAGCGCCGAGACGAGTTGCGAGTTGTTCAGCGTGGTGCCGTTCCACTGCACTTCGCCCGCCGGGGTGATGGTGACCTTGTTCTTGTCTTTCTTGATCTGCGTGTCCGGCGGGGTTGCCGACGGAGAAGGCAGGTCAATATTAACCGCGTGGGTCGCCACCGGGATGGTGATGATGAACATGATGAGAAGAACGAGCATGACGTCGATAAGCGGCGTCGTGTTCATTTCCATCATCGGCTCGCCATCGTCATTGCCGCCTGACATTGCCATTGTGGTTTACTCCTGAAAAATGCGGTCAGGCCTGATGTCAGCCGTTCGGATCGACCGGGGTCGAGATGAAGCCGACAGTCGGATAGCCCGAAATCTGCACGTTGAAGATCGCACCGGCCACGCAGCGCCACGGGGCGTTGACGTCACCACGGATATGGACCTGCGGGACCAGTTCCGGGTTGGTACGAAGTGCTTCGGGACCACCAGCGCGCTTCACGATGTTGTCCAGCCGCTTGTAGGCCTGATCACGCAGTTCGACCGAATCGACCGGCGTTATGTTGTTGAAATAGATCCGGCATTCGCCGCCCAGATTCGCACCTTCGAAGCCCGGGTCACCAGCGCTGCGGCCAGCCGCATCGGTGGTGCTGACAGTCAACAGCAGGTTCTCGACCTTGTCCTTGGATTCAACCGAGACCATGATCGGGATGCGCAGCTTCTGGATGGTCTGAATCGCGATCGGAACGGCGATGAGGAAGATGATCAGAAGCACCAGCATCACGTCCACAAGGGGCGTGGTGTTGATGTCCGACATCGGCTTCTCTTCGCCGCCGCCGCCCATCGAAATCGCCATGGGTTACATCCTATTCTAGCGTTTGACCTGGGAAGGGTAGTTGCCGGTTGGCAGCACCCTTCCCGGTCGGAGGCCGGCGCAGCGGCATGGCAGGGCCATCCACGCGCCGGCTCGGCGACTTACTGCTTGGCAGCCGGAGCGGCGGCAGCGGGCTTGGCAGCAGCAGCCGGAGCGGCAGCAACCGCAGGCTTCACGGCACCCTTCGAGCTGATGTAGGCCAGCACGTCGGTCGAGAAGCCCGAGAGCAGACCAGCGATGGTCTTGTTGCGGCCCTGCAGGTAGTTGTAGGCGAGCACGGCCGGAACCGCGACGAGCAGACCGAGCGCGGTCATGATCAGCGCTTCACCAACCGGACCAGCGACCTTGTCGATCGAGGCCGAACCGGCGATGCCGATCGCGATCAGCGCGCGATAGATGCCGACCACGGTACCGAACAGACCGATGAACGGTGCGGTGGCGCCAACGGTGGCGAGGAACGGCAGACCGCCAGCGAGGCGAGCGTTGATCTGGCTTTCCGAACGGGCCAGCGAACCGTGGAGCCAGTCATGGGCTTCAAGGGCGTCACCCATCTTGCTGTGAGCATCTTCAGCCGCGATGCCGTCATCGACGATCTGGCGCCAGGCGCTGTTCTTTTCGAGCTTGGCGGCGCCGTCCTTGAGGCTCGAGGCCTTCCAGAAGCTGCCCTTCATCGCGCCGTACTGACGCAGGATCTTCGACTGGTCGATCCACTTGGTGATCAGGATGAAGAACGAGCCGAACGACATGACGCCCAGGATTACGACGGTGGCATAGGCGATGAAACCGCCCTGCTTCAGCGCTTCGGCGAAGCCGAACTTGTTCTGCGGCGCGGCTTCTGCGGCGGCGGCCAGGATTTCAACGATGGTCATGCGATAGTCCTCTCAAGAAGAATAATGTGAAATGATTCCGGTCCTCAGACCGGGAACAGCAACTGATCAATCCTTAGGAATCACCCAGCGGATACGGTTGGAATAGCTACCCGAAGTCGGGTTGCCTTCGCCGTCCATGGCCGGAGTGAACCGGGCACGGCGCGTGACGTTCGAGCAGGTCGCCTCGTCAAGGTCGGAGC
This sequence comes from Novosphingobium sp. B 225, assembly GCF_002198665.1. Classification (GTDB taxonomy): domain Bacteria; phylum Pseudomonadota; class Alphaproteobacteria; order Sphingomonadales; family Sphingomonadaceae; genus Novosphingobium. Next base: position 56,613 of record NZ_MWLM01000070.1, on the reverse strand, counting down.
TGCCGCTCGAGCTGGTTACGTCGCAGCTGGTGACACGGCCGTCAGGACCCACGGTGACGCGGAACCCGGTGGTACCTTCGCGTTCTTCACGCAAAGCACGGCTGGGATAATCGTTGGTCGTCGCCCAGTTCGCGGGATTGCCCTTGGGAGCAGCCCCCTTGGGCTGGAACCGCGGCGGCGGCGGAGCCGGTACCGGGGCCGGCGGCGCGATGATCGGCGGCGGCGGCAAAGGCGGCGGAGTCACCACGGTCTGCACCGGCGGCGGAGCTACGCTGACGTTGATCTTTGGCGGCGGGGCCACGATCGGCGGCGGCGCAGTCAGCTTTTTGGGCGGCGGCGGCGGCTCCTTCTTGGGCTCGTCCTTCTTGATGTCGATGGTCGTAACCTTTTTCATGATCTGCTTCACGCCCTCGTAAGCGAGGCCGGTCACCAGAGCATAACCGAGCACCAAGTGGAGCAGAGCAACGATTATAAACGCGGTAATGCGATTACCGCTCATCTGTTGGTCAGCGTAGGCCATTCGATTGCATCACTCCATTACAGTCCCCCCGGGCCTGGACCCGGACCGGGCAAACACCCCCCGCACAGCGGAGCGCGCCCACCCAAAAACTTAACTTCCACCCTGCGGTTCAATCCGGGAAACCATGCTGACGCCCGACGCCCACACAGCCAGATCGCGGACCTATTTTGTTTTTTGGCCCGGTTTTCCTAGCGTATTAACGGGCTTGGCCGACTGGCGCAACGCTTTATCCATTAACCAGTGATTCACCTGTGTTAACATCAATGGGCTTGAAAACACCGCTGAATCCTGCGTTTCGATGGCGGGTCCGATCTGCCGGGCGACGTTGCGGAGAGCACCATGACTACACCTAATGCTCTTGTTGCCACCTTGATCGCGCTCTGTGCGGGGGCTGTTTGCCCTGCCTCGGCGCGGGCCGATTCGCGCCCCGCACCGCCCCCGCCAGTCGCAGCGCCCTATCCCGATCTGGCCGATCTGGCCGATGGTGCTCCGCTGGTGCTGCGGGCGCAGGTGCGCAAGCTTGTGCCGGTCGAACCGGCCCGCGCCGCCGCGGTCAGGCCGGGCCAGGGCCGGTTCTATGTCGAAGCGAAGACTGAATTGCTCTATGCCGGCCGTTCAGCGCTGGGTGAGGCTCTGCGGTATCTGGTGGATCTGCCACTTGATGCCAAAGGCAAGCCGCCAGCGCTGAAGAAGCAGACCGTGCTGTTGTTCGCCCGCAGTGTGCCGGGGCGTCCGGGGGAATTGCAACTGGTTGCCCGAGATGCCCAGCTGGCCTGGAACCCCGCCAGTGAGGCATCCCTGAAGGCGATTCTGCAGGAACTCTATGCTCCCGGTGCGCCGCAAAAAGTGACGGGTGTGCGTGAAGTGATCCATGTTCCCGGCAACCTTTCGGGCGAGGGCGAAACCCAGTTGTTCTTGACTACCGCGAATGGCGAGCCCGCCGCTATCGCCGTGTCGCGCAGTCCGGGCCAACCGGCGCGGCTCAGCGTATCGTTCTCGGAAGTGCTGGGCGAGGCGACCGGCGCCCCCCGGCCCGGCACTCTGGCCTGGTACCGGCTGGCCTGCTTTCTGCCGCGGGTGCTGCCGGTGGGAGCCAACATATCGGAGGGTGAAAGCGCCCGCGCTGCCGCTGGGGCAGACTATCGTTACCTGCTGGATCAGCTGGGGCCCTGCGCGCGCAACCGGAAATAGCGCTGCACCAAGCATTACCTTCTTCCCAAGCGCGTCGCCGCTTGGCATGGGCGCGCCAGCATTGAAGGGAAGACAGATGGCCGAACCGCTTCGAATCGCACTCGCTGGCCTTGGTACCGTAGGTGCCGGGGTGATCCGGCTGGTCGAGGCCAATCAGGCACTGATCGCCCGCCGTGCCGGGCGCGGGATCGAAATCGTGGCAGTCAGCGCGCGCGATCGCAGCCGTAACCGCGGGGTCGATCTGTCGAAATATGCCTGGGAAGACGACATGGTCATCCTGGGCGAAAAGGACAATGTCGACGTGGTGGTCGAACTGGTAGGTGGGTCGGACGGACCGGCGCTGGCTTGCGCGCGGACCACGATCGAGGCTGGCAAGGCTCTGGTCACCGCCAACAAGGCGATGATCGCGCACCATGGGCTGGAACTGGCCGGCAAGGCCGAAGCGGCCAAAGTTGCGCTGAAGTTCGAAGCGGCAGTTGCCGGCGGTATTCCTGTGATCAAGGGGCTGCGCGAAGGCGCGGCAGCGAACGCGATCGAGCGAGTCTACGGGATCCTCAATGGCACCTGCAATTACATCCTTTCGACCATGGAAGACACCGGCCGCGATTTCGCCGACGTGCTGGCCGAGGCGCAGGCCAAGGGTTTTGCCGAAGCCGATCCGGCGTTTGACATCGAAGGCACTGATGCAGCGCACAAGCTGGCGATCCTGGCAGCGATCGCGTTCGGATCGAAAGTGGATTTCGCGTCGGTTGATACCGCCGGGATCACCCGTCTGCGCGCCGCAGACATCGCCCAGGCTGACGCGCTGGGCTATGTCATCCGCCTGATCGGCATGGCCGATACCGAAGAAGTGCCCGGCGGCACCCGTCTGTTCCAGCGGGTCAAGCCGCACCTGGTGCCGTTCGATCACCCGCTTGCCCACGTCGATGGTGCGACCAATGCTGTGGTGGCGGAAGGCAACTTTTCGGGCCGTTTGCTGTTTCAGGGCGCCGGCGCCGGCGAAGGCCCTACGGCGAGCGCAGTGGTGGCCGACCTGATCGACATCGCGCGTTCCACCATGAATGGGGGAGAAGTGGGTGCGCCCTTCTCGGTCCCGGTCGCCGAACTGGAAGAGATGGCGCCCGCCGATACCGGCCATCGCATCAGCCGCAGCTATCTGCGCTTCATGGTTACCGATCGTCCGGGCGTTCTCGCCGAAATCACCGCCGCGCTGCGTGATGCCGGGGTTTCGATCGAAAGCCTGATCCAGAAGGGCCGCGCGGGCGGCGACGGTGCAGTAATGGTAGCCATGGTCACCCACGAAGGCCCCGAAAGCGCAGTCAGCAAGGCGCTCGAACTGCTCGACGGTTCACCCAGTCTTACCGAAGCGCCGTTCGTGATGAACCTGCTCGGGGTCTAGGCTCAGGACTTCTCTCCGCCGCATCGCGGATGCACTGGCATCACGCCGCGACAATCGCCTCGAACGCTTCGCTGGCTTCCAGCCACGCGAGTTCCGCCGCCTCGATCCGGCTTTCCAGATCGGCGCGGCGTTTCATCAGGTCGGTCATGGTCAACTTGCTGAGCGACGGCGCGGCCTTGGCGGGATCGAACATCGCCTGATCGATCGCACTGCGTTCGGAGGTCAGTCGTTCCAGCTCCGCCTCGGCGGAGCGGGCGGCCTTGCGCAGGGCCTGGCCGCGTTCGCGTGCTTCGGCGTTGGCCTTGCGCTGGTCCTTCTTGTTGATCCCGCGCGCGGCGTCATCCTTGCGCACCGGGGCCGGATCGCGGGCGAGGACGAAAGCGATGTAATCGTCAATCGATCCGTCAAAGTCCTTCGCCGTCCCGCCATCGACCAGCACCAGCCGGTCAGCGGTCATTTCCAGCATGTGGCGGTCATGGCTGACGATCACCACCGCGCCCGAATAGTCGTTGAGCGCCTGGACCAGCGCCTCGCGCGCATCGACGTCAAGGTGGTTGGTCGGCTCGTCAAGGATCAGCATATGCGGCGCGTCGCGCGTGATCAGTGCCAGCGCCAGCCGCGCGCGTTCTCCGCCAGACAGTTTGCCGACCTCAGTGGTCGCCTTGGGGCCGGCAAAACCGAACCGGCCCAGCTGCGCGCGCACGGACGCCGGGCTTGCCGCTGGCATGGCCAGGGTCATGTGTTGCAGCGGGGTTTCGCCACGGTCCAGTTCCTCGACCTGGTACTGGGTGAAATAGCCCACCCGCATCCGGCTGCTGGCCGCCATCGCGCCGTCCATCGGGGTGAGCTGCGCGGCGAGCAGGCGGGCCAGCGTGGTCTTGCCGTTGCCATTGCGGCCCAGCAGCGCGATCCGGTCGTCAGGATCGATCCGCAGGTTCAGGCGGCTCAGCACCGGCACTTCGCCATAGCCGACCGAGGCCAGATCGAGCGTGATCAGCGGCGGGCGCAATTCGTCCGGCGCGGGAAAATCGAAGCTGAGCGAGGGGTCGTCGATCAATTCGGCGATCGGCTGCAGCTTGGCCAGCGCCTTGGCGCGCGATTGCGCCTGCTTGGCGGTCGAGGCGCGGGCCGAATTGCGCGCAACGTAATCGCGCAGCCGCTCGCGCATGGTGTCCTGCTTGGCCTTGGCCGAAGCGAGCTGGGCCTGGCGTTCGGCGCGCTGGCGTTCGAACGCGTCATAGCCGCCCGGGTACAGCGTCAGCTTGCCGCCCGACAGGTGCAGGATGTGATCGACCACGTTGTTGAGGAAATCGCGTTCGTGGCTGACCAGCAGGATCGTGGCGGGATAGCCGCGCAGGAAATCCTCCAGCCACAGCACCGCTTCCAGATCGAGGTGGTTGCTGGGTTCGTCGAGCAGCAGCAGATCGGGCTGCGAAAACAGCAATGCGGCCAGCGCGACGCGCATGCGCCACCCGCCGGAAAAACTTTCGAGCGGGCGGTGCTGGGCTTCTTCGTCAAACCCTAATCCGACCAGGATCCGGGCAGCCCGGGCCGGGGCCGAATGGGCCTCGATCGCGATCAGCCGCTCGTGCAGTTCGGCCAGACGGTGGGGGTCTTCGCAATGCTCGCTCTCCGCCATCAGAGTGGCACGTTCGGTATCGGCGGCGAGCACGGTTTCGAACGGGCTGGCATCGCCGCCAGGGGCTTCCTGCGCGATATAACCGATCCGACTGCCGCGCGGCATGGCAACCGCGCCATTGTCTGGCTCAAGCATGCTGGCGATGACCCGGACCAGGGTGGATTTGCCCGCACCGTTGCGTCCGATCAGCCCGATCCGCCCACGCGGCGGCAGGCTCGCGCTCGCGTCGTCGATGATCGTGCGTCCGCCAAGGCGCACCGTGATGCCGGATAGGTTGAGCATGGTTTGCGCCTAGAGCACAGTCAGTGCGGCAGGTCTACCGGGGGTTCGCCATCCGCCTTGCCGCGGGCGTTGGCGAGCCGCGCATCCACGCTGAGATCTGCCCGGCGCATGAAAGCGATCAGGGGAATGGTCAGCAGACTGAGCCACATCATCGCATAGAAATCATCAAGGTAGGCAATCATCGCCGCTTGCCGGTTCACTTCTGCGTCGATCAGCCGCAAGGCAGCCTCGCCCAGTGTCTGGAACCGGTCGAGCGCCGAAACGTCGATCATGGTCGAGAAGGAGGAGGTCACATGGCTGGCAAGGTCAGCGTGGCTGACTTGCAGGTTGCGCGCCATCAGGCTGATAACCACGGAAATCCCCACCGATGAACCGATCGAGCGCGACAGATTCAGCAGGCTGGCCCCATCGGTGCGCAAAGCGGGTGACAATGTGGCAAAAGCGCTGGCGTTAAGCGGGATGAATACCAGGCCCACCCCCACGCCCTGCACAAAGCCGGAAATGGCAATGTCCTGGTAAGACGTGTCAAGCGACCAGCCTGACATCTGGTAGAGCGAATAGCCGGCAAGGCCAAAGCCGGCGGCGATCAGCAGGCGCGGATCGACACCCTTGCGGATAATCATGCCGGATACCTGCATTGCCACCAGAGTGCCGACCCCGCGCGGCATCATGGCTTCGCCCGTATCGATCACGCCATAACCGAACAGGCGTTGCAGCATCGGGGGCAGCAGCGCCATGTTGGCGAACATCACCACGCCGACAATCAGAGTGAAGAACAGCGCGAAGAGATAGTTCGCGTCCGCAAACAGGAGCCGGTTGAACAAGGGTTCGCGGGCAGTCGCCAGATGGATCGCGCCAATCCATGCTGCCGATGCGGCGATCAGCACATAGAGCCAGCTCTCCATCGATTCGAACCAGTCGATATGATTGCCCCGGTCCAGCAGCAACTGAACGCTGGTCAGGGTCAGCGCGACCAGAAAAAAACCGGTCAGGTCAAATCGCCGCCGCAGCAGCGGGCGGGATGGCAATTCGGCAGCCATGATCGCCAGGGCAATCACCCCCAGCGGAACATTGACGTAAAACACCGATCGCCAGTTCCAGTTTTCGGTCAGCCACCCACCCAAAATCGGCCCCAGGATCGGCCCGACCATGATCCCCATGCCCCACAGTGCCATCATCTGCGATTGCCGCGATGGCTTGTTGGTATCGATCATCACCGATTGGCTGAGCGGCGAAATGAATGCTCCGGTTGCCCCTTGCAATGCCCGGAAAATCACCATCTGGGTGACGTTCTGGGCCATCCCGCACAACATCGAGGACAGCACAAAGCCTGCGACCGAAGCCATGAACAGGCGGCGTGATCCGATCCGGTCCGACAGCCAGCCGGTCAGCGGCATAGCCAGCGCGACGGCGACGATATAGCTGGTCAGGACCCAGCTGATCTCGTCCGGAGTGGCCCCCAGTGCTGCCTGCATGTGCGGAATCGCGACATTCGCGATCGTCGTGTCGAGAATCTGCAGCAACGACGCCAGCATTGTCCCCACCGCAAGCAGAGTGGGATTTTGGCATGGCAGGGTTGCTACGTCTGCAGCAGGGTTAAGCTGCGGATCGGCCACGGGGGCGCGGCTGGCCATGGCCCTAGCGTTTACGGCCGTCGGTGAAGACTTTTACCTTCACCGAAAGCCCCGCAATCAGCGTGCGGGGGCTGGCCTCGTCCAGCGCGATTCGCACCGGCACGCGCTGGGTTACTTTCACCCAGTTGCCGGTGGCATTTTGCGCGGGCAAGACCGACGCATCGCTGCCCGTGCCGGCGCCGATTGACGATACGTGGCCTTTTAGCTTGAGCCCTGGATAGGCATCGAATTTGACCTCTGCGGGCTGGCCAACGCGCATGTCAGCCAGTTCGGTCTCCTTGAAATTGGCCTCGATGTAGCTCGATCCGTCTTCGACCAGGGTCAACACGGGCAGACCGCTGATCATGTCCTGGCCAACCTGCAAGCGGCTGGCCTGGGTGATCTGGCCACTGACCGGTGCGCGCACTTCGGTACGGCGCAGTTGCAGTTCCACCGCACTGCGCTGAGCGCGGGCGGCGGCGATTTGCGGATAGACCCCGGGCAACTGCGATCCGCTGGCCAGCTTGGCCGCAGCTTCGGCTTGCTTGGCCTGGGCCAGCCGCAACGCTTCCTCGCCCATGGCGACCTGGTGCTGCGCGGCATCATAAGCTGCCTTGGTGGCAAAGCCCCGCTTCCACAGGGCTTCCTGTCGGGACAAGTTGGACCGGGCAAAAGCGATCTGTTCCTGCGCGGCCGAAATATCTGCCCCGGAAAGCGGCGCGGCATTGGCCAGCGCAACCTGGCTGGCCTGAGCCGTGGCGATGGTCGCATCGGCCTGGCTCAATTGCAGCTGGTAAGGTTCCGGATCGATCCGGAACAGCAGATCGCCGGCCTTGACATGGCCGTTGTCCTTGACCGCTACCTCGATGATCTTGCCGCTGACTTCGGCACTGATCGTAACCTTGTCGACATGGACATAGGCGTTGTCGGTTGCAACCTGGCCTTGCAGGCTTTGCCAATAGATCAGCCCGCCAATCAGCAATGCCAGCGGCAGCGAAGCCATCAGCATCAGTCGGCCCCAATTACGGCGCGGGGCGGGCTGATCAACCCGGGAGGCGGCATCAAGATCGATGCGCGGATCGGATTCAGCCATGGACAGCTACCCCTTCACTGCGCTGACCGGTGAAGTTGGCGCGGATCATGTCGAGCGTTTCCACCAGACCGTCCCGCCGGACCTGATCGAGCCCGAGCAGCATTTCATCTTCCAGTCCGGTCAGCGACTGGCGAACCTGATCGATCACCTGGCGGCTTCGCTCGGTCAGATGGACTCGCCAGGCGCGACGGTCCGCCGGATCGCGGCGACGCTCAAGCAGGCCGCTCTCTTCCATCCGGTCGATCAGGCGGCATAGCGATATCGGCTCAACCTCCAATCGCTCGGCGTAAAAGCCCTGATTTTCGCCCTCGGTGTGCTCAAGGATCAGCAGCAACCTGGCCTGGGTGCTGGTCATTCCAAGCTTGCGCACACGGGCATCAAACGCGCGCCGCAGCAGGCGCGCCGTGTCACTGAGCAGATAGGCAGCTATAGTCATCACATGCAGAGATATAATAGCCATGCTTATTAAATCAACCGCGTTCTTGCTTCTGCATGGCCGGACCGGTTCCGCCGGTCCGGCCGGTGCGCGGCGAAGCGCTTGACGCACAGGGCCTGCCGGATATGGCCGCAGGGTGATTCGGGCCGGACAGCGGCCTGCCTGTTTTGGGGGAATGCCAGATGAACGTTGCTGAAGCCGTTGCCACCCGCCGCTCAATCCGCGCTTTTCAGGACAAGGCTGTGCCGCTGGACACAATCCGCCGGGTGCTGGATCAGGCGCGGATGGCCCCCTCGGGCTGCAATTTCCAGCCATGGGAAGCTGTGGTGCTGACCGGTGCGCCGCTGAAAGCGCTGCAGGACGTCTTGCTCGCTTCTGAAGCGGACAGCCCGCTCGAATACGATTTCTCTGCCCCGGGCGAAGTGGAAAAATACAAGTCGCGGCTACAGGCAGTCGGTGCCGCGATGTACGGCGCGCTGGCGATTGGGCGCGACCAGTCCCAAGACCGGATGAATTTCGCGCGCAACAACATGATCTCGTTTGGCGCTCCGGTGTTGCTGCTGTGCCATTTCCCCAAGGCCTGCATGAAAGAGGCGCAGTGGTCGGACGTGGGCATGTGGCTGCAGACCATCATGCTGCTGCTGCGCGGCGAAGGGCTGGACAGCTGCCCGCAGGAATACATGGGCATGTACGGCCGCACCATCAAGGCGCACCTGGGGCTGGACGAGGGCCAGCTGCTGTTCTGCGGCATTGCGATCGGCTGGCGGGACGAGGAAGACCCGGTCAACGGCTTTGCCCGCGAACGCGTGCCGCTGGATGAACAGGTCCAGTTCCTGGGGTTCTGAGCGGCTATTCCGCCCCGTTCATTTCCCTGACCAGATCGAGCACCCGGTTGGCGTGCTCGGTCCGGCAGATCAGCAGGTCCGGCATGTAGGTATCGGCCTGGTTGTAGACGAGCGGGCTGCCATCGACACGTGAGCAGTGCAGGCCATGGGCCATGGCCACGGCGACGGGTGCGCAGCTGTCCCATTCATACTGGCCGCCCGTGTGCAGATAGATGTCAGCCTCACCCCGGACCACGGCCATGGCCTTGGCTCCTGCGCTGCCCATCGGGATCAGTTCTGCCCCCAGTCGCCCGGCGACGTTCACCGCTTCCGCGGCAGGGCGGGTGCGGCTGACGACCATGCGCAGTTGCTGCGGAGCAGGCGGCACGGGCGCGGGGCGGTCGCTGCGCAGCACCGTGCCCAGCCCCGGCAGCGCAACCGCACCGATGGTCGGCACGCCGTCCACCGCCAGCGCGACATGGACCGCCCAATCGGCCCGCGCCTCGCCATACTCGCGGGTCCCGTCGACCGGATCGACGATCCACACCCGCGAACTGTTCAGCCGATCGAGATTGTCCTTTTCCTCTTCGGACAGCAGGCCATCGTCGGGGCGCTGTTCGCGCAGCGCGTGGCACAGGAACTGGTTGGCCGTGGCGTCCCCGGCCTTGCCCAGCGCCTTGAGGCTGAGCACGCCGCTTTCGCGCACTTCGATCAGCAGTCGCCCGGCCACTTCGGCCAGATGTGCGGCAAGTTCGGCGTCAGTCATGGCGCGGGGCTAGCCTTCCGTCACTTCAGCGGCAAGAGCTGCTGGATGATGAAGTCGGCGGCCTGAGCGGCGGTCATCTCGGCAGTGTTGACGCGGATTTCGGGCGCTTCGGGCGGCTCATAGGGGCTGTCGATCCCGGTGAAGTTCTTGAGCTGCCCGGCGCGCGCTTTCTTGTAGAGCCCTTTGACGTCGCGCGCTTCGGCCACGGCCAGCGGGGTATCGACGTGGATTTCCACGAATTCGCCCTCGGGCAGCATCGCGCGGACCATGTCGCGTTCGGCGCGGAACGGGCTGATGAAAGCGGTCAGCACGATCAGCCCGGCGTCCGCCATCAGCTTGGCCACTTCACCGACGCGGCGGATATTCTCGATCCGGTCCGCTTCGGTAAAGCCCAGATCCTTGTTGAGCCCGTGGCGGACATTATCGCCATCAAGCAGGAACGTGTGGCGGTTCATCATGTTGAGCCGCTTTTCCACCTCGTTGGCGATCGTGCTCTTGCCCGCGCCCGACAGGCCGGTGAACCACAGCACCTTGGGGGCCTGATTCTTGAGCGCCGCATGATCTTCGCGGGTCAGGTCGGTCGCTTGCCAGTGGACGTTCTGGGCGCGGCGCAGGCTGAAATTGATCATCCCCGCCGCGACCGTGGCATTGGTCAGCTTGTCGATCAGCACGAACCCGCCCAGCGTGCGGTTTTCGGCATAGGGTTCAAACACTACGGCCTTGTCGGTGGTGATTTCGGCCACCCCGATCGCGTTGAGTTCGAGCGTCTTGACCGCGATGTGTTCCATCGAATTGACGTTCACGGCGTATTTGGGCTGCTGGACCGAGACCGAAACGGTCTGCGTCCCCAGTTTGAGCCAATAGGCCCGCCCGACATGCATTGCCGCATCGTTCAGCCAGACCAGTGTCGCTTCAAACTGGTCGGCGGCCTGCGGGGGATTGTCTGCCGCTGCAATTACATCGCCGCGCGAACAGTCAATCTCGTCGGCAAAGCACAGCGTGACCGATTGGCCGGCGAGCGCCTCGTCCAGATCACCCGCCATGGTGACGACGCGGGTGACCGTGCTGGTCTTGCCCGAAGGCAGCACCCGCACATCGTCCCCCGGCTTGACACTGCCGCTGGCGATCAGGCCCGCGAAGCCCCGGAAATCGAGGTTCGGGCGGTTGACCCATTGCACCGGCAGCCGCAGCGGCTTGTCCACATCAAGCGCGGACAGCACGTCGACTGTCTCAAGGTGCTCGACCAGCGTCGGGCCGGAATACCACGGGGTATTGGCCGATCTTGTGGTGATGTTATCGCCCTTGAAGCCGGAGATCGGCATCGCGGTGAAGCTCTCGATCCCGATCGACTGCGCGAACGCGGCATAGTCCGCCACAATCGCATCATACTTCGCCTGATCGTAATCGATCAGATCCATCTTGTTCACCGCCAGCACCAGATTGCGGATCCCGATCAGGTGGCACAGGTACGAATGCCGCCGGGTCTGCACCAGCACGCCCTTGCGTGCATCAATCAGGATCACCGCGAGATCGGCGGTGCTGGCACCGGTCACCATGTTGCGGGTGTACTGTTCGTGCCCCGGACAATCGGCGACGATAAATTTGCGCTTTTCGGTGTTGAAGAACCGATAGGCGACGTCGATCGTGATTCCCTGTTCGCGCTCCGCCGCCAGACCATCGACCAGCAGCGCAAAGTCGATTTCCTGGCCCTGGGTGCCGACTTTCTTCGAATCGGTTTCAAGCGCGGCAAGCTGATCCTCGAAGATCATCTTGCTGTCATACAGCAGCCGCCCGATCAGCGTGCTTTTGCCATCGTCCACGCTGCCGCAGGTGATGAAGCGCAGCATGGTCTTGTGCTGGTGCAGGTCCAGATAGGCGTCGATGTCATCCGCAATCAGCTGATCGGTGACGTAGATGGGGTCGCTCATCAGAAGTACCCCTGCTGCTTCTTGACTTCCATCCCGGCCCCGCCGGCATCCTTGTCAATCGCGCGGCCTTGACGTTCGCTGGTGGTGGTCAGCAAGGTTTCCTGGATGATCTGCGGCAGCGTCGCCGCGGTGCTCTCGACCGCCCCGGTCAGCGGATAGCAGCCCAGCGTGCGGAACCGGATCGAGCGTTCGACCGGCACTTCGCCGGGCTTCAGCGGGAACCGGTCATCATCGACCATCAGCAGCATCCCGTCGCGTTCCACCGTCGGGCGTTTATCGGCGAAATACAGCGGCACGATCGGCACATTGTTGAGGTGGATGTATTGCCACACGTCCAGCTCGGTCCAGTTGCTGATCGGGAAGACGCGGATGCTTTCGCCCTTGTGCTTGCGGGCGTTGTAAAGGTTCCACAGCTCAGGCCGCTGGTTCTTGGGGTCCCAGCCGTGGCTGGCGGTGCGGAACGAGAAGATCCGTTCTTTCGCCCGGCTTTTTTCCTCGTCACGCCGGGCCCCGCCGAAAGCGGCATCGAACTGCCACTTGTCGAGCGCCTGTTTCAATCCCTCGGTCTTCCACATATCAGTGTGCAGCGCGCCGTGATCGAACGGGTTGATCCCGCGCTCCTGCGCTTCGGGATTGTGATAGATCAGCAGCTCCATCCCGCTTTCATTGGCCATCCGGTCACGCAATTCGTACATCGCGCGGAATTTCCAGGTGGTGTCCACATGCAGCAGCGGGAACGGCGGCGGGCTGGGGTAGAACGCCTTGCGCGCCAGATGCAGCATCACCGCCGAATCCTTGCCCACCGAATAGAGCATCACCGGGCGCTCCGCCTCGGCCACCACTTCACGCATGATGTGGATCGCCTCGGCCTCCAGCCGTTCGAGGTGGGTCAGCGTGGCATTCATACGAAACCGATTCCTGCAAGGACTACCCGCTGCGGATAGCCGCATGGTTCCGACATTGCACCACTGTTAAGCGGATGCGCCGACAAGGAATCCTTTGTAGGTCCAAACCGGCCTTGCGCTCGCACGCCGCCGGTTCTCAGCCTGCCGCGCGCAATACCAGCGCGGATCGCAAGCAGCGGCAAACCACCTGGTTGCGCTGGTTGATCAGTTCATGCTGGAAAGTGACGATCCCGGCATTGGGGCGGCTTTTCGATGGCTTCAGTTCGACCACTTCGGTGGTGGCGCGCATGGTATCGCCGATGAACACCGGGCTGGGCATGACCAGCTTGTCGTAACCCAGGTTCGCCACCAGCGTCCCCAGCGTGGTATCCCCCACCGAAAGCCCCACCATCAGCGCGAACGTGAAAGTCCCGTTGACCAGGATCTGTCCGAACTCGCTCGCTTTGGCTGCCTCGACATCGAGGTGCAGCGGCTGGGGGTTATGAGTCATGGTGGAGAACAGCAGATTGTCTGTCTCGGTCACCGTCCGGCGGATTTCGTGGCTGATCTTGTCACCCACGGTCCATTGTTCAAAAGTGCGTCCGGCCATTGTTGCTGCTCTCCATCACATCCGGAACACGCCGAACTGCGGCCTGTCCGGGATCGGGGCCTCCAGCGCGGCGGCGAGCGCGAGGCCCAGTACGTCGCGGGTTTGCACCGGGTCGATCACGCCGTCATCCCACAATCGGGCGGAAGCGTACCAGGGGTTGCCCTCGTCCTCGTACTTCTGGCGGATCGGGGCCTTGAACGCTTCGGCTTCCTCGGCGGTCCAGTTCGCGGCATCGCGGTGGACCGTGGCGAGAACCGAAGCGGCCTGTTCGCCGCCCATCACGCTGATCCGGCTGTTGGGCCAGGTGAACAGGAACCGGGGGCTATAGGCTCTGCCGCACATGCCGTAATTGCCCGCGCCGAAACTGCCGCCAATCAGCACGGTCAACTTGGGCACCGTCGCGGTGGCGACGGCGGTAACCAGCTTGGCGCCGTGTTTGGCGATGCCCTCTGCCTCATACTTGCCGCCGACCATGAAGCCGCTGATGTTCTGCAGGAACAGCAGCGGGATCTTGCGCTGACAGGCCAGCTCGATGAAGTGCGCGCCCTTGACCGCGCTTTCGCTGAACAGCACGCCGTTGTTGGCCAGAATTGCCACCGGCATGCCCCAGATATGGGCGAACCCGCAGACCAGAGTGGTGCCGTAATGCGCCTTGAATTCGTGGAACTGGCTGCCATCGACAATTCGCGCGATCACTTCGTGGACGTCATAGGGCGCGCGCACGTCCTCCGGGACAATGCTGTAGAGGTCTTCGGCGGGGTACAGCGGCGCTTGCGGTTCCAGCACGGTCAGGCCGTGGCGGTGCGCCGGGCCAAGGTGGCTGACGATGTCGCGCACGATCGACAGCGCATGCTCGTCATTCTCTGCGAGATGATCGACCACGCCGCTTTTCTTCGCGTGAAGATCTCCTCCGCCCAGATCCTCAGCGCTGATTTCCTCGCCCGTCGCGGCTTTGACCAGCGGCGGGCCGGCCAGAAAGATCGTGCCTTGTTCACGCACGATCACGGTTTCGTCGCTCATCGCCGGAACATAGGCGCCGCCGGCCGTGCAACTGCCCATCACCGCCGCGATCTGGGCAATGCCCTTGGCGCTCATGTTTGCCTGGTTGAAGAAGAACCGGCCAAAATGGTCCCGGTCCGGAAACACCTCGGCCTGGTTGGGCAGATTCGCGCCGCCGCTGTCGACCAGATAGATGCAGGGCAGGTGGTTCGCCTCGGCAATTTCCTGCGCGCGCAGATGCTTCTTGACGGTTAGCGGGTAATAGGTCCCGCCCTTGACCGTCGCGTCATTGGCGAAAATCATGCACATCCGGCCCGAAACGCGCCCGATCCCGGTGATGATCCCCGCGCCCGGCACTTCATCGCCGTACATGCCATTGGCGGCCAGCTGGCCAATCTCAAGCAAAGGCGCGCCCGGATCGAGCAGCCGTTCGACCCGTTCACGCGGGAGCAGTTTGCCCCGGCTAATGTGACGCTCACGGCTGCGCTGATCACCGCCCAACGCGGCCGTGGCAACGCGCGCGTGCAAGTCTGCCGCCAGCGCCCGGTTGTGCGCCGCGCGGGCCTGCGTCTGTGGGTCTTCGGGGTTAAGGGTGGTGGGAAGGACGGGGGCGCTCATGGGCAGGTTCCAGCAATGGCGAGCAAGCCGGACACTGACAGTAAGGGCCAGCCGACATGCTTGAACCGGGTGTACAAGGCATCGAGCACACCCGCCAGCAACCATGCCGCTCCGGTCAGTCGGATCAGCGCCACCGGGGTGTCCGGCCATGCCACCAGCGCGGCAGTCAGCAGCATCAGCACGCTGGTATAATGCCAGGCAAATCGGACCAGTTTCGGGCGATAACCGCTGAGCACTTCGCTTGGCTGCGCGAGCAGCGGCACGATCAGGCGCTTCTCGCCGAAAGCAGAATGGGCGATCGCGGTCAGCGCCATGGCTGCTGCGGACATATAAAGCAGCGTCATCCCATTGCCCCGATCAATTCGCGCCCGATCAGCATCCGGCGAATTTCGTTGGTGCCAGCGCCGATGTCCAGCAGCTTGGCATCGCGCAGGAACCGCTCCACCGGCCAGTCCTTGGTATAGCCTGCCCCGCCCAGCGCCTGCACCGCCTCACCCGCGACGCGGAAGGCGTTTTCGGATGCGAGCAGGATCGCGCCGGCAGCGTCGAAGCGGGTGGTCTGGCCGGCATCGCAGGCCTTGGCCACGGCATAGACATAGGCCCGTGCCGATTGCAGCGCGACGTACATGTCGGCGATCTTGGCCTGCATCAGCTGGAACGTGCCGATCGGCTTGCCGAACTGCTTGCGTTCCCGGACATAGGGGATGACCACGTCAAGGCAGGCCTGGATGATCCCGATCTGCATCCCGGCCAGCACAACGCGTTCGTAATCGAGGCCCGACATCAGCACGCCGACCCCGCCATGCGTGGGGCCCATCACGTTCTCATCCGGGACGAAGCTATCGTCGAACACCAGCTCGCAAGTGGGGCTGCCGCGCAGGCCCATCTTGTCGATTTTCTGGCCAATGCTGAAGCCTGGCATGTCCTTTTCGATCAGAAAGGCGGTGATCCCGCGCGATCCGGCTTCGGGCGCGGTCTTGGCATAGACCACCAGGGTATCGGCATAAGTGCCATTGGTGATCCAGAATTTGGTGCCATTGAGCTTCCATCCGCCGCTGGCCTGTTCAGCCTTCAGTTTCATCGAAACCACGTCGGATCCCGCCCCGGCCTCTGACATGGCAAGGCTGCCGACATGCGCGCCGCTGATCAGGCCGGGCAGGTATTTCGCCTTCTGTTCGTCATTGCCCCAGCGGCGGATCTGGTTGACGCACAGGTTGGAGTGCGCGCCATAGGACAGGCCGACTGCGCCGCTCGCCCGGCTGACTTCCTCCACCGCGATCACGTGATCAAGATAGCCCAGGCCCAGCCCGCCCCATTGTTCCTCCACGGTGATTCCGTGCAGCCCCAGCGCGCCCATCGGCTCCCACAACTCGCGGGGAAAACGGTCATTACGGTCGATCTCCGCCGCCAGGGGCATGATCTGTTCATCGGCAAACCGACCCGCTGCTTCGCGGATCATCAGGGCGCTTTCGGTCAGGCCGAAATCGAAGTCTGGAGTGGCACGCATTGCAATTCCTCTGCCGGGCCGGAGCCCGCATCTTGTGTCTGAATGGGGTCCTTATGGCGGCAAAAGTGCGCTTTGCCTATCGGGCCAGATGCACGGCAATTCAGCACCATGCGTGCTGCGGGGCGCTTGAGCGGTGCTGAAGGAAAGGTGGAGGCCCGAGCCGGAATCGAACCGGCGTAAACGGATTTGCAGTCCGGTGCGTAACCACTCCGCCATCGGGCCTCACCTGCGGCATAGCGCAGAGACGGCGCCCCTAGCGGAGGCGGCGCGGCGGTGCAACTTGAATCATGAGACGCGGGTAAAGTGCAATTCGCGCCGTATCGGGTCGCTGCTGTCGAGCCTGACTCGCACCTGTCCGCCCGGCAGGACGGAGTGGGCATCGACCCGCGCCACCACTGGCGCATCGCACAGCTGGATCCGCGCGCCGTTCTGACCAAGGTCCGTGATGACTGCGGCAAAAGTCTCGCCCTCGCGCCCCGCCAGCGTGGCGGTTTCCGCCAGGTCGATCACCGCGCGGTCGATCTGGCTGGCGCGGGCGTCGGCCTTGGCCATGACTGCGGGCAGGCGCTGGAACGCTTCGTTCACCGCCAGCGGCACCGGCTGGCCATTGGCGATCGCATGGGCGGCGCGCAGGACATAGCGGTCGGCCAGTCGGCGCAAGGGCGCGGTCATGTGGCAATAGGTTGCGGCCATCGCGGCGTGCCACGGTTTGACCCCCGGCTGATAGGGCACATAGCTCGCCCCGTCGCCAGCCTTGCGGATCGCCAGCATGAACGCCTGCGCGGCGGGTTGGGCGGGATCGAGGCTGCGTTCGAACTGTTCGATCGGCATGGCGCCGGGCCAGCTGAGCCCGAAAGCGGCGGCCGTATAGCGCAGCCGCGCCACGGCCCGCGCATCGGGCCCGGCCATGACGCGGAACAGTCCGGTCCCTGCGGCATAGAGCGCGTCGGCCACCGCCAGATTGGTGGCCAAAGAAAGGGCGGCGTTCTGCACTTCGCTCTGCACCAGCGGGCGCAAGCGCAGGGTGAAGTGGCCCGCAGCATCGCGCTCCACCTCTTGCTCGGGCGGATCGATCCGCGCCGCGCCGCGCGCGTTTTCCGCAGCGGCGATCCGGCGGGCGAGTTCATCGAACTGCGGCGCGACATCCTCGGCCCGGACGCTGTCATAGGCGAGCTTGGCCCGGCTGCGGATCAATGCGCGTTCCACGCCTTCTAGTCTGACCGCGCCGTCAGGGGCCACGCGGGTGGTGAACAGGAAGCACGGGCGCGGGCCATCGGGCAGCAGGCTGGCAGCATGTTCGGCCAGCACCGGGGGGTACAGCCCGGCTTTGCCATCGGGCAGGTACATCGTTTCGCCGCGCAGCCACGCCTCGGTATCAAGCGCGTCGCCATCGGCCACAAACCACGGCACGTCAGCAATCGCATAGTGCAGCAACAGGTCGCTGCCTGCCGCCTCGATCGTGAAGGCCTGATCCAGATCGGTCGAGGTTGCGGGGTCAAGCGTGACGAAGGGCATGGCCGTGCGATCGGCATGCTCGCTCGGGCTGCGCCGCGCGGCGGCCTCGGCGGCTTCCAGTACGGGCGGCGGAAAAGTGGCCGGAACCTTGAACTGCTGGCGGATCGCGGCCAGTCCTTCGGTCAGCAGGCAATCGGGATCGCGCAAGCTCTTCATCAGCCGTGGCTATACCGCCGATCCGCGCTTGCCAAGCACTGCAGCCATGCGCATTACGCGCGATCAGCGGCATTGACGCCGCCCTGCGCAATTCAGTAAGCATTGCTTACAAAATATCACGCCCGCCGTGGAGAGGAGTACCCCCAGCCATGAAGACCCGCGCCGCAGTTGCCTTTGCCCCCAAGCAGCCGCTCGAAATCGTCGAGCTTGATCTGGAAGGCCCCAAGGCCGGTGAAGTGCTGGTCGAGATCATGGCGACGGGCGTGTGCCACACCGATGCCTATACGCTTGACGGGTTCGACAGCGAAGGGATCTTCCCCTCGGTCCTTGGCCACGAAGGCGCCGGGATCGTGCGCGAGGTCGGCCCGGGGGTCACCAGCGTCAAGCCGGGCGATCACGTGATCCCGCTCTACACGCCCGAATGCCGCCAGTGCAAAAGCTGCCTTTCGGGCAAGACCAACCTCTGCACCGCGATTCGCGCCACGCAGGGTCAGGGGCTGATGCCCGACGGCACGTCGCGGTTCAGCTACAAGGGCCAGACCATCTTCCACTACATGGGCTGCAGCACCTTTTCGAACTTCACCGTGCTGCCCGAGATTGCCGTGGCGAAAATCCGTGAGGACGCGCCGTTCCAGTCGGCCTGCTACATCGGCTGCGGGGTGACCACCGGGGTCGGCGCAGTGGTCAACACCGCCAAGGTGCAGGTGGGCGACAATGTCGTGGTGTTCGGGCTCGGCGGGATCGGGCTCAACGTGATCCAGGGCGCGCGGCTGGCCGGGGCCGGCAAGATCGTGGGCGTCGACATCAACCCAGACCGTGAGGAATGGGGCCGCAAGTTCGGCATGACCGACTTCCTCAACACCAGGGGCATGAGCCGCGAGGAAACAGTCGCCGCGATCGTCGCGCTGACCGATGGCGGCGCGGACTATACCTTTGATGCGACCGGCAATACCGAAGTGATGCGCACCGCGCTGGAAGCCTGCCACCGCGGCTGGGGCACCAGCATCATCATCGGCGTGGCCGAAGCGGGCAAGGAAATCGCCACCCGCCCGTTCCAGCTGGTCACCGGCCGCAACTGGCGCGGAACCGCGTTCGGCGGGGCCAAGGGCCGCACCGACGTGCCCAAGATCGTCGATATGTACATGACCGGCAAGATCGAGATCGATCCGATGATCACTCACGTCATGGGGCTGGAGGAAATCAACACCGCCTTCGACCTGATGCACGCGGGCAAATCGATCCGTTCGGTCGTGGTGTTCTGATTTTATACGGAGAGGAAAAGCCGATGTTCACGCACATGTTCCTTGGTTCGAACGACATGGATCGTTCGCGCAATTTCTATCAGGCCGCGCTGGCTCCGCTCGGCCGCCAGAACGTTATGCCGGCCGATCAGCCGCGCCTGATCTTCCCGTCGGAATCGAGCACGCTGATTGTCGGCCCGCCCGCCGATGGCCAGCCTGCCACCGCCTCCAACGGCTTTACGGTCGGGTTCGCGGCGGCTGACATGGCGGCGGTTGATGCGTTCCATGCGGCCGGTCTGGCCAATGGCGGCACTGATGAAGGCGCGCCGGGCCACCGTCCGGGTGCGCCGGGCAAGGCCTATGGCGCTTACTTGCGCGATCCCGACGGCCACAAGCTCTGCGCTTTCTGCCAGATGCCTGACTGACCCACCCCCAGCCCCTCCCGCATGCGGGAGGGGCTGGGGGTGGGTCAGTCAGGCANCGGCCACAAGCTCTGCGCTTTCTGCCAGATGCCTGACTGACCCACCCCCAGCCCCTCCCGCATGCGGGAGGGGAGCCTGAAGATAGGTCCCTCCCGCATGCGGGAGGGGAGTTTAATGATGGGCCTCTCCCGCAAGCGGGAGGGGGGAGCAATGATGATGGAACAGGTCAGCACCAATCGCAGCCACGGCGGCGCGCAGGGGGTCTATACCCACCAGTCTGCCGCCACCGGCACCCCGATGACCTTTTCGGTCTTCGTCCCCGACCATGCGCCGGGCACGAAACTGCCGGTCTTGTGGTACCTTTCGGGGCTGACCTGCACCCACGCCAATGTCACCGAGAAGGGCGAATTCCGCGCCGCCTGTGCCAAGGCGGGGGTGATCCTGATCGCCCCCGATACCAGCCCGCGCGGCGATGATGTACCCGATGACGAAGGCTATGATTTCGGCAAGGGCGCTGGCTTTTACGTCAATGCCACGCAGTCCCCCTGGGCTGCGAACTTCCGCATGCGTGACTATATCGAACAGGAACTGCCCGCGCTGATCGCGGCTGAATTCCCGATGGCCGATATGAACCGACAGGGGATCACCGGCCATTCGATGGGCGGCCACGGCGCGCTGACGATCGGCCTGCGTAATCCCGACCGGTTCAAATCGGTCAGCGCCTTTTCGCCGATCGTCAGCCCGCTCAATTGCCCGTGGGGCGAAAAGGCGCTGGGGGGTTATCTTGGACCGGACAAGGCCGCCTGGCGCGAATATGACGCCTGCGCGCTGATCGAGGACGGCGCGCGCCTGCCCGATCTGCTGGTCGATCAGGGCGATGCCGACAATTTCCTGCACGAACAGCTCAAAACCGGGCTGCTGGTGATGGCCTGCAAAAAGGCCGGGATCCCGGCCACAATCCGGATGCAGCCGGGTTATGACCATTCCTATTACTTCATCTCCAGCTTCATGGCTGACCATGTCGCCTGGCATGCGGAGCGGCTGAAAGCGTGACTCGCGCCCGCCGCCTGGGGGCGGTGCTGGCGGGCGGCCAGTCCAGCCGGTTCGGCAGCGACAAGGCACTGGCCATGCTGGACGGGGAAAGCCTGATCGCACGCGCGGTCGATAGTCTGGCCATGTGGTGCGATGCTGTGGTGGTGGTTGGCCGCGAACAAGGCCCCGCGCCGTGCATTCCGGACTGGCCGCGCCCCGGCATGGGGCCGCTCGGCGGGATCGCCGCCGCGCTGCGCCATGCCGAGGCTGAAGGATTTGCCGAAGTGCTGACCATCGGTGTCGATTGCCCCGATCTGCCAGATGACTTGCCCGCGCGGCTCGGCGCGGCCCCGGCAATGATCGCCTCGCAGCCGGTGATCGGCTTGTGGCCGGCCGGCGCGGCGGCAGATGTCGCCGCGATCCTGCAGGGCAGCGGCAAGCATTCGCTGCGGGCGCTGGCCGAACGGATCGGCGCGCGCGGGGTCATGCTGCCTAGCGACCCCGCCAATATCAACACCCCATCAGACCTGGCAGACCTGCGGCGGCGCGACAGTTCCGGCGGCGCCGGGGAAGGCGAAACCCAGCCCCACTGAGGTCATCGGACGCGCCGCTCTGGACGCACAGTATCGGCTGATTTAGACCTGCCGAAATGAGCCGCCTGACCCGAATTGCAGGAATCACTGCGGGATTGCTGATCGCGCTGCTGGGCGGCGCGCTGTTCTGGCTGTTCTACAGTAACGCGGCGCCTTCGGCGAAGTTTGCGCTCGACCTGGGTGAATTGCGCAGAGTGGCAGGTTCGGTGCCCGGTTCCGGGCCGACCCGGATCGAGATCGAGCAACTTTCCCACACCATGGTGCCCAAGATCGCCATCGTTTCCGGAACCGGCTGGGGCAAGATCGATATGGTGCGGGCCAGTTACCGCGTTGCTTTTGCGGATGGGCGCTCGATCATCATCGATACGGCGAATGCAGAGGGTTTTGCGAAACGGTTCGGTGCGTTCAGTTACGATAATGGCGCGTGGCAGCGCATGATTGCAGCGATGGACAAGGCCGCCGCCATTGTCGTCACCCATGAACATGGCGACCACATCGGCGGACTGCTGGAAACGCCGCATCGCGCTGCTGCTTTTGCGCGGGCCGTGCTGACCCAGGAACAGGTCGATGATCCCGCCGGATCAGAGCCGCTGCAATGGCCGGATCTGCGCGCGCTCAACCTGCGCCCGCTCCGCTATGACCGGCTGCACGTGCTCGCCCCCGGCGTAGTCCTGATCAAGGCCGCCGGGCACAGTACCGGATCGCAGATGATCTATGTCCGCCGGGCCGATGGCCGGGAATACCTGTTCATGGGGGACACGGCGTCGCTGCTCGACAATGTCCTGCTGCAGCGGATCCGCTCGCGCTATGTCACTTCATGGCTGAGGGGGCACCAGGATGATCGGGGCGCGGTCATGGCGCAAGTGATGGCGATCCACGCCGCGCTGCAATCCCAGCCGGACCTGATCCTTGTTCCCGGGCATGACGGGCAGCAGATGCAGCACCTGATCGACCAAGGCCTGCTGGTGTCAGGCTTCAGCGGCCAGGCGCTGGTTAAATAGGTCCTGACCCTAGGGCAGCGGTGTAAGCGGCAGTAGCCGCGAATCCTCCAGGGCTGCGGTTCGGTGGCCGATCGCTGCGGTCAGATAGGCTTCGTTGCTGGCAAAGGCGATGAACGCTTCGACGCTGCTCTGCCGGATCAGCATGGCGCGATCCCACCGCTCCTCCGCAGGTCCGATGAAGAATGCATCCCCGGCCCCCATGAACAGCAGCTCACCGCCGCTTTCAAGCAAGTGGGGCATGGTTTCCGCGACATAGAGATCGAATGCCTGCGCCCCGCTGATCGGCGCGGCGGGCTTCAGATCAGGATGCGCGGAATAATCCGCTACGTCCCGAAACCGCAGCAGGTTCAGCATCACGACCGGGCCGACGATGCCCCGGCCAAACAGTGCCATGGCGGATTGCTGTGTCGGTTCAAGGTAATGGGTCATGAGCAGGTCCAATCGGCAGTTGACGATTCGCTGCTACGGCAGTGCGCCGCTTGGGGCAATCCGGCCTACCGCCGCATTCCCGCAGACGCGCAGTGGCGGCTGGCAGTCAGGCCTCGCCGTCTTACACATTTCCAAATTCTCGTCGGCCCGGCGCAAGCGGTGATCCAGGGTGTTCACAGCATGGCCCAGCCCCGCGCGAGGATGACGATACTTGGGGAATCGGGGCTGGGGAGCGGGTGGGTTCTGGCGGTCCCCGGACTGCGTCGCGCCTTCGTGATGATGCACCCCATCACCACATCGGATGCTTCTTGCCGAGAACTGCCAGAACCCATCTTCAAAAGTCAGGATCAGTGCAGGTTGGTATTGTTGCTGAACAGGCGTGTCGTTGTCTCGTCGCCACCTTGATGGATCGATGGTCGATGGTCGATGGCTTGATGTCCCAATCGTTCTGTGATCTGGAGACGGTGGCGGCAGAATTGGAGGCGGTGGTGTTGACGTTGATGCTCATGCTGGCGGCGCCGGCCTACGCCGTACCGCCCGGCCTGGCCGAAGTAGGCGGTCTGGAAGGTTGCTGGCGAGTAAGCGGGCAGGTTCAAGGCAAAGAGTCGCCGTCGATTGCGCAGGGCAAATGGCATCTGGGCCAACGCTATTTCACTCTGCACCTGCGCGCGACCGGGGCGGACCCTTATGAAGCAGCAATCACTTATGGCGCTGGCGAGCAGCCCCGAGGCATTGGGTCAGTATTTTCAGACACTTTCGGTGGCCTGTATGAACCCTCGTTGGGCCTTGGTGAGCTGGACCAGGACGGGTTTGTGCAACGCTACCGATTTTCGGACGCGACGTATCTCAATCGTTTCAGCCGCAACGGCACTGGCTGGCGTTGGACCATCACCGAGCAGCCCAAGGACAAGCCGTCGTCAGTATTCGCCGACTATCAATTGAGCCCGGCCCCATGCCGCGGGATGCGGTTCGATTATTGAGGTCGTGACCTGCCGTGTCAAAGCGGTGTCGAAACCAAACGGTTGTGACGCCAACTGAGCGTCCGCTTTCAACTATCGTAATCCGATAGCAGACAGTCAGCGTCCCTCCCAACACTCGAGCCGCATTCGCCCTTGAAGGCAAAGCGTCAGTTCAGCCAAAAACCTCTCGTCGCCCGTGTGGCGAGGCAGGTGGCTCGCGGAGCCTTGATCCGGGGCTTGGCTGCCTTTGCTGGCGTCGCGGTTTGACCTTGGCTCACCGAATAAAGCCCGGCCCCGCGTCAAGCCCGGGGCGACGGAACGGTCTGTTGAGGGGCGAGTCCACGCACCCCAAAGGCGCCGCCGCCCCAGGCAGTGAGAGCCACAATCCATTTTCCTACACGCCGCGAATCTGCGATTCTTGCGGGGTGAGGCGAGTGCGATTCGTCTCTGCCCTTTCTCATTGTTGGCAAGGCGGGGTCACACGAAAGTCACGCAAAGTGACACCGGCAAGCGGGGGGTAATTATTTCCCTCAGGACCGTGTCCAGTGTGTCCAGTCTGTCGCCCGCGATTATGGATCGACGAAGCTGGCGGCGCGTTTTTCCATCTGGCTCATCACGGCTTCGATCTGGTTCTTTGATCCGATCAGCGCCTGCTGTTCGATGCTTTCGGCCATCAGGATCTCGTCGGTCGAGGCGTGAAGATAGGCACCGAACAGGCGCTTGGCGGCGCGCTGGGCGTGGGGATTGCGATTGGCGATTTCGGCGGCAATCGCACTGGCGCGGGCGACCGGGTTGGGATCGACGATCGTGGCGAAGCCATATTCCAGCGCCTGTTCGCCGGTGAATTCGCGGTTGGTATAGGTCAGTTCGCGCAAGGTATCGTCACGCACGGTGCCGCGCCACAGGGCGTAACCGGCCATGTCGGGGACCAGCCCCCATTTCATTTCCATCACCGCCAGCCTTGCGGCGGGATCGACCACCCGGATATCCGCCCCGCTGGCGATCTGCAGCCCGCCGCCAAAGCAGACCCCGTGGACCGCGGCGATTACCGGGACGGGCAGCTTGCGCCACTGCATCGCCACCTGCTGAGGGCCGTTGGAATTGCCGTGGGTGCGATCGGTCAGCGGGTTTTCGCGGTGCCGCCCGGTCTGGGCCATCGATCCCATATCGAGCCCGGCGCAAAAGCTGCGGCCTTCGCCCGCCAGCACCACGCAGCGCAGCCCGGGCATGTCATACAGCGCGCGGCCGGCATCGAGCAGTGCGGCGAACATGTCGGGATCGAGCGCGTTCATCTTGTCCGTGCGGATCAGGCGGACCTGGGCGACGCCGTTCGGCTCCATGGTGATGGCGACGCGTTCGTTCGGCTTCAGCTCATAATGCATGGCGCGGTCTGGCTCCCGGTGTGGTCATTTCCTGTTCTGCCGGTTCCTCGCCCAAACGCAGGTGGGCGTCCAGTGCCAATTTGCCCTGAGCTGGGGGCAGGGGCAGGCCAGGGCCCTGCACCGGGCTCGCCGAAGTCAGGGCGAGGCGATAGGAGCCATCGGGCAAGGTTTCGATCAGCCCATCCAGCCCGGCCAGGCGCAACTTGCCGCGCAAGCGGCTGACGTGGACCGCCAGGCTGTTGGTCTCGGGCCGGAATTCCAGATGCCAGACATCGCGCAGCAGCACTTCGGCCGCGACCGGGCCGCCCGGTTCATCGGACAGCCGCCAGGCCAGCGCAAATTCGCGCGGGTGCAGCGCCAGAGCCCGCCCGGCAACCATGCCGTCCCGGGCCAGCAGATCGAGCCGAAGCGGGCCAAGCTGGCGGTAGCGCGGCAGCGCACCGGCCTGGCGGATGCGCAGCAGGGCGCGTTCCTCCAGCTCTTCGATCCCGGCGGTCGGGGGCAGCGCATCGCCAAACCCCAGCCGCAGCAGCCGGGCGCGCTCGGCACTGTCCGCCACGCCCAGCATGATGATCCGCACCCGGCGGCGCGGGGCAGAGCTGGTCAGTGCGAGCCATTCGGCAAACGACAGTCCCTGCGGGGTAGCCAGCAGCGGGTGCAGCTCATCCTCGCCCGGCGCGCGGACGCATTCGGTCAGCCGCCAGCCGAGCCGGCGCAGATCCCAGGCGGCGGGGAGCGGCCCCACCGCCAACCATTCGAACCGCCGCAAGAGGCCCCCTTGTGCTCACCACAAATGGATGAGCAGGCTGCACGGTTTACCATTTGCTGCAAGCAAGTTCGTAGCAAGCAGAGCAGCTTGTGCGAAATTGCCGGAACTGTCCTAGGCCGCCGAGCTGTTGACACCCATGCTGGCAAGATACTTGCGGATGTTGCGGGCGGCCTGGCGCAGACGCTGTTCGTTTTCGACCATGGCGATCCGGACAAAGCCTTCGCCTTCCTCGCCATAACCGACCCCCGGGGCGACGGCCACTTCGGCGTGGGTGAGGAGTTGCTTGGAGAATTCCAGGCTGCCCATGTCCTTGAGCGCGGGGGGGAGCGGAGCCCAGGCGAACATCGAGGCCTTGGGGCTGGGAATGTCCCACCCGGCGCGGCCAAAGCTTTCGACCAGCACGTCGCGGCGCTTTTGATAAAGCTCGCGGTTCTTCTCGACAATGTCCTGCGGGCCATTGAGCGCAGCGCAGGCAGCGGCCTGAATCGGGGTGAAGGCACCGTAGTCGAGGTAGCTTTTGACCCGCTTCAGCGCCGCGATCAGCCGCTGGTTGCCAACCGCGAAGCCAACCCGCCAGCCGGCCATCGAAAAGGTCTTGGACATCGAGGTGAATTCCACCGCCACGTCCTTGGCCCCCGGCACCTGCAGGATCGACGGGGTCGGATTGCCATCGAAGTAAAGTTCGGAATAGGCGAGGTCCGACAGCACCCAGACCTTGTTCTCCTTGGCCCAGGCGACCAGCCGTTCATAGAACGCCAGATCAACAGTTTCGGCGGTCGGGTTCGACGGATAGTTGACGATCAGGATCGACGGGCGCGGCACGGTGAAGGCCATGGCCCGGTCCAGCGCGGCGAAATAGGCTTCGTCCGGCGTGGTCGGAACCGAACGGATCGTCGCCCCGGCAATGATGAAGCCAAAGGTGTGGATCGGGTAGCTGGGGTTGGGTGCCAGCACCACATCGCCCGGCGCGGTGATCGCGGTAGCAAGGCTGGCAAGCCCTTCCTTGCTGCCCATGGTCATCACCACTTCGGTTTCGGGATCGAGATCGACCCCGAACCGGCGGGCGTAATAATTGGCCTGAGCCTTGCGAATGCCGGGGATGCCGGACGAGGCCGAATAGCCATGCGCGTCAGGCTTTTGCGCAACTTCGCACAGCTTGTCGATCACATGGGCCGGCGGGGGCAGATCGGGGTTGCCCATGCCCAGGTCGATAATGTCCTTGCCTGCCGCACGTGCCGCTGCCCGCATGCCGTTGACTTCGGCGATGACATAGGGCGGCAGTCGCTTGATGCGGTAGAATTCCTCGGACATTGGACCTTTCCAGTTGCGCCGGAAGCGGCGCTGCCCGGTCCTTATCAGGCTTTTGGCGGAAAGCCACCCGTGCGTTTCAGCCACAACGCAGTCAGCAGCACCGGCAAGCCCCAGGCCAGCCAGGCATCGCAGGCATAGAACCAGGTGTAGTAGCGGTACGACCCATAGATCGCGAATAATGCCAGATAGACGCGAAAGAACACCGCCCCGCTGGTCGCCGCCGCCATCAGCAGCATGCAGGCGCGATGTGCGGCGCGGTTGCCGCGGCGGATGGATCGCAGGCCCAGTCCCAGCAGCACCAGCCACAGCAGCCCCTGCGCGCTGAACCCCATGGCCGAAGCGATCGTTACCGGCTGAACCCAGGCGACCGGAAAGGCGGTGAGCCCCGCCAGCGCCACGTCCAGCGCCGCCAGCCGCGCCACCGGGCGGTGCCAGCGGGCCCGCCCGCTCAGCAGGATGGCGCCGGGCACCAGCAACAGCGCCAGCCCGCCAGTGACCATATGGACCGGGAAGATTACCGGCAGCAGCTCGGCCTTGATCAGCAGTTCTTCGGGAAAATCATCGATCACCAGCGGTGCGCGCAATGCTTTGAACGCGGTGACTATTACAAACACCGCCAATCCTGCTAGGATGATCCCGCGAAGCAGCCGCGCAGGAATCGCGCTACCCGGTGCCGGCCCTGAACTGGAGGATGACATGAAACCCTTATCCCACCGTCTGGTCCACCTGTCGATTGCCGCCTTGGCATTGGCAAGCAGTGCCGTCCAGGCCCAGCCCGCCCCGACCAGCCCCTATTTCGGGCGCTGGACCACGACCGAGCCAAACCGCGTCTTTACTGTGCGCGGCCGCGACTACCGGATGATCGACGTGGCCCCCTGCGGCAAGGATTTCTGCGGGGTCAGCGTAGGGGACAAGGGGGTCTGCGGGCCGGTCCTGTTCCGCTTTCTGGCCAAGCGCCTCGATGGCCAGGACCAGCCGCTGCGCGGCCACGGCAAATGGGGCAAGGAGCGCAAGAACGTAGTGATCTTCCACTACGACAACGATCCGGCGGATGGCGGCAAGCAGCTCGAACTGTACCTTGGCAAAGGGTACGACTTTGGCGAACGCTCTGACAATATGCCCAGCTTCCATTCAGTCTACCAGCCCAAGGGCAAGGCTGTGTGCAAAGCTCGCTGATCCGCACGGGTACATGGCGGGGAGGAGAGGACCCGAAACTGCAACATGCCGGGCCTAAGTGCCCGGCCAACGGAGTCCTTTGATGTCTGACAAGACTGATCCCGCCGATCTCGCTTCCGCCTTTACTGGCATGCTCACCCAGCAGGCCGAAATGGCGCAGCAGCTGTTCGCCCAATTCGCCCCCGACGTGGCTGCTGCGGGCGAAGGGCAGGCAAAGGGTGACATGACCCAATGGGCCAGCGTTGCCCAGCGGCTGCAGACGATGTGGAGCGAGTTCCAGTCCGGCCAGGCGGCAGACATGGCCGGCCAGCTCCCCGGCTTGCTGTTCGGCGATCCGGGTAATTTCTCCGGGATCATGCAAGGCTGGCTGAAGGCCCTGCCGCTGTCCTCGCCAGAGACCCAGCAGCGGATGTGGCAAGACAGTGTGGCGCTGTGGGAAGGCGTGCTGGGCCAATACGGAATCGGCCCGCGCGCGCATGAAAAGGGCGAAGGCGGAATTCAGCTGCCGCGCAAGGACCGCCGCTTTGCCGATCCCAAATGGCGCGAACAGCCGTTCTTTGCGCTGGTTCACCAGACCTATCTGCTGCTGGCGGAACAGATCCTCGCCATGGCCGAACAGGCCGAAACCGGCGATGCGGCCCGCAGCGAACAACTGAAATTCGCCGCGCGCACGCTGGTGGAAATGCTAAGCCCGGCGCATTTCCCGATGACCAACCCGCTGGTGGTCGAAAAGACGATGGCAACGCGGGGTGAGAATCTGGTCAAGGGAATGGAGCATCTGCTCGCTGACTTGAAAAAGGGCCAGCTGACCCACGTTGATCCGCAGGCGTTCCGGCTGGGCGAAAATATCGCCAGCACACCGGGCAAAGTGGTGCGTGAAACCCCGCTGTACCAGCTGCTGCAATACAGCCCGACCACTGAAAGCGTGCTGGAAGTGCCGCTGGTGATTTTTCCGCCGTGGATCAATCGCTTCTACATTCTCGATCTCAGCCCGGAAAAAAGCTTCATCCGCTGGGCGGTGGAACAGGGCATCACTGTCTTCGTGGTCTCGTGGAAGTCGGCTGACGAAAGCATGGCAGAGCTGGTCTGGGACGATTACATCCGGGCCCAGATCGACGCGATCGATGCGGTGCGCGAACGGTTGGGCGTGCAGAGCGTCCACGCCATCGGCTATTGCGTTGCCGGAACCACACTCGCCGCGACCCTGTCGGTGCTGGCGCGGCGGGGCGAGGCGGACAAGGTCAAAAGCGCGACCTTCTTCACCGCCCAGGTTGATTTCGAGCAGTCGGGCGAACTCAAGGTGTTCATCGACGATCAGCAACTGGATGCGCTGGGCAAGATGTCGGCGCAGACCGGTTTCCTTGACGGGCGCTATATGGCCGCGACCTTCAATCTGCTGCGCGGCAATGACCTGATCTGGAACTATGTGGTCAAGAACTACCTGCTGGGTGAGGACTATCCGGCGTTCGATCTGCTGCACTGGAACGGCGATGTCACCAATCTGCCGGCCAAGTGGCACATGTCGTACCTCAAGGACTTGTACCGGGATAACAAGCTGGTGGTGCCCGATGCCCTGAGCGCGGATGGCACCCCGATCGATCTGACCCGGATCGAAACTCCGGCCTATATCCAGGCCGGGCGTGAGGACCACATTGCGCCCGCCGCCAGCGTGTGGCGATTGACCCGGCACTTGCGTGGGCCGTGGACCTTCCTGCTGGCCGGATCGGGCCACATCGCCGGGGTGGTCAATCCGCCTGACGCTAGGAAATACCAGTACTGGATCAACGAGGGTCCGGCGGAGACGCTGGAAGACTTCGTGGCCGGGGCGAGCGAAACACCGGGCAGCTGGTGGCCGCACTGGCTTGGCTGGCTGCGCCGGCAAGACCAGGCCGAAGTGCCCGCCAAGGGCAAGCGGGTGCCGGGTGCGAAGGGCGATTCGGTGCTGGGAGACGCCCCAGGAAGCTATGTGAAGTCGCGGTAAACCTCTGATTTTCTGGCTTGCGCGGCAATCTATGCTGCACTGCACAAAAAATCCTTGACTTCGCGGGTGCAATATCTATTTTGTGCACTGCAACATGACCCGTGCCGATGGTCGGCGCGGCTCACGCGAAGGATATGGACGATGGCTGAAGCCACCGAAACCAAGATGGATCAGGCGCTGGCCGACGTTGTCGCGGAAAAGGCTTATGCCGAAGCCGCTGCTGCGGTTGAAGCCAAGCCCGCCAAGGCGGCTCCTGCTCCCAAAAAGGCTGCTCCGGCGAAAAAGGCCGTGGTTGCCACGAAGGCTGTTGCGGCCAAGCCGGTCAAGGCTGCCGTAAAGCGCAAGGCTGCCAAGCCTGCCGCAAAGAAGACCGTGAAGGCTGCCGCGTTCAATCCGGCCGCCAAGACCACCCCCATCTCGCAGATCAAGGATAGCATCATGGCCAAGACCCAGAACGTCGCCGAAGATTTCACCGTCAAGGCGAAGGAAGCTTTCACCGAAGCGCAGGACCGCGCCAAGGCCGCCTATGAAAAGGGCACCGCGTTGTTCGCCGATGCCGGCGAATTCAACAAGGGCAACGTCGAAGCGATCGTCGAATCGGGCAAGGTGCTCGCCGCTGGTCTCCAGACCCTCGGCAAGGACTATGTCGCCGAAGCCAAGACCGCGCTGGAAACCGTCCAGGCTGACGTCAAGGAACTGGCCGCGGTGAAGAGCCCGGCTGACTTCTTCAAGCTGCAGGGCGAAATCCTGCGTCGCAACTTTGACGCCGCCGTGGCTTCGGGTTCGAAGCATTCGGAAATGATGGTCAAGCTGGCCAATGACAGCTTCGCCCCGATCTCGACCCGCGTCGCCCAGGCGATCGAAAAGGTCAAGCAGGCCGCCTAAGGGCGCGCCGCTCCTCGCGGGAACCGGTGCCTCCTCTCCGCGCCGGTCTCGCGGGTTCCCATCCGGGTCGGTCAGTCACTGCGACTGACCGGCCCGTTTGGCTTTTTGCAACACCTGTGCTGCACAGCACTTGTCCAAGTGCCCCCTGATGCGATATTTTAGCCCGATGCTGATCGACACTGCCTTCGTTTCCAGACCCTTCCGCGCGGCGGAGGATGGTGATCGCGATGGCGATTCGGGCGGTCAAAACCAGATCGGTGTTGCCACCAAGACCCGCGCCAAGCCCAAAAAGCCTAGCCAGTTCAAAGTGTTGATGCTGAATGACGATTACACGCCGATGGAATTCGTCGTGATGTGTCTAAAGCGGTTCTTCAACATGGATCTGGAACAGGCGACGCGGGTGATGCTGCACGTCCACCAGAAGGGGGTCGGGGTCTGCGGGATCTTTCCCTATGAAATCGCCGAAACCAAGGTGAATCAGGTGATGGATTTCGCCAAGCAGAACCAGCACCCGCTGCAATGCACGCTCGAAAAAGCCTAGATTCTTAGCAGCGCGGCTTGCAGCGTCGAATAGTGCGAACAGCCCGGCAATAGCTGCAAGCTCGATCCCGGCAGCGCGGCGTGGAGCGCGCGACCCATTGCGGGCGGGGTCCAGTTGTCCGCATCGCCCTGCCAGATCGTGACCGGCACCGCGACCCACGCCAGATCGTCGCGCCAATCGGCGACATAGGCCAGCACTTCCCGCTCAAACCCGCGCGCATCGCGGCCAAGGCCGTCGCGCAGCACTTGCGCCATCGCGTCGCGGAACACCGGGTCGCGCGCCAGCGCCGCGTCACCCCCTTGTGCGGTGGCAAGCAGGCGGCTCAGCAGAAAGTGCGGGGCATGGCGGGAAAGCAGGCGCTCGGCGCGGACCAATGCCGCGAACAGGCGCGGGCGATCTGCAGCCAGGCGAAAGATCGGACCGCCCGCCATATCAGGCAGGAAATTGCCCAGCTGCAAAGGCGCGGCAGGGGAGATAAGGTGCAGCGCGTGCACCCTCGTTCCCATCCGCGCGGCGATCTGCAGCGCCGCAAAGGCCCCGGCGGAAAAACCGATCAGGCTGACCCCGTCCGGGAACAGACCGGCCAGAGCGGCGGCAATGCTATCGAAGGTCACATCCGGATCGTTGCGATCGACCAGCCAGGCCGCATGGGCCAAGCCGGGCGGCGCGTTGCCTGCCCATTCCCCCGGCCCACCCGGCATCCCGTGGAAATAGGCGAAGGGCAAGGGTGCTGCGGTCATTGCCGCAAAGCTGTCACCAAAGCCCGGGCGGCGCGGGTCACGTCGTCCCAGGTATATTCGAAGTTCTCCTCGCCGCCGTAATAGGGATCGGCCACTGCCGCCCCCTCGCGGCCCTTGACCAGATCGAGCAGCAGAATGGGCCGGGTTGGTGCATCGGCCGGGACGATTGCCCGAGCATTCGCCAGGTTGGCATGATCCATCACCAGCACATGGCTGAAGCGGTGGAAGTCTTCCGCCACCAGTTGCCGCCCGCGCAAGTGCCCGATTTCAACCCCATGTGCCCGCGCAGTCTGAACCGCGCGCGGATCGGGGGGCTCGCCCACGTGGTAATCGGCGGTTCCGGCGGAATCGCAGGTCACGCGCAGCCCCGCACGCTCAGCCTCGGCGCGAAACGCCCCTTCGGCCATGGGGGAGCGGCAGATGTTGCCAAGGCACACAAACAGCACCGCGGGTTCAGTCATCCTGCTCACCATAGCGCTCCATCCGGAACGCGGCCTTGAGGTAATCCTCCGCCGCCGCTTTGAGCTGGGGTTCCTTGGCAAAGGCTTCGGCTGGCAGCGGGGCCACGCCCAGCGCCTCCATCAAGGTCCACAGCGCGAACTTGCGGCTGGGCTCGCGCTCCACTCCAAAACCGATCCCCAACCGCTCCAGCCCGCGCTCGTATTCGGCCTCGGTCAGCGTGCCGGGATCGTGGGTGCCGAAGAAGTGCTGGATCAGGGTGTCGAGGTCCATGACCTAAAGCCAGCCCAGCGCCTGCGCGGCCCACAGCGCGCCGCCACCAGCCAGTGCCGCGATCAGATAGCCCGGCCAGCGCCGTTCGCCGCGCTTGTCCCACACCAGTTCCACCTCCGGCAGCGGGGGCGCATCGGGCGCGCCGCCTTTGGGCGGAAACTTTTCCTCGATCCGGCGGACCAGATCGGGCAGGCCAAGCAGGGTCTGTGCGTCCTTGCGCAGCCGGTCGGCAATCGCGGCCTCGGGCCCCAGCTCATCGCGAATCCATTCGCGGACATAGGGCGCGGCGACGTTCCACATGTTGATCTGCGGATCGAGCTGGGTTGCCAGTCCTTCGACCATAACCATGGTCTTTTGCAGCAGCAGCAGGTGCGGCTGGGTCTGCATGTCAAATTCGCGAGTGATCGCGAACAGCGAATCGAGCATCTGCCCGACCGACAGCTCGCTTACGGGCCGCCCGCGCGTCGGTTCGCCCACGGCGCGCAGCGCGGTCGCGAATTCATCGACCGAGTGATAGCTCGGCACGTACTGCGCCTCGAAATGAATTTCGGCAACGCGGCGGTAGTTGCCGGTGGTCAGGCCATAGAGAATCTCGGCCAGCCACAGCCGCGCACGGCGGTCGATCCGGCCCATGATCCCGAAATCGATCGCGGCGATCGTGCCGCCTTCCTGCACGAACAGGTTGCCCTGATGCATGTCGGCATGAAAATAGCCCAGGCTGATCGCTTGTTTCAGGAAGGTCAGCACCAGCCGTTCGGCCAACCTGGGCAGGTCGTGGCCCGCCGCGCGCAGCGCTTCGGTCTCGCTGATCTTGATGCCGTCGATCCAGTCGATCGTCATGACCCGGCCATTGGTGCGGTCCCAATCGATCCCGGGGACGCGGTAGCCAGCCTCAGCCTGCATCTTTTCGGCCAGTTCCGAGGCAGAGGCTGCCTCACGCCGCAGATCAAGCTCGCGCAGGGTCCAGCGCTTGAAATTGGCGATCACCAGCCGCGGACGCAGCCGAGCCGGTTCGCCGCCCAGCCCTTCCAGATGCGCGGCGGCCCATTCATAAGTTTGGATATCGGCGCCGAACTTTTCACGGATCCCCGGACGCAGCACTTTGACCGCAACCGTGCGGCCATCGGTGGTCACGGCCCGGTGGACCTGCGCGATCGAAGCGGCGCCGACTGGCGTCTCTTCAATGCTGGCAAACAACGCTTCGACCGGCTTGGCAAAGCTCGCCTCGATCTCGCGCTTGATCGCGGCGAAGGGCACCGGCGGCAGGCTGTCCTGCAGCGACAGCAGGTTGTGCGCCGCGCTGTCCCCGACAATGTCGGGGCGGGTGGCCAGCGTCTGCCCCAGCTTGATAGCGGCGGGGCCTATCGCCTGAAACGCCCCGGCATAGTCCGGCTCGCGCGGCTGGAATGTGCCGAACCGGGCCAGCCGCACCAGCCGCCGGATCTGCGGCGGGGTATTGGGATCACGCTCGATCCCGCGCAGCGCGCCATGCCGCGCCAGCGTGCGGCCCCAGCTGAGCAGCCGCAATATATGCGTGCTGGGCCGGGTCAAATTTTCCAGCCGCTGTGAATGGCCACCAGCCCGCCCAGAATCGGTTCCACCCGGGTGTTCACGAAGCCCGCGGTGCGGATCATCTTTTCGAATTCGGGCATGGTCGGGAACCGGCGGATCGATTCGATCAGATAGCGATACGAATCCGCGTCGCCCGCAATCGCCTGGCCGATCCGGGGCACCAGCTGGTGCGAATAGAAGTCATAGGCTTCCTTGAAGCCGGGCCATTCGGTGGTCGAAAACTCCAGGCAATAGAACCGCCCGCCATGCTTGAGCACGCGGTAAGCTTCGGCCAGGGCCTTGTCGATCCGGGTGACATTGCGGATCCCGAAAGCGATCGTATAGGCATCGAAGAACCGGGCAGGAAAACTCAGTTCCTCGGCGTTCTGGCGCGACCAGACCAGGCTGTCGAGCCCGCGCTCCCCGCCCTCTTCAATCCTTTCCAGCGCGCGTTCGATGCCCACGTCCAGCATGTCCTGATTGATGTCGCTGACCGTGATCAGCGCGCCTTTGGCAGCCATGCGGAACGCGATGTCGCCGGTGCCGCCCGCCATATCCAGGATCTGTTCGTGCGGTTGGGGGCGAACCCGCCGCACGAACTTGTCCTTCCACAGCCGGTGCATGCCGGCCGACATGGCATCATTCATCACGTCGTACTTTTTGGCGACGCTGGAAAAGACTTCGCCGACGCGCGCGGTCTTCTCCTCGGGAGAGACCTCTTCGTAGCCGAAAGATACTGTGTTCTTCATGCCGCGCGCCTTAGCGAAGCGCGCGGCTGGGTGCCACTTCTTTCCGCCTGACGGCGGTGCGGAAAAGCCATCCGGCTTTTCCTGGCCGGGCCGGCCAAGCTGATCGCGGAGGCGATCAGCGCACCCGACAAACCTACTCGGCGGCGGGCGGCGGGAACATGAACGGGGCAAGGTGGGCGAGGAAATCCTGCTTGCCGAGGTCAACGCCGTTCGCGCGCAAAATCGCGTAAGCCATGCTGGCGTGGAAATAGAAGTTGGGCAGCGCGAAGCCGGTCAGAAAGGTGTGACCGTCAAACCGGATGCCCGCGCCGTTGGGGAACGTGATCACCACTTCCTTGGCCAGGCCCGCGTCATAGGCAGCCGCATCGGCGCTCTGCAGAAAGGCGATGGTCTTGTCGCAGCGGACACGAAGCTCGGCAAAGGTGGTTTCGGTATCTGGCATGGCGGGGGCATCGACCCCGGTCAGCCGTGCCGCAGCGCCTTTGGCCGCGTCCGATGCGATCTGGATCTGGCGGGCGAGCGGAAACATGTCCGGCGCCAGCCGCGCTTCGATCAACTCGCCCTCGCTCTTTTGCGCGGCGGCTTTGTCCAGCCAGTTCTTGATGTTGGTCAGCATGGCGATGAACGCGGGCACGCTGGATTGATAGGGTGAGGCGGACATGGATGATTCTCCCGGGGACGGTTGGTTGTGCGGCGCCGGGTCTAGCCACGCCGACGATTGGTTGCAATTCGAAACTTTGATTGATTGTGCCCCTCCCGGAGAGGGGACAGCTCTTTATTGCGGCCGATGGACAAGCGATGCTTCGCACCCTACCTCCCCTCCATGCCGGAGCTTCCCGAAGTCGAAACCACCGTGCGCGGTCTGGCGCGTTATCTGGAAGGCGCGCAAGTGGTGCGGGTTGAACAACGCCGTGCCGATTTGCGGCGGCCGTTCCCGGACGGGCTGGTGCAGCAACTGACCGGGGCCACGGTTATCGGACTGGGGCGGCGGGCCAAATACGGACTGATCCATACGAATCGCGCGCAGACCATGGTGTTCCACCTTGGCATGTCGGGGCGCTGGCGAATCGAACCTGAGGAATTGGGGCCGCACGATCATCTGGTGCTTGAAACCGGG
Source organism: Novosphingobium sp. B 225 (assembly GCF_002198665.1). GTDB lineage: Bacteria > Pseudomonadota > Alphaproteobacteria > Sphingomonadales > Sphingomonadaceae > Novosphingobium. The sequence continues at coordinate 20,022 of NZ_MWLM01000070.1, read as the reverse complement.
GCCGGGCACCGCCTGTCGTTGTGCGATCCGCGCCGGTTCGGTTCGGTCGATCTGCTGGACAGCGCGGCGCTGGAAGCATGGCCGCAATTCGCAGCGATGGGCCCGGAACCGCTGGGCGATACACTGACCGCAGACCATCTCAAGTCCGCGCTGGCCGGGCGCAGTGCGGCGATCAAGCTGATGCTGCTCGATCAGCGGATCGTTGCCGGGCTAGGCAACATCTACGTCTGCGAGGCGCTGTTTCGCGCGCGGATCGATCCGCGCAAGGCGGCAGGCCGCGTTTCCTACCCCGCGCTGGGGCGACTGGTTCCCGCGATCAAGACGGTGATTGCCGAGGCGATTGCGGCGGGTGGATCGACTTTGCGGGACTATGCCCAGCCCGATGGGCAGCTGGGCTACTTTTCCAAACAGTTCGACGTCTATGATCGCACCGGCCAGCCCTGCACCGCCTGTGCCGCGCCGATCCAGCGCTTTGCCCAAGGCGGGCGCAGCACCTGGCATTGTGCGAAGTGCCAGAAATAGCGGGATCGCTTGACGATTCGGGAACCGCTCGCTAAGGGCCGCGCTTCCTGCGGGGACGGCTCCGGTCGATTCTCCCGTTTTTGCACGAGATTCAACTGACAGGGCTGCATCAAGTCAGCCGAACGAAGGACGAAAATGGCCAATACGCCGCAAGCCAAGAAGCGCATCCGCCGCAACGAACGTCGCGCCGAAATCAACGGCAACCGTCTCGGTCGCATCCGCACTTTCGTCAAGAAGGTGGAAAGCGCGCTGGCCGGTGGGGACAAGGCTGCGGCCGCTGACGCCCTCAAGGCTGCCCAGCCCGAACTGGCACGCGGCGTGGCCCGCGGTGTGCTCCACAAGAACACTGCGTCGCGCAAGCTGTCGCGTCTTACCAAGCGCGTCGCCGCGCTCTGATTCGCGAATCGGCGGGCCAGAACGGCCCCCGCCGTGGAACGAAATCCGAACAAGGCCGGTGGGTTCTCCGCCGGCCTTTTCTGTTGCGCACTGCGGCGTAAATGCTGCGTTGCACTAAGGTGATGGAATCCGGCGATTCGCACAGCGCGCGCGAAAAAAATCCATACCTAACAGGTTGTTAGCCATAGCCATGGGATTCTCCCTGCGAACCCAGTGTCAAGGCCAATTATTTCAGTTTATTTACGCCTCGGACCTTGCCCTCTGCCGCCACTGGTCCATAAAACCGGAATTGCCCGTGGCGCTTTCTGCCCGGGCATCACTGAACAAATTCGAAGTGTCGTCCAACCGCTTTTCGGGGGTCGGTTGGTTCTGTGCCCGGGCCGCAATGCCCCGGCATAGGTGGGTGTGGTATTTATTTTGGGGGCGTACCGGGTGACTGGGACGGGTACGGGCGGGCTGCGCGGAAATGCGCCTGCCGACAACAGGACTGAGCGCGAGCGCATGATGGAAGAACAAGAAGCGCTCGATCTCGCGGCTGACTGGGCCGATATCAGCCAGGGGCTCCGCAAGGACCTCGGCCAGCAGCTTCACAGCCAGTGGATCAAGCCGGTCCAGCTGGGCAGCTTCTGCAAGGAGACGGGCACGCTCGATCTCTATCTGCCAACCGAATTTTCCGCCAACTGGGTGTCTGATCGCTTTGCCGACCGGCTTTCGCTGGCCTGGAAGATCGCGCGGCCGGATGTGCGGCATGTGCGGATCTCGGTCTTGCCGGGACGCCGCGCCATGCCGGGCCTGCGGCTGGGCGGGGAAGAGCGCGGGCGGCGCGGGTCGGGTGACAATGGCATGGGTTCGCAGCCCGGCGATGCGCTCGGCCTTGGCGCGGCAGAGCTTGGCACCCTGGGCCAGACCTCGATCGGGCTCGATCCCTCGCTGACCTTCCAGAGCTTCGTCACCGGCGCGGCCAATGTGCTGGCCAGCAACGCCGCCCAGCGCATGGCGGCGACCGAGACCCCGCAGTTCGCCCCGCTCTATCTCAAGGCGGCGACCGGGCAGGGCAAGACCCACTTGCTCCACGCGATCGGCCACGCCTATCTGGCGAGCCACCCGCGGGCGCGGATTTTCTATTGTTCGGCTGAACGCTTCATGGTCGAATTCGTCCAGGCGCTGCGGCAAAACCAGACGATCGAGTTCAAGGCGCGCCTGCGGGGCTTCGATCTGCTGCTGGTTGACGATATCCAGTTCATCATCGGCAAGGCTTCGGCGCAGGAAGAACTGCTCTACACGATCGACGCACTGCTGGCCGAAGGCAAGCGGCTGGTCTTTGCTGCCGACCGTGCGCCCCAGGCGCTTGACGGGGTGGAGCAGCGCCTGCTCAGCCGGCTCAGCATGGGCCTGGTGGCCGATATGCAGCCCGCCGATATCGAGCTGCGCCGCGCGATCCTCGAACACCGCCTCGCCCGCTTTTCGCCCACACACGTTCCGGCGGATGTGGTCGAATTCCTTGCCCGCACCATCAACCGCAACGTGCGTGAACTGGTCGGCGGGCTCAACAAGCTGATCGCCTATGCCCAGCTGACCGGCCAGGCCGTGTCACTGCAACTGGCCGAGGAACAGCTGACCGATATCCTTTCGGCCAACCGCCGCCGGATCACGATTGACGAGATCCAGCGCACCGTCTGCCAGTTCTACCGGGTTGACCGCACCGAAATGGCGAGCAAACGCCGCGCCCGTGCAGTAGTGCGTCCGCGCCAGGTGGCGATGTACCTCGCCAAGGTGCTGACCCCGCGCTCCTACCCCGAAATCGGCCGCAAGTTCGGCGGGCGCGATCACTCGACCGTGATCCACGCGGTTCGCCTGATCGAGGACCTGCGGACCCGCGATGCCGACATGGACGGTGACGTCCGCAGCCTGCTCCGCCAGCTGGAAAGCTGAGGCAGAGCGGGGGCTTTAACCCGCGCTTCGGGCTGGTTCCGAGGCGTGTGGAGGCCCTTCGCAGGGACATCAGGCACCAGCCAGCAACCAAGCCCCTGCCGCGACTCGCGCATTTGCGTGAGTGGCGGGGGTTTAGTTGATGAAACCCATCCGCGGCGCGTTCATTGGCAGAACGAAAATGCCGGGGTTCCTGTTCCTCACGTTTCAAAGAGCCGATGAGAACATAACAGGTTCGAACCCTGTAGGAAAATGGCAATCTGGCTGGCGGCTGCTATCGGTCGGGCCGTTTAGACCGAATCCAGCACGTAGCCCAGCGAGCGCACCGTGCGGAGCACTTCCGGCACACCGTGAGCGGCGAGCGCGCGGCGGAGGCGGCCGATCCAGACGTCGACGGTGCGATCGTCGATCACGCCGCTGTCCTTGCCAATCCGCTCGATCAGCGCGGCGCGGCTGAACACCTGATCGGGATGTTCGATGAAAAAGGCCAGCAGCCGGAATTCATTGGGGCGCAGCGGCACGGGAAACCCGCGAAAGCGCGCCTGATGCGCGGTCAGATCGAGCACCAGTTCACCGTGGGTCAGGCGCTGGGCAGCCGCGCGCACCGCTTCGCCCTGATCGACCCGGTCGATCCGTTCGACCAGCCGCGCCGGGCTGAGCGGCCCGATCATGTAATCGTCCGCCCCGGCCCGCAGCGCGCGGCGCTTGTCATCGGGATCGGCTTCTTCCAGCACCATGGTGATATGGCTGTGACTGGTGGTGCGGGCTTCGCGCAGGCGGCGGACCATTTCCAGCCCGGAAATCTCGGGCAGCAGCCAGTCGACAAAGCACCACACTTTCCCGTCAAACCGCTCACCCGGCACCTGGCTGCCCAGCGGCATCGCGCGCAGATCGGGCCGCACCCGCGCGAGGTCGCGCAGCAGCTTGGGATCGGGCGAAGTGAGCAGCAGGGTCATCGACATAGGGTCTTGAGCACAGAGTTGGGGCGCGGTTGGACGGTCCGCACAATCTGCGCTGCCTGCGTGACGGTTTGATGACGCCAATAATTCACCGCGCAGTTGTCATAATTCTGTCACAGTAAAACGGATGCAACGCGGCGCGTTTGGGCCTATTTTCCTTTGCGGAACAACCAGAGGTCCAGAAATGAAAGTGCGCGCATTGCTGGGACTGGCCTTGTTGACTCTGTCCGTCCCGGCCCATGCTGAGCGACTGACTTTCGATCACCGGCTGCAGCCCCGGCTCAAGGCCGTGCTCGACAGCGGTGATACCTCGCGGATCGATTATCAGGCCGGCAATCCGCGCTATATTGTTGACCGGATCGCAGTGCAGGGCACTTCGGCCGCGGACTGGACCGAACTGCTGGAAATCATTGCCCGCACTCCGGCCAAAGGCATGCGCAGCGCTGCCGACTGGATGACCGAGCTGACCCGCGCAGCCGATGCGCGCTGCGCCGGGCGAGTCGATGTGCTGGCGCAGGATGACGCTTCGATCACGTTCGAACGCCACGCCACGGCCATTTGCCCCGCCGAACCGGTCCGGCGCAGCCTGTACCGCGTGGTTGCGGGCAAACGCTCGCTGTTCCTGCTCGCGGTCCACGAAAAAGGCGCACTGGCCGACGATGCGCGCGCCCAATGGCTGGCGATGCTCGCCTCGGCGCATCTGAACTAGCGGCTGGCGCTGCTTTCGCACCGTCGCTTTGGATCGGGGTTCACGCAGAGGCGCAGAGGCAGAAAGGGAGGCGCAGAGGAGTAGCGCTTGCGGCGCAGCCGCTTGTTCGTGCTGACTTTGCGGAACTACCCGACGCAGTTGCGCAAATGAGCCTGCGGCGCAGCACCGCCCCTCCGCGCCTCCCTTTCTGCCTCTGCGCCTCTGCGTGAACCCCNCCTCCCTTTCTGCCTCTGCGCCTCTGCGTGAACTCTTGGCCAAAGCGACGCATCGATCACAATCTTCCTCCCCGGCCACCCGCGTGACAGCAAGTGGTCATATTGCTGTCATGCAACCTACGCCGAAGCGACACATGACAGGCTTAGAGGCGGCGCTGAGGCTGGCCGGGGGCGATTCGATACCGGGCTGGCGACTCGAACAAGAAAACGCTGACCCAGGGAATTTCACCCCATGAACCGCATGACTGCCTGCTCGCACGCCTCTCGTTCCGCACTGGCCCTGGCCCTGAGCCTGGGCCTGGCCGGCCCCGCTTTCGCCGCCGTGACCGTGACCGACACCGGCGTGACCGTTGATGGCGCGGCGGACGAAGCCGCGCCGGCTCCCGCAGAAGATCCGCAAGCCACCGATCATTCGGGCCTGACCGAAATCATCGTCACCGCCACCAAGCGCGAAACCAACCTGCAACGCACTCCGATCGCGATTTCGGTGATGGCCCCCGAAGCGATCAAGAACCGCCACGTGCAGAGCCTGATCGATCTGGCCGACGGCGCGGTGCCCAGCCTGCGGGTTGCCACTTTTGAAGCACGTCACTCTGCGCTGACCGTCGGCATTCGCGGAATTGTGCCGTTCGATGCCAACCAGACCGCGCGCGATCAGGGCGTGGGGGTTTACATTGACGGCGTGTACCTTGGCCGCCAGCAGGGCCTCAACACCGCGATGTTCGATGCCCAGCGGATCGAAGTGCTGCGCGGGCCGCAAGGCACCCTGTTTGGCCGCAATACCGAAGGCGGCGCGGTCAGCATCGTCACCAAGGAACCGAGCGGCGAGTTTGGCGGACGACTGGTTGGCGGTGCGGGCAATTATGGCAGCTACTCGACCGAAGCCCACGTTGACCTGCCCAAGATCGCGAACATCGCGTTCAAGGTCGACGGGGTGATGCAGCATCAGGACGCGACGGTCAAAAACCCGCTGTCGGGGCAGTATGGCTGGAATTACCACAACACCGTGGGTGGCCGCGTTTCGGCCAAGTGGACCCCGATTGACGGGTTCTCCGCCGTGCTGACCTATGACAAGGCCAAGGACGAGAATACCCCGAATTACAGCCAGCTGATCAACTACAACCCGCTGGGCAAAGTGGTTGGCCAGTATGATCCGGTGACGCTGCGGCTGGTTGCCCCCGGCAGTCCGGCGGGCACTTCGGTGGTTTGCAGCACTTGCATCGCCCCGCTGTCGTCGCTGGTTCAGGTCAATGCCGGTCGCCAGACCGTTGCTGAAATCGGCGTGCCGCAACAGCTCAGCGTGGACCGTACCAAGGGGTTTGGCGCGACGCTGAAGTACAAACTGTCGCCCGCGCTGGAACTGCGTTCGATCACCGCCTGGCGCTCGGTTGAAACCGAACAGTGGGATAACTCGGGCGGCGCGCACCGCACGATCTATGCCCCCAATGCCAACTTCAGCCGCTATTCGCTGTCGTACCTGACCCAGGACCAGTTCAGCCAGGAATTGCAGGCTGTCGGCAGCGCCGGGCAGTTCGATTATGTGTTCGGGCTGTATTATTTCAACGAACACGTCCGCGAATTCGCCGCCACGCCCAGCACCAACAAGTGGAACACGACCGGCACCGCCTATACCATCAACGATGCACAGACCTGGAACATGAACAACTGGGTGCGCCAGCGCGACAGCCAGGCCGTCGCCAAGAGTTATGCTGCCTTCGCTCAGGTAACCTGGTCGCCAACCGAGCAGATCCATATTCTGGCTGGCGGGCGCTATACCAAGGACAAGCGCGACGGCGTGCTGACCCGCGTGCAGGGCAAGGTTTCAAACTTCCCGTTCATTTTCGACAAGGGCCGGTTCGATCCGATGATCACGCTGTCGCTCGATGCGGCGGACGGGGTCAACCTCTATGCCAAATATTCGACCGGCTACCGCGCTGGCGGCGCCAACAGCCGTTCGCAGACCTTTGCGCCGTTCGGACCGGAAGCGGTCAAGGCCTGGGAAGGCGGGGCCAAGCTGGACCTGCTGGATCGCCGCGTGCGGCTTAACCTGGCGGCTTACCTGATGAACCGCACCGGCACCCAGATCGACTTTGACAACGTCGATACCGTTCCGACCAGCCCGACCTTCAATCTCCACACCGAGGAAACCGCGAATGCCCCTGGCAAGTCGAAGATCCGCGGGTTCGAAGCCGAACTGACGGTCAAGCCGACTGAAAACCTGACCATGGGCGCGTCTTACGCCTATACCTATACCAATGTGCCGGACACGCTGAACCCGTTCCTCAGCACGGCGGCCAAGCCGGTTTACACCAAGGTGTTTGTGGTGTTCACCCCGCGCAATGCCGCTTCGGGTTACCTCGATTACGAGATCCCCTTCGGTGGCGGCGATGCGAAGATCAAGTTCCACATCGATGGCAACTATTCGAGCAGCGCCTATTCGTTCCAGAACGAAGATGTGCCGGTGGAACCGAACTTTATCGTCAACGGCCGTCTGGCCTTGGCCGACATCGGGCTGGGGGACCGTCAGAAGCTGACCCTGTCAGCCTGGGTGCGCAACCTGTTTGACGAAACCCATTACTACCGCCGTTCGAACGCCAATGACGGCGTGCTGGGTTCCTACGCCAACTTCAACCCGCCGCGCACTTTCGGGTTCGAAGCAATGATCAACTTCTGATCGGGGCGCTAGGGTCAGGACCTATTAACCGCGCCTTCGAGGTTTGAGTCAGAATGGCTCAGGGCTAGGAAGGAAGGCGCAGGAATATGTCGATATTTCAAGACTTTCTGACGAAGCGTTGGGCCATTCTGGCCAAATCCCTGCCGCCTCGAAGGCGCGGTTAATAGGTCCTGACCCTAATCCCTTCCTCCCTGACGGGCGGGCAGAGCGATCTGCCCGCCCGCTTTTTTGCCACCGCTCCGGCGGCATGGAAAAGCCATCCGGCTTTTCCTGGCCCATCCGGCCCGCGCGCCCCGGTTGCCTAACCCTTCCTGCTCGGCCACACTCCGGACATGACCCTAGGCTCAATCCAGAACTGGTTGGTGTGGCGCAAGTGGGGGCGGTGGGGCGTGCTGGCGGCGCTGTTCGCCGCGCTGGTGCTGCTTGACTATGGCTGGCTGGGCCTGTCGCGGATCGTCGATCAACGCGGCGGCGATCTGCTGCTGCGGGCCAATGCGGCGCAGCGGCCCGTATCGGACCGGGTAGTGGTGATCGATATCGATCAGCGCTCGCTTGAAGCGATGAACGATCTCGCCGGATCGTGGCCATGGCCGCGCTCGGTCCATGGCGAATTACTCGATGGAATCGCCGCCCAGCGCCCGCGCGCGGTGGCGTTCGATATTCTGTTCAACGAGTCCGACGTCTATCGGCCTGACAGCGACGCCGCCTTTGCCGACAGCGTGGCGCGCAATCCCAATGCCTGGCTGGCGATGACGCTCAACGCCGATGGCGCGGGCGCTTTGGTCAGCGATATGCCGCCCGCTGTGCCGCGCACCGCGCTGACCAATCCGCCGCGCGATGCGCGGGTGCCGCTGATGATGCCGCTGGCGCTGCTGTCCCGGCCCGAGGCACTGCGCGGCGGACTGATCAACTTTACCCCCGATAGCGACAATGTGGGGCGGCACCACCGGCTGGCGATGGACCGGGCGGGGTGGCGGTTCCCTTCGCTTGCCGCGCGGATCATGACCGATCTGCACCGCCCCTTGCCGGCCGGCCCCGACGTGCTGCTCAACTGGCGCAGCGGCTGGCAGCATGTGTCCTATGCCGATCTCTATCTCGATGCGCTGCGCGAACATCGGCTGCGCCCGCCGGACGAATTCAAGGACAAGATCGTGGTGATCGGCACCGCCGCGCCGGGACTGATGGACCTGCGGCTGACGCCGCTTGGCAGTACCTATCCCGGGGTGGAAATCCTCGCCACGGCGCTCGACAATCTTGATCGGGGGGACTGGCTGCGCGAAGTGCCGCGCGCCCGGCTGGCGCCGCTGGCGCTGGCGCTGATTGCGCTGGTCGGCCTGGGGCTGGCCCGCGGGGTCAGCGCCAACCGGCTGGGCTATGCCATGGCCGGGATCACGGTGCTGGCAATCGGCGCGATGTGGCTTTTGCTAACGCGGGGCACTTTCGTGCCGGTGCTGGGGGCGCTGGCCTGGGGCTGGACCTGTTACCTGGCGGCCAGCGCCATCGCCTATCTCGATGAACGGCGGGTGCGGCTGCGCACTTCGGGCATGTTCAAGCGCTTCCTCGATCCGCGCGTGGTCAACGATCTGATCGAACGCGGCGATCTCGATTACCGGCGCGAGGCGCGCAGCGCGGAAGTGACCGTGCTGTTTTCCGACATTCGCGGCTTCACTGCCTTGTCTGAGCAGGCCAGCCCCGAAGAAGTGGTGGCCATGCTCAACGCCTACTTCTCGCGCCAGACCGATGTGGTGTTCGCCCATGGCGGTACGCTCGACAAGTTCATCGGCGATGCGATCATGGCCTTCTGGGGCGCGCCGGTGGCCGATCCTGACAGCGCGGCCCATGCCGTCGGCGCGGCCTTGGCCATGGCGCAGGCGCTGCATGATCTGCGCGGGGAGATGGGCGTGCTGGGCGCCGGGCTGGAAATCGGGCTGGGGCTGCATACGGGCCGCGCGGTGGCGGGTTTCATCGGTTCGGCCGACCGGCTCGACTACACGGTGATCGGCGATACGGTGAACCTTGCCAGCCGGGTTGAAGGGCTGACCAAGGGCGTCGCCCCGGTGCTGGTGACCGAAGCAACACGGCTGGCAGCGGGCGATGCATTTTTGTGGCGCGATCACGGGCTGTTTGCGGTAAGAGGGCGGCAGAACGAGGTCCGGCTGTTTGAACCGCTGGCGCGGAACGATCCAGCCACAACCGAGGGGAATTGAGCGCGATGCGCCGCTTGCGTCTGGCCCTGCCTGTGCTGCTGGCCATAGCCTTGCCCCTGGCACCGGCCATGGCAGAGCGCGCGCAGGTCGTTCGCGCCGGGGACCTGATGGCCCAGCCCTTCATCGATGCCGCCAAGGCCGGGCCCTTGACCGCGAACCAGGGTGTCACCGTGCTCAAGCGCCAGGGCGGCTGGGTCCAGGTCACGGCCGATGGCGGCAAGACCGGCTGGATTCGCGCGCTCAACCTGCGGCTGGTTGCCGGGGCTGGCCCGGTCCCGGTCCCGCGCGGCGGCCCCAGGCTGGCACTGCAAGGCGGAGCGAAGAGCCCGCTTGAACCCGCCGGGCTGGCCGGCCGCAAGAACAGGTTGCAGACCGGCAGCAGCCGCCAGACCGTGACCACCGGGGTCAAAGGGCTGGATGAAGAGAACATCCGCCAGGCCAGCTTCGATCCCGAACAGCTCGACAAGCTCAATGCGCTGGGTGCCAGCCCGGACCAGGCCCGGACCATGGCCGCAGCTGACAAGCTGGCCGAGAACAAGGTTGATTACCTCAAGAAGGGCAAAGTGAAATGAGGGGTGCCCTGATCGCCCTGATCGCGCTCGCGCTCGGCGTTCCGGCACAGGCGCAGCTGCCCGGCATGGGCGAATTCAACGGCCTGCTCAACAAGGCCAAGGCGCTGGGCAAGGTCGGGGACAGTTTTCGCAAGATCGGTGAGCAGGAGGAAGTGCAGCTGGGCGGGGACCTTGCGGGCATGATCCTGGGGGCAGCGCCGCTGGTGGAGGATCAGGCCGAACAGGACCACGTCAACCGGCTGGGCCGCTGGCTCGCGCTGCACAGCGAACGGCCTGACCTGCCGTGGAAGTTCGGGGTGATCGACAACGGCGATTTCAATGCCTTTTCGATGCCCGGCGGCTATGTGCTGGTCACGCGCGGGCTGATCGAGCGGATGCGCAGCGAAGCCGAGCTGGCCGGGGTGCTGGCGCACGAGATCGCCCACGTCACCCGCCGCCACCACATCACCGCGTTGCAGCGCCCGCTGCGCGAGCAGGCGCTGGGCGACATGAACAGCTATTTCCACCCGGTGAACACCGGCGTGATTCCGGGCCAGTTCCGCTCTGCGCTGATGAAAGCAGGCAAGGAGATGTACACCAAGGGCCTGAGCGAAGAGGACGAGTACGAGGCTGACCGGATGGGCGTGGTGATCGCCGGGCGTTCGGGCTTTTCACCGTTCGGCCTGGCCGGCGTGCTGCAAACTCTCAGCGCCGGGACCGGCGACCGCGCCTATGCGCTGGATGCCAAGACCCACCCCGAACCGGTCAAACGGCTCGAACAGCTCGACGCGGCGATGGGCACGCGGCTGGATACGCTGCCCGGGGTGATCGAGGATAGCGCCAGCTTCGTGACCTTGCGCAACCCGCCGCCACCGATCAAGGCTGGCGGCAAGCCGAAGCCGAAAGCCAAAGGCAAGAAGGGTTAGAGTGGATTATCAATTTAAGGATCCTCCCCCTGTGGGGGAGGTGGCTCGCGCAGCGAGACGGAGAGGGGCTGTGCAAGGAAAGCCGCGATAGAGCCTGATGACATAAGATTGATCCGCCCTGATTGGACGGCAAGACCCCGTGGCAAGGCGCGGCGCGCAGCAGGGGCTGGTTGCCCCTGCAAGAGCCGCAACGCTGTCCACGGGGTCTTGTCGTCCAACCCCTGCGGGGCGGGCCGATTTTGCTCCGTGAACAGCGTTGCTCGTCGATCACGATGCTACGGCATCGCTCACTCCTCGCGCCTCGCCACGAACCAAAATCGGCTCCGTCAGGGCGGGTCAATCTTATGTCATCAGGCTCGAGCAGCTGCGCGCTANCCTTCCACCATCCTGCGGATGGTCCCCCTCCCCCGTTGGGGGAGGATCATGACGGTTCAGAAAATTCGAGTTGCTCTCTAACCCGCCACCCCCGCGCTCAGCCGGTCGCGCAGTTCGCGGCGCAGGAATTTGCCGCTGGCGTTGCGGGGCAGGGCCTCACCTTCGAACCAGACATAGCGCGGCACCTTGTGCTTGCTCATGTGTTCCAGGCAGTGCTTTTGCAGCTCGGTCTCGTCGCAGGTACTGCCCGGCTTGACCACCACGGCCACGCCGATTTCCTCGCCCAGCCGCTCGTCCGGCACGCCGAACACGCAGCATTCGGCAACCGCGGGATGGCGATAGACGCAGGCTTCAACTTCGGTGCAGCTGACGTTTTCACCGCCGCGGATCACCAGATCCTTCTTGCGGTCGACGATATAGACGAATTTGTCCGAGTCGATCCGGGCGACGTCGCCGGTATGCAGCCAGCCATCGGTGATGGTCTGCGCGGTGGCATCGGGACGGTTGATATAGCCCTTGATCACCGGGCTGCCCTTGACCCACAGCTCACCCACTGTGCCCGGCGGCACATCGTTGCCGTCATCATCGACCACGCGGGCGTCGAAGCTGGGCATATAGGGGCCGGCGGTATCGGGCCGGGCGACGAAGAAATCGCCGCTGACGCTGGTGATGATCCCGCAGGTTTCAGTCATGCCGTAACCGGTGGTTGGCCGCGCGGTGGCAACCTTTTCGTCGATCTTGAGCACCAGATCGGGCGGAACCTGCGCCCCGCCGCCGGACAGGCCGGTAAGGGTGGAAGTGTCGGTCGTCGCAAAGTCCGGGTGGTTGATCAGCTCGCGGCTCATCACCGGGACCCCGCTCATCGAACTGATCTTCTCCGCCGCGATCAGTTTCAGCGCCGCGCCCGCATCCCAGCGGTACATCAGCACGATCGTCCCGCCGGCCGCGCTGGTCAGGTAGGCGCCGCAATTGTTGGCGGTGACGTGGAACAGCGGGGTGGTCAGCAGCACCACCGGCACCGGCGGCACTTCGGGGGGCAGCTCACCCTTGGCCCGCTCCATCGCCAGCGCAGAGCTGGCCCCGGAAAACAGCATGTTCATCAGGTTGGCAATGCAGCCCCGATGGGTCAGCTGCGCGCCCTTGGGAAAGCCGGTCGTGCCTGATGTGTAGAAGATGCAGGCGTCCATATCGGGATCGACCGTGACCTGCGGCATGGTGCCGGCGCCCGCGACGACATCGGCCCAGGGGGTCACATCGGCCGCATAGTCAGGCAGGCGCACGCCGACCAGCAGAATCGGCACTGCCGGGTCCTGCACCGCGCGGTAGGCGGCGAGCCGTTCCTTGTCACAGATCATCGCCTTGGGCGCCGAATCCTTCAGCGCATATTCCATTTCCTCGCCGGTCCACCAGGCGTTCATGCCGACCACCGCGATCCCGCAGCTGACGCAGGCCCAATAGGCGGTGAGCCATTCGGGGTAATTACGCATCGCGATTGCCACGCGGTCACCCGGGGCCACGCCCTGTTCGAACAGCCACGCGGCCAGCGCCCCCGCCTGGCGGTGCGCCTCAGCATAGGTCAGCCGTTCGCCTTCATAGACGATGTAGTCGCGCTCCCCGAACATGGCGGTGGAGAGCCAGAATTCGCGCACGCTGGGCGGGGCGTTCTTGAAGCAGCGCAGCTGGTGGCCCAGCACTTCCTGCTCGACGATTTCGAATTGCCCGCCGGGGCCGGTCAGTTCCGCGCGCGCGCGGTTCAGTTCAGCATAGAGCTTCGTCGTATCGGTCATGGTCAGGAATCCTATCTGGCGGTCATGCCGCCATCGACGACCACTTCGCTGCCGGTCATGAAAGCAGCGCGGTCCGAGGCGAGGAAAACGATGGCGTCGGCGATGTTGCCCGGCACGCCCATGTGGCCCAGCGGGTGCATCGCGGCAACCGCATCGCGGCTCTCGTTGCCGCCAACCCCGCCGGCACCCGCGAAATCATCGATCAGCTGGCGGGCCATGTCGGTTTCGATCACCCCGGGGTGGACCGAATTGACCCGGATCCGCGCCGGGGCCAGTTCCAGCGCGGCACCTTTGGTGAACAGCCGCACCGCACCCTTGGTCGAATTGTAACAACTCGCGCCCGCCGCCCCGCGCAGCCCGGCGACCGAGGACAGGTTGACGATCGCCGCCCCGCCCGGCCACTTCGCCGCGCGCTCTGCCAGCAAGGGGATCGCCGCGCGGGTGCCCATGAACACCCCTTCGACATTGACCGCATGCAGCCGCCGCCAGTCATCCAGCGTCGTTTCGGTGATCGGCTTGAACAGCCACAGCCCGGCGTTGTTGACCAGGATGTCGAGCCCACCAGCTTCGGCGCGCAGCCAGTCCATGGTCGCGGCCCAATCGGCCTCACTCGTCACGTCCTGCGCGCGGGCGATTCCGCCCAGTTCGGCGGCCAGCGCTTCGGGTGCGGCAAGGTCAGTCACGGCCACGGTCGCCCCCGCCTTGGCCAGCGCCCGTGCCGCAGCTTCGCCCAGCCCGCGCGAGGCCCCGGTTACCAGCGCAATTCTACCCGCCAGATCGTTCACACATCCTCCGCCCGTTTGTCGTTTGGCGGCAGTGTGGCGGCGATTTGCGATTCTGTCACTAGGGTTCGCACCCTAAAATGGTCGACGGTCCTGACCCTAAAACGGCCGACCCATTCTCACCCTCGCCAGTCCGGGCGATTGTGCGTAAGGGCAAGGGCGATGACTCTGCCGCCGGATCGCCTCAACCGTTTTGCCCGCCACATCGTCCTGCCCGAAATTGGCGGGGCCGGGCAAGTTGCGCTGGCCCAGGCGCATGTGGTGCTGGTGGGCTGCGGCGGGATCGGTTCGCCCGCCTTGCAGTACCTCGCCGGGGCGGGGATCGGGCGACTGACCCTGATCGACAGCGACGTGGTCGAACTCAGCAATCTGCAGCGCCAGACGATCTACACCCCCGCCGACATTGGCCGGTCCAAGGCAGAGGTTGCGGCGCAGTGGGTGGAGCGGTTCGATCCGGGCCTCGAAGCCTGCGCGGTCGCCGGGCGTTTGGGGGGGGAGGTTGACGCCGCGCAGGTCCTCGAGGGTGCGACCGTGGTACTCGACGGTTGTGACAATTTCGCGACTCGCCTCCTCGTATCCGATACCTGCGTGCAGCTTGGCGTGCCTTTAACCACGGCGGCGGTCGGGCGCTTTCAGGGCCAGGTCGCGAACTTTGCCGGGCACCTGCCAGGGCACAGCTGTTATCGCTGCTTTGTCGGCGATGCCTTCGATGCAGAGGACTGCGATACCTGCGCGGCGGACGGCGTGCTGGGGGCGCTGGTTGGCATGGTTGGCACTTTCGCCGCCATGGCCGCGATTCGCGTGGTGCTGGATGGCAAGGCCGCGCTGGGCGATCCGCAGTGGGGCAAGCTGCACCTGCTCGAAGGACTGGTCCCCAGCCTGCGCACGATGCGGATCGTCAAGGATCCGGAATGCCGGGGCTGTTCAGCCGGCTAATACCTCCGCCACCCATTGCGGCACGACCGCGCTCGCCGGGCCAAGCCGCGATTCGTGGAACAGGCGCGATCCCTGCGACGGTTCAAGGTTCAATTCCAGCGTTTGCGCGCCCAGCTCGCGCGCGTTCTGCACCAGTCCCGCCGCCGGATAGACCGCGCCCGAAGTGCCGATGGACACGAACAGGTCCGCCCCGCGCAGCGCGCGATAGATGCGGTCCATGTGGTAGGGCATTTCGCCAAACCAGACGACGTCGGGGCGCAGCGCGCGCGCCTCGCACTTGGGGCAGGGCGGGCGATCGATCAGCGGCCCGGTCCAGCGGTGGCGGGCATCGCAACAGGTGCACCAGGCATTGAGATGTTCGCCGTGCATGTGCAGCACCCGCCGCGCGCCGCCGCGCTCGTGCAGGTCATCGACATTCTGCG
The DNA here is from genome assembly GCF_002198665.1 of Novosphingobium sp. B 225. Lineage (GTDB taxonomy): Bacteria > Pseudomonadota > Alphaproteobacteria > Sphingomonadales > Sphingomonadaceae > Novosphingobium. Next base: position 4,632 of record NZ_MWLM01000070.1, on the reverse strand, counting down.
TCACGATCAGCAGTTCGCCCGGCCAATTCGCGTCGAGTTCGGCCAAGGCCAGATGCGCGGCATTGGGCGCCTTGGTCTGGATCGCCGCGCGCCGCATGTCGTAAAATCGCAGCACCAGATCGGGATCGCGGGCAAAGCCTTCGGGCGTGGCGACGTCCTCTACCCGATGCTGTTCCCACAGGCCGCCCGCGCTGCGGAAGGTATCGATTCCGCTTTCGGCGGAAATCCCCGCGCCGGTCAGGATCACGATGTTGCGGATTTCGCGCACTCCAGTTTCCCTCCACGTCACCCTGAACTTGTTTCAGGGTCCATTTCTCCCCATAGACCGCCGTATCTGGGGCACGATGGATGCTGAAACAAGTTCAGCATGACGCGCCTTTGCTGGAGGTTGGTTTGGCACGCATCGGCATCATCGGCAGCGCGGGACGCATGGGGCAGGCACTGATCGACGCCATTGCCGCTGCGGGTGAAGTTCACGCGGGCGGGGTCGACAAAGGCGATGATCTGGCCGCGCTCGCTGCCGGGTCTGACGTGCTGGTCGATTTTTCCAGCCCGCACGCACTGGAAGGCAACCTTGATACGGCCATGGCGGCTGGGGTGCCGATCGTGGTCGGCACCACCGGGCTGGAAGAACGCCACCACTGGCTGTGCGATGCAGCGGCGGAACAGATTGCCCTGCTGCAGACCGGCAACACTTCGCTTGGCGTCACCCTGCTCGCCCATCTGGTGCGTGAAGCGGCGGCGCGGCTGGGTGAGGACTGGGATATCGAGATCAGCGAGACCCACCACCGGATGAAAGTCGATGCCCCCAGCGGCACCGCGCTGCTGCTGGGCCAGGCGGCGGCAGAGGGACGGCAGGCAGATCTGGGCGCGGTCAGCGAACGCGGGCGCGACGGGATCACCGGCGCGCGGGCGCGCGGCGGAATCGGCTTTGCGGCACTGCGCGGCGGCAGCGTGGCAGGGGATCACACCGTCCACTTCCTGGGCGATGATGAACGTCTCAGCTTCTCGCACCTCGCCGAAAACCGCCGGATCTTTGCCAAGGGCGCGGTCCGCGCGGCGCAGTGGTTGATCGGCAAGGCGCCGGGGCGCTATACCATGCCGCAGGTGCTCGATCTGTGATCAGCGCGGCGGACGTGGCGGGCTGCCAGTGGCTTGAGCCGGGCGGAGTGCAGGCCGCGCAGACGATTTGCGCCTTCCTGCAGGACATCGGGATCGCCGTGCGGATTGAGCCGGTGTCGGGCGACATGTTCCTGCCCGGGATCGATGTGCATCAGGGCGCCGTGCGGATCGATCCGGCGCGCGCCGCCTATCCGGGCGATCTGCTGCACGAAGCCGGGCACCTGGCGGTGATCGAGGCCGAGCGGCGCAGCGGGACCAGCGCGGTAGAGGCTGATCCGGGCGAGGAAATGGCGGCTATGGCCTGGTCGGTTGCCGCCGCCACCCATTGCGGCCTGCCGCTCGAGGTGGTGTTCCACCCCGATGGCTATAAGGGCGGCTCGGCGGAAATGATCAGTGCCTTCAGCGGTCCGATGGGCCCCGGCGTGCCCCTGCTTTCCGCCTGGGGGATGAGCGCCGAACCCCACCGCGCCGCCGAATGGGGCCGCGATCCATTCCCCGCGATGACCCGGTGGCTGCGTTGAAACGCGTCCGTTCTTGGCTTCACCGGCAACTTGACGGGGATCCAAGGGGCGATGGTCGGCTGTCGGTGTTCAATTGGGCATTGGTGATGCTCATTGTTTTCGCAGTCACCACAGCAGTGCTGGCAACCGAGCCTGAAATTTTTCACCGTTACCCGCAGTTCTTTCAAATCATCGAGCCTCTTTTCGGGATCATTTTTTCGATCGAATATGGTGCACGGCTATGGACCGCATCAGAAACCGCAGGTGACGAAAGTGACCTGAGGAAGCGAATTCAATTTGTCTTCTCGCCAATCGGAATTCTCGATTTAATTGTTCTTCTGGCGACACTTACGCCGCTCTTGGCTGCTGACTATGCTATCCTGCGGCTTGGCCGACTGTTCCGCCTTGTCATGCTGGCCCGGCTGAGCCGCTTCACTCTGGCGTTTCAGGATTTGGCCAAGGCGGTCGTTGCTCGGCGGTTTGAATTGTTTGTAACGCTGGCGCTGGCAGGCTTCTTGCTCTTGTTCGGCGCTACGGCGCTTTATGTCGTTGAAGGCGACATTCAGCCTGACAAGTTCGGAAGTATTCCAAGAGCGCTTTGGTGGTCGATCATTACGTTGACTACCGTTGGCTACGGAGATGTCTCACCCGTTACGCCCCTGGGAAAATTCCTGGCTTCGTTGGTGGCTTTGGCCGGAATCGGGCTTGTCGCAATGCCCACTGGGATCATGGCTGCCGCTTTTAGCGATGCCATGGAGCGCAGGCGGAAGGGCGGCGAGGCATGAAACGCGAGGCGATTTTCGAGTTTTTCCGCCGTCTGGCCGAAGACAATCCCTCGCCCGAAACCGAGCTGCTGTTTGGCAATACCTATCAGTTGCTGGTCGCGGTGGTGTTGTCGGCGCAGGCGACCGACGTGGGGGTGAACAAGGCGACGCGGGCGCTGTTTCGGGATGTGCAGACCCCGGCACAGATGGTGGCGCTGGGTGAAGAGGGGCTGAAAGCGCATATCAAGACGATCGGGCTGTTCAACGCCAAGGCGAAGAATGTGATCGCGCTCAGCGAAATTCTGGTGCGTGATTTCGCAGGTGAGGTTCCGGCGGACCGCGATGTGCTGACCACGCTGCCCGGCGTCGGGCGCAAGACTGCCAATGTGGTGATGAACTGTGCCTTCGGGGCGGAAACCTTTGCGGTCGATACCCATATCTTCCGTGTCGGCAACCGCACCGGCATGGCCAAAGGCAAGACCGTGCTGGCGGTGGAAAAGGCGCTGGAAAAGAAAGTCCCCCAACCGTTCCGCGTCGGCGCGCACCACTGGCTGATCCTGCACGGCCGCTATGTCTGCAAGGCGCGGCGGCCGGAATGCTGGCGCTGCGGGGTGGCGGACATGTGCGCCTTCAAGCCGAAGAGTGAGGGGCCGAGGAAGTAGGGGGTTCGCGCAGAGGCGCAGAGGAAGAAAGGGAGGCGCAGAGAGGTTGTGCCTGCGGCGAAGCCGCGCTTCTCATTGACCTTGCGATTGACGCAACGTGGCAAATGGGAAGCCGCTTCGCGGATGGCGCGACTCCTCCGCGCCTCTTTTTCTTCCTCTGCGCCTCTGCGTGAACCCCTTCTACGCCCCACCCTCCAGATGCAGCCCTTTCTTGCCATGCTCCGGCGTTTCGCTGGGCGCGGCGGGTTCGGGTGCATCGGGGTCGAACGGGGGCTGGAGCATGCCTTCCCACTTGGTAATCACCGCCGTCGCAACCGAATTGCCCAGCACGTTGGTGGCGGTGCGGCCCATGTCGAGGAACTGGTCGATCGCGAGCACCAGCGCGATTCCCTCCACCGGCAGGTTGAACATCGCCAGCGTCGCCGCGATCACCACCAGACTGGCGCGGGGCACGGCGGCGATGCCCTTGGAACTGATCATCAGGGTCAGCAAGATCAGCACCTGCGTGGTCATGTCCAGATGGATGCCATAGGCCTGCGCGATGAAGATCGTCGCAAAGCTGGCGTACATCATCGACCCGTCAAGGTTGAACGAATAGCCCAGCGGGATCATCAGCCCGGAAATGCGGCGCGGCACCCCGAACCGGTCAAGCTGTTCGAACAGTTTGGGCATGGCCGCTTCGCTGCTCGCCGTGGAAAAGGCGATCATCACCGGTTCGCGGACATAGCGCACCAGCATCAGCGCGCGGCGGCCCAGGAACAGGAACCCGACCCCCAACAACAGTGCCCAGAGCAGGCCCAGACTGAGATAGAATTCGCCCAGCAGCTGCGCGTAAGTGCCCAGGATCCCCAGACCGTTTTCCGCCACGACCTTGGCCAGGGCGCCGAACACCGCGAAGGGGGCAAAGCGCATGACATAGCCGGTTACCTGCAGCATCAGGTCGCCCAGCGCCTCGGCCCCGCGCACCAGCGGCTTGCCCTTTTCACCGATGGCGGTGAGGCCGATTCCGGCGAACAGGGCAAAGACCAGAATCTGCAGCACGTTGTTTTCGCCCATCGCCGCGATGATGTTCTTGGGGAACACGTGTTCGATGAATTCGAACAGGTCGAGCTTCCTGACCTCGCCGATGCTCGCCGCCTTGGCGGTCAGATCCACGCCCACGCCGGGCTGGAACAGGTTGACCATGACCAGCCCCAGGCTGATCGAAATGAAGCTGGCGAGGATGAACCACACGATCGCGCGGAACCCGATCCGGCCCACCGCCGCGCTGTCGCTCATATGTGCGAGGCCCGAAACGATCGTCGCCAGCACCAGCGGCGCGACCAGCATCTTGATCAGGTTGAGGAAGATCGTGGACAGCATCTGGAACGACCGGGTCCAGTGTTCGGTGCTCATCACCCCGGCCAGCTGGCCCTGGTTGACCAGCCAGCCCACGAAGATCCCCAGCACCATCCCGGCCATGATCGCCTTGGTCAGGTGCTCGCTCAGCACGTGGAGCAGCAGGCCAAAGGCCGAACGGCGCTGGGTGGTGGTGGTCATCGTGCTCCCCTTGCTGGTCTTTGCGGAGTGGTAACAGGGGCGGGG
>NZ_MWLM01000007.1 GCF_002198665.1 Novosphingobium sp. B 225 | reverse complement strand
CTCCGTCAGTTCCTGCGGAACTGCCACCTCCCCCAAAGGGGGAGGATTTTCCTGCGCTAAATCCCCGCGTACCACTGATACCCGCGTGCGTCCTCCCAGTGGCCGCCGCCGCCGCCATAAAGCCCGGCCAGGCTTTCGCGCAGTTCGATCCGCATGATGTATTTGGCCTGCTTGTAGCCCAGCTGGCGTTCCACCCGCAGTCGGATTGGCGCGCCGTGGGCTTCGGTCAGCGGCTGATCGTTCATCCGCCAGGCCAGGATCGTCTGGGGGTGGAACGCCTCCACCAGATCAATCGATTCGTAATAGGGCGCGCCTTCCAGCACGTCGGCGCAGTGGAACACCGCGAAGCGCGCGTTGGGGAGCAGGCCAGCGGCCTGAAGGATCTGGCCGAGTTGCGGGCCCTGCCACTTGCCAATCGCGCTCCACCCCTCGACACAGTCATGCCGGGTGATCTGAGTGCGCTGGGGCAAGCTTTTTAGCGCGGTCAGCGGTAGCATCAGCTTCTGCTTGACCAGCCCGTCAACCCTGAGCGCCCACTGCGCGAATTGCTGGCCAAGGTGCGCGCGGTAGGCCGGATCGGCCACCCGAAGGCTGCCGTTGGCTTTGAACACCGGCGACATGTCTGCCTCGGTAAATTCGCGCGCCAGGCTGTCCCCCACCAGCAGGCGGTGGACCCGCTGGTTGAGCCCGGTCGCGCCTTTCAGCGTATCGCGAAAGCCCGCGCTGGCATTCAGCTGGTCACACCCGCCCAGCAACAGCCCCCCGGCCCCCGCCGCGCCAATCCCGATCAACTTGCGCCGTGACAGGATCATGGTTGAACCTCCTGGTCGCGCGGTAACCGGTACCAGCCGGTCAGCATCGAACGCACTTCGTTGATCGGCCCTGCCAGCACCACCATTACGATGTGAACAAGGAAGAACAGGACCAGCCCGGCAGCGCAAAGGAAATGGATCGAGCGCGCCGATTGCCGTCCGCCAAACAGTTCGACCAGCCACGGCCACCCGGCATCGAGCGCGGGGGACATGGTCAATCCGGTCAGGATCACCACCGGCAACAGCACAAACAGCACCGAACCATAGGCCAGCTTTTGCAGCACATTGTAATGCAAGGCTGCCGCCCCGGTCGGGAAACGCAGCCGTGCGTGCTCCATGATGTGATGCCACAGATGCGCCGGATGCAGCTCGGCAAGGCGCGGGGCGAGATCGCGGCGCAAATGTCCGCGCAGCAGCGACCAAAGCAGGTAGAGCGTCAGCGCGGTCACCAGCACCCAGGCAAAAGCGAAATGCCACAGCCGCGCGTCGGCCAGGCTGTAATAGGACGGGATCGTGATCCAACCGGGGAACGGGATGCCGCCGTTGACATGGGCCAGATCAAGCCAGGCCGGATCGGGATGCCCCCGGGCATCGGCGCCATAGTGGCCCCAATAGAGCCGGGGGTGCGCGTTGAAGATCATCAGCCCGCTCATCAGCAGCACCGTGACCGTCACCGCGTTGAGCCAGTGCCACAACCGCGTGGGCCAGGCATGCCGCCGCACCAGATCGCCGCCGCTCGGTTGCTCATCCGTCATGGCGCGCAGACTAGGCACAAGTTTCCATCCCGACAAAGCCCTTTCGCCAAGCCTGGCGGCCTTGCGCCGGGCCACCCCCTCGCCTACCGCTCCGCGTTCAAGGGGAGAATTCGTCCGTGGCGTCCGTTCGGTTACACCGCGATTCCGCAATCGCACCGTTTGCCGCGGTGACGCTGGGCATCGCGCTGTTCAGCGTGATGGACGGGCTGATGAAGAATGCTTCGATTGCGGCCGGAGCCTATAACGCAATGCTGCTCCGTTCGTTGTTCGGTACGGCGCTGATGTTTCCCTTGTGGAAATGGCGTGGCGGCCAGTGGCCAGACCGGGGCGCGATGAAGCTCCACGCGCTGCGCGGGGCCGTCAGCGGAGCCATGGCGACAACCTTTTTCTGGGGGCTGGTGCGAGTGCCGATGGCCGAAGGCATCGCCCTGTCCTTTATCGCCCCGCTGATCGCGCTGTACCTGGCCGCCGTCTTGCTGGGTGAACAGGTCGGCAAGCGTGCGATCATCGCTTCGGTGCTGGGCCTTGTCGGGGTGCTGGTGATCGCGGCGGGGCGGCTGGGCGAAGGCAACTTCAGCGATGACGCCGCCTGGGGGATCGGCGCGATCCTGATCTCCGCCGTGCTCTATGCCTTCAACCTGATCCTCCAGCGCAAGCAGGCGCAGCTGGCCGGGCCGATCGAAGTGGCGCTGTTCCAGACCGTGTTCGTCGGCCTGTTCCTGGGTCTCGCCGCACCGTGGCTGGCGCAGGTGCCCGGTTCACGCGCGCTGCTCGATATTGGCGGCGGAGCCTTGCTGGCCATGGTTTCGCTGATGCTGATTTCGTGGGGCTATGGCCGGGCCGAGGCGCAGGCCTTGCTGCCGGTCGAATATACCGCCTTTATCTGGGCCGCGATCCTGGGCTGGTGGATGTTTGACGAGCCGGTCACCCTGACCACCCTGGCTGGGGTGGCGCTGATCGTGGTGGGGTGCTGGATTGCTGCACCACGCAGCCATATCGAGGAAGTGGCGCTTTAGTAAGAATTTCGCGTAAAGGCGCGCGGTTCCCGGATCTCGGTCTGTTCGGCGGAATTGACGCCATTTCCGATCCCTCCACCCCTTGACGCGCGGCGGATTCGCGCGCATCGGCGGCGCCGACACAAGGGACCCGCTGCCGCCCCTAGCAGCAGTCTCCTCCGGGGCCCTAGACATCAGGAGATCACGCAGCATGACCCAGGTCGGACAGGACACTCTCGGCACCCGCAGCACGCTCAGCGTCGGCGGGCAGGACTATGCCTATTACTCGCTGGCCAAGGCCGCGGCTAAGTTTGGCGATGTCAGCCGCCTGCCGTTCAGCATGAAAGTCCTGCTGGAAAACCTGCTGCGCTTTGAAGACGGCGGGTTCACTGTCTCCACCGACGATGTGAAGGCGGTGATCGACTGGCAGAAGAACCCCAGCGAAAGCAGCAACGAAATCCAGTACCGCCCGGCGCGCGTGCTGCTGCAGGATTTCACCGGGGTGCCATGCGTGGTCGATCTGGCCGCGATGCGCGATGCGATTGCCAAGCTGGGCGGGGATACCAGCCGGATCAATCCGCTGGTCCCGGTCAATCTGGTGATCGACCACTCGGTGATGGTTGACGAATTCGGCCACCCCAAGGCGTTCGAGGAAAACGTCGAGATCGAATACCACCGCAACATGGAACGCTATGACTTCCTGAAGTGGGGGTCCAAGAGCCTTGCGAACTTCTACGCCGTGCCCCCGGGCACCGGCATCTGCCACCAGGTCAATCTGGAACACATCGCGCAGACCGTCTGGACCAGCAAGGATCAGAGCGGCGTGACCGTCGCCTATCCCGACACCTGCGTCGGGACCGACAGCCACACCACCATGGTCAACGGCCTGGGCGTGCTGGGCTGGGGGGTCGGCGGGATCGAAGCTGAGGCGGCGATGCTCGGCCAGCCGGTGTCGATGCTGATCCCCGAAGTGGTCGGCTTCAAGCTGACCGGCACGCTCAAGGAAGGCGTGACCGCGACCGATCTCGTCCTCACCTGCACCAACCTGCTGCGCAAGCACGGCGTGGTTGGCCGGTTCGTCGAATATTACGGTCCGGGTCTGGCCGGCCTGACCCTGGCTGACCGCGCGACGCTGGCCAACATGGCCCCGGAATACGGCGCGACTTGCGGCTTCTTCGGGATCGATGACAAGACGCTGGACTACATGCGCCTGACCGGGCGCGAGGAAGCCCAGATCGCGCTGGTCGAAGCCTATGCCAAGGAGCAGGGCTTCTGGATCGATCCGGCGATCGAACCGGTGTTCTCCTCCACGCTCGAACTCGATCTCGGCACGGTCGTCCCGTCGCTCGCCGGGCCGAAGCGCCCGCAGGACCGCGTTTCGCTGCCTGACGTGGACGACGTGTTCGCCAAGGACATGGCCGAAACCTACAAGAAGGCCAACCAGCGCGTCGCGGTCGAAGGCAAGGACTTCACCGTGGGCGATGGCGACGTGATGATCGCCGCGATCACCAGCTGCACCAACACCAGCAACCCCGGCGTGCTGGTTGCCGCCGGGCTGGTCGCCAAGAAGGCCGACGAACTGGGCCTGAAGCCCAAGCCGTGGGTCAAGACCTCGCTCGCCCCCGGATCGCAGGTTGTGACCGACTATCTCAACAAGGCCGGACTGCAGGTCCACCTCGACAATATCGGCTTCAACCTGGTCGGTTATGGCTGCACCACCTGCATCGGCAACTCTGGCCCGCTGGCCGAGCCGATCAGCAAGGCGATCAACGAAAACGGACTGGTCGCCGCGGCGGTCATTTCGGGCAACCGCAACTTCGAAGGCCGCGTTTCGCCTGATGTGCGCGCCAACTTCCTCGCCAGCCCGCCGCTGGTGGTGGCCTATGCACTCAAGGGCACGGTGATCGAAGATTTCGTCACCACCCCGATCGGGCAGGGCAGCAATGGCCAGGACGTGTTCCTGAAAGACATCTGGCCGAGCAATCTGGAAGTCGCGGAAACGATGGCGATGTGCATGGACCGGGCGATGTTCCAGGCGCGCTATGCCAACGTCTATCTGGGCGATAAGCACTGGCAGGCAATCAACGTTACCGGCAGCGAAACCTATCAGTGGCGCGCGGGTAGCACCTATGTTGCCAATCCGCCGTACTTCGAGGGCATGAGCATGACCCCGGCCCCGGTGATGGACATCATCGAGGCCAAACCGCTGCTGATCCTGGGCGATTCGATCACCACCGATCACATCAGCCCGGCCGGCAACATCAAGGCCGATAGCCCGGCGGGCGAATGGCTGATGCAGCACCAGGTCGCCAAGGCGGACTTCAACTCATACGGCGCGCGCCGCGGCCACCACGAAGTGATGATGCGCGGCACTTTTGCCAACATCCGCATCAAGAACGAAATGGTCCCCGGGATCGAAGGCGGGATGAGCCGTTACAACGGCGAAGTCATGCCGGTGTTCGACGCGGCGATGAAGTACAAGGCCGATGGCACGGCGATGGTGGTGGTCGCGGGCAAGGAATACGGCACCGGTTCCAGCCGTGACTGGGCGGCCAAGGGCACCAACCTGCTGGGCGTGCGCGCGGTGATCGTCGAAAGCTTCGAACGCATCCACCGCAGCAACCTGGTCGGCATGGGCGTGCTGCCGCTGCAGTTCAAGGACGGCCAGACCCGCGAAAGCCTGGGCCTGACCGGGGATGACATGTTCACCATCCAGGGCGTCGCCACGCTCAAGCCGCGTCAGGATGTCGAAGTGCAGGTCACCCGCGCCGACGGCTCCAGCTTCAGCTTCACCGCGCTGTGCCGGATCGATACCGCCAACGAAATCGAGTATTTCAACAACGGCGGCATCCTGCAGTACGTGCTTCGCAAGCTGGCAGCCTGAGCCATCCAGCCTTGCGCCAAAAGGGGGCGCCGTCCAAACCGGACGGCGCCCCCTTTTTTTGCGCCAGTGACGCATTTATACATTACCGCCGGGCAGAATGCAGACAGACTGCAGCACCAGCATGCGTTCGGGAGAACCGGTAATGAAACTGACAGCCCTGTTTGGCGCCGTGCCGCTTGCTCTGGCGTTCACCGCAGCGGCGCAGGCCGGTCCGGTCAAGGTACAGGGCGGAACCCTGACGCTGCCGACCACGGGCATTGTCATCACCGTGGCTGACGATCCGGCGCGCGACTATATGCTGGGCGGTAGCTGGTCGCTTAGCGACAGCGGATCCTATGATGCCCGCGACGTGGTGGATGAACTCGCGGTCAAGGGCGGCGCCCTGGTGCGTGGCAACTGGATCCTCACCGGCTTTTTCGACGCCGGGAACTGCGACGCCCTGATCGCCGCGCTCAAGGTCAGCAATGGCTGGTCCGCCCCCCATACCTTGTGGGGCAAGCAATGGCAGGCTGGCGGGGGAGACTATGCCTTCACCAACAGCATTGGCACCCGCCCGATGGTGGCGCTGTGCCGGACAGACAAGGACGGACGCGGGCTGCTGTTGCAGCATTTTCTGATTGATCGCCCGGCCGGCATGGCCAAGGCGGCGATGCTGACCGAACTGGGCCAGGCGCGGATTCTGGCGGCGGCGGCCAAGGGCTATGCCGCGCGCAGCGTGCAGGCGCCGGGTCAGCCGGGGCTCGGCAATGTGACCAATCGCGGCAAGAACGCCGCAGCCCGGACTGTCCGGATGGAGCTGGCCCGGATCGAATTTGATCTGCCTGACGATGGACAGTTCTGGATCGTGACCAAGCCAGAGGCCGGCAAGCCGGACCAATCGGATCGGCTCGACCGGCTGCTCCCGTCAATGCCCGACGTTTCCGTGGAAGTTGCGCGGGTCCCAGGCACGACCTGCGATAAATTTTTCGGCATGTTGAAATTGCCGCCGATACCTGGCCCATGGGCAACGCAGGCGGCCAAGCCGGTGGTCGGCGTGCCCGCTGGCTGGTCCGTCGGCCCGGTTACCGCGCTGGAAACCCAGCTTGAACGGATGTTCTGCAAGCCATTTGGCAAGGATGTGCTGCTGGCCGGATATATGGCAGAGAAGTATTCCGAAAACGCCGCGCCAATCGCGCCGCTGCTGAATGCGCTGGCCAAGGCCAGATCCTATTGATCCTGCGCCGGGACAGGACACGGAAGGGCTCGCAACGAAAAAGGGCGGTCACACGGACCGCCCTTTCCCCCTAAAACTGGCTTGATCGGCTCAGGCAGCTTTCGCCTTGGCCAGACGGCGGCGCCCGACCAGGGTCGCGGCAGCCGCACCAAACAGCAGCAGCATCGGCGGTGCGGGGACATCGGTGCCGCCCGTGGTTCCGCCCGAAGTGTTACCCGACGAGGTCGAGGTCGAGCTCGAAGTTGACGAGCTGGTCGACGACGAGGTCGAAGAGCTGGTCGAACTCGAAGTCGAGGAGCTGGTGCTGACATTGCCCGACGAACTGGTGCTCGAGCTGGTCGAGACATTGCCCGAGCTCGAAGTTGAGCTGGAAGTCGAGACGTTGCCCGAGCTCGAGGTCGACGAAGTGACGTTGCCCGAGCTGGAAGTGGTCGAATTGTTACCCGACGAGCTGGTGACATTGCCCGAGCTGGTCGAAGTCGAGCTGGAGCTGGTCACGCCGCCGGTCGAGGTCGAGACGTTGCCCGAGCTGGTCGAGACACCGCCGGTCGAGGTTGAGACACCGCCGGTCGAGGTCGAAACACCGCCGGTCGAAGTGGTCGACGAACTGGTGATTCCGCCCGTGGTGGTGGTGCGATCATCGGGGGTGGGGCGGTCCATGTGGCCGAA
>NZ_MWLM01000069.1:3662-141743 GCF_002198665.1 Novosphingobium sp. B 225 | reverse complement strand
CGCTGCCCCGCCCCCGCCGGTCAGTTTTGCCGAGCCGGAGCCCGATGCAGGCGCCCCGGTGGTCCCGCCGCCGCTGCGCCAGGATGAAGATCTGCCGCCAGTCCCGGTCCAGCCCGACCCGGCCTATGGCAGCGACTATGACAATAGCCCGTCGAGCTTTGACTACGAGCCGCCGTTCCGTCCGCGCCGCAATCCGGCCCGGATGTGGACGATCGCGGCGGCGCTGTTTGCCGTGATCGCGCTGGGCGCGGTCGGCGCGACGGCCTGGTACGGGCTGCCGGACTGGATGCCGTTCGCCAAACCCGTCTTCGCCGAGGAACAGCCCGGCCTGAAGCTGGACTTCCCCGAAAAGCGCCAGGACCGGCGCGAGCTGCCCAATGGCACCTGGTTCTTCGGGGTCAACGGCACGGTCACCAACATCTCTCAGGCTGAGCGCAGCGTGCCCGCCGTGCTGGTGGTGCTGCGCGATGCGCGCGGGCGGATCGTTCACACTGCCGAGCTGCCCCCGGCCAAGCGGGTGCTTGCACCGGGTGAAAGCGTGTCGGTCAACGGCGCGCTGGTGCCGGTGCCGAAAAGCGGGGTAAAGGCCGAATTCGGCTGGAAACCGGGCTGACGCCTTACTGAAATTCCACAAAGCTGCGCCCGTCACGCGTCTGGCTGACAAGGCGGAGCGGCGCTTCGGCCCCGGCTTTTGGCGCATTGGTGACCGGCGCGACAATCTCTGCCCGCGCCACGGCAACCACGCGCACCCCGCCTTGCGGTGGAGCCGGCGCGGCGGCAGCAAGCAGCAAAGGGATCAGGGCCAGTGTCATCCGGCATGGTGAACAGCGTGTTTACTTTTGTCGCAATCGCCGATTCCGCGCTGTCCCCAACCGGGACGCAGGCGCGGCAAGAGATTACCCGGTCAGAACGCTTGCAGCCGCGCAGCCCCTTTGCTAAGGGCGCGCTCCTACCCCCCTGGGCCGGACTTTCCGACCCGATGATTTAGCGGTCGTGGCGGAATTGGTAGACGCGCAACGTTGAGGTCGTTGTGGGCGAAAGCCCGTGGAAGTTCGAGTCTTCTCGACCGCACCAATCACTCCCCCCAAACGGATCAATCGACGCCCGTGCGCCTTGCGCCGGTGGCGCGGTGTGGCCATAGTCGGGCCGATGACCGCAAGCGCTCCTGATCCCACCCCCCGGCAGCACGGCGGCAACGTGGCGCGGCAATTGCGGGTCGGGATTACCGGCCACCGGCTCGACCGGCTGGGCGAGGGCGCTGATGCGCGGCTACAGCCGGCGCTGGCGGCGCTGTTCGGTGAATTTGAGCGTACGATCGGAGCGGGGCAGCTGCAGCTGGTCTGCGGACTGGCCGACGGTGCCGATACGATCGCTGCCGAATGCGCGCTGGAGCGGGGCTGGACGCTCGATTCGGTGCTGCCCTTCGCCCGCGGTGACTATGCCCAGGACTTCGATGACGGCGCCCCGCGCGAGCGGTACCTGGCCTTGCTTGAGGCGAGCAGCGCGGTGCTGGAACTGCCTGGCGCGCGCGACCGGCCGAACGGGGAAAGCATTGCCTATGAGCGCGCGGGCCGGGTCCTGCTGGCGCAGTGCGACGTGCTGGTCGCGGTTTGGGACGGCGGGCCGGTGCGCGGGCGCGGCGGGGCAGCGCAGATCGTAACCGAAGCGGTCCAGCTCGATGTGCCGGTAATTCAGCTCGATCCAGCCGGAACCACGCCGCCAGTGCTGCTGTGGGACGGGCTGGAGGAGCTGGCGCTGGGGCTCGACACTGTCGATTCGGTCGCGCGCGGATCGCTGGACGCTTTGCCCGAACTGATCGGTTCGCTGGTCGGCCAGCCCGATGACGCGGCCGACCGGCACCTGATCGAACGCTTCCTTGCCCCGCGCCGCCCGCACCGGCTGTGGGCGCTGGCCTATCCGCTGCTGCTGCGGGTGATGGGAGTGCGCGAACTGCGGCGGACCGATCTGGTGACCGATGGCGCTGATGAACACGCCGAACAGATCCTGCGCCCGCTGTGCAGCGGCGATGCCGAATTGGGCGGGCGGCTGCAGCAGCAGCTGCTGGCGCGCTTTGCCCGGGCCGATGCGGCAGCGCGGCTCTATGCGCAACTGTTCCGCCACGGCTATGTCAGCAACTTCTTCCTGGCTGCAGTGGCGGTGCTGCTGTCGCTGCTGGGGCTGGCCTTGCCCGCCGGGGCCAAGCCGCTGCTGATCACGCTGGAAATCCTGATCATCGGTTCGATCCTGCTGCGCACCGGGCTGGGCAATCGCGCCGGTTGGCACCGCGCCTGGCTGGATAATCGCGCGCTGGCCGAGCGGCTGCGCTGCCTGGCGATTTCGGCACGGCTGGGCGAGCTTAACCTGCGCGGAGCCAACGTGCTGCGGGCGGGTGACCGGCGGCAGGACTGGGTGGCGTGGTATTCACGCGCTACGGGGCGCGAAATCGGGCTGCCGACAGTGCTGATCGATCCGCCCTATCTGCAAGGTGTGCGCGCAGTGCTGCTGGAACTGGTCGACGGCGAGCTGGCCTACCTTGACCGCGAAGCACACCAGATGCACGCGCTGGAACACCGGCTGCACCGGCTGGGGACCTGGCTGTTCGCGCTGACTGCGGGCACCTGCCTGGCCTTGCTGGCGATCAAGCTGTCAAGCGGACTGTGGCCCGCAGCCAAAGCACTGGCCCATTTCGCCAACACCGGTGCGACGATCATCAGCGCGGCGTTGCCCGCCTTTGGCGCGGCGATCTATGGGATCCGGATGCAAGGTGATTTCGCCGGAATCGCCGAACGGTCAGCCGATCTGGCAGCCAAGCTTCGTTTCCTGAAACGCGCGATCGGCGATGGTGAACCGGATTTCGACAACCTCAGCCGCTGCGCGCGCGGGGTGACGAGCCTGCTGACGGCAGATGTCGCCAGCTGGCTCCACACCACCAGTGCCCGGCCGCTGGCGCTGCCGGGCTAGGCTGGCTCAGCGCGTTTCGTCGCCGGTGCGGGTTTCATCGCCGGTGCGGGTTTCGTCACCAGTGCGGGTTTCATCGCCAGTGCGGGTTTCATCGCCAGTGCGGGTTTCATCCCCGGTGCGCGCGGCTTGCACTGCATCGGTACCGGCAGCGTCAGAGGCGGCAGCCTCGGTCGCGGCGGCTTCGGTTGCAGCGGCTTCGGTTGCGGCTGGTGCAGCGGCTTCCTGCGCGCTGCAAGCGCCCAGTGCCAGACTGCCAATTGCGATCGTTGCGAATTTTGAGACGGTACGCATAAAGTCTCCCCTTTATTGCGGCCCCCAGGCCGATTGGCGCAGCTAAGCAAGTCCCATTTGCATTAGCAACTGATTATAACGCGGCGCACTGTGCAGCGGATCAAGCAAGGGATCGCCCAGAATTGATGCCATGCCGCCATCACGGGCGGCATGGGCGCGTTCCAGCGCAGCCACTGCATCATCGCCGCGGCCCCATTGCGCCAGCACCTGCGCCTGCTGATAAGATGCGCTGTCTCCGTAACTGGCGACAAGTTGCTGCCAGGCCGCTTGCGCCGCGCTCTCGTTCCCCAGCCGTTTTTCAACAATCGCCAGCCCGGCCAGATGCACGCTTTTGAGCGGTTCGGCGATAAACGCCGCGCGCGCCGCGTCGTTCTTGCCCAGCATCAGCTGGGCCGTGCCAGTATAGCTGCGGGCAGAAGATAGCGCCGGGTTCATCGCCAAAGCCCGTTCCGCCGCAGCAATGGCTTCGGCATAGCGGCGCGCGATCAGCAGGATCGATGCTTCGGCGCGGAAAGTACGCGCGTTGAGCGGATCGAGCCGTTCCGCCCGCCGGACCACTTCCAGCGCTTCATCCCCCCGGCCCAGCTTGCTGGCGAAATAGGCGTACATCAGCAGCACGTCGGCATCGCCCTGGCCCTGCGCATAGGCCTGTTCATAGGCCGGACGCGCGCCTTTGAAATCGAGGAACCCGTTGAGCATGGCAAAGCCCAGCGCCAGCTGGGCCGCAGCCAGATTGGGCGCCAGTGCCACCGCAGTGTGCGCCGCCTCTACCGCTGCGCCATAGGCCGCGCCGATCTGCGCCGCCGGGCTGTATTTGCTGGCGATCGCCGCCAGCGAGCGCGAACGTGCGGCGTGGGCGGCGGCAAATTTGGGATCGAGCGCAATCGCCTCGTCAAACCGGGCCAGCGCTGACCGGTCGCTTTGTTCGCCCGCATCGGCGTTGAACAATGCCCGCCCGCGCAGGAACGCGTCATAGGCGGCGACCACCGCAGTCCCGCCCGGGGCCTTGCCGCTCACCGCCACGCGGGTCAGCAGCGCTCCGGCCACAGTATCGGCAATCTCGCGCTGCAGGGCAAAAATATCGTCCAGCTTGCGGTCAAAACTTTGAGTCCAGCTGGCAAAGCCGGTGGCGGCGTCGGTCAGGGTGGCGTCAATCCGCACCACATCGCCCGCTTTGCGCACGCTGCCATCAAGCAGGTAATCGACCTTCAGCTTGCCTGCGATGGTCCGGGCATCATCCTTGTGATCGCGAAATTCGTTGGAGGAAGTTGGCGCCGCCACTTTCAGATCGGCATTGCGGACCAACGCCGCTCGCACTTCCTCGCTCAACCCCTGAGCAAAATAGTCCTGCGAACCATCGCCGCTGAGATTGGCAAAAGGCAGCACCGCAACCGCATTGCGCAGGCGCGCGCTGCGCCAGGGTTTTAGCACCGCCGCCCCGCCGATCGCGGCGGCAAGGGTGATCCCGCCACCGGTCAACAGAATGGTGCGGCGCGAAATGCCCGCCTGCCCGCCCGGCGCAGATACCAATGCCGGCGCATTATGGGCCTGCCCGTCAAGCGCGGCGATGCTGCGTTGCAGGCTGGCAAATTGCGGACTGTCCGGCCGTCCGTTCCAGGCCGACAGGTCAAGCGCGTGATACTGGCGAAAACCCAGCGGCGGTTCGGCCCCGTCAAGCGTGACCGGCACCAGCCGCTTGCGATCGCGGCCATGCGCGGCTTCATCGCGGACCCAATCGGAATTTATCGACGTTGGGGACCAGACCACAATCACCGCGGCGGCATGTTCCAGCTTGTCCTCGATCACTTTGGCGAAGGCCGCGCCGCCATCGATCAGCGCATCCCACCACACGTCATACCCGGCCTGTGCCAGCCCATCGGCCAGCGGGCGTACCCGTTCACGATCGGCCCGGGCATAGCTGATGAACAGGCTGGTGCCTTTGCCCACGCCGGACGGTTCGTCGCTGCTGTCAGCCAAGCCTGTGATCCCCTTCTGCGCTGGTGTTAGCGGCGAGCGGGCGGGCTGGAAAGCGCTGCTTTGGCCTTGTTGATCCAATCCAGCTGGCCGGGCACACTGGTATAGATCGCAGGCATCCCCGGCTGAGCGCAGCCCAGCCCCCAGGATACCAGCCCCACCAGTACCCGTTCGTTGCCTTGCGCCCGGGTCATCGGTCCGCCGCTGTCCCCGTTACAACTGTCAGTGCCCGCTTTGATACTGACCGCGCAGATCGTCTTTCCGGCATCGCGGTTTCGGTAATCAGCCACCCGGTCACAGGCCGTGGTGCTGGGGGTCTGATTGATCTGCAACAGTTCGGGCGAGAAGTGATTGAAGACCCCGCCCGAAAAGGCGCCATCGCTATCCGTGCGCGCCAGCACGCGGCCCCAGCCGGTGATCCGCAACTTGTCTCCGCGCGTAACCGGCACATCACCGGGGCGCGTGCCCAGCGGACGGATTGCCGCCGATTTGAGCGGAAAGCGCCGCGCCGCAGGATTGTCTGCCGCGATTTTCAGGATCGCTATGTCATCGGGAAAGGGCTGTGTATTGCGGAAACCCTTGTGAATCCGCCAGTCCACGATCTTGAACGTGACCCCGCCCTGCGCGATGTTCTGCGTTCCGATCCTGACCCGGCGAGAGCCGCCAAGATCGTTGTTGCCCGCAACACAGTGCGCGGCAGTCAGCACGAAATTGTCACCGATATAGACCCCGCCGCAGCGGTGGACCCTTTCCCAATCGTACATCTTGCGAAGATTGGTGCAGGGTTTCCGGGGCTGGCAATCTTCGGCAATGACGGCCGCGGTAAAGGCAAAGGTGCTGTAAAGCTGAACCTGCCACGGCGCAGTGCCGTTATCGGCGCGGTCACCGCCAACGATCCTGCCATCGCCGGGATCCTCGCTGGTTGCCGCCTGGCTGGCCAGACCGTCCGGCGTGCCCGATCCGGCCTGTGGCGGCGTCGCGCCGGCCGGATCACCTGGCGGGGTCTGCTCTGGCCCGGCCGCGTCCAGCGCCGGCGGCGCGCTCTGCTGATCGGGATCGGTCAGTTGTGCCGCAGCTGGCGCGGCAAAGGCCAGCGCTGTGCAAAGCACCATCAGCCAGAACTTGATCATCAAGGTCTCCCGAATTCGATCAGAGCATCTTCAACCGTGATCGTCCAATTGCCAAGGACGGGGATGGCCCCATCGCGGGCGGTGTTTGCTTTGGCCGTGCAGTCCTCCGTTTCGGGATCGCAGGGCTGGGCATAGTTGAAACGCAGTGGTGCCTGTTCCAGCGTCGCGACATTGATTGGCGCATCGGATGCGAAAATCACGAAGCGGTAAAGCCCGCTGCTGTCGAACTTGAACCGCGGCGGGCGCTGCTGCGCACCGCCAGCCATTGCCACGTCCTGCCCCTGTCCGGTCGGGATCAGCTGGGTAATGCCGTACTTGTCGTCGATCACCAGCACGGCCATATAGCGCGCCGCTTCGGCATTGTTGGTCAGGGTCAGGACCACCGGCACATCGACTGCAAATTGCCGCAACTGGCCTTCGGGTTCAGGGCAGACCTGCACCGGATGATCCAGTTTGGTTGAAATGCACAGCGCCAGTTCGGCGTCCTTGCTGCTGCGGGTGGGCAGTGCGATCAGCCGCCGGGCCTTGTAGATCGCCAGCAAGGCGGTGCGCAGGCGATCGGCAAATTGCGCGTCGCTGACCTCACCCAAAGTCGCCAGACCGCTGCCGTCCCTGGCATAGAGCTCGACTGGCCCTTCCTCGGTCCCGCCATAGCGCAGCAGATTCAGTTCGCCGGGATCGCCGGCTGGAACCATTTCAACGAACCCAAGACCGGACAGCGCCTTGATCAGGCGGCTTTGTGCACGCGGGACTGCCTCGCTCACACTGACTTTCAGCCGGTCACTGCCCCAGACATGCGCCGTTTCACGCGCGATCAGCCGGTTGCCAAGCGGGCTTGCAGGCGGTGCATCGAGCTGGAGCGTGGCCTGCCCATCGGCCAGTTCGACAATCGCCCCACTGGCGAGCGGGGCGCCATTGGGATCAAGCGCGGCGCGCTGACTGTCATACAGCGCGAACTTTGAACCCAGGCTCATCCCCAGCAGCCGTCCGGCTCCCAACACAACGCGCTGGCCCTGCGGCCGGGCATCGAACAGCGCTGCTCGCCCGGTGGTGCCGCCGAAACTGGCGGCCAGCTGGCCTTCTGCCTGGGGGTATTGCCGCTTGACGCCGTCGCGTTCGAGCTTGAGCCGGATCGTGGTCACCAGATCGCCAAAGGTCGCGTCGGGCCGGGCCAGCAGGGCCTGCGTGAACGCGGTGGTGAACACCCCGTTGACACTGCCACCCAGCGTCACTTCGCGCGCTTCCTCGTCATCGCGTGCGGCACCAAAATGGACGCGGTAACCGCCACCAGAGCCACTGGCGGGCAGGTCTGGGACCCACATCTTGCCCGCCTTGGCCTGGATGCCCTTGACCCCGCGGCTCATTCCCTCACCGCGGAAGCCGCGCGCGGCAGTGCCGGAATTGCACGAATCGAACACAGTGATCACATTGACGCCGCGGACGTTGGCAACATCGATCAAACCGCGAATCTCGCGGTCATAGATGTCGTTGCTCACCGGCGCACCCGGCTTGCGCGCATCGGCCGGCAACAGGGTGCTGTTATAGCCGCCCGCCTGGTCAAACTCCTGGTCATCCGCCACGGTCGATCCGTGTCCGGCGAAGTAGAAAATCACCGTGTCACCCCGCGCACTGGCCCGGACCCGCTCGGTCAACGCCGCCAAAATCGCCGCACGGGTGGCGCAGCGATCGGTCAGGGTTACGGACAGTAAGTTGCGTGATTCGCAACTGTCCGCCACCGGCTGATCAAACGTAACCTGCAGCGCCCGCTCCAGGGCGTACTTCATCAACATACTGTCCGCCACCGCCCCGCGCAGGTCAGCAAAGTCGGCAGAAGGAACCCGGCTTTTTGAGTGGAGGTACTTGTCGATCCCGACGAACAGTGCCCGGGTGACAGGACTGGCCAGCGCCGGTGCCGACATCAGCAGCAAGGGCAAGGCAAAGGGCCACCAAAGCTTCAAGGTTTCACCCTCCTCAGGACAAGCTTGCTGGGCTTTCCGGTAAAATCGAACAAGGAAGGTTCCTGCGCCGACCTCTGCGGTTGATCCCCGTCCAGGAACACCACACCCCGCGCCTTGCCGTCGGCCCCGCCGGTCCGCCGGGCCAGTTTCGCATCGCGGCTCAGCGCAGGCAGGCGGGCGGTCGCATAGCGCAGCCATTCGTCCAGCGTGATGGCCCCATCCGTGTTTTCATCGGCCAGACCGCCATCAGCGGTTATGCCTTCGGCGGCGAGAGCGAAAGTCAGCAGCCCTTGCCCCAGCTTGTCCGATTCCAGCGCGACATCGTCTGCCTGCGTCGCGGCGAGCACCCGCATCTGCTTGTCATAGGCAAGCTGCCCCAGCCCGGCGTCGCCCATCGGCCCGGCGCGGAAATCCTTGGCATCGACGCTAGCGGCGGAATGGCAAGCATCGATGATCAGCGCCATTTCCCCCGCATCAATCCGCCGCAGCGCGCTCGACATGTCGGCGGTTGAGACCAGACTGGCCACCAGCGGCGGCTGGGTTTCGTCCGGCCAGCTTGCGTCGGCGGGCAGGAGGTAGAAAGTCCCTTGCGGATCGGCCCAACCGTGGCCGGAGAATGAGATGATAACGGTATCATCAGGCCCCGCACGGTCGAGCATCGAGGCGTCTATCCCCAGTGCCTTGAGCCGCGCCAGCGCCGCCGTGCGCGAGGCCCCGCCCAGCAGGGCAAAGATGTCCCCCACCGCACGCTTGGTCAGGCGGGGACTGCCCGGGCGGGCGCTGTCTGCCACGACCAGCAATCGCACGTCACTGCCGCCAGGAATCGCGGCCAGACGGCTGCCAAGCAGCTGGGCATCCCCCGCCGCAAAGTTCAACTGCAGGCGCTTTTCGGCATAATTGTCCACCCCCAGCGCCACCACAAAGACCCGGCCCTTTGCTCTCACCGCAGGGCGTCCGGCATAGGTCAGCCGCGCCGTTTCGCTTTTCACCCGGTCCTCGTTAAAGGCATAGGCCGTGAATTCGACCGGCGCGGTGCCCGACGGCAGCCTGACCGTGAAGCGCTTGCGCGCCGCCCCGCCTGGGCCCGGCACAATCCGGTTGTCCTGCCGCCACTGCGCCAGTTCGAACGGCTTGTTGCTATCGGGTTCACCTGGCCACTGCGCCACCAGGCTGCCGTCACGGTACAGCCGCAGATCATAGCCGTCGCTACCGGTCTTGCCATTGGGCACATCAGGATTGTTGCCCCGGCGCAGTTCGACATCCACCAATGCCTCATCCGGCCTGCTGCCCTTGCTGACACTGCCAATCCGCAATTGTGGCTGCACACGGTTCATTGCCGCGAGACTGGGGATCGGACGAAGTGCCTTGGTGCAAGAACGGGTCGCCGTGCAGGCGAGCAACCGCGGGATCAACCGGGGTTCGTAGAAATCGCGCATGAAGGTCTGCGGTGCCAGCGATTGCAGCGGCGCATCCGACACCAGCCAGCGGAACGATCTGGTTTCCGGTCCCAGATCGGTGTCATAGCGCCCATCGGGGGCCAGCGCGAAAAAGTTGTTGCCCTCAAACAGGTTGATCCGCACCACATCCGGATTGGCAAAGGGATCATCGCGGTTGGGCTGCCAGAACACGATCCCATCGTTGCCGGTCACCACCCAGCGCAGCGGACCATTGCCCACCTTGCCCTCGCTCATGATTTCCCCGAACAGGGTGCGTTCCCGGCGCCGACCGCCTGCCACGGAAACTGCCGTGATCGGCGCATTGGTAAAGCCGCTGGTCCGCTCGTACCACGAATGCCCGTCGCGGCTGACGGTTTCCTGCGCCATCAGCGCAACCGGCGCCTTGTCAGGCCACAGCGGCACCGGGGCAGCGTTGGTCATATCCCATCGATGGTTGATCCCCGCGAACCACAGCCCGACTTCTGCGCTGTCACGGGCATGCGACACGTCAGGTTGGCCGGATCCGGCGGGAAGTCGGGTCTCGCCCCGGATCGCCCCGGTGCGCGTGTCGATCGCGCGAACAAACCAGTCGCTCGATTGATTGCCTGCCGCCACCGAGGCGGCCACAATCAGCGTCTTGCCGTCCGGCGAAGGGCTGAGGCTTTCGACATAAGCACCGGCATAGCTACCATCCCCGAATGGCCGCCAACCTGTTTGCGGGTCAAACCGCTCAAGCCCTTGCCCCGGCGCCGCCGGCATTCGGCAGTTGCCGATCCCGCTGGCAACCAAGGCCCCACCCGGCAGCAGAACCATGCCGCAGCGCAGCGGGATAGCCGTGTCCCCATCCCGCCCTGCAGCAGCACTGACAATCCGGACCGGGTCATCGCCGCCAAACGGCACGGACAGCCGCCCATCGCTCATACTACGGACTGGCAGAAAGAGGCGTTGGTCATCCAGCCACTGCACCGCCGCATAGGTGCCTTCATACTGCTTCTGCACAGTCACTTTCGACACGGCGAGATCGAAAATCGTCAGCAGCGAGCGTTTGGGGCCCTCGCCCTTGGTAAGATCATTGACCAGCGCCAGCCGCTTGCCATCGGGCGACAGGTCGGCGCCCCAGGACACCATCGGTTCCGGCTTTTCGAGCCGCATCACAATCCGGCCTTGCCGATCCCTGATCATCACGGGGTAATCGCGGGCATCGAGCACGAACTGGCTGTCGTGCGAAGCGACGGTAACGCCGGCCGGGACAGTATCGTCACAGGCGCTGCGCTGTTCGCCCAGGGTTACTTGCCATTCGCCCGCTTGCCGCAGCGGGATCGACAGGGTCAGTTTGCGGCACAGGCACAGCAACCCCCGATTGCACTGCGCCGCATCGCTTTCACGCCGGACCCCGGTCAGCGTCAGGCGATCATGATCGTCGACCGACGCGGCGAACATCTGTGTACGGGTCCCGGAATCCAGCTCGGGCAGACGGATGACGTTGACCAGCTCGCCCGAACGCGCATCCCAAACCTGCACGACATCGAACAAGCTCGCTTCCATCGTTACCGCAAAGCGGTCATCATGGCTCCAGGCTGCGAGCCCCTGAGAACTCGACATCTGTTGCGGAATGATCCTGGGATAGACTCTCGCCGATTCTGCCCGCTGCACTGAAGAAGCAGTGTCGGCTTGCGCTGCGTTTTGCGAAGCCAGGCACAAGATCGCCAGGCCCAGCAAATGACGCAGCAATACTGCTATCGGGTTCCGGGAACGGGTATCCTGCAAGGCCAATGCCCCCTTGCCTGGTAACCTGCGAGCAATACGTAGTTGCGTCAATCGCAAACACTGCAGTGTCCGATCCAGCCCTGGTGGCAGGGATCAAGCGCATCTGTCTTGCGGTGTCATATTCGGCTTTCCTTCCCGCTGTGAATCGTTAGGCTCTGGCGTAAAGGACACGGTCAACGATCCAGTGGGAGAATACCATGCAGCCAGAACGCACAGCCGAAGGATCGACAATCGGGCGGACCGCAGTGATCGGGCTGATCGCGCTGTTGTTTTTCGGCAATGCGCTCAACTATGTCGACCGGCAGGTGCTGGCATTGCTCAAACCAACGCTGGAAGCTGAATTCGGCTGGTCGGATCAGGATTATGCCCACCTGGGATCGTCGTTCCAGTTCGCGGCGGCCGGGGCGCTTCTGGCGGTAGGCTGGTTCGTTGACCGGCTGGGAGTGCGACTAGCCTATGCCATTGCGGTGACGGTTTGGAGCCTGGCCGGGGCGGCCCATGCCCTTGCTGCGACAGTGCAGCAATTCGTGGCTGCGCGGGTCGTGCTGGCGGTGGGCGAAACGGTCAGCACACCAGCAGGGCTCAAGGCGGCGGCGATCTATCTGCCCGCCAGCCAGCGCAATTTGGCAATCGGGGTGATCAACACCGCCAGCAACATCGGCGCGATCATCACGCCGCTGCTGATCCCGCCGCTGGCCGTCGCCTTTGGCTGGAAAGCAGCCTTTGTCGTGACCGGGGGGCTTGGCTTTGTCTGGTTGATCGCCTGGTGGTTCGGCACCGGCAGCCTCAAGCCGGTCGGCACCGCGCCAGAGCGCGCTCCGGTCAACTGGGGCGTGATGATGGCTGATCGCCGGACCTGGGCGGTGATCGGCGCAAAGTTCCTGACGGACTGCGTGTGGTGGTTCGTGCTGTTCTGGATGCCGGACTATTTCTCGCGGATCTACGGCCTCAAGCAGGCGCAGCTTGGCTGGCCGATTGCGATCATCTTTAGCCTGGCTGCGCTGGGTGCGATTACCTCTGGCGGGCTCTACCCGCTGCTGCAGGCACGCGGCTGGACCGGCAACCGCGCTCGCAAGAGCTCGATGCTGTTGTTCGCACTGGTGGTGCTGGCCATGCCGCTGGCCCTGCTGGTGCACAATCCGTGGATGGCCGCCGTATTGATCGGGCTTGGGCTGTTCGCGCACCAGGGCTTTTCAACCAACATCTTTGGCATGACCGCCGATGTCGTACCCGCCAGCCGCATCGCCACCGTGATCGCGCTGGGCGCCGTGGCCGGCAATCTGGCCGGTATGGGAATCATCGAACTGGCGGGATGGTCGCTGGGTAACGGGCATGGCTATGCCCCGATGTTCGCGATCTGCGGCGCGGCCTATCTGGCAGCGCTGGCCTGGATCCACCTGATCCTGCCAAACCTGGATGCGGTCAGCAACGACGCAGCCTGATCCGGACAAACAAAAAGGGCCTTGCGAACGGTTCGTTCGCAAGGCCCCTGAGGTGGTGGTTTGGTTAGAAGCTGACCCGGGCCGAAACCCCGAAGTAGCGATCCGCATCGCGCGGGATCTGATAACGGTACGAACCGCTGACCCCGCCGTTGATGATCGCGGCTGCGTAGCCCTTGTCAAACAGGTTACGGACCTGGGCGGTGATCTTCCACTTGTCCGCCGGATCGACCAGCGCGAGCGAAAGGTTGACCAGGGAATAGCCCGGGATCGTGCCAAGCTGGCGCTGCACCGCGTCAGGTGCGAACAGCGAAAGCTGTTCTGACTGGAAGTTCATCGAGCCGCCCATCGCAACGTCCGCGAACCAGCCGGTTTCGATGCGGTGGTCGATTGACAGTGAGCCCTTCCAGGTCGGGGCATAGCCCAGCTTGGTTCCGGCAGGAATGATCGCCGTCACCGGTGCACCTGGTGCCGCCTTGAAGTTGTCAACATGTGCATCGGTCAGCGCAACACCGCCAGCAATCGTGGTGTTCTTGCTGGGCCGCCAGTTGAGATCAGCCTCGATCCCGCGGGTCGAAATTTCACCGGCGTTGGTAAAGCGGGTAACGACCACAGCAGCCACAAGATCCGGGTTGTTGGCCTGGAAATTCTTGTACTTGGCATAGAAGCCCGCGATGTTCAGCGTCATCCGCCCATCGAGCAGCGTGTTCTTGAGGCCCACTTCGAACGAATCCGAAGTTTCGGGTTCGATCACGTTGGTGCCGGTGCCCGTGAGGTTGAAGAACACGTTGTAGGCCGGACCCTTGTAGCCACGCGCATAGCTGGCGTAGGCCATCACGTCGTCGCTCATGTCGAACTGCAGCGCAGCCTTGCCCGACAGGTTGCCGTTGCTGGTCTTGGTGCGGAAGGGAATCCCGTTGGACGAGGCCACCGCTGCCGTTGCCGCCGCCGAAGCGGTCGAACCGGCAGCGATCAGCGCCAGATAGCGATCATAGACGCCCTGATCGAAATTGGGCTGGATGCCGGGGCCGGTCAGCGGCGAAACGCGACTGTGGAATACCGACAGCTTGTCATTGGTGTAACGCAGCCCGCCGATGAGCCGGGCCTTTTCGCCAAGCTTGAGGGTTGCCTGCGTGAACGCCGCAAAGTTGTTGAACACCGAACCGAACGTAGCGCTGCCATTGGGCGTGGTCGCCGCATTGGCATTGGTGCTGCCGCACGGGATCAGCACGCCGGCCGGCGCAGTGGCCGTGGCGGTGCACTGGGTCACGTTGCGGGTAAAGGTCCGCTCGCTTTCAGCGCGCGAATAATAAGCACCGATCACATAGGACAGCGTCTGGTCGGCAGGCGAGGTCAGGCGCAGTTCCTGGCTGAAGGTGGTCGAGCTTTGCGGGCCGTTGTCATGCAGCTGGGCAAAACCGACATAGGCCCGGTCAAGCCAGTCACCATCACGGATTTCGGTGTTGTCCCAACCGCGATAGGCGGTGATCGAGGTCAGCGTGTGTTCGCCCAGACCCAGATCGAACTGGCCCGAAACGCCCCAGCCCTTTTCCTTGGTCGCGGTGACAAGGTTCTGCGCAACCTGACGGGTGTTGGCGCCCAGCGGGGTTGGCAGCACGCCAAAGGCCAGACTGGTTGTGGCCGCGCCAGCGCCGGTCAGCGGGCCGGTGGCAATGATGTCAGCGCAGCAATCGTCGTCGTTCTTGTAGTAATCGGCGGCGATATAGACCCGCAGCGTGTTGCTGGGCTCATAGAGGAACTGGCCGCGCACGCCGCGGTGCTTGTAACCATTGACCCACTGGTTGGTGGCGGTGTTGCGGATGTTGCCATCATAATCGCCATAGAAGCCGGTAATCCGCGCGGCGGTATCCGGACCCAGCGGCAGGTTGATCGAACCCTTGGCGCGGAATTCGTTGCGGCCGAAGAAGCTGGCTTCCATCGTGCCGCCAAGTTCGTGCTTGGGCATCTGGGTGGTGATGTTGATCACGCCCGCCGATGCGTTCTTGCCGAACAGCGTGCCCTGGGGTCCGCGCAGCACTTCGATCTGAGCCACATCGACCATGTCGGAGAAGGCTTCGCCCGAACGCGAATAGACCACACCGTCAACCACGGTCGAAACCGACGGTTCGCCCGCGATCGAGAAGGTGGCGGTACCGACGCCGCGCAGGAAGATCGTCTGGTTGAGCGTGGTGCCCGACTTCAGGAAGTTGAGCGAAGGCACCAACTGGGCGGCGCTTTCGATACCGGGACGGGCATTGTCAGCCAGGTCTTCGCCCGAGATGACCGAAACCGCGACCGGAACCGACTGCAGGCTTTCAGAACGCTTCTGGGCGGTGACGACGATTTCACCCGGATTGGCCGAATCGTCTTCGACCGCGGCCGTTTGGGCCACGGCCGGAACAGCGGTCAGGGCAAATGCCGCAACCGATGCGTAAAGCATGGATTTCATCGAGTTCCTCCCACTATCTGCCGGTCCGGACCGTCCGGCCCCGGCGGCTAAATACCGCAGCTTGAGACAGGACTTACCGCCCTGACCCTGCTACTTGTGACGCTTGAAATGCGTCGAATGGCTCGATATGTCAAGCGGTGTCATATATCGGACAGGCATGGGCGGGCGGACTGCGTCCTCAGCCCCGGAGGGAGAGCTAAACCGCGTGAAAACCGGGTTTATCGAGTGTGATGATGGCTTCGACTTGCTGTTTGCGGGCCGAGTCGTGCTGTCGCATCGAAAGACCTGTCCTGCGGTGGTCATGGCCGTCGGCGCGCCCGAAGTGGAAATGGTGTGCGGCAATTTCCGGATCAGCGATGCGCCGCATGACGCGCTGGCCCCCACCGACTGGGTGATCGACGGTGACAATGTTGAGCTGCGCCATGACGGGGAACCCGCGGCAAGCCTCATGCTCGCGGGCAACCACCTGTCGGCCCGGCTGCTGCGCCCGGGCTATGACCGGCTGCACTTGCACTTTTACGCCGAACCGGACGAGACGGTGTGGGGCGGCGGAGAGCAGATGAGCTATCTGGCGCTCAATGGCCGCGCCTTTCCAATGTGGACCAGCGAACCCGGTGTCGGACGCGACAAATCGACCGAGCTGACCCGGCTGATGGATAGCCAGGGCATGGCCGGGGGCGATTACTGGAATACCAATTATCCCCAGCCCAGCTTCCTGACATCACGCTGGCTGGCGGTGCATTGCACGGCGGCGAGCTATAGCGTGATCGATTGCAGCGACGCAGCGTTCCACCGGGTCGAGGTGTGGGCGGCCGCAACCACGTTCGAACTCTATGCCGCCGATGGCCCACAAGAACTGGTCGGCCAACTGGCCGAGCGGTTCGGCAAGCAGCCGCCGCTGCCCGATTGGGCGATCGGCGGGGCGATCGTGGGACTGAAGGACGGCGCGCGCAGTTTTGAGCGGCTGGAGAGTTTCATCAAGGCCGGGGCCGCGGTATCAGGACTGTGGTGCGAGGACTGGGCCGGGATCCGCGAAACCAGTTTCGGCCGCCGTCTGTTTTGGGACTGGCGACGCGACCGCCAGCGCTTTCCTGACCTGCCCGAACGGATTGCTGCCCTGCAGGCACGCGGGATACGCTTTCTGGCCTATGCCAATCCCTATCTGGCAGTCGATGGCATCCTCTACGATTCCGCGCGCGAGGCCGGGCATTTCTGCCTGCGTCAGGATAGTGACGAAGTATATTTGGTCGATTTCGGCGAATTCGACTGCGGCGTGCTGGATTTCACCCGCACGGAAACCCGCGCCTGGTTTGCTGAACACGTGCTGGGCCGCGAAATGCTCGACATCGGGATTTCCGGCTGGATGGCCGATTTCGGCGAATACCTGCCAACCGACGTGCGGCTGGCAGATGGTTCTGACCCAATGGAAGCGCACAACCGCTGGCCTGTGCTATGGGCCGAAGTCAACGCCCAGGCCGTGGCTAGCCGCGGCAAGACCGGCGATGCGGTGTTCTTCATGCGCGCGGGCTTTTCGGGGGTGCAGGAGCACTGCCCGCTGCTGTGGGCTGGAGACCAATCGGTCGATTTCACCCGGCACGACGGGATCGGCACGGTCATCACCGCTGCCCTCTCGGCCGGGCTGGTCGGCAATGCCTACAGCCATTCCGACTGCGGCGGCTATACCTCGCTTCATGGCAATGTCCGGACAGTGGAGCTGATCCAGCGCTGGTGCGAACTGGCCGCTTTCGCGCCAGTGATGCGCAGTCACGAAGGCAACCGCCCGGACGACAACTTGCAGTACGATTCAAGCGAAGAGTTGCTGGCGTGTTTCGCGCGGTGGAGCCGGGTCCATGCTCACCTTGCGCCCTATGTTCGCCACTTGTGTGACGAGGCATCGGCACACGGCCTCCCTGCGCAGCGCCCGTTGTTCCTGCACTATCCTGACGATCCCACGCTCTTTACCTTGCAGGATCAATACCTCTACGGTGCCGATCTGCTGGTAGCACCGGTGATTGAGGAAGGGGCGAGTGCGCGGCAGGTAGTGCTTCCCGGCGAAGCCACCTGGCGTCATTGCTGGACGGGCGAGGACTTCGCCCCTGGCATGCATCTGGTCCCGGCCCCAATCGGTCAGCCGCCGGTGTTCTTTCGCCCGGACAGTGCCTTCGCTGCGCTGTTCGCGGCGCTTGCGGGGGTGCTGGAAGGATGAGCGAACGGGCCAACATTCGTGATGTCGCGGCGCGTGCCGGGGTGGCGGTGAAAACCGTCAGCCGGGTGCTCAACGATCACCCCTATGTCAGCAAGGATACCAAGGCCCGGGTCGAGGAGGCAATGCGCGCGCTCGATTTTCGGCCCAGCGTTGCGGCGCGGATCCTTTCCGGTGCGAAAAGCAACCAGATCGCGCTGATCTATGACAATCACAGCCCCTACTACATGTTCCAAATCCAGACCGGGTGCTGGGAATATTGCAAGCAGCAAGGCATTCGCCTGCTGGCCCAGCCGGTCGATGTCACCGATCCGCGCGTGGGCGATCAGGTGCGTGGACTGGTGACCGAGACCCATGTCGACGGGATCATCCTGTCGAGCCCGGTGACCGATTGCGATCCGGTGCTGCGTGCGCTTGAGGCGCTGGACATTCCCTTTGTGCGCATATCGCCGGGCACCAACCACGCGCTGACCAGTTCGGTGTTCATGGACGATGCCCAGGCAGCGGACGACATGACCACCCATTTGATCAACATGGGCCACCGCCGGATTGGCTTTATCAAGGGCCACCCCAATCACATGGCATCCGACGACCGCCTGTTCGGTTATCGCCGCGCACTTGACCGGGCCGGGCTATCGTTCGAACCGGGGCTGATCTGCGATGGTGAATTTGATTTCGATTCCGGCGTACGCGGCGGCAATTATCTGCTCGACCTGCCCGACCGTCCAACAGCAGTGTTCGCATCCAATGACGATATGGCCGCCGGTGTGCTGGCCGTGGCGCATGATCGCGGGGTCAATGTTCCGGGCGAACTTTCAGTGACCGGGTTTGACGATACCACGCTGGCCCGCACCGTATGGCCGCCCTTGACCACCATCCACCAGCCGATGGCAGAGCTTGCCCGCACTGCCACGGAAATCCTCATCGCCGGAGGTGATCTGACTCATCGCCGCCTGCCCCATACCCTGATCGAGCGAGCATCGGTCGCGCCACCAGCCAGGAATATTGCATGAGCCTTCTGCCCAATCCACCTGCCACCCGTAATCTTGGCCACAGCCAGATTGCCATATCCCCGATTGCCTGGGGGATGTGGCGTCTGGCCGAAGGCGGGCGCAGCGCGCAGGAAGCGGCACGGCTGGTCCACACCGCGCTGGATGCCGGGATTACCCTGCTGGATACGGCGGACATCTATGGCTTTAATGGCACTGACGGGTTCGGTGATGCCGAAGCGCTGCTCGGCAAAGTGCTGGCCGCCGAACCGGCCCTGCGTGGCCGCATGGTGCTGGCCAGCAAGGGCGGGATCATGCCGCCCCTGCCCTATGACCAGAGCGCTGATTATCTCAATGCCGCGCTCGATGCCTCGCTGCGGCGGCTGCAGACCGAATGCATCGACCTTTATCAGATCCACCGTCCGGACATTCTGGCCCACCCGCAGGAAGTGGCTCGGGTGCTGGATGATGCTGTGGCGGCGGGCAAGATCCGCAGCATCGGCGTGTCCAATTTCACGCTGCATCAGATTGCCGCGCTCAACCAGTTCCTGGGCCACAAGCTGGTTGCAACTCAGCCGGAAATCAGCCCGCTGCGCATCACCTGCTTTGAAAATGGCGAGCTGGATCAGGCGATGATGCTGGGCCTGACCCCGTTGGCCTGGTCACCGCTGGGCGGCGGGCAACTCGCCAATCCGGAAAGCCCGCGCGATCAGGCAATTGCCGGCGAACTGGACCGGGTCAGCGCGGAACAGGGCGTGTCGCGCAGCGTCGCGGCTTATTCGTGGCTGATGGCGCATCCCGCCGGGATCGTGCCGATCATCGGTTCGCAGCAGGCCGAACGGATTGTCGAGGGAACGCAAGCAATGAAAGTCCGCTGGTCACGGCAGGACTGGTACGCCGTGCTCGTCGCGGCGCGGGGAGAGCGACTGCCCTAGGACAGCCGCAACGAACCGCGCGTCGTCCGTGGCGGCGCGCAAGGAATGGAACAAGTGCCGGACGGCGGCCGCCAGCGGTTATGCCGATGGAACAGTGTGTCCGGTGCAATAGTTGAGGAAGCAAGACGATGTCCGAACAACAATGTGAAGTGGCTTGGTTCTCTGCCCTGTGCGACGACGATTACGAATTCCTGGGCGTGCCCGATCCCTATCTGAAGAGCAGCTGGGAACATTGCCGCAATATCGTGCTGCGCGCGGAAGAGGGCGGGTTCGACAATATCTTGCTGCCCTCGGGCTATGAACTGGGACTCGATACCACCGCATTCGCAGCGGCGGTTGCCACACAGGTACGGCGGATCAAATTGCTGTGGGCCACCCGCATGGGCGAGGACTGGCCCCCGCAGCTTGCCCGCCGCATCGCCACACTCGACCGGATCCTGGGCCCCAACGCGGCGGGGACCGGCGGGCGGCTCAACGTCAACATCATCTCGTCCGACATGCCGGGCGAGAAGATCGAGAGCGCCCCACGCTATGCCCGCGCGACCGAGATCATGAAGATCGTCCGCACGCTACTGAATGGCGAACACCTCGATTTCCAGGGCGAATTCTTCAACCTCAAGCTCGATCCGGCGCGGATCACCACGATTTCGGGCAAGTGCCCGGCATTCTACTTCGGCGGCTTGAGCCACGAAGCCCGCGAATGCGCCGCCGAAGCGGCTGACGTTTACCTGATGTGGCCCGATACGATGGACAAGGTCCGCGAAACCGTAGCCGACATGAAGGCCCGCGCCGGGGCCAAGGGCCGCACGCTGAAATTCGGCTACCGCGCCCACGTGATCGTGCGCGAGACTGAGGACGAGGCCCGCCAGTACGCCGACAAGCTCCTGTCCAAGCTGGACGAACAAGCCGGGCAGGCGATCCGCGAAAAGTCGCTCGATGCGAAAAATTACGGTGTGCAGCGCCAGCAGGAGCTGCGCAGCGCAGCCGACGGTGACGGCTTTGTCGAGGAAAACCTGTGGACCGGGATCGGCCGCGCCCGCTCGGGCTGCGGGGCGGCAATCGTCGGCACCCCGGACCAGGTGATCGCCAAGCTGCGCGCCTATCAGGACGCGGGCATGGAAGCCTTTATCCTGTCTGGTTATCCGCACGTGAACGAATGCGACATGTTCGCACGCTATGTGCTTCCCAACATCCAGCACGGCCCACTGGTGATGTGATCAAGGGCTGATAAGGCATCCCTCCCCCGTCCATGCTGAACCGGTCGAAGCGCGGACGGGGATGGGACTGTTGGTTGCCTGCGCTAGCCCGCCTCTGGCCGCAGCGCGCGCACCCAGCTGACCACCGCCAGCGACAAGAACGCCAACAAGCCGCCCAGCCCGATCCAATGTGGATCGATCAGCAGGCCGGCCAGCGTCAGTACGGCTCCTCCGATCGCTGCCACGCCCAGCCAGCGCGTCCAATTTGAACTGCGCCAGCACAGCCAACCAGCCGCAGCTTCGGCCACGGCGAGCAGCGCGAATTTGATCCGCGGCGCAGCGACCAGCTGATCGAACGTGGCCTGATCGCCCGGAAACGTGCCGATCAGCTGCAGCATCCGGCTGTTCTCCCACAGGTCGAACAGCATCCCGGTGACGACCAGCACGATCGCGCCGCGCACCAGCAGGCCCAGCGCAGGATCGCCGCCGCTTGCCGCGCGCAGGACATAGATCAGCGCCCCGCCATAGACCGGGATGAAAGCCAGAATATCCAGCCATAGCCCGGTGCGCTGCGCCGCCAATGCGGCTGCGCGGCAACTTTCGGGAAACAGCGCGGCCAGTTCCGCCGGGCTTTTGGCCAGTTCAAAAGCCAGAATCGGATCCGGAGTGTTGGCACAGGCTCCGATCCCGCCAATCCGCGTGAAACCGATCGCGATGAGAAGTACGAAGATGAAAATCACCCCGGCAAACTGCCAGAGTCTGTTGCCTTTGTTCATTGCTGCCCCCTTCGATCGCCCGCCCGCTCAAGCTTCCAGTTCGATGTCCCAGTACAGCCAGTCACGCCAGGTTTCGTGCAAGTGGCCGGGCGGAAAGGCTTTGCCGCGTTCGTGCAGCTGCCAGTTTGTGGGTCGGATCGGCTGGACCAGCAGCGGCATGCCCGCCTGTTTGGGGGTCCGCCCGCCCTTCCTGAGGTTGCACGGCGCGCAGGCGGTAGCGACGTTCTCCCAGCTGGTCTGCCCGCCCAGCCGCCGCGGGACCACGTGATCGAAAGTCAGCTGGTGCGGGCTGCCGCAATACTGACAGGTAAAACGATCGCGCAGGAACAGATTGAAGCGGGTAAAGGCCGGAAACTCGCTGGGTTTCACGTACTGGCGCAGCGCGATCACCGATGGGATCGGCATCGACCAGGTCGGCGAATGAACCTCTCGCCCATAGCTGGCG
Source organism: Novosphingobium sp. B 225 (assembly GCF_002198665.1). Lineage (GTDB taxonomy): Bacteria > Pseudomonadota > Alphaproteobacteria > Sphingomonadales > Sphingomonadaceae > Novosphingobium. The sequence continues at coordinate 119,794 of NZ_MWLM01000069.1, read as the reverse complement.
ACGATATCGACTCGTTCCAGAAACACCGCTTTGATCGCGGTTTGCCACGGCCACAGGCTGAGCGGGTAGTAGCTGAGCGGAGTATAGTCCGCATTGAGCACCAGCGCAGGGCAATCAGCCAGGTGACGAAGGGGATCCCCTTCTGCGCTGCGGAACCTGGCCGCGCGCTCGATCAGCTCCGCCTTGAGCATGACCTCTTGTTACTGTGCGAGATTGCGGTTTGGTGACAGACCATGAGTACAAGAGAACATGGGGGGTTGTGCGTCGTCAAGGCTTGCGCCCCCGCAAAATCCACAGGATGAAATCGGGCAATGATCCGTACCCGTTTCGCTCCCAGTCCCAATGGCCTGCTCCATTTTGGGCATGCCTATGCTGCCGTGGTTGCGCATGATCTGGCCCGCGCGCGCGGCGGCGAGTTTCTGGTGCGGATCGAAGATATCGATGGCACCCGCAGCCGCACCGAACTGGTGCCCGAAATTCTGGCCGATCTGGAATGGTTAGGGCTGACCTGGGATGGGCCAGTAGTGTTTCAATCCGCGCGGCTCGACACTTATGCCATGGCCGGTCAGCGCCTGATCGATCTGGGACTGCTCTATCCCTGCTCCTGCACTCGCCGCGAAGTGGCCGATGCTGCGCGTGACCAAGGGCCGGACGGGCCGATCTATCCGGGCACCTGCCGCGGTCGCCACGCCGCTCAGGCGAATGAGGTGGCCTGGCGGCTCGACATGGCCAGGGCCTTCGATCTAGTCGGGCCGATCAGCTGGGAGGATGAATTGGCCGGGCCGCAGCGCTGCTCGCCCGAACAGTTCGGCGATGTCGTATTGCTGCGTCGTGATGCGCCGGCCAGTTATCACCTGGCTGCAACGCTGGACGATGCGGCGGACGGAATCACTACGATCACGCGCGGGCAGGACCTGTTTGCCGCCAGTCAAGTCCACCGCCTGCTGCAGGCACTGCTGGGACTGCCGGTACCGGTCTGGCATCACCATCCGCTGCTGGTCGAAGCGGACGGACGCAAGCTGGCCAAGCGGCGCGGATCACCCGCCTTGGCCGATTTGCGTCGCACGGGACAGGACGGGAGGGCCCTGGCAAACGAACTGCGCGCCGGCCGCCTGCCCGCTGGCCTTTCGTTGGGCAACGGAGTAGAACCGGCCGCATGAGCACAATTCTGATCCCTGTCCTGATCATCGCCATGATCATGGTCGTCGTCAGCCTGGGGCGCGGCATCGCGGCCTTCATGCAAAGCACCCGCGAGGACCTTGAACGCCCGGACAGTGTCGGCCCCAGCGAAATGCAGCTCAAGCAGAACAAGATGATGATGCAACGCATCCTGTGGCAGGGCGGCGCGGTAATGCTTGTCGCACTGCTGCTTTTCGCTAACCGCTGATCCGATGGTCAAGCTCAACAAGATCTACACCCGCACGGGTGACGACGGCACGACCGGACTGGTCGATGGCAGTCGCTGCCCCAAGCATGCCGCGCGGATGGAAGCGATTGGTGCGGTCGACGAAGCAAACAGCGCTTTGGGCAGCGTTGTGTGCGTTTTGGACGGTTCTCAACACCGTTCAGCGCTGGTGCGGATCCAGAACGATCTGTTCGATCTTGGCGCCGATCTGGCCACCCCGGGTGAGGACTTTTCGCCCGGCGAAATGGCCCTGCGGATCGTTGCAGAGCAAGTCGCCTGGCTCGAGGGCGAGATTGACCGGGCCAATGCCCCGTTGCCTCCGCTGACCAGCTTCATCCTGCCCGGAGGCAACGAATCCGCGACCCGCACCCACATTGCCCGCGCGACGACCCGCCGTGCCGAACGCGCGATGACCCTTCTCGCCGCGCAGGAACCCGTCAATCCTGCGGCTTTGGCCTATATCAACCGGTTGTCCGACTACCTGTTCGTCCTGTCCCGCGCCCTCAATTTCGAAGGTGCCAGCGAAGTACTGTGGGTGCCCGGCCAGAATCGCTAGCCAAGCGCAGATTCCTTGGCTAGGCAGCCAATCTTGCTGCACTTGCGAAGGGTTTTGAGATGCGGACAGTGGCGGTTATCGGTGCGGGCCAGATGGGTTCGGGCATCAGCCAGCAAGTAGCGCAGTGCGGCATCAAGGTGTTGCTATCGGACGTCGATGTTGCCCTGGCCGAAAAGGCAAAAGCCAATATCGACAAGGCTTTGACCCGCTTGGTCAGCCGAGAAAAGCTGACCCCGGCAGAGGCCGAAGCGGCTCTCGCGCGGATTACGCCGGTGGGTGACTATGCCTCGTTCACCGAAGCCGACCTGATCATCGAAGCGGCGACCGAAAAAGAAGAAATCAAGCGCAAGATTTTTGAAGCGGCGGGCAAGGTGCTGCGCGACGATGCGATTATGGCATCGAACACCAGCTCGATCCCGATCACCCGCATGGCGACCAGCTCGCCTGACCCCAAGCGCTTCATCGGGCTGCATTTTTTCAATCCCGTTCCGGTGATGGGGCTGATTGAAGTGATCCCCGGGCTGGCAACCAGCCCTGAAACCGTCGCCCGCACCCGCGCCTTTGCCGAAAGCCTGGGCAAGCAGGTGGTCCAGGCCGAGGATGAGCCCGGCTTCGTCGTCAACCGCATCCTGCTGCCGATGATCAACGAAGCGGTGTTCGTGTTGGGCCAGGGTACCGCCAGCATCGCCGATATCGACAAAGGCTGCCGACTGGGCCTTAACCACCCGATGGGGCCGCTGGAACTGGCTGATTTCGTGGGGCTCGACACCTGTCTCGATATCGTCAAGGTGCTCTATAACACCACTGGTGACAGCAAATACCGGCCTGCTCCCTGGCTCATATCGCCTTTCAACACATTGAGCAGCTGCGGCAATTCATCGATCGACGTCCGGCGCAGGAACCGGCCGATCCGGGTCACGCGATCATCGTCACGCCGCGCCGATTGCGCCCCGTCCGCATCGGCAAGCACTTGCCGCATCGACCTGAATTTGTAGATCGGGAAGAACTGGTTGTTACGCCCGACCCGGCGCTGGGTAAACAGGGCCGGACCGCCATCTTCAAGATGGACTAGCGCTGCAATCACCAGCAACGGCAATCCCAGCACCAGCAAGGCGGGGATGGTAATGGCCAGGTCCAGAGCGCGCTTGAATAGCCGCGCGCGCAGCCCCAGCGGGCCTGATGCCACCACCAGAGTGCCGACATCGGCTTCGCGGCTGGTGCCAAGGATGCCAAGCGTGGCCACTTCCTCATCAACGATTTCCCCGCGCATCTGTCCGCCTTTGAGCACCATGGCCCAGACCCAGCGCCGTTCGGGCGGGCAGCTGACAACAACCCGGTCCATATTGCGGATCACAGTCGCAAAACGATCCAGCATGTGAGGATCATCCAAAGCTGGCGAGATGCAGGCTGCCTGGGCATTGATACGGTAACTGTCCGGCAGTTCGACGGCGGGTCCACCATCATCAATCACCAGCAGGTTGATCGCACGCGGCCCTACGTTGCGCCGGGTGAACGCCCCCAGGTTCAAGCGGATAGTAACGGCCAGCAGCACCGCCACAATCAATCCGCTGGCGAAACCGAAACGCGACACGAACAGGCTTGATCGGGCAAGGAACATGACGACGATCAACAGCAGGACAGCCAGCGCAAGCGCCACCAGGGCCCGCTGGAGGCCACGCGGCGGCCAGACCAGTGAATCCACCGAATACGTCCGGTTCAGCAAGGCAATCGTCCAGAACAGTGGCAGCAATAATTGCGCCGCGCCCCAAACCGACGGTTCAAACGGATCGCCCAGATAAAGATAGGCCGCGAGCATGAATCCCGCGAGCACGGCCGCACCATCGAGCAGCACCAAAAGCAGATAAAGGCGCAGCCTGCGCCGCTCTAGCGAGGGCGCCAAGGCCTGTGATGGCCCCGGTTTGGCTGATTTTCGAGATTCAGTCATTTTCCTAGAGACTAACCCAACCGGTTGCGACCCCGGTAGGTTCACCTAACAACAATGTGTGCGGCGCGGAATGCCTAATTGCGTTTCATCGCTGCGCGCGTGATTTCGGACAGTCCCTGCGCCAAAAGCAATTCGGCCTGTTGACTGTTGCCAAGCAAGGCCCGGTGCAACGCAATCAGCCGATCCACCAACCGCGCAAGCCGGGGGCCGCGCCATTTTCTGAGCTGGGTACTGATGTCGCGCTTGTCCTTCCAGAAAATCCGGCGCGCGGCGGATTCGCTTTCAATCAGGGCGTCAATATCGCCGCGCGGACCAACCTTTGCCGCCAGCGCCGCCAATTGCGCCGCACGGCGTTCGATCGCCAGCAGCACACCAACCGGATTAAGGCCCAACTCGCGCATCCGCCGCAATTCGCGCGGGAGCTTGGTTACTTCGCCGCCCAGCACGACATTGACGATCGGCGAAAGTCCGTCCTCTTCAGTCCGTGCGCCGACCGCGTCGAGCGCGGCAGCATCGGCACTGCGAGGGGATTGAGGATCCGCATCCAGGTAGAGTGCCAGTTTGGTCACTTCCGATTGCGCCAGGCGCAAGTCAAGCGAGACCCCGCGGGCAATCCGTTCGGCCAGTTCGCCGCTCAGCCGCACCCCGGCGGCATCGGCCAGATCCCGCACGGTGCCGGAAAACTGGCGCATATCCGGTGGATAGAACATCGCCATCAGCGCATCGGGGCGGTTGGCCAGCAACTTCGCCGTGCGTGACTTGTCGGTCGCACTGGTGGCGACAATCAGCACCGGGCAAGCCTCGGCATCTCCGCTCAGCAGGATCTCGACAGCATCGTGCGCTTCATCGCCATTGGCGCGGACATAGATATGGCGCTTATCGCCGAACAACGAAGTTGAGCGCGCTTCATCCCCCAGCCGCACCGGATCGCGCTTAAGATCGGCCCCGGTCAGTTCGACCCGCTCGCCAGCATCGGGGAGCAGTGCCACAATCTGCTGCGCTGCATCGGCCGCCCCGGATTCATCCGGGCCACAAAAGAAGAAAACGGTCGCATCGCGCGCAAAGCGCTGCGCCTGCCCGCGAAAGTCCTTTTGAGTAGCCTTCACTGCGCCTTGGCCGGACCGCTGCGTAAATGCAGCGAGACACGAGTGATGATCCGGTCTGCCACTTGCTTGGCAAGGTTTTCCAGCGCGGTGCGCTCCGCCGCGATCGTGGCATATTCGGATGACACCACGTCGATCCCCGCATCCGATCCTGCAGTGGCGTCAATCACGATCTCACCGCTGGCAAGATCGACCAACTGATAGCGTGCGCGCAAGGTGCGGCGTTCGCGTCCGATGGTATCGTCCGAAAGCAGACCGAGCCCTTCAAGCTTGTCATCCAGCCGGACATCAAGCCGGAAGCGCGCTGAAGCTTGTCCGCCCGCACCCAGCCGGTCGACCAGCGCGTTGCGGACCAGCCAGCCAGCCTTGCCTTCGATTGCCGGAACCTCGACCGCAGCCAGCCCTTGCGCGACCGCGCCATTGGCCCCGCCCGCATACATCGGCTGGAGCCCGCAAGCCGCGAGCGCCATGGGCAACAGCAAGGCGGCTAGCCGCTTCATGCCACCAGATTGACCAGCCGGTCGGGCACCACGATCACCTTTTTGACTGCCTTGCCATCAAGCGCACGCTGGACCTTCTCGCTGGCGAGCGCAAGCGCCTCCAGTTCCTCACGCGGCAAGCCTTTGGCGACGGTCAAGGTATCGCGCAGCTTGCCCAGCACCTGGATCGCCACGGTCACCTCATCCTCGACCAGCAGCGCCGGATCGACCGGCGGCCAAGCCGCTTCGGCGATCAGGCCGTCAGCGCCAATCGCCGCCCAGGCTTCTTCAGCCAGGTGCGGCATCATCGGCGCGACCAGCAGCAGCACGGTGCGGATCGCGGCGCTGCGGCTGGCGGACGGGGCAGACTTCTCGGTTGCATTGGTCAGCTCGTAAATCCGCGCCACGGCCTTGTTGAAGCCCAGCGCGGCGATGTCATCGGCAACGGCGGCGACGGTCTGGTCGCGTTTGCGATCGAGCGCCTTGTCCTCGCCAGTGGCGGCGGCATCGTACTGACCGAACAGCCGCCACAAGCGCTGGACGAACCGGGCACAGCCCTCAAGCCCGGCCACCGACCAAGGCAGGTCGCGTTCGGGCGGGCTGTCCGACAGCATGAACCAGCGGATCGCATCGGCACCGAAAGTCGTGATGAACTCGTCAGGATCGACGACGTTCTTCTTGCTTTTCGACATCTTGATCACCCGGCCAACCTCGACCGGCTGGCCATCGGCCCTGAGCGTGGCTCCGTTGCCGCCACGTTCGACTTCGCCCGGACCGAACCAGATCGGGGCACCGTTGACAGGATCGACGCGCGAATAGGTTTCGTGCGTGACCATCCCTTGTGTGAACAGACTGGCGAACGGCTCTTTCACATCGATCAGCCCGATATGGGCCAGCGCGCGGGTCCAGAAGCGGGCGTAGAGCAAGTGCAGGATCGCATGCTCAATCCCGCCGATGTATTGTTCCACCGGCAGCCACTTGGCGATCACCGCCGGATCGAACGGGCGGTCCCCCGGCTGGCTGGCAAAGCGCAGGAAATACCACGAACTATCGACGAAGGTGTCGAGCGTATCGGTCTCGCGCTCGGCCGGTTTGCCGCACTTGGGGCAAGCGACATGTTTCCACGTGGCATGGCGCAGCAGCGGGTTGCCAGGCGTGTCAAAGCTGACATCGTCCGGCAGCACCACCGGCAACTGGTCTTTGGGCACAGGGACCACGCCGCAGCTATCGCAGTGGATGAACGGGATCGGCGTGCCCCAATAACGCTGACGGCTGACGCCCCAGTCGCGCAGGCGGTACTGCGTTTCGCCCTGGCCCCAGCCATCGTGCTGCGCTTTGGCGATCACTGCCGCCTTGGCTTCATCGATGGTCATTCCGTCGAGCCATTCGGAATTCACGATCCGGCCCGGGCCGGTATAGGCCTCGTCGCTGGCGAAGGTTGCATCGGTCTCATCGCCGTCGGCCACCACCCGGGTCACCGGCAGTTCGTATTTCCGCGCGAAATCGAGATCGCGCTGGTCATGCGCCGGGCAGCCGAACACCGCCCCGGTGCCGTAATCCATCAGCACGAAATTGGCGACATAGACCGGCAGGTGCCACGCCTTCTTGAGCGGGTGCTCCACCGAATAGCCGGTGTTGAAACCCAGCTTGTCCGCCGTTTCCAGCTCTGCCGCGGTGGTTCCACCGCGTTTGCATTCGGCGATGAAGTTCTGCAGTTCGGGCAGGTTTTCAGCCATTTGCTGGGCAAAGGGATGGTCCGCCGCGATCGCGACAAAGCTCGCCCCGAACATGGTATCGGGCCGGGTGGTATAGACCTCGATCCCGTCTTCGCTGTCGACGAAGTTGAACTTGCAGCGCAGGCCTTGCGATTTGCCGATCCAGTTTTCCTGCATCAGCCGGACCTTTTCGGGCCAGTTCTTCAGCTCGCCCAGCCCGCTCAGCAGATCGTCCGCGAACTGCGTGATCTTGAGGAACCACTGGTTGAGCTTGCGCTTTTCGACCAGCGCACCGCTGCGCCAGCCGCGTCCGTCGATCACCTGTTCATTGGCCAGCACGGTCATATCGACCGGGTCCCAGTTGACCGCCGATTCCTTGCGGTAGATCAGCCCTGCTTCGTAAAGATCGAGGAACAGCGCCTGTTCCTGCCCGTAATAGTCAGGCTCACAGGTTGCCAGCTCGCGGCTCCAGTCAAGCGCGAAGCCCAGACGCTTGAGCTGCGCCTTCATGTTGGCAATGTTGTCGCGGGTCCAGCCGCCGGGGTGGACGCTTTTTTCCATCGCGGCATTTTCGGCCGGCATGCCGAACGCGTCCCAGCCCATCGGGTGCAGCACTTCATAGCCCTGCATCCGCTTGGCGCGGGCCAGCACATCACCCATGGTGTAGTTGCGGACATGGCCGATATGGATGCGCCCCGATGGGTAGGGGAACATCTCCAGCACGTAGGAACGGGGCTTGGCCGAATTGTCATCGGCCTTGAAGCTCTGCCGTTCGTCCCACACGCGCTGCCAGCGCGGATCGGCGCTGGACGGATCGAAGCGTTCTGTAGTCATGACGGCCCCTCTAGCCGCCCCTCGCGGCTTGTCGAGGGGTTCCGTTACTTGATAGCGCCGTTGCGCAGATCGCGGGCCTTGGTCAGGATCACGTCTTCAAGCTTCTGCACGGTCGCGGCCTGGACCGCTGCGTCCTGCCACACGCCGTTTTGCGAAACCTGACGGCTGGCGGCGACGCGCAGAGCATCGGCGCGCAGGTCCTGATCAAGGATCGTGACCGTCACTTTCATCCGCTCACCCGGGTTGTTCGGGTTGGCGTACCAATCGGTGACGATCACGCCGCCGTTCGAATCAGTTTGCAGCAGCGGCATGAAGCTCAGCGCTTCAAGGCTGGCGCGCCACAGATAGCTGTTGACGCCGATCGTGGTCACACGGCTGGCGGCAAGGTCTGCCTTGGGGTGCTTCTTGCCGCCGCAGCTGACCAGCGCGAGCGCGGCCATGGCGACAAGGCCAGCCCGGCCGAGCATACGAAAGTTGGAAGGGCGCTTGATCATGCTGGCAGTCATTGCGTTGGTCCGGATCCTTTGGTTCGCGTGCCTCTATAGCCGAGGCGGGGCGCGCGGCAAGAGCGCAGCGCCGTGCCTTCCACTAACGCGATCCGGCACTGAATGCCCGCTGAACGCGCGTTAAGCTGCAATTCAGTGGGCTTAATGCAGAAAAGGCTTGGATTCGGACGGCAAAGGCGGGACAACCGGCACATCATGGCAACCACGGGCATCACGGCACCAGGCGCACGGCGCAGCGGCAGCACTGCCGCCGTGCTGTTGAGCTGTGCCGTCGGTATGCTTGCCTTGCCCAGCGCGGTACTGGCACTGTCCAACCGGGATGATCAGCGCCCGCTTGGCCCTGATGGGGTGTCTGGGCAAAGCAGCTTCCAGCCCGCCATGGTCGATCCCAGGCTGGCTCGCTCGATCACGGTGCGCGCCTTGTCCAAGGGTCAGCTGTTCCGCTTTACCCCCGCAGCCTCGCCCAACCGGCTGGACCGATCGGTGACGGTTGCGGTGCGGTTTGATCAGTTCCACCCGATCGTGGTGCGCGGATCGCAGCAGGGCGGCGAAGGATTGGGCGAAGGCCTGTTGCGGATCGCCCCTACGGCCTACAGCCTGGGCGCGGCGCGCGGTTACAAGAGTTTCGCGCAAAGCGGCGCTCCGGAAATCCGCAAGATCGACATGCCCGATCTTGCCAGCTTCCAACCAACGGCTGGCCAGGGCAGCGATCCTTCGCGGTTCGCCACGCGAATCTCGCTCGACGAACGGCAGAAATCCGGCCGTTCACCCCGCACCTTTGAACAGAGCGATCAGTCCGTAGATCTTGGCGGATCTTACCGTTTGACGCGCAACATCAATGTCACCGCCGGGGTGCGTGTCACTTCTGATCGTGACCGGCTCAAACCGCTGACCGACAGCCGCCAGGATAACCAGGCGGTCTATGTCGGCACTCAATTCAAGTTCTGATCGCCCTTTACGTATGCAACCTGCTTGCGGGTTGTCGCTGCGCTGCATAGTCTTGCCCTTACGGAATCCTCCTGATGGAAAGGCAGACCATGGCACGAGTGGCAATTGTAACCGGCGGCACACGCGGAATCGGAGCGGCGATCTGCAACCGGCTGCATAAGCAGGGTCACACCGTGATCGCCAACTATGCCGGGAATGAGGAAAAGGCCCGTGCTTTTACCCAGGCCACCGGGATCCCCGCAATCCGCTGGGACGTAGGCGATCACGAAGCCTGCATCCACAATTGCAACGATATTGCCGCCGAATATGGTCCGATCGACATCGTCATCAACAACGCCGGGGTCACCCGCGACGGTGTGCTCCACAAGATGAGCTTTGATGACTGGAATGACGTGATGCGAATCAACCTGGGCGGTTGCTTCAACATGGCCAAGGCGACCTTCCCCGGCATGCGGGAACGCGGCTGGGGGCGGATCGTCAACATCGGCTCGATCAATGGCCAGGCCGGGCAGTACGGCCAGGTCAACTATGCTGCTGCCAAAAGCGGGATCCACGGTTTTACCAAGGCACTGGCCCAGGAAGGGGCCAAATTCGGCGTCACCGTCAACGCGATCGCGCCGGGCTATATCGATACCGACATGGTGGCAGCGGTGCCTGCCCCGGTGCTGGAAAAGATCGTCGCCAAGATCCCGGTTGGCCGGCTGGGCATGGCCGAGGAAATCGCCCGTGGGGTCGCCTTCCTGACCAGCGAAAACGGCGGCTTCATGACCGGTTCGACCATGAGCATCAACGGCGGTCAGCACATGTATTGAGTCCGCGATTCGCCGACCGGACCGACTGTGCGCTGAAAGGTGTCTGAAAGGCGCACAAGGCGGCCCAGTCGGCGCTGAACGTCATTCAGCAGCGCCATACGGCGTGTTGAATGGAGTCAATTGTTCCGAATATATGATGTATTTTCAGAACTTTAAGCAACCAAACGGTCAGTTCGCACGGCGCTAAGCCCATTGCCGGACCGTTTTAACGCGGCCCGGCAATGTAGGAAAACCGTTTCGTCGTGGAATGCCGGGACCGCTTAGTCCAGCATCAGTCCAACCACCCGCCAGCCGCCACCTTCATAGGCCAGCGCCAAGGTTTCGACCGCCTCGCGCCCCTGCGCAAAGTGGCTACGGAACCGGACGTTATAGACCCCGTCGGGCGGTGCCGGGCTGAAATCGGCCGTGATCAGTTCGCGGGTCAAGGCCGGCCCCAGCGTCCCGTGCGCACCCTGCGCGGCGGCGGTCCACCCCGCCAGCGTGTTGGCTTGCCGAAACTTGCTGCCGGTTGCGGCATAGCTTGCCTGCCAGTCCTTCGCATCAACCAGCGCAAGGAACCGCCGCGCCGCCTGTTCGGACCCCTGCTGCGCCTGGTCGGCGACCACGGGCCCATCCTTGACCGCGCCCGCCGGACCGGCAGTGCCGCCCATCAGCGCCGCAGCTGCGTAAATCGCCATTGCTATGCTCATTGCCAAACCTCCGATGATCCAGCCGGTCCGGCGAGACTTGCCGCGACCTTCCACTGGCTGATCGTCAAACTGGCCCGCCGCAGCAATCGCCGCAGCCCCGATTGGTTTGTCCCCCAACAATTGGGGGTCCGCCTGCTCGGCTTCGTGCAGCAGGCGCGCCGCCTCGCGGCTGCTCGATGTGGCCAGCTTGCGCCGCGCATCGCGCAGCCGTTCGTGGATCGTATGAACCGACAGGCCCAGGTGCCGCGCCATGCTTTTGGCATCATGCCCGCCGACCAGCAGGCGCAGGGCCTGCTTTTCCTTTTCGGTCAGAGTGTCGATCGCGCCGCTCATGCCCCCCGGTTTAGGTTGCGGCGATATTGCAGGCCACCCCGAATTATTCGTATCACCCCCGTTATGACCACCCCGTTCCACCCTCCGGTCAAACGCTCGGTCGAGATCGCCGGTCACAAGACCTCGATCAGTCTTGAGCCGTTGTTCTGGGAACTGCTGAAGCAGGCCGCCGCAGCCGAGGCGCTGCCGATCAACGCATTGGTCGCCCGGATCGACGCTGAGCGCATTCAGGCCCCGGTCCCACCAGGACTGGCCGGGGCGGTCAGAGTGTGGCTGGTCGGGTGGCTGGCAGCGCGGCTGGGGTGAACGCCCGGATCATCACCCTGGCCATCCAGGGCTAACGCGGCGGGAACCGTTTGCGCGGCGTCGGGGCCGGCCCGTTTCGGCCGCGCCACAGCGCCCGGATCTGCGATAGCACAGAAGACACCGCAGCCATGGCGGCGCGCAGCTCAGTTCGCCGGGGCGGCGCGGGCGTGGTTTGCGCACCCGCTTCACCGGGCAGATCCGCCTGCACCGGCGGCACCCCGGCGGGATCCTTGGCAGCCATCGTCGGTTCTGGAACAGCAAACTCCTGCGCAGACCAGCCCCGCTCCGGTTCAAGCGGGCCAAGTGTCAGCCGCTTGAGCCAGTCATCCGCATCAAGGTTTACCGGCACCGGCTCGGCATCGGCCGTTGCATCAACTGGCGGTTCCGGAGAGACCGGCAGGCTTGGCGCGAAGGCATCGCACTCGTCCGGCAGCTTGACCGGATGCTTCTTGACCAGCAGCGGGCTGGCCCCGGACAAGCCGGGAACGGGCGGTTCGGCATGGTCCTCAGCCGGAACCGGCTGGTCCTGCTCCGCCGTCTCGTCATTGCTGCGCAGCCGGGCAATGCGGCTCGCCATTTCATCGGCATCTTCCTCAAGCACCAGCACGGCCCGCTTCTTTGCGCGCGGAATGCCGGTCATCAGCAGGCTGCTGTAACGGCAGGCGGGTGCGCCCTGGCTGATGTCCTCGGGCATCACCGGAACGGCGGGAGAGGCATCTTCGAACCATTCGGGTGTCGCGGGCGGCGCTTCAACCGGCATACCGGCCACCGGCGCATCGAAAAAGGGATAGACCCCGCTGCTGCCAGACATGACGCACAGGGGGCGCGGCAGGCCATGCTGGTCGATCTGCTCACTCACCGCCTGGACCAGAAGCGCGGACAGCAGACATGCCCCCAGCGATCCCGCCCGCAGGCCGTCTTCATCCGGACTGTCGGATCCCAGCAGCACTTCTTCCAGATCGGTCAGCGCGGTGTGGAGATCATCGATCCCGCCAACCGACAAGGCCGTATCGGTTGCTTCGCAATCGTCACCCCAGGTGCAGCCATAGGACGAATAGCCATCCAGCAGATCGTCGCGCGTGCTTTCCGAAAAGGGAAAGGCCGCATCGGTGAAATAGCGGGTTTCGAGATAGGGCGACAAGTGGCCCGCGGCATCGCGCGGACGCGGTTCCTCTCCCGGCCAGCCAAACGCAATCGAAATTGCGGTAATCGGGCTGCCTGGCCGGTCATAACGCCGAATCGATTCGTCCAGCGCTTCCCAGCCGCTCAATACAAAGTCGCTCGTTTCGACCGTCAGGAAGCGTTCCGGCAGGATCTTGCCCGGCCCCGCATAGGGCGCAAGCAAGCGCCGCAACCGCTCAATCGCGACACTCGCCTGTTTTTCGCGCAGTCGGTTCTCGATCGCCCGGCGAAAATCTTCTTCGTTCAATCGATCGATGACAATGCTGGTCACGCGCATATCCTGAAGCTGGCGTAGCGCCGACTCTGTGCCGCAATGGTTGATTTGGGGTTACGATGGGGGCGGAATTTTCCGCCTTTTCGCCCGGCCTTCAGAAGGACTGAGGGCAGCCTTGACAATTGCCTCTTTCCGCACCACTGTATTAATACAACAATACAGGCAAAACATCATGCTGAGCTTGCTGACCGCGATTCTGATGGCCGCCCAGCCCGCTGCCGCCGCGCCACTTGATGCCGCTCCACAAATCCGGCTGGATGGGGATTTGCGTTGCCTGCTGGGGGTCTATGCACTGCCGGGCGGCCAGGCCGTAACCATCACCGGAACCGATGGTGCGCCGCGCGCGTTGAGCTTTGCCTTTTCGACCGGACGGTTCGGTGCATTGAACGAAACGGCCAAGGGGCGGTTCACGGCGGATGATCTGACAATCGAATTTGCGCCGTGCAAATCGGGCACCCTCAAGCTTCAGCAGGGCCAGACACTTCAGCGCGGAACCCGTTTGCGGCTGATCGAACGCATGACAACCTTTTCCAGCGGCGGAACTTCGCTGCACGGCAAGCTGATCATGCCTGCCACGGGTCAGGCGCGGGCGGCGGCGGTGTGGATCGAAGGTTCCAACAATGACCCGTCGACTGATGACGCGGTCTGGCCCTATGAACTGGCGCGGCGCGGCGTCGCGGCTTTCGTTTATGACAAACGCGGCACCGGCGCATCAAAGGGCGCGCCAAGTTCGGATTTTCATGTCCGCGCACAAGACACCGCGGCTGCGGTGAAGGAAATGCGACGGCTGGCTCCGCAGATCCGGCGGATTGGCGTGATTGGCGGCAGCCAGGGCGGGTGGGTTGCACCGCTGGCCGCGACCATGGCTCCGCTGGACTTCGTGATCCCCGCCTTTGCCATGGCGGAAGGCCCGATCGCCCAGGACCGCGAACTGGTGATGCAGCAATTGCGCGACGGCGGTTTCGATGGAACGGCCCAGGCCCAGGCCCGTGAACTCACCGCGATCACCGAACGGATCGTGCGTACGAACATGCGCGAAGGACTGGACGAACTGGATGCCTTCAAGGCCGCCCATGCCGCCGCCCCCTGGCTCAAGGCAATCCAGCCGCGCTCATATACCGGCCTGTTCCTGCTGTTCCCCTCTGCCGTGATCAAGACCAACGGCCCGGCCATGGCCCAAGGGCTAAGCTTCGATTTCGAGCCGCGCCCAGTGATCGAGGCGATCAAGGCCCGGCAGCTCTGGTTGCTGGGCGGCAGTGATCGGCAGGCCCCCAACACGGGCACCCAGGTGATCCTGAAGCAGATCCAGCAACAACGCCGTGATCTGGCGGTGGTGGTCTTCCCCAAAGCCGATCACGGATTGATCGAGCCGGCTTCGGGCAATGCAGGCGCGGCGAAGGTTTATTCGGCCGGGCAGTTCGATATTGCCGCGAACTGGATCAAGTCTGGCACTTTGCCCGGTGCAGGCCAATTCATCCTATTGCCAGTGGCCGACTGAGCGAACCCGGATCAATCCCCGCCAACCCGCTCGATCTGCGCGCCCACCAGCGCCAGCTTTTCCTCCAGCCGCTCATACCCGCGATCAAGGTGGTAGAGGCGGTGGACCTGGGTTTCGCCCTGGGCCGCCAGCCCGGCGATCACCAGGCTCATCGAGGCGCGCAGGTCGGTGGCCATCACTTCGGCGCCGGTCAGTTGCTTGACCCCATGAACAATCGCGGTGCGGCCCTTGGTTTCAATATGCGCGCCCATACGGCTGAGTTCGGGGACGTGCATGTAGCGGTTTTCGAAGATCGTCTCGGTCAGCACCGAGCTGCCTTCGGCCAGGCACAGCATCGCCATCAGCTGCGCCTGCATGTCTGTGGCGAAACCGGGGTACGGCGCGGTCGAGAGGGTCACTGCTTTCATCGGCCCTTGCGCCGCGACATAGAGCCCGCCGTCACGCGGTTCGACGAAGACATTGGCGTCGCGCAGCGCCTGCACCGTGGCGTCCATTTCATCGACCACGGCGTGTTTCAGGAACACATCGCCCCCGGTGATCGCGGCGGCGCAGGCATAGGATCCGGCTTCGATCCTGTCGCTCATCACCCGGTAGGTCGCGCCGTGCAGGCGGGGGACGCCGTGGATGGTGATGTCACTGGTGCCGATCCCTTCGATCTGCGCCCCCATCGCCACCAGCAGGCGGCACAGATCGACAATTTCCGGCTCGCGCGCAGCGTTGTGCAGCACGGTCTTGCCGGTGCACAGCACAGCGGCCATCAGCGCATTCTCGGTCGCGCCGACCGAAACCACCGGGAAGGCATAGCGCCCGCCGGGCAGCCCGCCATCGGGCGCAATCGCTTTCACATAGCCCGCCGCCAGTTCGATCGTCGCGCCCATCGCTTCGAGCACTTTGAGGTGCAGGTCGATCGGGCGGTTACCGATGGCACAGCCGCCGGGCAGCGAAACCGTTGCTTCCCCCATCCGCGCCAGCATCGGGCCCAGCACCAGGATCGAGGCGCGCATCTTGCGAACCAGTTCATAAGGCGCGACCGAGCTGGTGATGCGGGTCGCTTCCAGCGTCATTACCCGGCCGAAATCTTCAGGCCGGCTGCCCGCGATCGCGGTTGAAACGCCAAACTGGTTCATCAGGTGCTGGAACCCGTCGATATCCGCCAGCCGCGGCAGATTGCGCAGGGTCAGCGGCTCCTCGGTCAGCAGCGCGCAGGGCAACAGGGTCAGCGCCGCGTTTTTGGCGCCGGAAATCGGGATGGTGCCGGACAGCTTCTTGCCGCCCTCGATGATGATCTTGTCCATGGCACCGATTTAGACGGATTTGCGGGGGCGGCAAGCGCCGTGCATCCCTATGCACAGCAAGGTTGCATTGACGCCGGGCTTGCCCTTAACGCTGCTGCAACACGAACCCGCTAAAGGCCCCGCCATGACCAACGCTGCACCCCGCAAGCCAATCCGCAAGGCCGTGTTCCCCGTGGCCGGCATGGGCACCCGCTTTCTCCCCGCGACCAAGGCAATCCCCAAGGAAATGCTGCCGGTGATCGACCGCCCGCTGATCCAGTACGCGGTGGACGAAGCGCGCGAGGCGGGGATCGAACAGCTGATCTTCGTGACCGGCCGCGGCAAGACCGCGATTGTCGAACATTTCGACATGGCGTTCGAGCTGGAAACCACCATGAAAGAGCGTGACAAGACGCTCGAAGTGCTGGAACCCACCCGGATCCAGCCTGGCAACCTGGTCACCGTGCGCCAGCAGGTGCCGCTGGGCCTGGGCCACGCGATCTGGTGCGCGCGGGCGATTGTCGGGGATGAACCCTTCGCGATCTTCCTGCCCGACGAACTGATGATCGCCAACAAGGGCTCTACCGGCTGCATGAAGCAGATGGTCGAGGCCTATAACGAAGTGGGCGGCAATCTGATTTCGGTGCTGGAAGTGCCGGAAGAGGAAGTGTCCTCTTATGGCGTGATCGCCCCCGGCGCCCGGCATCTGGGCAGTGGGGGCGCCCTGACCGAAGTAACCGGGCTGGTCGAAAAGCCCAAGCGCGAAGCAGCGCCCAGCAACCTGATCATCTCGGGCCGCTACATCCTTCAGCCCGAAGTGATGCGGGTGCTCGAAGGGCAAGGCAAGGGCGCAGGCGGAGAAATCCAGCTGACCGACGCGATGGCGCGGATGATCGGACAGCAGCCGTTCCACGCGGTGACTTTCGCGGGCAAGCGCTATGACTGCGGCAGCAAGACCGGCATGGTCGAAGCAACCCTCGCCCTCGCCCTCGAACGCGAGGACATGGCCGAGGACGTCCGCGCCATCGCCATGCGGCTGCTCGGGCTCAGCTGACCCCTTGCCCCGCCGCCCTCGACCTCTAAGGTAGCCACAACGACTGCCGGAGAGGACCAGATGGCCGCCTTGGAATACACCGCCCACGATCACGTGGCGACGATCACGCTCAACCGTCCGGAGCGGCTCAACACCATCAGCCGCGCGATGCTGGACGAGCTTTGCGCCGCCCTGACCCGCGCCAACGAAGACCCAGAGGTCCGCGTCGTCGTGCTCACCGGCACCGGCCGCGCCTTCTGCGCCGGGCTTGACCTCAACGAAGCGGCCAGCGGCACCGGGATCGGCACCGGCAGCAGCTTCGCCGCCACGCTGGACCTGCGCAACACCCCGCCCACGGTGCTGCATGAAATCGACAAGCCGGTGATTTGCGCGCTCAATGGTTCGGCGGCGGGCTATGGCATGGACCTGGCGCTCGGCTGCGATATCCGGATCATGGCCGAAGATGCCAAATTGGCCCCGGCTTTCGTCAAGCGCGGAGTGGTTCCCGAAAGCGGGGGAACCTGGTTCCTGCCCCGGATGATCGGCTGGGCCAAGGCGAGCGAGATCATCTTCACCGGCCGCACTCTCAGCGCTGCCGAATGCCTGGCCGAAGGGCTGGTCAATCGGACCGTCCCCAGCGCCCAGGTTCAGGCCGAAGCCATGCACATGGCCGCCGAAATTGCCGCCAATGCCCCGCTTGCGGTCACTTCGGCCAAGCGGATGATGCGGATGGGGCTGGAGGAAAGCTTTCCTACCCACGTCCAGCACGTCTACCTGCAATTGCTGCCGCTGTTTGCCAGCGAAGACTTTCAGGAAGGCATCAAGAGCTTCCTGGAAAAGCGCCCGGCGCAGTTTTCCGGGCGTTAGCGCGCCCGCCCCGCGCGAGGTGACACAGCGGGTGACAAGGTGACACAAAGGTGACAGATCGGGCCAACCTGTAACCCTGATTTACCGCTTAAATACCAAACACTTAAGCCCAAAAAGGGTGACACATTCACGCTTTTTGGAAAAATTGCGCATTCCGGCCGGAATCCGCCAGATGGCGCAGGCCTGTTGCGGCGGAAACGACAATGTCAAAGAGCTTCATGCTTATCGCAGATTCGCGGCTTGTAGGAAAGTTCTGCATGCGCCTGCGCGCCCCGGTCCACCGGGCTGCCGCGCCACAACCGGGGATGCCGGACAGGCGCTTGCTGGTGCCCGGCGTATTGCAGCGCTAGACCACCGGCCATGGATGATCTCTTCGCCGCGCCCCCTGCCACTGTGGCCGCCACCCTGGCGCGGGCCGATGTCCAATCGCTGATCGGCCCGGCCCCGCGCCACCTGATTGATTGCGATCTTGAAGCAGCGGACCTGTCCGGGCTCGATCTCGGCCGCTGGCGCTTTGAATGTTGCAACCTGCGCCGCAGCAGCCTGTCCGGCGCCCGGCTGGAAGGAACGATCTGGCAGGGCTGCCGCGCACCCTTTGCCGACTTTTCCGGCGCGGATCTGGCCGAGGCGGTGTTCACCGGGGGGGATTACAACAATTGCTCGATGCGCCGCGCGGCCCTTACCTCGGCCCGCCTGACCGGCTGCAAATTCACCGGAGCCGACTTTACCGAAGCCCGCGCCATGCACATCCAGTTTGAAGAAGTGCTGCTGATCAGCGCCAAACTGCCCGCATTCGATTTCCGCAAGGAAAGCCTGCGCCGCGTCGATTTCTCTGGCGCGGACCTGCGCAAAAGCGATTTCCGCATGACTCTGTTCGAACAGTGCAGCCTGCGCGATGCCATGGTCGCGGGCTCTCGCTTCGAGGGTGCGGACCTGCGCGGCGTGGATCTTGGCGGCCTGCGCCTGATCGACGCCGGCCTGTTCCGCGGCGCCACAATCTCTCGCGAACAGGCCGGGCAATTGCTCGGCGAACTTGGGCTCAACGTGCGCTAAGTAGCCTGGTGACCGCTCGCGGTGCCCCCCGATCCGGACTTCCCCTTATCCCGCCGCGATGCCGGGCTTAACCCTGTCTTGTTAGGACTGGAGGCGAAAGCATTGCACCTGTCGGCTGTCGATGGGGGCCTTCGTGGGGAAACAGATCCATGACCAACAAGCCGCGCAGCACGATCAAACGCCGCCTGACCATCAGCCTTTGTGCGCTGGCCGCCGTGGGTGCGATGCAGTGCCTGGTCGGAATCTATCTGCAGTATTCGCTGAGCTGGAACGCCCGCGAACAACGCCAGATCGCCGAGGCGCAGGTTGCGCAGATGGAAAGCGACATGATGCACGATGCGGTGCGCGGTGACATGCTGGAACTGGTCGCCGCGCGTGGCACGGGTGATACGGCGCGGGCGGCGGTGCTGGAAAAGGATCTGGCCGGACATCTGGACCGGCTCGACAAGACACTGGCCGAAGCCAACGATCTGGCCCACGGTGAGGCGATCGCCGGGCCGGTCAAGGCGGTTCAGGATGGCGCAGCCGCCTATCGCCGCGCCGCCGATCAGGGCGCAGCCGCACTGCGCGGCGGTGAAACTGCCGAGCGCGCCATGGCCGGGTTCAATTCCGCCTTTGACGAATTCGAAGGGGTGCAGGAAAATCTGACCAAGGCATTGCAAGGTGAACTGCAGAGCAAGGTTGACGCGGCCGATGCCAGCCTGGGATTTGCCACGTTCCTGCAATTGTTCAGTGCGCTGGTCGAAGCGGTTTCGGTTTGCGCCGTGCTGATTTTCATCAACCGTTCGGTGGTCAAACCGATCGCTTCGACCGCGGCCTCGCTGCGCCGGATGGCTCAGGGTGACCTGAACGAACGCTTCGACAATGTGGGGCAGAGCGCCGAAATTGCCGAAATGATCGATGCCGCGGCAGTGTTTCAGGACAATGGCCGGGCCAAACAGGCAGCCGAGCTGGAACAGCAGGCCGCCGTTTCCCAGCTGAACGCCGCGCTCGCCCGGCTGGCAGTGCAGGATCTGGAATGGCGGATCAGCGATCCCCTGCCCGGCGGCTATGAAGAGCTGCGCCGCAACTATAACCGCGCGGTCGAAGCGCTGTCCGAAGCGATGAGCCAGGTTCGGATCGGTGCGGAAACCGTGACCCACGGCATTTCCGATATCCGCGAAGCCTCTGACGATCTTGCCCAGCGCAACGAAGTGCAGGCTGCCGCAGTTGACGCCGCCCACCGCGAAGCCGAAGCGGGCGGGCAAGTGGTGCGCCGCGCCACCCAGGCCATGGCCGAAATCGAACAGTCGACCGGCGAAATCACCAAGATCATCGATCTGATCGATGCGATCGCGTTTCAGACCAGCCTGCTGGCGCTTAACGCCGGGGTTGAAGCAGCGCGTGCCGGGGATGCAGGCAAGGGCTTTGCCGTGGTCGCCACCGAAGTCCGCGCGCTGGCCCAGCGCACCGCCGATGCGGCGGCCAGCGTCAAGGGCCTGATCAACACCAGCACCGGCCATGTTGCAGGCGGGGTGGCGCTGGTAGCCGAAACTGGCAAGCTGTTTGGCGAGCTGGCGGGCAAGATCGGCGCGATGTCGGGCATGATCCAGCAGAACGCAGCCATGGCCGAAGAAACCACCGCTGCCACTTCCAGTCTGGCCAGTGAAAGCGGCCAGCTGATCAGCCTGGTTTCACGCTTTCAGGTCTCTGCCGCACCGGCCAACCACCCGATCCCCAGCCCCGCGCTGGCCCGCAAGGCCGAAGCCGCGCGCGGCAAAGTGGCCGTCCCCACCGTGCAGGGCAACCTGGCCCTCGCGCCTGACTTCGATGACTTTACGGAGTTTTGAGGGCTCATACCAATCCGTACCCGTCACACCGTTGCAACATCATGTGCGCACAGGTTGGACATGCAGACCGAAACCACCGCATTCGACTGGATCCGCTGGTACGCCGCGATCCCTGGCATTCCCGCTGACTGGGGCCAGCACTCCAAAGTGCTGGCGCTGCGGCCAGACCGCCCCAGCGCCCGGCCGGATGAGGCCGAGCCGCTGCCCAAGGCCGCTTAGCTCGCGGTGATCCGCAGCGGCAGGGTTTTGAGCCCGCCGACAAATGTGCTCTTCGCGCGGCGCGGTTCACCGGCCAGTTCAACGCTGTCCAGCCGGTCAAGCAGGGCTTCGAACAGCAGCCGCATCTCCAGCCGTGCCAGATGCAGCCCCAGACACTGGTGCGCCCCGGCTCCAAACGCCAGGTGGCGGGTCTGGTCACGGGTCACATCGAACTTGCGTGGGTTGTCGAACTGCGCCGGATCGTGGTTGGCGGCGACATAGTTGATCATCAGCCAGTCGCCCTTGGCCACTTTCACGCCTGAAATCTCGGTATCCTCGGCCGCCATGCGCATGAAGTGCTGGACCGGGGTGGTCCAGCGGATTGCCTCCTCGACGATATTGGGCAGCAGGCTGCGGTCGGCCTTGACCTTGGCGAACTGTTCCGGATCACGCGCCAGCGCCAGCATCGCCCCGGCGGTGGAAGCGCTGGTGGTATCGTGCCCGGCGCTGGCTGTGATGATGTAGTAACCCGCCAGGTCCCGCCGGCTGAGCGGCTGCCCATCGATCGTGGCATTGGCCAGGATTGTCGCGACATCGCCGGTTGGCTCGGCGCGGCGGCGGGCAGCCAGGCTTTCGAAATAGGCTTCGAAATCGGCGACAGCCCCGACCACGATCTGGGTGATCTGTTCCGGGGTAAGGTTGGCCATGCCGGACTTGTTGAGCTCTTCATCCTGCCCGCCGAACATCTGCTGGGTCAGAAACAGCATCCGCCCCTCATCCTCCTCGGGCACGCCCAGGATCTGCATCACGACATGCAGCGGATAGGGCGCGGCGACTTCCTTGACGAAGTCCACTTCGCCCCCGGCCGCGATCAGGCGGTCAACAGTTTTGACGGCAAGTTCGCGGATGCTCGCTTCGATATTGCGCAGGTTCTTGGGCATGAACCAATCCTGCGTCAGGCGGCGCAATTTGGGGTGTTTGGGCGCATCGATCTGCACCAGCGATTGGACCAGATTGGGACTTTCCTCGCCCTGCTGCGCCGTGAACTGGCGGGCGAAGGCTTCACCGGCCCGGTCGGTAAAGACTGTCGGGCGCGGTGCGTTGAGGAACAGCGCATTCTCCTTGGAAATGCGCATCGCATCGTCATAGCGCGTGATCAGCCAGAACGGTTCGTGGCTGTCCTCGGGCGAGACGATCCGCAGCACCGGGCTTTCGGCGCGGATCCGGTCGAACAGGTCGAGCAGCGGATCCCAGCCCGCATAGCTGTTCGGATCGATCACGGCCCGCGCCACATCGGGCGCGGCAACGGGTACGGTCATCTGCTTTTCTCCCGGGAGGAGGCGTCAGGCGGTGGCCTGCGCCTTTTCATAGGCTTCCTTGTACTCATCGCGCAGCAGCCGCTTATAGAGCTTGCCGGTCAGTTCGCGCGGCAGCTGCTCGCGAAAATCAATCTGGCGCGGCATTTTCACGCGGCTGAGCTGCGGGGCGAGCCAGGTGCTGAGTTCCTCGGCCAGCGCGGGTCCGGCTTCGGCCATGTTCGCGGGCTGGACCACCGCGACGACTTTTTCCCCCATGTCCGGATCGGGCGCGCCAATCACCGCTACGTCTGCCACTTTGGGGTGGGTGATCAGCAGGTTCTCGATCTCTTGCGGGTAGATGTTGACCCCCCCGGCGATGATCATGAAGCTCTTGCGGTCGGTCAGGAAGACATAGCCTTCCTCATCCTGGATCCCCACATCACCCAGGCTGGTCCAGCCGTGCTTGTTGCGGCTTTCGGCGGTCTTGACCGGATCGTTGTGGTATTCAAACGGCTTGGCGGCAGTGTCGGTCGGCTCGAAAAAGATCTGCCCTTCGGTGCCGCGCGGCACTTCATCGCCATTTTCATCGCAGACCCGCACGATCCCGGTCAGCGCGCGGCCGACCGAGCCGGGGCGCTGGAGCCATTCGGGGCTGGAGATGAAGGTAAAGCCGTTGCCCTCGGTCCCGGCGTAGTATTCGAACAGGACCGGGCCCCACCAGTCGATCATCGCGTGCTTGACCGGCACCGGGCACGGCGCGGCGGCGTGGATCGCGCATTTGAGGGTGGAAACGTCGTACTTCTTGCGCACGTCCTCGGGCAGCTTGAGCATGCGCACGAAATGCGTCGGCACCCACTGGCTGTCGGTGACTTTGTATTTTTCGACCATCGCCAGCGCATCTTCGGGGTCGAAGCGTTCCATCACCACCACGGTCCCGCCGATCTTGTGAACCGTCATCGACCAGCGCAGCGGCGCGGCGTGATAGAGCGGCGCAGGCGAGAGATAGACCCCGCTCTCCTGAATTCCGAAGGCCATCCGGGCAAGATCGACCAGCGAATTGCTTTGCGCGATTGCGGGATCATCCGGCAGTGCGATCTTGACACCTTTGGGCCGCCCCGTGGTGCCTGAGGAATAGAGCATGTCGACCCCGGCGCGCTCATCCGCAATCGGCGTGGCCGGCTGCGCGGCAAGCGCGGCCTCGGCCGATCCGGCCCCCTCGGTGCCAAACCGCAACTGCGGCAGGCCTGGCACCAGCTTGGCCACTTCATCCATCACCGGGGCGAGGTAAGACGAAGTGAATAGCAGCTTGGCGCCGCTATCCTCAAGGATATAGGCCACTTCGGGCGCGGTCAGGCGGCTGGAAATGCAGACATAATGCACCCCCGCCCGCTGCGCGCCCCAGGTCAGGCCGAAATACCACGGGTGGTTTTCCAGACATACCGCCACGGTATCGCCAATCTGGATCCCCTGGCTGCGGATCAGCTGCGCCACCTGATTGGAACGGGCATCCAGCGTGCCATAGGTTATCACCTCACCACTGCTGCCCATGATGATCGCGGGCTTGTCGGGATTGGTTTGCGCATGGATTGAAGGATGCATGGTGAATCACTCTCCGGTTGCGGCATTTCGCCGCTTTGGGAGAAGTTTAACCGTTCGATTAAATGATGCAATGGGGAAGGTGGGCAAGCCGACGTTTCAAGCCGTCAATCCCTCTCCATTTTCGCGTAGCGCAAATGGGGAGGTGGCATTTGCGCAGCAAATGACGGAGGGGCCGTTACCCTTGCGCCATTACCCCTCCGTCTCGCCTGCGGCGATCCACCTCCCCATTTGTGGCATTCGCCAAAAATGGAGAGGGACTTGTTTGGCCCACAACAGAAAAGGGCGACGGCATCGCCGTCGCCCTTTTCCCAGCATCCTCTCCGAAGCTGAAACCCCGCTCCGGGGCTTCCGCCCGGATGCGCGGAAGAACTTGTGTTACTTCGAACCGCCGATGTCGATCGCCACGTCAGCCGCCGAACCGCCCTGCATGTAGGGGATCGGGCTGACGGCGGTGCCGGCAATGCGGACTTCATAGTGCAGGTGCGGGCCAGTCGAACGACCGGTCGAGCCGACATAGCCGATCACGTCACCCTTGCGGACGTTCTGTCCGGCCGCAACGTTGAGGCGCGACATGTGGCCATAACGGGTTTCGATGTTGCCGCCGTGTTCAAGGCTGACATAGAGGCCATAGCTGCTGAACCAGTCAGCCTTGCTGACCACGCCATCGGCCGTGGCGCGAACCGGAGTGCCGGTCGGCTGGGCCAGATCAACACCCTTGTGCGCGCGGCGGCCGCCGAGCACCGGGTGCCAGCGCTGACCAAAGCCGCTGGTCAGCGCAGCGCCGCCCACCGGATTGATCGAAGGAATCGCGACCCGGGTGGGCACGGCAAAAGTGGAACCGGCCGGAGCCATCGGCGTGGTGACCAGGCCGGGGTTGGCAGCCTTGCTTGCGGTCATCACCGGGGTCACCATCGCGCCGTTGCGGGCATCGAGCGACTTCCAGCCCGCAAACAGGCGGCGGAATTCTTCATCGTTGTTCGGGACAACTTTGGCGGCGCGGGCTTCACGCAGCGGCGCAGTGATGTCCGCGTTGGCGGCAGCACTGTTGGCCATGGCAAGGTTGGGAAAGGCCAGGCTGGCGGCAGCTGCGGCAAGCGCGGCGACCGAACGGAACTTGGCAAAAAGCGCGATAGCGACCACAAAAACACCTTGTCTCAACGTAGCGACCGGATCGGACTACTACGTGCGAACCCTAACATTTGAGATGGTCGGACCCCCCGCCGTCTCGTTGGATCGGGGTGTGCCGGGCTCAATCCGATTGCGCAACCCCGGTATAGAATTCGCGCGGTAAACCGGCTTCGAGCCGCGCCGAGTCGTTGAACGGTGGCTTAACGGCACCTCTGAAATGGCGCGTAACCAGCCTTTTCCATAGGATTTCCGCAGATTCGCTGCGCTGCGCAGCAACTGCGATGAAATGCGTTGAGCCGAATCGAACGTGGCGAATTTCATCGTCAAGGATTCGTTTCAGAATGCGCGCGCCGCGCTCATCCCCGCTTGCCTCGACCCGCGCCAGCGTGGCCGGGGTGACATCCAGCGCCCGCGCTTCGAGCACCATTGGCACCACCGCCAGTCGCGCCGCCACATCGTGGCGCGTCTCATGCGCGGCATCCCACAGCCCGCCATGCGCGGGCAGTGCGCCGTAATGGCTGCCCATATTGCGCAAATGCCGCGCGATCAGCGCGTAATGCATCGCTTCATCCGCTGCGACCCGCAGGAAATCGGTGACGAATTGCGGCCCCATCTCTGCCCCGAACCGCCCGGCCATATCCAGCGCCAGATCGATCGCCACGAATTCGATATGCGCCAGGGCATGCCACAGCGCGATCCGGCCCCGGTCCGATCCGGCCTTGCGGCGTTTGGGCATCAGTTTGGGCGGGAGCAGTTCGGGCGCAGCGGGGCGGCCCGGTTCATCCGGCATGGCACAGTCAAAGGCAAAGTCCAGCCGCCCCAGACCCCAATCGCGCGCCACGGCCCGCGCGGCAAAAGCCTTGGCGGCCGGGTCCGAAAGCAGCAGTGCGGCACGGATTGCCGCAGCAACGCAAGTCACAACGCCCGCGCCGCCTCCAGCACTTCGGCAGCGTGGCCCTTGACCTTTACCTTGCTCCACACCCGCGCAATCGTGCCATCGGCGGCGACCAGCAACGTGGTGCGGACCATGCCCAGATAAGTGCGGCCATAGTTCTGCTTTTCGGTCCAGATTCCCAATTCGTCCGAAAGCCCGCCAGCTTCGGCATCGGTCGCCAGCGGAGCCCTGAGGCCATGCTTGGCCGCGAACTTCTGGTGCCGTGCCGGGCTGTCCTTGCTGATCCCGAGCAGGGCGGTTCCGGCTTTCGCGAAATCATCCGCCAGCGCCGAAAAATCGATGTTTTCAGTGGTGCAACCAGGGGTATCGTCCTTGGGATAGAAGAACAGCACCAGCTTCTTTCCGGCGAAATCGGAAGGCTTGACCGCGCTGCCATCGGGCGCGGTCAGGGCGATGTCGGGCAATTTTTCACCCACATTGGCACTCTTGCTCATCAGTCCAGCTCCAGGGTCTCTTCAAAATTGGCCGCCCAGGCCCGCGCAACGGCGGCGCGCGATTCGCCAAGCGCGGCAAGCAGGTGCTCCCAATCGCGGCATTGGCAGGCCTTGGCAAGCACCGCGCGCGCGGCGGGCGGGGGCAGTTCGGCATCGGGAGCCAGCAGCCGTGCGGCGATCAGAAACCGGCCCAGCGTGGCATGGGCTGTCAGCATTTCGTCAGACATCAAGCCTGCCGCGCCCAGCTCTGCCAGCGCTGCCGGGATGGCCGGAACCAGCGCCACATGCGTCCCTAATTGCAGGTAATGGGTCAGAAATTCGACATCGACCAGCCCACCACGTGCCAGTTTGACATCAAGCGGGCCTTTCGCCGGCTTGTGCTCAGCCATGGTCGCGCGCATCCCCAGCACGTCCGTGCGCAGCTTCACCGGGTCGCGCGGCAGCAACAGAACTTCGCGCACGATCCGTTCCAATTCGGCCCGGGCCGGAGCAGAGCCAAACAGCACACGGCTGCGGGCCAGCGCCATATGTTCCCAGGTCCAGGCCGCTTCGCGCTGATAGCGGTCGAAACTGTCAAGACTGACCGCGATCGGGCCTTGCGCGCCAGACGGACGCAGCCGGGTATCAACTTCATACAACGCGCCTTCCGCAGTGGGGACGGAAAGCGCGGCAATCACCCGCTGGGCCAGCCGGTTGAAATAGAGCGTTGCGCCCAGCGGCCGTGCTCCATCGCTTTCCGCCGCGTGATCACCGGTGAACAGGAAGACCAGATCGAGGTCCGAGGCGTGGGTCAGAGCCCCGCCGCCCAGGCGGCCATAGCCCATCACCACCAGTTCCCCGCCCGGCACTTTGCCATGAATCCGTTCGAATTCGGCAATCGCGGCGCGGGCCAGCACATCCAGCGCGGCTTCGGCCACGCGGCTGAGCCCCTGGCCGACCGCCATCGGATCGCCCACCCCTTCTATCAGCTGCACACCCAGGGCAAAGCGCCGTTCCCCAACCTTGCGGCGAACATGATCGAGCAATTGCTGGTAATCCGCAGCGTCCTCTCCGGCGGCAAATTCGGCCGACAGGTCCACCACGCTGCCGGGCAGGTCAAACGCGGTGGCATCGATCAGCGGATCAAGCAGGTCTGCCCGCCGCGCCAGCGCATCGGCCAGCGGCGGGGCCAGGCTGAGGATCCGGGCGAGCAGTTCCAGCAAGGCGGGACGCGCTTCCAGCAGGCGGAACAGATTGACTGCGCTGGGCAGGTTGGCCAGCAATTGCTCCCACCGCCCCACCGCACGGTCCTGTTCTGGTGCCTTGGCCAGTGCGGTCAGCAGGGGCAGCTGGATCGCATCATAGGCGGCGCGTGCCGCCTCGCTGCGCAGCGCGCGCAATTTGCCGTCACGCCAGCCGGTGATCCGCTGGCTCAGTTCGGCGGGGTCGGCAAAGCCCAGCCGCGCCAGCTCGGCCTCCAGGGCTTCACCCCCGCGCGGGGCCACGGCGACCAGCGTGTCCCCTTCCCCGGCATGCTGTGCGATCAGCCGGTCATAGCGCTGCCCGACCGCCTCGGTGATCGCATCCAGTTCTGCCACCAGCGCCGCCCCATCGGGCAAACCATCGAGCCGGGCGACATTGTCCAGCGCAGCCGGATCATCGGGCAGCGAATGGGTTTGCTGGTCAGCCACCATCTGCAGCCGGTGCTCAATCACCCGCAGCCGGTCATAACTGTCCCCCAGCAGCCGCGCATCGGCGGGATCGATCAGCCCGCAACCAGCCAGCGCATCAAGACTGGCCCGGGTGCCGCGCAGCCGGATCGCGGGATAGCGCCCGCCGTGGATCAGCTGATGGGTCTGGGCGAAGAATTCGACCTCGCGGATGCCGCCGCGTCCTTGCTTGAGGTTAAAGCCGGGGCCGGGCCGGGTGGGGCCGCTGTGGTTGGCGCGGATCCGCTGGGTCAGCCGCCCGATTTCGGCAATCGCCCCGAAATCGAGGCTCTTGCGCCAGACGAACGGCCGAATCCAGCTGAGGAACTGTTCCCCCGCAGCGACATCCCCCGCACAGGCGCGGGCGCGGATGAAGGCGGCGCGCTCCCACGCCAGCGCCGAACTTTCGTAATGGCTGAGTGCTGCTTCCACCGGAATTGCCAAAGGGCTGACCTCGCTGGCGGGGCGCAGGCGCAGATCGACGCGAAAGACATAACCATCTTCGGTCTGGTGGCTCATCAGTTCCATCAGCGTGCGCGCGACGCGCTGCGCTGCCTCGCCAGGCTCATCACGCTCGCGCCGAGGCAGGCGGGCGGGATCATAGAGCAGGATCGGAT
Organism: Novosphingobium sp. B 225; assembly: GCF_002198665.1. Classification (GTDB taxonomy): domain Bacteria; phylum Pseudomonadota; class Alphaproteobacteria; order Sphingomonadales; family Sphingomonadaceae; genus Novosphingobium. Next base: position 91,236 of record NZ_MWLM01000069.1, on the reverse strand, counting down.
CGATGTCGGAGCTGTAGTTCAGTTCCTGCGCCCCGTGCTTGCCCAGTGCCAGCGCGATGAAGCCCTGATTGGGCGCATCGGGCACGCGGCGATGGATCGCCTCGGCAATCGCGGTGTTCAGCGCACGGTCGGCAAAGGCGGACAGTTCGCCGGTGACTTGCAGCAAGGGGAACGCCCCCGCCAGATCACCCACTGCCAGCGCGACCGCCAGAGCCAGCTTTTCCCGCCGGAGCGCACTGGCCACATCCGGCGCATCGGCGCCGGCTGCCTTGGCCCAGGCCAGCGCGGCTTCGCCCTGCCCGGCGGCCAGCAAAGCCTCAAGCGCGGGCAGCTTGGCCAGCCCGTGGGCAAGGAACGGCGCATGCGCGCGGGCGCGTTCGACAGCTTCGGTCCAGTTCACATCCATCACGTCCTGCCTGCCTGTCCCCCGTCGGCCAATCAAGTCATTCGTCGAGCCATGCCCTTGATCGCCCTGCCCTGCTCTGCCAAGCCGGGGCAATGATGAAGATCAATGAGGTATCCGCCGTGTCCTATCGCCTGTCCGTGATCGCACTTGCCCTTGCCCTGTCCGCCCCGGTGGCGGCCAAGCCCTTGCCTGTGCCCAATGTCACCCCCGTGCCGATCGAGCAGCGGGGGCTGGAAGACATGGTCCGCACCCTGTCGTCCGACGCCTACGAAGGCCGCGCGCCCAGCACAGCGGGTGAGGACAAGACCGTGGCCTACCTGATCGAACGCTTCAAGGCCGCCGGACTGCAGCCGGGCAACAACGGCAGCTGGACGCAGGAGGTTCCCACCGTTGAGATCACCGCCCAGAACCAGGCCGGGCTGGCGGTAACCGGCGGCAAGCAGACCATGCTGTTCGCCCCGGGCAAGGATTTCGTCGCCGGATCGTACCGTGTTGCGCCCCAAACCGCAGTCAGCGATGCGGAGCTGGTGTTCGTGGGGTTTGGCATCAACGCCCCGGAACTGGGCTGGAACGACTATGCCGGGATCGACATGAAGGGCAAGATCGCGGTGATTCTGGTCAACGATCCGGACTATGAAACCGCCACGGAACAGGGCCTCTTCAAGGGCCGCCGGATGACCTATTACGGGCGCTGGACCTACAAGTTCGAGGAAGCCGCGCGCCAGGGCGCCGCCGGGGCGCTGGTCGTGCACGATACCTTCCCTGCCGCCTATGGCTGGAACGTGGTTGAATCGAGCTGGACCGGGGCACAGTACTTTGTCCAGAAACCGAACGACGCGATGGACCAGACCCAGTTCAACGGCTGGATCCAGGGCGATGCGGCGCAGCAGATCTTCAGCGCGGCGGGTCAGAACCTGACCGCGCTGGTCGCCGCCGCCAAGCAGAAGGGCTTCAAGCCGGTGCCGCTCGGGCTGAAGGCCAGCACCCGGTTCGACAACCAGATCCGCAAGGCGATGTCGCACAACGTCATCGGCATCCTGCCCGGCAAAAAGCGCGCAGATGAATATGTGCTCTATACCGCGCACTGGGATCACCTTGGCCGGTGCAAGGCCGATGCCCATGGTGACGACATCTGCAACGGCGCGGTCGATAACGCCACCGGCACCGCGCTGCTGGCCGGGATCGCCCAGGCCAACGTCAAGGCCGGGGCGGCTGATCGCAGCCAGGTGTTCCTGGCGGTGACGCTGGAGGAATCGGGCCTGCTGGGCAGCGAATACTATGCCCAGAACCCGGTCTATCCGCTGGCCAGGACGGTCGGCGGGGTCAACATGGATGCGATCGCGCCGGGCAGCCCGGCCAAGGACGTTCAGGTTACCGGCGGCGACAAGAACGAGCTGACCCGCTATCTCAAGGCCACGATGGCCGCGATGAAGCTGTATGAAAGCCCCGAGGACCATGTCGAGCGCGGGCACTATTACCGCAGCGACCACTTCAGCCTGGCCAAGCGCGGCGTACCGATGTTTGCCGTTGGCCGCGGCGGGGACTGGGTGCCGGGTGGCAAGGCGGCATCGGATGCAGTGGCGGGCAAATACGTCAAGGAAGACTACCACCAGCCGAGCGATCAGTTCGACGGCAAGTGGGACTGGTCGGGCATCCTGCAGGAAGGCGAACTCTATTACCGGCTGGGCCGCCAGCTGGCCATGACCAGCGACTGGCCCAACTGGCACCCCACCGACGAATTCCGGGCGGTGCGCGACAAGAGCCGCAGCGGAAAGTAGAGCCATGACCGGAGCGACTTTGCGGATGCCTGCCGAATGGCATCCGCAGCAATGGCTGTGGGTGGGCTTTCCGCACGATCCGGTCGAATGGCCGGGTTTCCTTGGCCGCGCGCAAGAGCAGATCGCGGAATTTGCCAGCGCGGTGGCGGATAGCGGCCAGCCGGTGCGGCTGATCGTGCGCAATGAGGTCAACGCGGCGCGGGCGCGGGCGCTCTGCTCTGCGGCAGTCACGTTGGAAGTGCGGCGCTATGGCGATGTCTGGCTGCGCGATACCGGACCGCTGGTGGTGCAGGATGGCACCGGCCAGGTGGCGCGGCGGTTCGGCTTCAACGGCTGGGGCGGCAAGTACCTGATGGACGGGGATCAGGAGATCGGGGCGCAGCTGGCAGCAAGCGCCGGCTTGCCAGTTGAGGCTTGCGACTGGATTTTGGAGGGCGGCGCGCTCGACAGTGACGGCACCGGGCTGGTCGCGACGACCGAGCAATGCCTGCTCAATCCCAACCGCAATCCCGGCCTGTCACGCACAGACCTTGAAGACCGGCTGGCGCGCGACCTGGGGTTTGACCGGGTGCTGTGGCTGGGGGATGGCCTGATCAACGATCATACCGATGGCCACGTTGACAACCTGGCCCGGTTCGTCGCCCCGAACGTGCTGGCCCTGCCCCGCGCAACCGGGGCGGATGATCCCAATGCCGCGATCTATGCCGATGCCAGGGCGCGGGCCGAAGCGTTCGGTGTGGCGGTGCGCGAGGTGCCTTCGCCCGGGCGGGTCGAGACGGACGGGCGGATCGAACCGGCCAGCTACATGAACTTCTGCATCTCCTCGAAACTGGTGGTGGTGCCAACCTATGGCACCCGGCACGATGCGGACGGCGTGGCGGCGATCGCCGAACTGTTCCCCGACCGCGAGGTGGTGGGAATTCTCGCCGATGCCGTGCTGGCGGGGGGTGGCAGCTTCCACTGCGCCAGCCAGCAGATGCCGGTGCTGTAACCGGAGCATCCCTTCCTCCGTTCGTGTCGAGCGAAGTCGAGACACCTCGCGCGGCGTGTCTCGACTTCGCTCGACACGAACGGTGCTTGGGTGGTCAATTGGAGGTCGAGGACGCCATCCCGTGCCCACCCTGCGCTTGACTCCCTCCCTCCCTCGATATAGTTTCATTTGCAACTTTCATGCATTGGAGCACGCGCCGCCATGGCCGACCTGTTCGACAACCCCCTTGGCCTCGACGGCTTTGAATTCATCGAATTCTGCGCACCCGAAAAGGGTGTGCTGGAACCGGTCTTCGCGGCGATGGGATTTACGCTGATCGCGCAGCACCGTTCGAAAGACGTGCAACTGTGGCGGCAAGGCGCGATCAACCTGATTGCCAATTACGAGCCGCGCAGCCCGGCAGCGTGGTTCGGCGCAGAACATGGCGCTTCGGCTTGCGGCATGGGCTGGCGGGTCAAGGATGCGGCCAAGGCGTACAAGCTGGCGCTGGAACGCGGGGCGGAGCCGGTGGAAAGCCGCACCGGGGTGATGGAACTGCGCCTGCCTGCGATCCGCGGGATCGGCGGGTCGATCATCTACCTGATCGACCGCTATGACGGGCAGGAAGCGGGCGATCTTTCGATCTACGACATCGACTTCGTCTATCTGCCCGGCGTCGATCGCCACCCCAAGGGCGCGGGATTCCACACGATCGATCACTTGACCCACAACGTCTATGGCGGACGCATGGCGCATTGGGCGGCGTTCTATGAACGGATCGCCGGTTTCCGCGAGATCCGCTATTTCGACATCAAGGGCGAATATACCGGCCTCACCAGCAAGGCGATGACCGCGCCCGATGGCAAGATCCGCATTCCGCTGAACGAGGAAGGCCGCAGCGGCGGCGGCCAGATCGAGGAATTCCTGCGCGCCTACAATGGCGAGGGGATTCAGCACATCGCCTTTTCCTGTGATGATCTGCTGGGCTGCTGGGACAAGCTGAAAACGCTGGGCACCCCTTTCATGACGCCGCCACCTGCCACCTATTACGAAATGCTGGCCGAGCGGCTGCCCGGCCACGGCGAGCCGGTGGAAGAACTGCAACAGCGCGGCATCCTGCTCGATGGCTCGACCACGGCGGGCGATCCCCGGCTGCTGCTGCAGATTTTTTCCGAAACGATGGTCGGCCCGGTGTTCTTCGAATTCATCCAGCGCAAGAAGGATGAAGGTTTTGGCGAAGGCAACTTCACTGCCCTGTTCGAAAGCATGGAGCGTGACCAGCTGCGGCGCGGAGCGCTGCAGGTGGAAGGAGCAGGCGAATGACCGTCCCCGTCCTCCAGCGCATCCACCACGTCGCCTATCGCTGCCGCGACGCGAAAGAGACGGTGGAATGGTACGCCCGCGTGCTGGGCATGACCTATACCACCGCCTTTGCCGAGGACACCGTGCCATCCACCGGCGAAGACGATCCCTACATGCACGTGTTCCTCGACTGCGGCGGGGGTAACGTGCTTGCCTTTTTCGAATTGCCGCAGCAGCCGGAAATGGGCCGAGATCCGGGCACCCCGGCCTGGGTCCAGCACCTCGCCTTCGAAGTGGCGGACGAAGCCGCACTGCTTGCCGCCAAGGCGCATATCGAGGCGCAGGGGATCGACGTGCTGGGGCCGACCTGGCACGGCATTTTCCGCTCGATCTATTTCTTCGATCCCAATGGTCACCGGTTGGAACTGGCCTGCAACATCGGCACGCCGGACCAATATGCGCAGCTGCGCGAACTGGCCCCGGCGATGCTGGAGGAATGGAGCCAGACCAAGCGCGCTCCGCGTCACGCCGCCTGGCTGCACGAAGATCCGGCCGAGCGGGGTGACCGCTGAGGGCAGATCACCTGCCAGTCATATTGGATCGACGAACGGCACCAAATTGCCCTTTCCAACCGGACATAACCGGCTAAGGGCATCGCCGTGCGTTCGCTTTTCATCATCGGGGGCCTGACCGGGCTGACGCTCGCCATGACGCCACATGCCGCGCTGGCCCAACGCGCAAGCGAGAATGCGACCACGCAGTCGAGCGATGCTTTCGGCCGCTCGGTCGGCAGCGAGAAGACCGGGCTCTACAACAGCGAAGACGTGCGCGGGTTCAACCCGGTCGACGCTGGGAATGTCCGGCTGGAAGGGCTGTACTTCGATCAGGTGGACCGCATTTCATCACGCCTGGTCGATGGCAACACAATCCGCGTTGGCCCCGCCACGCTGCGTTATCCCTTCCCCGCGCCCACCGGCCTGGTCGACTATTCGCTGACCCAGCCACACGGCAAGCCGATCTATTCGCTCAACCTGGAACAGGGCTCGTCCAATGCCCGCGGCATGGGCGGGTCGTTTGAATTCAAGCAGCCGTTTGATGGTGAGCGGCTGGGCCTGTCGGGCGGGTTCGGCTGGCGCAACGCGCAGCGGTTTGAAGGTGGCCAATCGCGTTACCGCACGGTCGGGGCAACGCTCGCCTGGCGGCCTTCCCCGGACACGCAGGTGCTGCTGTTTGGAGGCGATTTCATCTATCGCAGTGACGAGGCCGTGCCCGTCTATTTCCCGGCTGGCACAGCCCTGCCGCCCAAGCTGAAGCGTGGCGAAAACCATGCGCAGGACTGGACATCACGCAGCCAGGATCTGTGGACCGCCGGAGCCGTGATCAAGGCGCCGCTGGGCGGACTGCGGGCGGAAGCTGGCCTGTTTTACAGCCTGCGTGACCAGCACAGCGTCTTTGCCGACATCATGGCCGGGGTGCAGCACGACGGTACGGTGGCCAGCCACCGGATCGTGGCCGATGCCGACAGCCGCGATGGATCGCTTTCGGGCGAAATGCGGCTGGTAAAGCGCTGGACCAGCGGCAGCATCAGCCAGCAGCTGACGGCATCGCTGCGCGGCCGCGCGCGCGACCGGCGGTTTGGCGGGGCGCAGACCGTGTTGCTGGGACCCAGCACCGTGCTGGCTCCCGATCCCCGTCCCGAACCGGTGATCACGATCGGCCCGAAGAACCAGGACCGTGTGCGCCAGTTGACCTATGGCCTGGCCTGGTCGTTGGTATCGGCGCACGGGTTCAGCTTCGACGCCGGGGTTTCGACCAGCAACTATCGCAAGGCAATCGACTTTGCCAATCCGGCGCTGGCCGATCCGATCACGCGCGATCACCCGCTGCTGTTCAATCTGGGCGGGTCGTGGAACCCGGCGCACAGCCTGATGATCTATGCCGGGGTCAGTCACGGTCAGGAAGAAGCCTTGATCGCCCCCGACATCGCGACCAATCGCGCCGAAGCCCCGGCCGCGATCCACACGCGGCAGATTGAAGCCGGGATCAAGTATTCCGTTACCCCGCGCCTGACGCTGATCGCGGGGCTGTTCAAGATCACCAAGCCTTACTTCAACCTCGATCCGGCGCTGCGCTATCGCAAGCTGGGGAAACTGCGCAACCAGGGCATCGAACTGTCGCTGACGGGGCAGCTGGCGCCCGGGCTGACGCTGGTTGGCGGGACCATGCTGCTCGATCCGCGCATTTCCGGAGAGGCGGTTGAGGCAAAACTGATCGGCGTGCGTCCGGTCGGCCAGATCCGCCGTCGCAGCGCAGCCAACCTGGATTGGCGGCTCGATCACGGGAAAAGCCCGCTAAGCTTTGATCTGGCGCTGGAAAGCTTGTCCGGCCGGGTCGGCAATTCGGCCAACACGCTCTACGCCCCGGCGCGTGCCACGGTAAACCTGGGCGCACGCTATCGCTTCAAGGCGGCCGGAGCAGACTGGTTGCTGCGTCCGGTGCTGCTCAACGCGTTCAACAATTACGGCTGGCAGGTCAGCACCAGCGGCGGCTTCACCTATACCACCCCGCGCACCCTGACCTTGCAACTGGCGGCGGATTTTTAGAGTCAGGACCTCTCCACCCGCAACGTGGCCACAGCCGCGAGAACCAGTGTGCCCGCCGCAAAAGCCATGGTCCAGATCGGCTCGCCGGGGAACCAAGCCTGCATGATCGATCCCATCACCGTCGCGACCAGCAATTGCGGCACCACCACGAAGACATTGAACAGGCCCATGTAGATTCCCAGCTTGGCCTGCGGCAGGCTGCTGGCAAGGATTGCGTACGGCATGGCCAGGATCGAAGCCCAGGCAATCCCGACCAGCACTTCGCTCAGCAACAAGTGCTGCGGATCGCGCAGGACAAAGAAGCTGGCATAGCCCAGTGCCCCTGCCAGCAGGCACAGCGCATGGGTTCGGACTTGCCCGATCCGGCGCGATAACCACGGCAGCAAAGTCAGCGCCGCAACGGCAGCAACCCCGTTATAGACCGAGAACAGCACTCCCACCCAGTTGGCGCCCTGTTGATAGGCGGCGCTGGCCGGATCGCCCGATCCGAAAAAGCTCTGTGCCACCACCGGGGTGGTGTTGATCCACATGATGAACAGCGCGGACCAGCTGAAGAACTGCACCACCGCGAGCCGCCGCATGATCGGAGGCATGCCTGAAAAATCACCGACAATGCTGGCCAGCATCGATTGCGCCCGGCCCGCGCGCGCCAGCAGGATCGCGGCCATGGTGGCAAGGCCATAACCGGCCAGCAAGCCGCCGAGCAGGTAAACCTCTTGCTTCAGCGCCCAGTGCCGCGTTGCCCCGGCAACCAGCGCGCCGGCCACCAGCCAGGGCAGCGCAGTAAGCAGGCTGCGTGCGGCAAGGTCCGGCCCCGGCACTGCGGCTTCCTCTGCCTCGCCAAAGGCGCGGAGCTGATCGGGCGAGTATTCCTGCGTGGTCAGCACGGTCCACAGCACTGCCCCCAGCAGCGCCGCACCGCCCGCCCAGAACGAATAGCGCACCGTATCGGGGATCGCCCCCAGCGGCGCTTCGTTCGACACGCCGAAGTGATCGAGCAGGTAGGGGAACAGCGATCCCGCCACTGCCCCCGCCCCGATGAAGGCAGTCTGCACGCCATATCCGGCAGTGTGCTGATCCTTGCGCAGCATATCGCCCACAAAGGCGCGGAACGGTTCCATCGCCACATTGAGGCTGGCATCGAGCAGCCACAGCAGCATGGCCGCCGACAGCAGCATGGTGCTTTGCGGCATCAGGACCAGCGACAAGGCTGCCAGCAGCGCCCCGGCCAGAAAGAACGGCCGCCGCCGCCCCAGCCGGCCCAGCCAGGTCTTGTCGCTCAGATGGCCGATCACCGGCTGGACCAGCAGCCCGGTCAGCGGCGCGGCGATCCACAGCGCGGGCAAGTCATCGATGCTCGACCCCAGCGACTGGAACACCCGGCTCATATTGGCGTTCTGCAAGGCAAAGCCGATCTGGATACCGAAGAACCCGAAGCTGATGTTGCACAGCCCGGCCCAATTCTGGCGCGGTTTTTCCATGGCCTTGTCCTCTCCCCGTATCTGCCGGGGTTCGCATGCCGCCGCGCGCCGGGCAACACGCATACGAATACGCAAATCGGACCTAGTCCCCCGAACTGCGCCGCACGACCAGCCGCGCAGGCAAGGTGCGCGGCGGCGGTTCGCGTTCCTCGATTTCGGCAACCAGGGTTTCAACCAGCAATTCGCCTGCGCCCCGCAGGTCCTGCATCAGGGTGGTCAGCGGCGGATTGGTCATGCTGGCGGCGGGCAGATCGTCAAAGCCGACCACGGCCACGTCTTGCGGCACAGACAGACCCGCTTCGGCCAGTTCGCGCATCGCGCCGATCGCGATCAGATCGCTGGCGGCAAAAACCGCGTCAAAACCGGTTCCCGCATCGATCAGCGCGCGCACCGCGGCGCGGCCCGAATCCTCAAGGCTCAGCGCGTCAGCCTGCAAGGCCGGATCCACTGCAATCCCGGCAGCGGCCAGCGCCGCGCAAAGCCCGCGATAGCGGTCGGCGAATTCGGGATAGTGTTCGTCCGCCTGGCCCAGAAAGGCGATCCGCCGCCGTCCCCGCGCCAGCAGGTGCTCGCCCGCCTGCCGCCCGGCGCCCAGATTGTCCGAACCCACCGTGACCCCGATGTTGTCTTCCTGCACCGACCCCCACCGCACGAACTGGGTGCCATGCTCGACCAGTTCGGTCAGGCGGCTTTCGTAGAGCGTGTAGTCCCCATAGCCGAGCAGGATCAGCCCATCGGCCCGGTGACTGTCCTGGTATCTGACGTGCCAATCATCTTCCATCTTCTGGAACGAAATCAGCAAGTCCAGCCCGCGATTGGCGCATTGCCGGGTGATCGACCCCAGCATGGCGAGGAAAAACGGGTTGATCTTCGAATCGTCCGTGGTCTGTTCTTCAAAGAACAGCAGCGCGATCGTGTTGGACCGCTGCGAGCGCAGCGATGAGGCGTTCTTGTCGACCGAATAGTTGAGCTCACGCGCGATCGCTTCGATCCGCTGACGGGTGGCAAGACTGACCGATTTGGACCCGCGCAACGCGCGGCTGACCGTGGGTTGGGACACCCCGGCGCGATAGGCGATGTCAAAACTGGTCGGCTTGTTCGACCGTTTGCGCCCCATGTTTCCTCCCCTTCCGCACCATGCCAAGCTGGTTCCGGAACCATGTCAGACTAGGCCCGGCAATACCGCAGGGCAAGCCGGAGCCATTGGTAAGCACTGCTTACAAATAACGTGACATTCGGGACACAGCAGGACTGAGCGCATAATATGCGTATACGTATGCCTTCTTCCAGCAAGGCGAATTGCAGTCCTATTGCGCCGACCCAATGTGGGGAGGGTCCGAAATTCTCCCGCAGTCATGGGTCGTACCACCTGGCCCGTCAGTATCCGGTGGTTCACAGGGAGAGTTCAATCGTGAACGCTAATCGCTCGCTCAATCGCGGCCTCGGGGTTTCAGCCCTGGCCATTGCTATTTCCGCATTTGCCCTGCCCGCCGCAGCGCAGGCACAAGATTCCGCCCCGACTGGAGACGCCACTGTCGCTGATGATGGTGCGATCGTTGTTACCGGGTTCCGCGCCTCGCTGCAGAACGCGGTCAACACCAAGAAAAAGGCCGACACGATCGTCGAATCGGTTTCGGCCGAAGACATCGGCAAGCTGCCCGACGCTTCGATCGGCGAATCGATCGCCCGTCTGCCCGGCCTCACCTCGCAGCGCCTGTTCGGCCGCGCCAATTCGGTTGCAATCCGCGGCCTGGGCCCGGACCTGTCCTCGACCACGATGAACGGCCGCCCACAGACCTCGACCGGTGAACAGCGCAACGTTGAATTCGATCAGTATCCGTCGGAAGTGGTTCGCCGGGTTGACGTGTACAAGGCGCCGATGGCCTCGCTGGTCTATCAGGGCCTGGTCGGCACGGTTGACATCAAGACCCTGCGCCCGCTGGAACTGAAGGAACGTATCCTCTCGGTCGGCGCGCGCGGCACCTATGCCGATCTGGGCAAGGTCAACGCCGAAAGCACGCAGTACGGCTACCGCGTTACCGGCACTTATGCCGACAAGTTCGCCAACGACACGATCGGCGTGGCGCTGTCTGCCGCCTATACCGACGATCCGTACCAGAGCCAGGAATTCGAAGCCTGGGGCTATGCCGATAGCGGCACCAACAAGGTGATCGGCGGAATGAAGCCATTCGGCGTTTCGAGCCGGGTCAAGCGCACTGCCGTGCAAGGCACGCTGCAGTGGGAAATGAGCCCCACCTTCACTCTCACCGCCGATGGCTTCTACAGCCATTTCCGCGACAAGCAGATCAAGCGCGGGATCGAATTCCCGCTGGCCTGGTCGGGCGCGACGCTGACTCCGGCAGGCACCACTGGCAACCTGATCACCAGCGGCACCTTCACCGGCGTAGGCGCGGTGGTGAACAACCATGGTTATGAGCGCAACGCCGATATTTTCAGCGGCGGCCTGAATGGAAAGTACCAGGGCGATGATGGCTGGTCGGCCGAATTTGACTTTGGCTATTCCAAGACCAAGCGCAACGAACTGAGCCTGGAATCAAACGCCGGTACGCTGAACGTACCGGGCAAGGTGCTGGATACGCTGAAGTTCGTTACCGACACGAACGGCACCCACTTCACCAGCCACGCGCTTGACTATTCCAACGTCAACCAGATCGTTTTGACCGACCCGCTTGGCTGGGGCGGCGGCGCGCCGAGCGGCCATCAGGAAGGCTATTTCAACGATCGCCGGATCAATGACGAGATCTTCAGCTTCCAGGCCAATGTTGCCAAGGAACTGGAAGGCGGGTTCATTTCGAACCTTCGCGCCGGTGTGAACTACACCGCCCGCGACAAGACCAAGACCCCGGTTGAAGCCTATCTTAACCTGGCTGGCGGCGCGAGATCGCTGGTCCTGCCGACCCAGTACCGCCTGGCCCCCACCGATTTCAGCTATATCGGTTCGGGCCCGATGCTGAGCTATGATCCGTTCAAGCTGCTGGCCGACGGCGTCTATGTCGCGCTGCCCAACACCAGCAAGGACATCCCGGCCAAGGCCTATGCCGTGTCGGAAAAGATCATGTCGGCCTATATCCAGGCTGACGTGAAGAGCCAGCTGGGCGCGGGCGAACTGACCGGCAACTTCGGCGTGCTGGTCCAGAACGCTGACCAGAAGTCGACCGGGATTCTCAACCTGGCGACCTTCCCGGCCAGCCAGGCACTGACCACCCGCGGTGCGAACTATTGGGACGTGCTGCCCAGCATGAACCTGTCGCTGCGCCTGCCCAGCGATTTCGTGGTCCGCCTGGCCGGTGCCCGCGAAATCCAGCGCCCGCGCATGGATGATCTGAAGGTGTCGAAGGAGTACGGCTACTCCACCGCCAGCGGCCTGATCAGCGGCACCGGCGGCAACCCCTTGCTGCAGCCGTACAAGGCCTGGGCGGCGGATCTGAACTTTGAAAAGTACTTTGGCAGCAAGGGCTATCTGGGCTTGCAGATGTTCTACAAGCACTTTGACAGCTACATCTACCGGGCACCGACCAAGTTCGATTACACCGGCTTGCCGATCACCATCCCGACCGGGTTCCCCTATAACCCGATCGGCACGATCACCCAGCCGATCAACGTCAAGGGCGGCGAGCTGTACGGGGTGGAACTGGCCGGCACGCTGCCGTTCGAAGTGATCACCCCGGCGCTGGAAGGCTTCGGCATCACCGGCGGTGCAGGTTACACCAAGACCAGCATCAACCCGACTGCAGGCGGCAAGGCCGAAGACATGCCCGACTATTCGAAGTGGGTCGCCAACGCCACGCTGTTCTTCGAAAAGGCTGGCTTCAACGCCCGTGCTTCGATGCGCTATCGTTCATCGTTCGTTGGCCAGTTCGTTGGCTTCGGCGGTGAAATCGAACGCCGCCGCGCGCTGGGCGAAACCATTGTCGATGCGCAGATCGGCTATGATTTCCAGGAAGGCAGCAAGCTGGCCGGGCTCTCGCTCTACATCCAGGGCCAGAACCTGACCAACGAACCCTTCATCGCGATCGACAACGAATCGGAGATGCAGGTCCACAACTATCAAAACTATGGCCGCCGTTTCATGGCGGGCTTCACCTACAAGTTCTGATAGACATGTCGCGCCCGGTCGCAGCAATGCGGCCGGGCGGGGCAGGGAACCATGTCATGAGCCACGCGGCACCACGGCGGATCGTCATTGTCGGCGGCGGCAGCTCCGGCTGGATGACCGCAGCCGCGCTGGCCCGGTTCCTCGATCCGTCATGGTCAGTCACTTTGGTGGAAAGCGACGCGATCGGCACGATCGGCGTGGGCGAGGCCACCATCCCGATGATCCGCAATTTCAACCAGGCACTGGGCCTGAACGAAGCGGAATTCCTGCGCCGCACCCAGGGCACGGTCAAGCTGGGGATCCAGTTTGACGGCTGGGGGGCACCGGATCAGCATTACATTCATGGCTTTGGCCTGGTCGGACGCGGGCTGGGCCTGATCCCGTTCCAGCATTTCTGGCTGCGCGGCCGCCAGCTGGGCCTGGCCCGTCCGCTTGGCGAATATTGCCTGAACGTGGTGGCGGCTGAGGCGAACCGCTTCGCCCCGGTAGAGCGCGGCGCGGACAGCCAATTGCCGCCCTTGCCCTATGCCTATCATTTCGACGCAAGCCTCTATGCCGCGCAGCTGCGCACATTGGCCGAACGCGGTGGTGTGGCGCGGCGCGAAGGATTGATCCGCAGCGTCAATCGCGATGGCGAAAACGGCGATGTGACCGCCGTGGTGCTGGAAAACGGCGAGGAGATCACCGGCGATCTGTTTATCGATTGCTCCGGCTTTCGCGGGCTGCTGATCGAAGAGACTCTACAGGCCGGGTTTGAAGACTGGAGCCATTGGTTGCCGTGTGACCGCGCGGTCGCCGCGCCGTGCGCCGGGACGCGCCCTTTGCTGCCCTACACCCGCTCGATCGCCAAACGCGCGGGTTGGCGTTGGCGGATTCCGCTGCAACACCGCACCGGCAACGGCTATGTCTTTTCATCGGCCCATATCAGCGAGGATGAGGCGACCGCCGCGCTGGTGGCCGATCTCGACGGCGAACTGCTCGCCGATCCGCGCGTGATCCGCTTCACTGCCGGGCGGCGACGCAAGGCGTGGAGCCACAATGTCGTTTCGGTGGGTTTGGCTTCGGGCTTCATCGAGCCGCTCGAATCGACCTCGCTCCATCTGGTCCAGACCGCGATCAGCCGATTGCTGGATTTCCTGCCGGTGGACGGCCGGATCGATCCCGCCAGCCGCGATGACTTCAACCAGCGCGCCGCTTGGGAAATGGAGCGGATCCGCGATTTCATTGTGCTGCATTACCACGCCAATGGCCGCCACGGGGAACCGCTGTGGGACGCTGTGCGCAGCATGGCCCTGCCGGACAGTCTGGCTGACCGGATCACGATGTTTCGTGCCTCTGGTCGCGTGCTGCGTGACGGTGATGAGCTGTTCGACGTACCTGGCTGGGTGCAGGTGATGATCGGCCAGGAAATTGTCCCGCAGGCCTGGCACCCACTGGCCGATCAGCCGGATGAAGCACAGCTTGCAGGCTTCCTTGCCGCGCTCCACGGCGCCCTGGCGCAGGATGCGGCGCGGCTGCCGGAACACGGCGCATTCATTGCGCAGAACTGCGCCGCGGAGACTGCCCATGCTGCGTAAGTTGTTCCCCTTCGTCGTTCTGGCGCTCACCCCTGCACTTGCCGGGGCGCAGGATTACCGTGCCCGCACGCCTGAACAGGAAGTGGTCTATTTCGTCCTGCCCGACCGCTTTGAAAACGGCGATCCGGCGAACGACAAAGGCGCTCTGAAGGGCGATCGGCTGAAGACCGGCTATGATCCGACCGCAAAAGGGTTCTACCATGGCGGCGACCTGAAGGGACTGACTGGCAAGCTCGACTATATCCAGGGTCTGGGCGCGACCGCGATCTGGTTTGCGCCGATTTTCAAGAACAAGCCGGTGCAGGGCCCAAAGGGCGACGAAAGCTCGGGCTATCACGGCTACTGGGTGACCGATTTCACCCGGGTCGATCCTCATTTCGGCACCGATGCCGAATTCAAGGCCTTTGTTGATGCCGCCCATGCGCGGGGGATGAAGGTCTATATGGACATCATCGCCAATCACACCGCAGACGTGATCGCTTACCGCGAGGGCGGCGACTATGCATATCGCGGGAAGGCCGACTATCCGTTTTCGCGCCGCGGCGGGGTGAACGGCGCGCCGATCAATTCCGGCTTCAACGGCGATACCGATCCGCGCCCGGACAACTGGGCGAAGCTGACCGATCCGTCCTTCGCCTACACCCCCTTCGTGCCCAAAGGTGAAGAGCAGGCCAAGGTCCCCGCCTGGCTCAACGATCCGGCGCGTTACCACAACCGCGGCAACACCGACTGGAAGGGCGAAAGCTCGCAATACGGCGATTTCGTCGGGCTCGATGATCTGGCGACTGAAGATCCCAAGGTGGTTGCCGGGATGATCGCAATCTACCAGGGCTGGATCGAACGCTATCGCATCGACGGCTACCGGATCGATACGGCCCGTCACGTCAATCCGGAATTCTGGCAGGCCTTCGTTCCCGCCATGCTGGAAACGGCGCGGCGGGTGGGGGTGCCCAATTTCCACATCTTCGGCGAAGTCGCGACCGGCGAAATCGACCCCGCGATCACGGCGCGCTGGACCCGGACCTCGGGCCTGCCCAGCGTGCTTGATATGCCGCTCGCCGCTGCCTTGCAGCAGGCAGTTAGCGGGCCGGGCGGGACCGACAAGCTCGCTCGGTTGCTGGAAGACGATGCCCTTTACGAAGGCGGAGCCAAGGCCGCGCTGCAGATGCCGACTTTCCTGGGCAACCACGATTTCGGCCGTTTCGCCATGTTCGTGAAGCAGGCCAATCCGGCGATTGGCGATGACGAACTGCTGGCCCGCACCATGCTGGGCCACGCCATGCTGCTGACCCTGCGCGGCGTGCCGGTGATCTATTACGGCGACGAGCAGGGTTTCATCTCCGACGGCAATGACCAGCTGGCGCGGGAAGACATGTTCCCGTCCAAGGTGCCCGAATACAACGACAACAAGCTGATCGGCACCACAGCCACCACTGCCCAGGCCAATTTTGACCGCAGCCACCCGCTCTACCGGCAGATCGCCACGCTTTCGGCGGTGCGGCGTGAAACCCCGGCACTGACTGGCGGTCTGGGCAGAGTGCGCACGGCCGGCGAAAAGCCCGGGCTGTTCGCCCTGTCGCGGTTCGATCCCACCACGGGCAAGGAATTGGTGCTGGCTTTCAACACCGCGGCCCACAGCATTTCGCAGCGGATCGAAGTCAATCCCGCCAGCACCGCCTTTTCCCCGCTTGCCGGGCAATGCGCCCCCGTGGCCGATGCCCCCGGCAGCCTTACCATCACCCTCCCCGCATTCGGCTTTGCCGTCTGCGCCGCCAAAGACTGAATGCGATTCCGATCCCTCCCATGAACGAACAGACCCGCCTTACCCCGCAAGCCGAACTGACGCTGGAAACGCCGTGGTGGCGCGGTGCGGCGATCTATCAGGTCTATCCGCGCAGTTTCCGCGATGCCAATGGCGATGGGATCGGCGATCTGGCCGGGGTTACCCAAGGGCTGGATTACATCGCTGCGCTGGGGGTGGACGCCATCTGGCTATCGCCGTTCTTCACCTCGCCGATGAAGGATTTCGGCTATGATGTGGCCGATTACTGCGATGTCGATCCGATCTTCGGCACGCTGGCCGATTTCGACACGCTGATCGCGGCGGCCCATGCGCGCGGGCTGAAAGTGATCATCGATCAGGTCTATGCCCATACCTCTGATGCGCATGCCTGGTTCACCGAAAGCCGTCAGAGCCGGGACAACCCCAGGGCCGATTGGTACGTCTGGGCCGATCCCAAGCCCGATGGCTCACCGCCCAGCAACTGGCAATCGGTGTTCGGCGGCCCGGCCTGGACCTGGGATGCGCGGCGCGGCCAGTACTACATGCACAATTTCCTGAGCAGCCAGCCGCAGCTCAATTGCCACTTGCCTGCGGTGCAGGACGCGCTGCTGGATGTGGCCCGGTTCTGGCTGGAGCGCGGGGTCGACGGGTTCCGGATCGATGCCTTGAACTTTTCGATGCACGATCCCCAATTGCGCGACAATCCGCCTGCCCCGGACGACGGCAAGCCGCGCACCCGCCCGTTCGATTACCAGCAGCGGCTGTACAACCAGTCGCATCCCGGCATCGTCCAGCTGATCGAACGGATCCGGGCCCTGACCGATAGCTATGATGCGATCTTTACCCTGGCCGAAGTGGGCGGAGCCAGCGCCCTTTCCGAGATGCACCAGTTCACGCAAGGTCCGGCCCGGCTGAACAGCGCCTATGGGTTCGACTTCCTTTATGCTGATCGCCTGACCCCGGCGCTGGTCACCAAGGCGCTGCATGACTGGCCGGCCGGACCGGGCATGGGCTGGCCCAGCTGGGCCTTTGAAAACCACGATGCGCCGCGCGCCCTGTCGCGGTGGTGCGCGCCGGAACACCGCGATGCCTTTGCCCGGCTCAAGGCGATGCTGCTGGTCAGCCTGCGCGGCAACGTGATCGTCTATCAGGGTGAGGAGCTGGGTCAGGTTCAGGTCGAAATCCCGTTTGAACAATTGCAGGACCCCGAAGCGATCGCCAATTGGCCGCTGACCCTGTCGCGTGATGGAGCCCGCACTCCGCTGCCCTGGGCTGCGCAGGACGAGCATGGCGGCTTCACCACCAGCCAGCCCTGGCTGCCACTGGGCGAGGACAATCTGGCGCGCGCGATTGACCGGCAGGAACGCGATGCCGCATCGCTTTTGCACCTGACCCGCGAACTGCTGGGTCTGCGGCGGAACAATCCGGCGCTGCGACTTGGCGACTGCCGCGCCGATGCAGTGTCTGATCAGGTGCTTGTGCTGCACCGCATGGTGGGCTCGCAATCGACCGTATCAGTGTTCAACCTGGCCTCCCAGCCCGCTGACTGGCCCGCCGGGCTCAGTGCGGCAGGCACAGTGCTGGCCGCCGTCAACGGAGCGGAGCCGGGGCACCTGCCGCCCTTTGGCGCGCTGTTGATCGAGGAGACGAATTGAGATGAAGCCGCTCCCCTTTGCACTGGGTCTTGGTCTGGCTCTGGCTGCCGTGCCCGCGCTGGCCCAGCAGGCGCCAGTCAGCGCCGCATCGCCCGATGGCAGCGTTGCCGTGACGCTCAGCATCGATGGTGATGGCCGCGCGGCCTATGCCGTGACCCGCAAGGGCAAGCCGATTCTGGCGCCATCCAGACTGGGCTTCCTGTTCACCGACGTTGCCAAGATTGATCGCAAGCTGACCGTGACCGGCACCGAGCTGCGCGATTTCGATGAAACCTGGACCCAACCCTGGGGCGAATGGTCAAAGATCCGCAACCGCTACCGCGAATTCAAGGTCCATCTGAAAGAGACCACAGCCCTAGCGCGGGTCTTTACTGTCGCGTTCCGGATCTATGATGACGGGGTTGGCTTTCGCTATGAATTCCCCGCGCAAGCCGGTCTCGCCAAAGCCAATGTTGCCGAGGAGCTGACCGAATTTTCCTTTGCCCAGGATGGCACCGCCTGGTGGAAGCCCGCGTTCCTGTGGAACCGCGAGGAATACCTTTACAACAAGACCCCGCTGTCTTCGGTCAGCAACGCCGCTACCCCGATCACGATCAAGCTGGCCGATGGCACCCATGTGGCGCTGCACGAAGCCGCGCTGATTGACTATTCCGGCATGGCCGTGGCCCGCACTGAAGGCACCACCCTGCGTGCCGCACTGACCCCGGGCGCGGACGGAGCCAAAGTGCAGAAGACCGGTGCCTGGACCACCCCCTGGCGCACCCTGATCCTGGCAGACGATGCGCCGGGCATCTACCACAGCCACCTGATGCTGAACCTCAACGAACCCAACAAGCTGGGCGATGTTTCGTGGTTCAAGCCCGGCAAGTTCGCCGGGGTGTGGTGGAACATGATCAAGGGCGAATGGTCCTGGGCGCGCGGACCGAAACACGGCGCGACCACCGAAAACGTCAAACGCTACATCGATTTCGCGGCCGCCAACCAGATCCCCAACGTGCTGGTTGAAGGCTGGAACGTGGGCTGGGACGGGGATTGGTTCGGCAACGGTCACGACATGGACTTTGCACAGCCGACCGAGGACTTCGACGTCAAGGCACTGGTCGCCTATGGCAAAAAGAAGGGCGTGCGCCTGATCGGCCACCACGAAACCGGCGGCGCCGCCACCCATTACGAAAAGCAGTTCGACAAGGCGTTCCAGTTCGCCGCCGATAACGGCTACATGGTGGTCAAGACCGGCTATGTCACGGATGCGGCGCAGATGGAGCGCGAGGACGCCGATGGGCGCAAGTACCGCGAATGGCACGAAGGCCAGTGGATGGTGAACCACCAGCTGCGGATGGTGCAGACCGCCGCGCGCTACAAGATCGCGCTCGACAGCCACGAACCGGTCAAGGGCACCGGCCTGCACCGCACCTGGCCCAACTGGGTGGCGCGCGAGGGCATGCGCGGCATGGAATACAATTCGTGGGCCGGGAAGAACCCGCCCGAACACGAAGCCAACATCGTCTTCACCCGCATGCTCGAAGGGCCGATGGATTTCACCCCCGGCGTGGTCAGCCTTGAAGGCGAAAAGGGCAGCGCGATCCTGTCCACTCTGGCCAAGCAGCTGGCGCTGTATGTGGTGATCTATTCGCCGGTCCAGATGGCGGCGGACACGCCGGAAAACTATGCCAAGTACCCCGGCCCGCTCAAATTCATCCGCGAAGTGCCGACCGACTGGGATGAAACCCGCGTGCTGAACGGTGAGATTGGCGACTTCGTGACCATCGCCCGCAAGCAGCGCGGCGGTGAAGGCTGGTACATCGGCGCGGTGGGCGACGAACAGGAGCGCGGCAGCAGCTTCAAGCTTGATTTCCTGACCCCCGGCAAGCGCTACAAGGCAGAGATCTACCGCGATGGCGACGATGCCGACTATCGCACCGCCAAGCGCCATTCGATTGTGATCGAAAGCAAAGTGGTGACCAGCCAGGACGCCATGAGCCTGCGCATCGCGCCGGGCGGCGGCTTTGCGATCCGTTTGGTGCCAGTGAAATGATCCGCGCTGCGGCCCGCCTGCTGGTGCTGCTTGCAGCGCTGCTGGCGGGCCCGGCGCCAGTCCGATCCGATCAGGGCCGCCTGCTGGAATTCGAACATGTTGCCGCCGCTGGCCTGCCCGAACAGCGGCTGACGGTGTGGTTGCCCCCGGGCTATGACCGGTCAAAGCGGCGCTATGGCGTGGTTTACATGCACGACGGGCACAACCTGTTCGATCCGGCCAAAGCGAATTTCAAGAAAATCTGGGCGGCGGACAAGGCAATGCTGGCGGCGATGCGCAAGGGAATTGCTCCGCGGATCATCGTCGGCATCTGGGCTCCGGGCAAGGACCGCCAGCGCCAGTACCTGCCGCGCAGCGCCTATGCCATGGCCAGTGCGCCGGTCCGTGCGCGAATGGATGCGCTGGCGCAGGGAGCAGTCGTTTCGGACGCTTACCTCGACTGGATCGCGGGACCGCTCAAGCAATGGGTCGACGGTACTTTTCGCACGCGCCCCGGCCGCGACGATACGGCGATGGTGGGATCGAGCATGGGCGGGCTGATGACCTGCTATGCCTTCCTCGAACGTCCCGTCGTGTTCGGCCAGGGGGCCTGCGTCAGCTCGCACTGGCCCGCCGCCATTCCCAGTGCGCCGGGCGAATTCAATCCCGAGGTGGCGCAGCTGTGGAGTGACTGGTTCGCGGCGCGGCTGGGCCAGCCGGATGGGCGGCGGCTGTGGCTCGATCACGGCACGGCCACGCTCGATGCGTTCTATCCGCCCTATCAGCAGGTGATCGACGCGCGGCTGACCTCCAGCGCCTGGCAACGCGGGCGCGATTGGGAAAGCCGGGTCTATCCCGGTGCCGAGCACGAGGAAAACGCCTGGGCGCGGCGCCTGCCTGAAGTGTTCGAATGGCTGTGGCGCAAGGGTTAGGCTATCTCAAACCCACCTCCGTTCGTGTCGAGCGAAGTCGAGACACGCCGTGCAAGGTGTCTCACCTTCGCTCGACACGAGCGGGGGTAGGGAGGGAAATCGGCCGGAAGGACTCGCCTAGACCGGCCGGACCAGCGCAGTCGTCGCCTTCATCCGTTCCATCGAAAAGGTCGAACTGACGTCGGTCAGCCCGGGCACCGCAGCGATCAGCTTGCGATAGATCCGGTCATAGTGGGCGATATCGCGCACCACCAATTTGAGCAGATAATCGACATCGCCAGCCATGCGGTGGCATTCGGTAATCTCGTCAATCCGGGCAATACCGCGACTGAAGGCTTCCAGCCATTCGGGATCGTGGCGGCTGGTACGGATTGCGACGAACACGGTGGTCGCCAGCCCCAGCTTGGCCGGATCGAGCAAAGCCACGCGCCGCGCGATCACTCCGCTGTCCTCAAGCCGCTTGATCCGCCGCCAGCAAGCGTTGCTTGACAGGCCAACCCGCTCTCCCACCTCATGCACCGGGAGCGAGGCGTCGGCCTGCAGCACACCGAGGATCGCCCAGTCAATCGAATCAAGTTGCGTGATATCGTCCTTCATTGGGATGAATTAACCGACATTTGTGCAAATAGCCATAAATCAGGTGATGATTTCGCGCCGCAGCGTGCATATTCTCTGCCGCACGAGGAGATTTGCCGCATGTCGCTGACCAAACTGTTCACCGATCACCCCACTTCGGTTGACGAAACCTATGGTGAGCATCTGGTCATGGCGAGCAGCTTTGGCCTGCGGATGATCCTGGGCGGCTTCGCCTGCCTGATCCACGGCCTGCTGCCGTTCCTGTTCGTCAAAACCGGCAGCCAGCAGATCGGCGCGCTGCATGACATCATGGTGGTGAACCGCAACCGCAAGCAGCGGCGCGAAGTGCAGATGCCCGCCGTGCTCGATTTCGTGATCTGATCCGCCTCCTGCCCCCGCTGGGGGAGGCTGGGGCCGACCGCTTGCGCCCACGGGTCGCGCAATTCCCCGCGCGCGGATGGTCGGCCCCGAACGCAGGATCCGATGCGGATCTGACGGGGCATTTTCCTACACGGCGCGGTTCTGTCATGCTTGCCAAGGCTCGCCCGAATCGCTCGCGCTTGCTTCTTTGACATTGTCGGCAATCGAGCAACGCAGGCTGCGGCAAACGGAAAGTCACAGATCCGGGCCGCAATGCAGCGCCAAATCTGCGCTTTTCCCTATACATTACAAATTGATGGACCGCCGGAAAGTCACACGAATTCCGCCATGCTTGGGTGTCTACCAAGGGCCGCTTTCAGCTCATCCTTTGAGCCGGGCCGTTTCCGATGATGTGCTGGCCGGGCCGGTATTGCGGCTGGTCAGCCCGAACACGCGCGGGTTGCGGTCAAACGGTTCGGGATCGCCAGCGCGCGGCTGATAGCCGAACAGCGGGCTCATGCCCGGAATGCGGCCCAGCCCGCCAAACAGGTCGAACCCGCGATCGATCCAGTCACGCAGCGGTTCGTCATCGGTCATCGGCGGCACATCGGCGCAGCTGGCGCACCACAG
Organism: Novosphingobium sp. B 225; assembly: GCF_002198665.1. Lineage (GTDB taxonomy): Bacteria > Pseudomonadota > Alphaproteobacteria > Sphingomonadales > Sphingomonadaceae > Novosphingobium. The sequence continues at coordinate 69,052 of NZ_MWLM01000069.1, read as the reverse complement.
GAACACTGCCAACGCGCGGTAGTCCGCATAGTTGGGCGTATCCCCGCCCAGCCATGGCCGTTCACGCAGCAAGCCGCGCAGCGGTTCGAGATCAGGCAGGACTTTGCCGAACACTTCCTCGCGCCCTTTGGCCAATTCCTCGCACGGCGCGCCCCACATGTTGAGGCGGCTTTCGGTGATGTACTGCACGTCTTCCGGCTTGCAGCGATCCCGGTACTGCACGGCATAGGCCCGCACCCACGGGCCCACGGCAGTCTTCCACAACCAGCCTTCCAGGAATTCGATCAGCGGCTTGAGCGAGGGATCAGGGATCAGGGTGGGCCGGTCAGGGTATTTGGCATCAAGGTATTCGGCGATCAGCCAGCTATCCAGCACCCATTCGCCGTCATCTACGATCGCGGGCAGCCGCTCGCTGCGCCGGTGGGTTCGGTCCATGATCCCGGTGAACCCGCCATCGACCACGTCGAGATCAAAGCCCTTGTGCTTCAGCGCATACTTGGTCGCCCAGACGAACGGACTGGTGGTCGCCCCGCTGGCGTGTTGCAGGTCGTAGAAGGTGATCGTGTTGTTCAAGGCCATGGGGTCAATCCTGTTGCAGAAGGAGAAGAAGCTGATCGAGCTTGTCGATCACGTGATGCGGTTTGCGGTGATCGGATTGCTGGGCCCACTGCGCGGCGCTGGTGGTGCCGGTGGTCACCCCCACGCCCAGGGCTCCGCCGGCGCGGGCCATTTCGATCTCGACACGCGGATCATCGCCGACCACCACCACCCCGTCGCGCGGCACGCCGAGACGGGCGGCGACGAAATCGAGCGCGTGGAGCGAGGGCTTGCCGGTAACTTCGGCATCCGTGCCGGTCACCCGGTGGATCGCCCCGGCGATGGCGCAGGAGTAGCCAAAGGCCGGGCCGCTCTGCGTGGCAAAGAACGGCACATCGCTGGCGGTATAGAGCGCCGCCCCGTCCAGCACGGCCGAACAGGCGGCATGAATATCGGCCATCGTGCAGTCCGGATGCCAGGCAACATAGACCGCGTCCGCATGGCCATCGCCGGGCGCGCAGGTGGCGATCCCCAGTTCCTCCAGCGCATCGCGCACGCCTGCGGTGCCCAGTACCATCACCCGGCCGTGCCCCCGCGCCGCGAACAGCTCTGCGGCGACGGAGTTGGGAGTGTAGAGGTTGTCGGCCGTGATCGGCAGGCCCAGCGCGGCCAGGCGCGGTGCCTGCGCCCGTGCGGGATAGGCGCTGCCGTTGGTCAGCGCGAGGAACGGCACGCCGCGTTCCTGCAAATGCTCCAGCACCTCCACCGCATGGGGCAGCAGGTGGTAATGACCAAGCTGGCGGTCGCTGAGGATCAGCGTGCCATCCAGATCGAACATCACCCCGCGCGCGGCCATCACGACAGCTCCAACCGGAAGCCCTCGCGGGCGATGGCAATGGTCTCGACATCGCTGCGCTCGAGCAGGTCCCGCAGCAGATTCATCGCGCCGCTTTTGGTGGGGTCATAGTGCAGGTCCGCCGCCTCACGCATCGCAGCAACCTGTTCCGCAGGCATGGTCGCGCGCAGCAGGAACTCCTCGTCCGAAAGCTGCGCACCCAACCGCTGGCGCAGCGTGGCTAGGTCGGCCATGCCGGTCTCCGCCGCCAGTTCCTTCGCGCGCGGGCTGGCCATGATCCGGTCCATCACATGGGGCGCGATCGGCACGTTGGGCCGCCCGAACTTGCCCAGCGCATAGCGCACCACCTCGTCCGGGATCACGCCATAGCGTTCGGCCCCGGTGACATTCATCACCGCCTGGGTCAGCACCATCTGCGCAAACGGGGTCATCACGATCGGCCAGCCCAGCTCTTCGCGGACCCGGCCGATCTCCTCGATCACCTGGCCTTCGACCTGGCTGAGCCGCTGTTCGGACAGATGCCGCCGCATCGTCCCGACCATGCCGCCGGGCAGCTGGTGGCGATAATAGGCCGCATCGAAGGCCTGCGGCATGCCGCGCGGCAGATCTTCAGCCTGTGCGAGGTCATCGAAATAACGCGCGATCCGCGCCACGGCCTCTTCGTCCACATCGACGGTGTGGCCCAGTGCCTTGAGGTTGGCGATCACCCGTTCGATCGGCGGGTTGGAAGTGCCGTCCCCGGCGGCGCCGCTGGCGCATTGCAGCGCGTCCACGCCAAGCTCGGTCGCGGCAAGGTAGCAGGTATCGGCCTGGCCGATGGTGCAATGGCTGTGCAGTTCCAGCGGCTTGCCAGCGATCACCGCCTGCACAGCCGGGATCAGGGTGCGCGCGCGTTCGGCCGAGAGCAGCCCGCCCGGATCCTTGATATAGAGCGCATCGACATCAGCCGACGCGGCAAGTTCGCGGGCGCACTGCGCAAAGTGCGCATCATCGTGGATCGGGCTGACGGTGAAGACCAGCGCGGCGATCACCTGATCCGCCCCGCCCGCCTTGGCCATGCGCGCACCCGCAAGGTTGCCGGCCACATCGTTCATCGGATCGGCCAGCGCAAACCGCCGCATCCCGTTGGTCACCAGCGTCTTGTAAGCCAGCGCCATGAAGTCCGGCGTCGCGGTTTCCCAGCTGATGAAGCGGAACCCCGTGGAGAGGAACTGCAGCGGCACATCCGGGCAGGCCTGCGCCATCAGCCGGATCCGCTGCCACGGATCTTCCTGCTTGTAGCGGACGGCAACGCCCATGTGGGTCGAGGTGGTGAAATCGATCGCGCGGAACCCGGCGGCAGCCATCAGCGGCGCAACCGTCAGCGTGCGCGCGCTGTCCACCCCCAGCGCCGCCCACAGGCTCTGGTTGCCATCACGCAGGCTGGTTTCGACCATGCCGATCCTGGCCATCAGACCGCCACCCGGATCAGCGGCTGCCCGGCTTCCACCGCCGCGCCATTTGGGGTAAGCGCGGCCACCACCGTCCCGGCCACCCCAGCACGGATCGGGTTCATCAGCTTCATCACTTCGATGATCCCGATCACCGTATCCTCACGCACCTTCTGCCCCGGTTCCACGAACGGCGGATCGCCGGGGCGCGGAGCGTGAAAGAAAGTGCCAAGAAACGGCGCCGGGACATCTTGCTCGCCCGCAGCCGGGACACTGGTGACAGGCAGCGGGGCAGGATCGGGCGCGGCGATGGGCGGCGGCGGAGCGTCCGCGAAACCTCCACCGCTCTGCCCGTCGCGGCGGATGCGCAGCCGGAAATCGCCGATCTCCAGCTTGAGTTCGGTAAAGCGCGACTGATCGAGCAGCCGGGCAATCTCCGCAACATCCTTGCCCGACAGGCTCATTTCCGGCCTCCGAACACGGTCATCAGATGACCCAATGGATTGGCCTGCGCGGTTGCGACCGGGGCCTGGTCTTTGGCGGCCCAGACGGTTTCCGGGCGGCTCTGGAGCAGCAGCACCTCGCCGCTCACGCGGTCGATTGCCCATTCGATGTCTTGCGGCTTGCCGTAATGCTTTTCAACCTGCCGCCCGATCGCGCGCAGACGCTGCAAGTCATCATCGGAGAGGCAGGGGACTTTGCGTTCGGTGTCCGGCACCGCCTCATCGACGATCCCGCCGCCAGGGGCCGGAACCTGGCGGATATGCTTGTCAGAGATGTCGCGCACCGGAATCTCACCAGTCAGCTTGCCGATCACCCAGCGGTCCGGCGTCACCTCGCCCGAGACCACTGCGCTGCCAAGGCCCCACGCGCCCTCGATCGTGATGACCGAGCGGTCCCCCGTGGTCGGGCTGCGGGTGAACATCACCCCGGCGCACCGTGCATCGACCATCCGCTGGATCACCACCCCCATCGCCACCCCAGCTTCGGGCAGGCCGTGCTTGCGGCGATAGGTGACGCTTTCGAGGCTGTAGAGGCTGGCCCAGCAGCGCCGCACGGCACCCAGCACCTGCTCCGGCCCGATCTGCCACAGGTAGGTATCCTGCAGCCCGGCAAAGCTGGCTTCATCAGAATCCTCGGTCGTCGCGCTGGAGCGGACCGCGACCGGCTCACCCTGCGGGACCAGTTCTGCCAGTGATGCGCGCACCGCCTGTTCGACCGTAGCGGGCAGCGCCGCCGCCTCGATCCGCGCGCGCACTGCGGCGCACACCGCCTCGGCACGGGCGAGGTCGGCAGGATCGAGCGCCTCGACCGGCGCGCGCAGTGGCTCGGCCGCGTCGAGCGCAGTGACGAAGCTTTCGAACCCTTCGGTCCGCACCACGAAGCCCGGGGGCACCGCGATCCCTGCCTTGATCAGTTCGCCCAGGCTCGCGCCCTTGCCACCCACGGCGGGGCGGTCAGCAAGCGTCAGATCGGCAAACCAGGCCACGGTCACAGTATGGTCACCAGCCCACGTGCACCGTCCACCCGGATGCGGGCGCCATCGGGGATGCGGGTGGTGGCCTTGCCGGTGCCGACCACCGCGGGCAGGCCATATTCGCGCGCGACAATCGCCGCGTGGCTCATCGAGCCGCCGATGTCGGACACGGCAGCGGCGATCTTCTGGAACACCGGCGCCCAGGTGGGATTGGTGACCTGGCAGACCAGGATGTCGCCCTGTTGCAACCGGCCGATGTCCTGCACCGATTTGACCACCCGTGCGGTCCCTTCGACCACGCCTGAGCTGGCGGCAAAGCCCTTGATCTCGTTCGGGTTCTCCTCTCCGCCATCCAGCCAACGATCAAGGCTTTCGCGGGTGATCCCCCACAACATGACGATTGCCGGATCATCGATCAGATCGGGGACCTCGCCCAGCGCCGGGCTGCTTTCCATCCCGGACCAGACCTGAAGCGCGGCCTTGCGTTCGGCAATCAGCGGTCGCCAGCGCTGCGTCCCGCGTGGCGGCAGGCCGATGGCCCAGCTGGTCATGGCATCGACGATCGCCTGCTCAACCTCATAGCGGCTGAGGTGGAAGATGTCCTCCTCCGCGTCCCACATCCCCAGCCCGGCCAGCAGTGCGCCGTATTCACGGACCTTGTTGAAGAACAGGTTGGTGTACCAGTGCTCGCAATAAAACTTGTGCCCCTCGACATAGGGGAACACGCGGCAGGCCAGCTCGATCATCTGGTCATAGGCAGCGCGTTCCTCGTCGCTGCCCAGCAGTTCGCGGTAACCCTCGATCAGCTCCTGCCGTTCGGCCATCAGTGCCTCGGTGGGGCGCTCGATATTCTCGCCCGCGCGGATCTTGGCGGCATAGCCGGGGATCGCCGCGAAGGGCAGCGACAGGTCGTCGTTCCAGCTGCGGTGATAGTGATAGAACCCGTCGCCGACGTTGACGTTGAACCATGGGTTGCGGCTGCTCTCCAGCGCGGTGAGCCAGTCCTGCCCGGCCTGACCCGACGCCTGTAGCGAGGCCATGATCTGATCGGCGCTTTGACTATCGATGAAATGGTGATCGACCCCCAGTTCCACCGCGCGGCGAGACAGACGTTTCACTTCCTCATCGGGCTGGAAGATCTCCGCTTCGAACCCGGCTACCATCCGGGCGATGGTCTGGTCGGTGATCTCGGGAAAGGCCTTCTTGCAGAAATCGAAGAACACCATGTAGGCGCCGTAGCCCAGCAGCAGGAATTCGAAGTGGTGGTGCCACATGCGGAAGTAACCTTCCAGCGTGGCGTGCCAGGTGGTCAGCAGTGTGTGGTTGGCGGCAACGCCCTTGCCCGCGTGGACATTTTCCAGCGGCTCGTAACGGGGCAGTTCGACCTTTGGCAGGGCCTGTGCAGCGTTGATCAGCGCCTTCATCTTGCCTTTCCACTGATCGTAAAGCCGCTCCCAATGCTCGTAGTAATAGAACGCGCGCTGCTGGAATTCGGCAGTGCGTTCCTCGATCTCGGCAGGATCGGTCACGCCGTGGCCGCCGATATAGACCCGCCCGTTGACGATCCGGTAATCGATCCCCTTGGTGGTGGGCAGCGAGTGGACCCGCGTGTTTGATGCCCCCAGCGCGATATAGGCCGCCTCGGCCGTAACCATATCAAACAGGCACATCGGTTCGGGGAAATGCATCGAATTGTAGAACCAGAAACGGGTATCGTCGCCCGGTTCAAACTGCATGTACCACGGATAGGCCGCCTGCGCGGCTTCGGTGCCGGGGGCCACCCCGACCGAACTGGGCAACGGGAATCGCTTGGCAGATTGCGCCATGGACCGTTCCTCTCCTGCCGGCTTCGCAGCGCCGGATTATTGTTTGTCAGACTGACGATTACGCCTTGCGCTTCATCCTGCCTGTGGCAAGAATAGGCGTAATAACTTACAAATTCCAGAGGGGATGCACAGGTGGCGCGGGCTTTCCGTTTTGCCCCCGAAATCCCCGGTAAGGCGGGAGATTGGCGATGATCGGCAAGCTCGGCTGGGGCCAGCAACTTGGCACGGTTGCCCAGATCGCCTGGGTGGTTGAGGATCTGGATACCGCGATCGACCACCTGATTCGCGATTGCGGCGCAGGGCCGTTCTTCGTGATCGACCATTTTCTGCAAGCCGGACAACAAACCTATCGCGGCGCAATCAGCACCGCAGATCAACGGATCGCGATGGGCTTTTCCGGACAGACCTGGTTCGAACTGATCCAGCCGCTGGATAAAGAGCCTTCGGTCTACCGGGAAGTGATCGAAAGCAGGGGCTATGGCTTGCACCACCACGGGATTGCCGTAACCGATGTAGATGCCGCCCTGGCCGAATATCAGGCGCGCGGCTGGCGCGAATGTTTCCGCTCTCCGGTGCCGACAGGCGGGGACGTGGTGTTCCTTGAAAGCGGCCATTGCGCTGCCCCCGCCTTTATCGAGCTGCTGCCGGTAACGCCGGGAATGGATGCCCATTTCACCAGTTTCTGGAAGGCCGCGCAGGATTGGAACGGCAAGGATCCGATCCGTCCGTTCATCTGATCACCGCGACCGCGTTAGACACAAAGGGGACAGTTCAATGCAGGCACCATCCAGCCCGGCCCCGCCCACCGAGACCGGCCGTTCGACCGGATATCAGGCGTTGCTGGTCGGCTTGCTCAGCCTCAACTTCGGGATCGTGTTCTTCGATCGCAATTCGCTCAACTTCCTGATGCCCTTCGTCCAGCCGGACTTGCAACTGAGTGACGGACAGGTTGGTGCGGTGGCGGGGATCTTTTCGTTCACCTGGGCGCTGGCCGCCTTCGGGATCAGCCGCCTGTCAGACATGGTCGGCAACCGCAAGCTGCTGCTGGTGATTGCCACTCTGGCCTTTTCGGCGTGCTCGTTCCTGACCGGACTTGCCGCCAGCTTTGCCATGCTGGTCGGCGCGCGGATCCTGATGGGGATTGCCGAAGGCGGGGTCATGCCGATCAGCCATGCGATGGTCGCGTCCGAAGTGGAACCAAGATGGCGCGGGCTGGCGCAAGGGATCGCGCAGAACTTTGGCTCGAACTTCTTCGGATCCTTCGTTGCCCCGGTGGTGCTGGTCTGGCTGGCGGCAAATTATGGCTGGCAGAACGCTTTCTACATCGCCGGGCTGCCCGGCCTGATCAGTGCATTGCTGATCTGGTTCCTGCTTGATGAACCCGCCCCCAACCCGCACGCCGCCCCGGCTGGCGAGAGTGGCAGCTTTTCCGGCTGGGTCGGCGCGGTGCGCGAAGTGCTGAAAGTGCGCAACATCTGGGTTTGCGTGGTGATGGGGATCGCGCTGGTCGCCTATCTGGTTACCTGCTGGGCCTTCATGCCGCTGTACCTGATCCAGAACCGCGGGTTCGATCAGACCACCGGCAGCTGGCTGATGGGCACCCTTGGGATTTCGGCGACGCTGGGCAGCTTTGCCATTGCCGGTCTGTCCGATGTGATCGGGCGGCGACCGGTGATGATTGCCTGTTCGTTTCTGGCAGTGATCCTGCCGCTGGGCGCGATGTATTATCAGGGATCGGCCTGGGGGCTGGCGGCGATCTTCTTCGTCGGCTGGGCGCTTAACGGCATCTTCCCGTTGTTCATGGCCACCGTGCCTTCCGAAAGCGTCAGTCCGGACAAGGCAGCGACCGTATTCGGCCTGTGCATGGGATCGTGCGAGATTTTGGGCGGCGCTGGCGGACCGGCAATTGCCGGGCAGCTCTCACAGTCGCTGGGCCGTGATGCACCGCTGTGGTTCATGGTCCTGCTGGCGCTCGCTGGCGGGGTCGCCGCGCTGTTCCTGCAGGAATCCGCCCCGCGCGTGCTGGCGCGCGGCAAACAATAATCAACGAGGAGAGAACACATGGCTACCGTAGACCGCAGTGTGCCGCCATCTGACTATGCCGAAATCGTGGATGTACCGTTTGACCAGCGCGCGCTGGTCGAAAAATACAGCCCCGGCGGGCGCTATATCGATGCGTTGACCGATGTTGACAGCCCGTGGGTTCCGTTTGGCGATAATGCCGCGATCAAGCACCTGTGCTTTGACGTGCGCCAGAATCTGTTCTCCAACATCCTGTGGGTTAAGGGCCCCGGCGCGATCGGCACCCACCTGCACCGCGGCACCATCACCATGGTCTGCCTGGAAGGGTCGGTGCGCTATCTGGAGTATGACTGGGTTGCGACCCCGGGCGGGCTGATCCTGGAAGTGCCGGGAGAAAGCCACACACTGGTCACCGAACATCCCCAGGGCGTGAAGCTGTTCGGGTGGATGCAGGGTCCGATCGAATTCTACAATTCGGATGCGACCTTCGCGTTCACCGCCGATGTCTGGTGGTTCATGGAACACTATGAAAACCACTGCAAAGCCAACGGCATTCCGATCAACAAGAAGCTCTATCTGTGAAGACACTCGATCAGTTCGCGATTACCGGACGTTCCGCACTGGTCACCGGTGCGGCATCCGGCATCGGCCTTTGCTATGCCGAGGCCATGGCCGAAGCCGGTGCGAAAGTAACCCTGACCGACATCGACGCGGCGGGGCTGGAGCGTGAGGCCGCGCGCCTGACCACTGAAGGCTTTACGGTGCGCACCGCCGTGCTGGACGTGACGGACCGCGCGGGCTGTGATGCAGTGTTCGATGCCCATGCGGCCGCTTTCGGCGGGCTCGACATCTGCTTTGCCAATGCGGGCCTTGGCGAAGGGCCAGGCTTCGTCGCCCCCGATGGCAGCCGCGTAGCCGATGGGCAGATCGACACCTATGATCCCGCGTTGTGGGATCGGGGCATCGCGATCAACCTGACCGGTAGTTACAACACCATGCGCAGCGCCGCGCGGCTGATGAAGGCAGGCGGAGCGGGCGGGTCGATCATTGCCACGGCCAGCAATGCAGGGATGATCCTGGAGCCGATCGTGCCGATGCCCTATCACCCGGCCAAGGCGGGCGTGCTGCACATGGTCCGCGCGCTCGCGCTGGAGCTGGCCCGCTTTCGCATCCGCGTCAACGCCATCGCCCCGGGACCATTCGTGACCAATATCGGCGATGGCTGGGCCAAAAAGGACCCGGCAGTAAAGGCCGCGTTCGACGCGACCATCCCGCTGGGCGCAATGGCTGAGACGCACCAGATGAAGCCGCTGGCGCTCTATCTGGCCAGCGATGCTTCCAGCTTCATGACCGGATCGACCCTGCTGATCGACGGCGGGGTTGCCTTGGGTCCGCCCAAATGAAGGCAGCGGTCTTCACCGGTCTGGGGCAGCGGCTGGCGCTGGAACATGTGCCCGACCCTGCCCCCGGCGCGGGTGAAGTGCTGGTCAAGGTGGCGCGCTGCGGCATTTGCGGCAGCGATCTGCACATGGCCGAGGATGCCGCCTATGGAGCGTGCCCAGGCGACGTGTTTGGCCACGAATTCGCGGGCGAAGTGGTGGCACTGGGCAAAGGCGCGGACGGGCTGCGCACGGGCGATCTGGTCTCGGTGATCCCGCTCAAAAGCTGCGGCACCTGCGATCATTGCCGCAAGGGTGAAGTCCAGTGGTGCGCGCAGTTTGGGCTACAGGGCGGTGGCTATGCTGAATTCGCCCTCACCCGCCCCAACCAATGCATACCTTTGCCCAAAAGCGCCAGTCTGGCCGATGGCGCGATCATCGAGCCTTTGGCGGTGGCGCTGCACGGGGTGCGGCTGTCCGGCCTGAAACCGGGCGACAGCGCACTGGTGCTGGGCGCGGGACCGATCGGACTGGCAACCGCTTTTTGGGCCAAGCGACTGGGCGCCGCGCGGGTGGTGGTGCAGGATCTGGCCGACTGGCAGCGCGACCGTGCGCAGGCGATGGGGGCCGATGCTTTCATTGCCAATGCCGCCGATCCGGTGGGTGCCAGCGACCGCGCCTTTCCACACGGCAAGCCCGACGTGGTGTTCGAATGCGTCGGCGTGCCCGGCCTGATTGCGCAGGCGGTTGGGCAGGTCCGCAATCGCGGAACGATCCTGCTGCTGGGGCTGTGCACCCGGCCCGATACGTTCAATTCCTTCGCCATGCTGCAAAAGGAGGTGCGACTGGTCACCAGCGCTTTCTTCACCCGGCAGGACTACGAGCACGCGCTCGACGTATTAAGCCAGGGCGCGGTCGAGCCGCGACTGCTGGTGACCGGGACGATTGGGCTTGATGACGTGCCCGATATGTTCGCTGCGCTGAAACAGCGGACCCAGCAATGCAAGGTCCTGATCGCGCCGTGAGTTCGTAGTCCCTCTCCATTTTGCGAAGCCAAATGGGGAGGTGGCAGTTCCGCAGGAATTGACGGAGGGGTAGTGCTGCAAGGCCCTTACCCCTCCACCATCCGCTACGCGGACGGTCCCCCTCCCCATTTGTGCTACGCAAAAATGGAGAGGATCAGAACCGGCCCTACTTCTCGCCCAGCGCCTTGTCCTCGTTGGCGCGCTTGATCAGGTACTGGCGGATGTTTTCGACATCATCCGGGCTGAGTGACGACTTGAACGAGACCATGCCCTTCGGATTGTCGCCGTGCATCAGCACCCCGTCGATCACCACCGCGCGGATACCTTCGGCGGCATTGATGTACTGCGAGCGGCGCAGGTCGGGGTTGAGCGTGCCGGGCAGCGCGGCGTCGCCATGGCAGACCGAGCAGTAGCGCGCGAACTTGTCTGCACCGGCGGCGGCCTGTTCCGGCTTGCCGGTGAACGGCGGCGGATCGAGCGGCAGGTCATTGATGCTCTTCATCGCGGGCAGCGTGCCCTTGGCTCCAAGCTTGAACACCAGCAGACGGCTGATGTTGTAATGCCCGGCGCTCTTGCGCGCGACGACGCCAGTCGCGACGTCCCACACCCCGCCCCAACCGGCCATGACGGCAACATATTGTTCGCCATCGACGGTGTAAGTCATCGGCGCGGCGATCACCCCGGTCTGGGTCGGGAATGACCAGAGCTTGGCACCCTTGTCCGCGCTATAGGCCGCGAAATAGCCATCGGCGTTGCCCTGGAACACCAGGTTACCGGCGGTCGACAGCGTGCCGCCGTTCCATGGACCGGTGAAAGTGACGCGCCAGGCTTCCTTCTGCTTGATCGGATCCCAGGCGATCAGCGCGCCGGTGGTAACCGCCTTGGCTCCTTCACGGATCGCCTTGTCAGCCGGGGCTGCTGTCAGCGCGCCGTCCATCCCGGTCTGGAAACCGATATCGCTGGGCTTCCAGTCCTTGGCGGCGGCATAGGGCATGCCGGCCAGGTTGGCGGGAATATAGACCAGCCCCGTCTTCTGGCTGAAGCTCATCGGTTGCCAGCTGTGTGCGCCGGCGGCACCGGGAAGCGAAAGGAAGGGCTTGCCGGTCTGTTCGTACTTGGCTTCGGGATTGATCTGGGCGCGTCCGGTCTTGGGATCGATCCCGGTGGTCCAGGTCTGCTGCGAGAACACCCCGGCGCTGATGAATTGGCCGGTCTTGGCATCGAGCATGTAGAAATAGCCGTTCTTGGGCGCATGCAGCACCACGCGGCGCTTTTGCCCGTTCACGTCCAGATCGGCGGCAGTGATTTGCGCATTGGAATCGAAGTCCCAGCGGTCTTCCGGAGTTTCCTGGAAGTGCCATTTGTACTCGCCGCTATCCGCGTCGATCGCGACGATCGAGCTGGTGTAAAGGCTGTCGCCGGCGCGGCCATTGGCGGCCGGATTCCACGGTTCAGCATTGCCGGTGCCGAAATAGACCAGATTGGTGGCGGGATCATAAGTGATCGAATCCCACACGGTGCCGCCACCGCCCAGTTCCCACCACTTGGAATTGCCCCAGGTCTTGGCGGCTTCTTCCATGGCCTTGTTTTCAAACCCGTCAGCCGGGTTGCCGGGAACGGTGTGGAACTTCCACAATTCATCGCCGGTCTGCGGATCATAGGCGGCAATGTAACCGCGTGCCTTGTATTCGGCGCCGCCCGAACCGATCAGGATCTTCCCTTTGGCCACGCGCGGCGCGCCGGTGATGGTGTAATCCTTCTGGTTGGGGACCACGACCTTCTCGAAGGCAACCTTGCCAGTCTTCTGATCCAGCCCGACCAGTCGCCCGTCGAGCGTGCCGACATAGACCTTGTCACCATAAAGCGCGACGCCGCGATTGACTGCATCACAGCAGGCGCGGACCAGCGTGTCGCGCGGGACCTTGGGGTCATAGGACCATTTGAGCGCGCCGGTCTTGGCATCGAACGCCTTGACCATCGACCAGGCGGTGGAGACGTACAGCACGCCGTCATGCATCAGCGGAGTCGCTTCCTGCCCGCGCGCGGTTTCCAGATCGTGGCTCCACGCCAGGCCCAGTTGGCCGATGTTCGTATCGTTGACCAAGGTCAGCGGCGAAAAGCGCTGCTCGGCATAGTCTCGGCCATAGGTGAGCCATTCACCTTCAGGGGCAGAGGCGATCATTGCGTCGGTGACGCCTTCGGTTACCGGGGGCGAGGCATGCTTGCCGCAGGCGGCAAGCGGCAACAGACAGATGGCGGCAAGCAGCTTCAAACGCATTTCAATCCCTCTCCAAATTCCCCCGCTTCGCTTGGCACGAAGTCAGATCAATTGACCATCCGGTCACTGCCACCCCAATATGGCTTGCGCAGTTCCTTCTTATCCATCTTGCCCGCTGCTGTTCGCGGAATCGAGTCTATAAATGCAACTGTTTTCGGCGCTTTGACCCCGCCGAGGCGATTTTTGGTGTGAGTAATGACCGCTTCTGCGCTGATTCCGTCCGCAACGACGACTGCGTGGACCTGTTCGCCCCACTTTTCGTGTGGAATCCCGAACACGCAGCATTCGCGCACTTGCGGCAGTTCGGTGATGCAGGCTTCGACCTCGGTGGTGAAGACGTTGAACCCGCCGGTCACGACCATGTCCTTCTTGCGATCGACAATGTAGAGATAGCCATCGGCATCGAATTTGCCGACATCGCCGGTATGGTGCCAGCCGAACTTGCGCACTTCCGCCGTTTCCTCGGGTTTTTCGAAGTAGGAGTGCGAGACCAGCACCCCGCGCGCGCAGATCTCTCCGCTTTCGCCCAGGGCTACCTGCTTGCCATCGTCATCCAGCAGCGCGACCTTGATCGAACGGGTTACTTTGCCGCAGCTCGCCAGCTTTTCCGGCGCTTCCTTCGCAAATCGCGCGACGTCCTCGGGCGGGAACCAGGCGACGATCATCGGGCATTCGACCTGACCATAGCTCTGGCACATACACGGCCCGAACACTTCCACCGCCTGCCGCAGCTTTTCCGGACTGCACGGGCTGCCGACCAGAATGAAGATCCTGAGGCTGGAATAGTCATGACTGTCCAGCTTGGGCGAGGCGAGCAGCTGATAGAGCGCGGTTGGCGGCAGGTACATGTGGGTGATCTTGTAGTGATCGATGGCCTGCAAGACTTCCTCGGCATCGAAACCGGGCAGGATTACCTGGGTCGCCCCCAAACTCATCGTTGAAAGCGCGATCGGCCCGGCGGCGTGGGTGATCGGGGCAGAGACCAGCGCTACGGGAGCTTCAGTGCGCCCGCCCATGGCATCGGCGGCGGTTTCGATCATGGTTCCCCAACCCAGGTTGGTGACGTTCGCGCCCTTGCTGGGGCCGGTGGTGCCGCCGGTGGGGAATATCCCGACCATGTCCATCATATTGCCGAAGGCGTCGATCTCGGGTTCGACAAAGTCGGCAGCGCTGACCCCGGCCATGAACTGCTCCAGGCTGGGATCATCGCCGCAGGGCTGATCGAGACATACGAAGTGCCGCAGCGGCGGGCACAGCGCTTTGAGCTGCTCCACCTCGTCCGCTTTTGACGAATGGTAGAACATCCACTGGCAGCGCACATAGTTGATATAGCCAGCATTGGCGTCAATCGCGTTGCGGGTGTTGACCGGGATCCACTTGCCATTCGCGCGCCACATCGCCAGCAGCACCACCAGCAGCATCCCGTCGTTCGGGCCATACAGCCCCAACAGATCCTGGCTCTGGAAGCCCCCGCGCTGCAGCGCAGCGGCGATCCGCTCGGTCAATTCCTTGACCTCTGCAAAAGTCAGCTTGAGCCCGCTGGCGGTGTCGATAATCGCAAGGCGCTGGGGGTCGCGGTCATGGCCGCGGTCGAAATAGTCAATGGAACGCATGGTTTAACCCCACCGGTTGATTTCCGGGCCGGGAGCCCAGGACTGTTCAGGATTGGCACCCGTGGCCTGCGCCAGCGCGTTTTGCACGGCGGGATGGGCGCGGACGCGAGCGAGCCAGGCAGTGGCGCGGTCCTGACCGGCGAAGGCCTCTGGAACCAGTGCGACCATTCCGGTCAGCCAGCCATAGCTTTCGAAGTCTGCCAGTGTCAGCGGCCCCATCAACCAGTCGCGCCCGTCAGCCAGCTGGTCCTCGACCAGCTGCACCGTCGCAGTGACGTGGCGGACCGAATCCGCCACCTGCTCTTCGGGAAAGTCACCCGCCTGCACCGCAGCCCAGCGCGCAGCAAGGTCCGCGCTGGCAATCGCAGGCGAACCGAGCTTGCCCGCTGCATAGGCCCGGCACCCCAGAAACGCCGCCGCTGGCGCACAGCGTTCGGTTATCCGGCGGCACCACATCAGCATCTGCCAGTGGGCGAATGCCTCCCTGGGCTGGAGCGACTGCTTGCCGCGCTCGTCAAGGAACTGGGCGATGAACACGGACTCGGTCATCGCCTCACCATCGACCACCAGCACCGGACCTTCGCCTTCCACCCCCATGTCGCGGGCCACGGCATCGGTTAGGCCGGGCAATGTGTGGCGGTCCCCCGCGAGCAGATTGATCGGGCGGCACTCTGCCTCAACCCCGCTTTCGGCGAGTGCGGCCAGCACGGCCAGCGACGGACCGTTGGGTTCCCCATGGTACAGGATCATGCTCATCTCAGCGCACTCCGCTCGCAATGCCTTCGCTCTCGTCGCGCGGCGGGATGTAGTCCTGCTCCAGAATCTCGACCCGGCTTGCCATCGGAGTGCGGCCCAGTTTCCAGCATTCGCGCGTGGCGGGGCGGCGATAGATCGCGCGCAGCCAGCGCATGATGTTGGGGGTCAGATCATCGTTGGCGAGATGCGGTTGCGACAGCGGCATGGCATAGGCGAGGTTGAAGCCGTTCACATCGGCCAGCGAATACTGGTCCGAGGCGAGCCATTCGCGCTTGCCCAGTTCCGCCTCCAGCATCTGGATGCCCACCCCGATCCGCCGACCACTTTCGGCCATTTCTGCTTCGCTGAACAGGCCGAACACCGCCTTGCGCCAGGCGGTCTGGCGTTCGGGCAGCGGAATGCGCGCAATCTGCGCTTCGATCTTGTCCTGCCCGTGCGCCTTCAGCGCATTGGGGCCGACGAAGAATTTCCACCCGAACATCGAGAAGCTGGGGGCGAGCCACTGATCCATGAATTTCATCCACCAGCGGATCCGCCAGCGATCGCGCGCATCGCCGGGCATCAGGTCTGGCCCGTCGAACTGTTCGTTGACATATTCCATGATCGCGGTGGATTCGACCAGCACCCGGTCACCCCAGGTGCCACGATGGGTCATCGCCGGGATCGTCCCCTGCGGGTTGATCGCAAGGTATTCGGGCCGGTGCTGATCGAAGTTCAGCATGTCGATGTAGTGGCTGTCGAACGTGACACCCTTTTCCATCAAGGCCAGCATCGGCTTGCCGGAGTTGGCGTTCGGCTCCCAATGATAGAGGGTGACTTCGGCCATTCCGGACCTTTCCTGTTTTTTGTATGTATTGCATACTAAAACAGACTATCATCAGGTCAAGTGCCATATTAGGAATTCGTGAGAGAGGAGACCCGCCATGAGCGACATCGAAATGGAAGACTGGGCCGGAGAGGTAGGCAATCGCTGGCTTGAACATATCGACCAGTTCGAATCGATGATCGCACCGATCGGCGCGGCGCTGATCGCTGAAGCAGCGTTCCGGCCCGGTGAGCGGGTGGTCGATGTGGGGTGCGGCGGCGGGCTGACGACCTTGGCCATCGCTGATGCGGTTGGGCCGGAAGGCGCGGTAACCGGGATCGACATTGCCCCGCAACTGATCGCACTTGCCAATCAGCGGCGCGACCGTGAAGGCCGCAGCAACGCCACCTTCCAGTGCGCGGACGGCCAGATCGCGCGCGCGGCTGGCGCGCCGTTTGACCGGCTCACCTCGCGCTTTGGTGTGATGTTCTTTGGCGATAGCCAGACCGCCTTTACCAACATGCGCAGCTGGTTGAAACCAGGCGGCGAGGCCGTGTTCGCTTGCTGGGCTGCCCCCCAGGACAACCCCTGGATCGGGGTGGTCGGAGCAATCATCAGCCAGTTCGTGGAAGTGCCGCAGCGTGATCCGGACGGACCCGGCCCGTTCCGCTTCGCCGATCCGGAAGCGACTGGTGCGATGCTGCGCGCGGCAGGCTTTGTCGATGTCGATTTCAGACCGCACCGTGCCGACCAACCGCTGGGCGGAAGCGGCGCTGGTGTCGATGGTGCGATCGACTTTGTGCTGGACGCCATGGCGATGCGCGCACCACTGGCGGCGGCCGGTCTAGACGTGCCGGACCGCGCGCGGGCGGCGCTCAGCGAAGCTTTCCGGGGATATGAACGCGACGGCTCGGTGCTGATGCCCGGGGCGAGCTGGTTTATAACCGCCCGCAACCCGGGCTGAAGACGCTCAGCGCGGTGCTGCCATGCTCCACCGGATCAGCGCCCCGCTGCGCGCCTCTGCCGTCACGCGAAAGCCCTGCCTGAACAGTTCGCGGCGCAGCGCGACATAGTCGCTCCAGCGGGTCAGGCCCTCGATCCCGCGCCCCTTGGGCAGGCCCGCGCGCAGACCGGCAAAGCGCTGGGCGTGTTCGACGGCAAGGTCAATTCCGGTCCCGCCCGTCATGCGCGCAAAGGCCAGCGAATGGGGCTCGCGGCTGTCATGCACCACCAGCGCCCCGGTCTTGAACGCCATGGCCCCCGCAGGCACGGCCACGGCGGCACCAGCGACGGCCCCGGCTTTCAGCAAGCCGCGCCGGGTTACGGCGCTCACTTGGCTTTCCCCAGATAGGCCGCCACCGCCTCAAGCTCGGCATCGGTCAGATCGACCTTGGTTTGCGGTGGCATGGCGTTTTTGCCCAGCCGCACCACTTGCTTGACGTAGTCTGCCGTAAGATCGGTGCGATTGGCCAGCAGGCCCTTTTCGGGCGGTTCGCCCGCGGCCATGCGCTGCTTGGTCAGCAAGTTGGTGCCCATGCCGCCGGTCAGGTGGCAATAGCCGCAGTTCACTTCGAACAGGGTCTTGCCGTCACCACCTGCCAGCCGGTTGCCGCCGGGCGCTTCGGGCCGCATCTGGTAAGGCGGCGGCGGTGGCGGGCCTTTACCGGCCTGCGCCGGAGCGGCAGGCGCCTCGCCCTGCTTCGAACAGGCGGCAAGCAGCACGACGGCGGCCACGGTCAGCACGTGCTTCATGCCCGGCCCTCCTTCGCCTGATCGCGGTAGGCGCTGGGCCAGATCCCTTGCTTGCCCGGCGCGATGATCCCGTTGGGATCGAGCGCGTCCTTCACTTTTTCATTGAACCGGCGCAGCGCCCCGTCGTTGAAATCAAACGTATCCATCACCCGGTCCATCCAGCCCAGGTGCGTGCGATATTCGCCGTAACCGGCCTTGGCGGTTTCATCGATCAGCGCGTTGAACAGCTTTTTCATCGTCGCGATCTGTTCAGGCTGGTCGCGGTCAAACATCAGCATGTTGACGTTGTTGGCGAACCGCCCGCCGATGGTGAAGCTGGCGTAGAAATCGACATCGAAGCTGTCGATGATCTTGCGGCTGAGCTCCATCTGCCCCTGCACGTGCTTGCCGGTGGCCGGGACTACGGGCGAAAAGCCCATGTGCGCGCCGCGCCCGCCGATCCAGTCCGACATCTGCAGCGGCACGGCGCTGGGGATGCCCATGGTGGTTTCATAGGCATGGATCGGATCGCCGCTGCGCCACCAGTTTTCAGCCGGGGGGGCTTTCAGGTTCTTCGCCATCGCAGCCTTGATGATCTCGGCCTTGGCCTTGACCACCGGTTCTTCGCCATAGAGCCGCAGCGCGACCTGCCAGTAGCCCAGCTTGTGCTCTTTCAGCAGTTCCTGCACCCGCCATTCGGGAATCGCGCCGGGCTTGTCCCAGAAATCCTTGCGCTGCCCCTTCAGCACCATCTTGCCCAGCCAGCTGGGGATGAACACGTTCTGATCGATCAGGCCCGAAATCTTGAGCGGGGCGATCGTATCGACCACCCAGCCCACATCCCCCGCTTCGGGAATGTCGAACACCAGTTCCAGGCTGCTTTCGGGTGCCGGTTGCAGCCAGATCCCGGCCTTGGTCACGACCCCCAGGTTTGACTGGGTGAAGGCCAGATCAAAGGTCGGGCCATAGCTCATCGGGAACAGGTGCCAGGCCGGATTGTCCTTCATCGCGCCCATCCCGGTGCGCACCACATCGCCGTCGGGCAGCACCGCCTCGACCCCGCAGAGGTTGCGGGCATGGAGGCCATAGGGGGTGTAGCCGATCCCGTGTTCCAGCGCATTGCCGATCACGCTGCCCCAGGCATTGCCCGGCACGCTCATCCACAGCGGCAATTTCTTGCGCTGAATTTCCTCGTACAGGTCAAAGAACCCGACGCCCGGCTCGACCACGCAGTAGGCGAGCTTGTCATCCAGTTCGAGGATCTTGTTCATCCGGCCCAGATCGAGCACCACGCTGCCTGCCATGCGCGGCGCGGCGGTGCCGTAACCCAGGTTCTTGCCGCGCGCGACCGGCCACAGCGGGACCTTGTGTTCGTTGGCGAGGCGGACCAAAGCCTGCACTTCCTCCACCGAGGCAGGCGCCACTGCGGCCCCGGCAGGCCATTGTTCTTGCGGCCCCGGTGCATAAGCATCGGCATAGGCATCGCGGTCAGCATCGCTGGCCATCACCCAGTCCTTGCCGACGACCCCGGCCATGGCCTGCATGGCCACATCGAACTGCTGCGGGCTGACGCGTGGCGGTGTTGTGAGCTTCACGCTCTCCCCCTTCTGCTTTTTATAACAATTGTTATCGTTGAAGCACGGATTGCAGGCGCGGTCAACGGCTCAGGTCAGGTAATAATACCGCACATAGTTCCCGTCGGGCTTGCGCTCACCCACCCCGATCCAGATGTGGCGGGTCAGCCATTCGTACTTGCCCTTGGGCGCCTCAAAGGTGGGCTGCGCGCGCAGATAATATTCCGCGTGGGGCACGGCCTCACCGCCTTCGAACGCCCATTTGCGCAAGCGCGCCATCGTGTCCGGCTCACGCCCCCACAGATAGCCCTTGTTCTGCATGTAGATCGTCACCCCGTCATCGGTTTCCAGCATATAGCGGGCATCGAACACGGCGGTGTCATCGGGGCGGAAGTGGGCATAGTCACCGCCCGAACCCGGCACCGCGATCCCGTTCATTTTCGGCCCCTCGATCTCGCCCTTGTCGACATAGACCCCGCTGCGCCAGCCGCCGGTGGGAATATCAGGCACAATGCTGGTGCGGGTGAACCACAGCCTGATCGCGAAGCCGAATTCCAGATTGGGCATGTCCATGGTGGAGATCATCGCGGTGTTCCTCAGTAGTTCGAAAGGATAGCGGCGCTGGGTGCATCAAGCGCAATGCCCCGACGCCGCTTTTCGGTTTCCTCTTGCCGGACGCGGCCCTGCTCGGTGATCAGCCAGGCGTGGATTGCCTTGCTGTCGGCGGGGGTCAGCAGATCGTCCCAGCGCGGCATGCCCAGCACCACTCGCTGGCCTTTCAGGACAATGTCATCGAAAGCGGCATGGGTTTCCGGTTGCATCCGGCGCAGGTCAGGGGTGATCGAACGATGCTGGTTCGAATGACACAGCGCACAGCCCACTGAATAGAACAGGGCCTGCCCCTGCGCGAGCACAGCGGGCGTCACGCCTGGCAGCTGCGCCGGTGCGGGCGGAGCCACTTGCGGTTCGGGCAGCAGGTCCGGCTGCGGAACTTTCCCGCCATCCAGCCTGAACACCAGTATCCGCCCACGGTTGCCGCGCTGGTAAGCGGCCGAATAGCGCGGAACATAGGGATAGCCGCCCCCGCCCCAGGCCGCCATCACCGCCACATATTGCACGCCGCCGATCTTGTAGGTCATCGGTGCGGCCAGGATCGAAGTGCCGGTCTCGATCGCTTTCAACAGCTTGCCGGTCCTGGCATCGAAGACCCGCAGCTGTCCGGCAAGATTGCCCTGGAAGACCAGTCCGGACGCGGTGGAAAGCACTCCGCCCCGGTCCTGCCACCCGCCCATCGGCACGGCCCAACGGGTCCTGCCGGTAAGCGGGTCGATGGCGCGCAATTCCGACGTTCCGGGGTTGCGCAGAACTTCCTGATAGGCAGGCAGCGCCTTGATCCGGGCGACCAGTGGCGGCGGCAGTATCGCCAGGCTGGTCTGCAGGTCGGGTGTGAAAAACAGGGTGGCCGCCGTGTTGATCCCGTTTTTCTGGAATGGCGGATCGGCGGGCGGCATCAGGATCAGGTTGCCCATGTCCTGGACCGGGGCAAAATAGGTGCCGGTGGCCGGGTCGAAGCTGGCCGGGTGCCAGTTGCGCGCGCCGGGAGTGCCGGGGAAGATGATCTTGGGGCCATGGGACCAGTCGGCCGCCTCGGGATTGGGAATCGGCTTGCCGGTGGCCGGGTCGATCCCCTTGGTCCAGTTCTGCCGCACGATCGGCCGGGCGCTGAGCAATTTGCCGTCGCGGCGGTCCAGCACATAGAGGAAGCCGTTCTTCGGTGCATGCAGCACCACCGGTCGCTCTTCTCCGGCCACGGTCATCCGGGTCAGGATCATCGGCTGGGTAGCGGTGAAATCCCAGTTGTCCGCCGGGGTTTCCTGATAGTGCCACTTGACCCGGCCGGTCCTGGCATCCAGCGCAACCAGACTCGACAGGTACAGCTGGTCGCCGCCTTTGGGGCTGCGTTTGACGGTGTGATAGGGGCCGCCATTGCCCGTGCCAATGATCACCAGCCCCGTTTCCGGATCATAATTGATCGCGTCCCACGGAGTGCCGCCACCGCCGATGTCCCAGCGGCTGTCAGGATCCCAGGTCTTGGCTGCGGCTTCCAGATCGGGATGATCCTGCGCACCCAGTTTGGGATCGCGCGGGACGGTGTGGAACCGCCACTTGAGCTCGCCATCGGCCAGGCCAAAGGCAGAGACATAGCCGCGCACGTCGTATTCCGCGCCGCCATTGCCGATCACCACAACGTCGCCCGCCACTTCGGGCGCGCCGGTGGAATTGATCCCGCGCCCTGAACCGTCGCGGGTATCCGCCTTCCACAGCACCTTGCCGGTCTTGGCATCCAGCGCATAGAGCTGGGCATCGAGCGCGGCGACAAAGACCTTGCCGTTCGCCAGCGCCACCCCGCGGTTGGCCTGATCGCAGCAGACCGTGCGGTTGATCTGCATGTCGACTTCGGGTTCAAACCGCCACAATTCCTTGCCGCTTACCGCATCAAAGGCATAGGCGCGGCCCGCCACGCCGCTGGTATACATCACCCCGCCCGCCACCACCGGGGTCGCTTCAAGCACCCGGTTCGTGCCCAGGTCCGCTTCCCAGGCAAGGCCCAGCCGCGCGACGTTGGCGGGACTAATATCACCCAGCGCGGAATGATGGGTCTTGCCCGCATCGCCGCCGGGATTGGTCCACTCATCCGCCGCCTGCGCCTGCTGCGGCGGGGCTGCTTCACGCGGAGTGCAAGCGGTCAGCGCCAGTGCTGCCAGAACCAGCAGCCGCTTCATGCCGGGTCCCACGGGCTGGGCGTGTGATAGGGCACCGAAATGAAGTCCGCCTCGATCGCTTCGATCATGCCGTGGTCGATCTTGAACAATTCACCCAGGTAAAAGCTGTGCGGGCGGCGGATCGGGCTTTGGTTCCATTCGCCATTGGCCAGCTGATAGCGCCCCAGCCGCCCCGAATGATCGATGAACCCAAAGGCGAACACCAGCCCGCGTTCTTCGTCCACCAAGGGAAAGCGCCGCCCGCGCAGCCGGTCATCATAGCGGTAGATCCCCAGCGCGAACTGTTCTTCGCAGCCCATCGATGCCCAGTGGAACAGCTGCAATTCCGGGTTGTTGGTGGTCTGGACCCCGTTTTCCACCCGGTTGCAATCGGCGGTGAATTTGGTCCGGATCGTGCCATCGTTAAGCTGGAGGGTGGAGAAATAGCCATCGGCCAGTTCTACCATTTCCGCCCGGCTGACCGGGGCCACCACGTTCGTTTCCAGCCGCGGCTTGGTCCAGAACCGCTTGCCCGGCAGCGCCATGCCATATTCCGAATCGCGCACGATCACCATTTCGACTTCGGCAATCGCGCCCGAGGGATCGAGCCCGATGCGCAGACAGCAGGCCGATTCTTCGGCCGGTTCGATCACGCTGCCGAACCAGCCGACCTGCCGGGTGAGCGGATCGGCAAAGCGCAGGTCATAGCTGCCGAGCCGGTCGATCGTGGCCCAGACGCCGTCGCCAGGCACCAGCATCACGTTGTTTTCGCTGTGCCGCACGCCTGCCGCCCAATTCAGCCTGGCCGGATCACGCGCGCCCAGCGCGGCCAGGAAACGATCGAGCGCGGCATAAAGTTCGGCGCGGTCCATAAGCTCTCCCAAGCGGGCTTTACGCCCTCTGCTCGCTCAGGCATATCTTACCAATTGTTATAAAGACAAGGGGAGATTGGCGATGAGCCGGACGGCGGAGGAACAGGCCAACCTGGATCTGGTCATGGCAATGTACCGCGACGTGCTGATGCCGATGGATAGCACCCGGGTCGATGCCTATATCGCGCCCGACTACATCCAGCACAGTTCGCTGGCAGAGCCCGGCGTCCAGGCGCTGAAGGACTTCCTCGACATGGTGAAAGTCCAGTCACCCGGCGCAACGCACAACCTCAAGCGCGCCTTTGTCGACGGGGACCATGTGGTAGTGCATCACCATGTTATCCGGTTCGATGGCGATCCCGGCATGGCCGTGGTCGATATCTTTCGCGTCGCGGGCGGGCGGATCGTGGAGCACTGGGACGTGCTGCAGGATGTGCCCGCCGTGCCGGTCAACCCGCTGCCGATGTTCTGACAGGGAGAAGTGAAATGCGCCCGATTCTGATTGCTGCCCTGGCCGCTGCGGCCCTGCTGCCCCAGCCGGCCCTGGCCAAAGGCTGCGGCCTGACGCCCAAGCAGGTCGTGACCAAATTCATGACCCGGTTCTATATCGAAAAGGACGTGCGCGGCGCGTTCGAAGCCTGGGTCGATCCGGGCTATATCCAGCATAACCCGATGGCCGCCACCGGCCGCGATGCCGCGATCGGTTTTCTGGAGCCCTTCTTCAAAAGCAACCCGGGCATCCGCTATGAAATCAAGCGGGTGATCGCGGACGGCAATCTGGTCGCGGTCCATGCCTGGGGACGGATGAGCGAGAGTGACCGGGGCATGGCCGTGGTCGACATTCTGCGCGTCAAGGGCTGCAAGGTGATGGAGCACTGGGACGTGGTCCAGCCGGTGCCCGAAAAAACCGCCAATTCCAACGGGATGTTCTGATGCGCTTTGCGGGCAAATGCGTGGTTGTGCTGGGCGGCAATGCCGGGATCGGCCTTGCCGCCGCACGGCTGTTCCGGGCCGAGGGAGCAAAGCTCGCGCTGACCGGACGCAACCGCGAAACGCTGGCAGCCGCTGCGGCCGAATGCGAAGCGCTGGGGATCGCCAGCGACATGGGTGAGCCCGCGCAAAGCCGCGCGGCCATGGCCGAAATCGAGCGTGAGCTGGGCGGGATCGACGTGCTGTTCGTCAATGCCGGGGTCGGCGGCTTCGCACCGGTAGAGGCGGTGACCGAGGAATTCTGGGACGGGATCCATTCGGTCAACCTGCGCGGGGCCTTTTTCGCGATTCAGGCCGCGCTGCCCTTGCTGCGCGATGGCGGTTCAATAGTGATCACCGGATCGATCGGCTCGGTCGCCGCAGTGCCGGGCAATGTTGCCTATGCCGCTGCCAAGGCCGGGCTGCGCGCGATGGCGCGGATCCTGGCCAAGGAACTGCTGCCGCGCCGGATCCGGGTCAATCTGGTCAGTCCGGGGCCGACCGACACCGAAATTTTCAAGCGCGGGGCCAGCGCGGAGGAAATCGCGGGCATGCGGACAATGCTGTCCGGGGTGGTGCCAATTGGCCGGATGGGGACGAGTGACGAAATTGCCCATGCCGTGCTGTTTCTGGCCAGCCAGGAAGCCAGCTTTATCAATGGCATAGACCTCTACGTCGATGGCGGCTGCGTGGAGCTGGGTTGAACCGGGCTGTCCGGACAAGGTGACAACAGGGTTACAGGTTGTCCGGGCCTATTATCCTGTTATTTGAATTTGTTACGCCTAAAAAGGTGACACTTGCGCAGTTTCAGGAAATTTCGCGGTTGCAGCCGGGGGCCGACTGGCGTGGTGGGGAAGAACGACGATGTCAAAGAGCGGTGCCCTTATCGCAGATTCGCCGCGTGTAGGAAAGTTTGGCGTGGGATCCGCCCCGGCGCGTTCCGGGCCAGCTCTGATTTCTGCCGCTTCGTCACCCTGAACTTGTTTCAGGGTTCATCGTGCCGCACGCCCTGTTCGCCCTGGGAACGATCAAGCCGCGCGGTTTGCGGGCGATTCGACGCTCTCGTCTGGCTGCGAAATGAACCCTGAATCAAGTTCAGGGTGACGGCGGAACGGGTAGGAAGGGACGTTTACCCTACAGGATGAAATGATCCCCCGCCCCGCGCACGGTAATGTCACCAATCGAGACCCCCCACGGCTGATCGATCGCGTAAACGATTGCATCGGCGATGTGTTCCGGTGCCAGGCTGGCATAGTCGATATTGGCCGGGTCGAGCCGCTCCGCCGGGAATGTGCCATCCTGCATTCCGGCAACCATCGCGCCGAATTCCGGCATGTTCTGCGCCACGATGCCGATCCCGGCTGCCGGGTTGATCACCGTGCCCGACAGGCCGGTTGAAGGAACCCCGGTCGGCTTGACGATGGTCACCTTGATCTTGCCGCGCGTTTCAACCCGGAAACTTTCGGACAGGAAATTGACCGCGCTCTTGCTCGCGCCATAGACCGCCGCGCCCGTCACCGGGAAATTGCCATAGATCGAGCTGACGTTGATCACATGCCCCTGGCCCGCCGCGATCATCGGATCGTGCGCAGCGACCATGCCGTTGAGCACGCCTTTGATATTGATATCGATGCAGCGTTCCCACGCATCATAGGCGGCTTCGTGATCCGCAATGAATGCCAGCGGCATGATCCCGGCGTTGTTGAGCATGACTTCGACCGAGCCATAGGCAGACAGCGCGGCGGCAATCAGGGCCTTGACCTGGGCCAGCCTGGTCACGTCCACCAGCACCGCCTGCGCCTGCCCCCCGGCGGCGCGGATGTCCGCTGCGACCGCTTCGGCAGCATCCAGATTGATATCCCCCAGCGTCACTTTCGCTCCGCGCGCCGCCACCTTGCGCGCGACCAGACTGCCAAAGCCCCCGCCCGCGCCGGTAATGACGATCGATTTGCCGGTGATGTGGTCGGTCATCGTCTGCAGTCCCTCTCTCAAAGCCCAGCCGGCAGTGCATCCAGCAGCATGGTCTTGGTTTCCAGATAGCCCCACAGGCCTTCGGGTCCACCCTCGCGGCCAATCCCGCTTTGCTTGAACCCGCCGAACGGCAGGCCGAAATCCATCCGCAGGCCATTCTGGCCGAATCCGCCGGTGCGGATCCGGCGGCCGATCTGATAGGCGGCCTCAGCGTCCTGCGTCAGCACCGAACCGTTGAGGCCGTAATTGCTCTCATTGGCGATGCGGATCGCATCCTCCTCGTCCTCGCACGGGATCAGGCACAGCACCGGGCCGAAGATTTCCTCCTGCGCGATCCGGCTGTGGTTATCGACATTGGCGAACAGCGTCGGTTCGATGAAATAGCCCTGATTAAGGTGGCTGGGCCGCCCGCCGCCGCAGACCAGATCGGCGGTCTGCTTGCCTTCCTCGATATACATTTCCACCCGTTCCAGCTGGCGCTTCATCGCCAACGGGCCCAGCTGGGTGGCCGGATCATCGGAATGGCCGATCACCACTTTGGCCATTTCCTGCTTGATCGCGGCGGCGAGTTCATCGTGGCGGTGGCGCGGGACAATCGCGCGGCTGAGCATGGCGCAGACTTGCCCGGACAGCGTGTTGAGCGTGCCGGTCAGCAGCTGCGCCGCAGCTTCGGTCGGGAAATCATCGCGCACGATGGCCGCACTCTTGCCGCCCAGTTCCAGCGTACAGCGCGCGATCCGTTCGCCGCAGACCTGCGCGATCCGCTTGCCCGCCAGGGTCGATCCGGTGAAGCTGACTTTGTCTACGCCGTGGTTGCAGACCAGATGATCCGCCGCCTCGCGGTGGCTGGGGACCAGATTGACCGTGCCGGGCGGCAGGCCCGCAGCCTCAGCGGCTTCGGCAATGATATAGGCTTCCAGCGGGGTTTCCGGGCTTGGCTTCATGATCACGGTGCAGCCGGTCAGCAGGGCATAGGCAACCTTGTTGGCCATGATCCCGAACGGCCCGTTCCACGGCGCGATTGCCGCAACCACGCCAACCGGTTCGTGCACCACCAGACCCACTGCGGCGCCCATGGAGGGGCGCTGCTCGACGAATTTGAACGCTTCGGCAAAGTCGGCAATCTGGGCCAGCCCCATCACTCCGCCGCCGTGCATCGGCCCGGCAAAGCTGACCAGCCCGCCCATCTGCGCGGTCCAGGCTGCGGCCAGTTCGGGCACGCGGGTTTCCAGATGCGCGACCAGCTTGCGGAACGCTGCCACCCGCTCAGCCGGGGGCAGTGTGGGCCAGGGCCCGGTATCGAACGCGGCGCGGGCGGCGGCGACGGCCTTATCCATGTCCACCTCGTCCGCTTCGGCACAGCGCGCGACGACTTGTTCGGTATTGGGCGAGACCATTTCAAGCTGGCGGCCGCTGTGGGGCAGGACCCACTCTCCACCGATGTAAAGCTTGTCGGGATGGGCGATATTCACGCCTTGGGGCAGCATGGCAGACCTCTTCAAAGTTGTGGCGGCAGGGCGGCTTCGACCTTTTCGATCCTGCCGTCGTTGACCGTGTAGAAAATGAACTGGCGGATTTCCTGCACTTCGCCCGCGCGGATCGGAAAGAACCCGGTTGCGCCTTTGGCGTCAAGCTCCTCGCGGGTCAGGTCGCGGAGCGCCTCGATCCGGACGATCGCGTCGCAGGCGGTGCAGGTCTCGCTGGCGGCGAAGCCCCGCAGCGTCACGCTTTCCTTTACGTAGGAATGGAGCCAGGCATAGAACGCCTTCAACTCCTCGCGCGAGGTGATGACGATCCCGAAGAATTCCATGCGCGGCGGTTCGACATAGAAATCGGCCACCGCATCGTAATCCTTCGCATTGAAGGCGGCGAGGTATTGGTCATAGCGCGCACGATCGATCATGCCGCGACTCTCCCGGTATGTTTATAACAATTGTTAGAATTACACAGCTCCGGACGCAGCGCAAAGGAAAAGGGGCGACCGTTGCCGATCGCCCCCATCCCCACCTGGCTGGCAGCCATGCTGCCGGTCAGAATATCGATCAGAATTCCTTCTTGAGCGTAACCGCCCATTCACGCGGACGACCGACCTGCGAATAGATCGTGCCCGAGAAGGCCTGCACCGCGGCGAAGCGGAACGGGGTGTAGTACTTGTCGAACAGGTTCTGGACCTCAAGGCTGATCGACAGGTCTTCACCCTTGTTCTTCCAGGTCAGGCGCGCGTTGCCGAGCGTGTAGGCCGGGTAGAAATCGATCGGACCACCAGCAACCACGCGGCCCGCGCTGTTCTTGCCGGTATAGGCCAGGTCAAAGCGCGGCGTGATCGAACCCGCATCGCCCATATCGGCCTTGTACTGGATGCCGAAGCTGTACTTCCAGTTGGGCGATACGATCGGATCGGTGATCAGGATCGCATTGCCGACGCGGGCGTCGATCGTCGACCAGTTACCGGTCAGGTGGCTGAGCGAGGCATCGATATCCAGACCTTCAACCGGGCTCGCCATCATTTCGATTTCGAAGCCCTTGATCTTCCCGTCACCCGCATTCTGGCGGGCACCGCAAGGAGCCAGCGAACCGAGCGAAGCGCACGAGATCAGCGGCAGCTGGATCGCCTTGTAATCGTTGATGAAGGCCGACAGGTTGATCCGCAGCTTGCGGTCAAACAGGTCGGTCTTGATCCCGGCTTCATAGGCAGTGACCGTTTCCGGACCGAACGAACCGTTCAGCGCCTGCGCGGCGTCAAACGGACGTGCGGTCACGCCGCCGCCCTTGAACCCGGTGCCGGCCGTGACATAGGCCAGTACCTGCGGCGAGAAGCGGTAGTCGGCCGACAGACGCCAGTCGATCTTGTCGCCATCATAGGTGGCGACCACACCATCAAGCGCGCCAAGGAAGATCGACTTCGTGCCGTCATAGTTCTTGCGGACGAAAGTGTAATCCTTGTGCTCGTCGGTATAGCGCAGGCCGCCAGTCAGCGTCAGGGCTTCCGTCGGCTTGACGAAGACCGAACCGAACACCGCCTTGGAATTGGCGCGGACCGGATCGTTGCCCATGAACTGGAAGTTCAGGCCGGGCGCGATGTAGCGGATGTCCTGGCGGGTGAAGTAGGTCGACTGCTGCTTCGAATAGAACCCGCCGAGCGTCCAGTCGACCATGTCGCCGACCTTGCCGTTGAGGCGCAGTTCCTGGCTGAAGAACCAGAAGTCCAGATCGTTGTAACCGCCCGCACCCAGGCCCGCGAACGGCGAGAAATCGTCGTCCGTGCCCCAGATCTGGCGATAGCTGCGATAGGCCGTGATCAGTTGCAGGTTAAGGCTGTCCGACATGGTGATCTTGCCGTTGCCCGACACGCCCCAGCCCTTGAACTCGGTGGTGTTGGGCATGAAATAGCCCTGGCCCACCTGGCCGCCGGCCGGCAGATAGAAGCTGGCATAGGTGCAGAACTTGCCGCACAGCGCGTTGACCGTGGCTGCCTTGGTCGAACTGGTCACCACTTCGGCCGCATTGCTGCGGTTTTCATAGGTGTAGTCGGCGGTCACAGTGTAATCGAACGTGTCGCTCGGGTTGAACCGCAGCGAACCGCGGATCCCCGAATAGTCCACTTCGCCCAGCTTGGACATCACGCAGCCCTTGCTGCCGGTGCTGGGCAGCGGGGCGACCCCTTCGGCATTGCCGGGCTTGGCGCAGCCATAGTCGATCTGGTCAACATAGCCGTCCTGGCGCTTGTAGACGCCCGAGACGCGGCCATAGAGCCCTTCGGCCAGCGTGAAATTCGCGCTCGCCCGCAGTTCGGTGCGATTGCGGCTGCCATAGGTGCCTTGCACCGTGCCCGAATTTCCATCGGTCGGCTTCTTGGAGAACAGCTTGATCGCGCCGCCGATCGCGTTGCGGCCGGTGTTGGTGCCCTGCGGCCCGCGCAGCACTTCGACGCGCTCAAGATCGAGCAGGTCGAAAATCCCGCCGGTCAGCGTGGCGTAATAGACGTCATCGACATACATGCCGACGCCCGGTTCATAGGCCGGGTTAAAGTCAAACTGTCCGACGCCGCGGATCGAGGCACCGAGCGAGGAGCCATAAGCACCGCCCATTGCGTTGAGCGTTACGTTGGGAGCCTGCCGCGCGATCTGCGACAGATCGGTCTGGTTGCGCGATTCGAGCAGCCCGGCATCAACCGCGGTGATCGACAGGGGAGTGTCCTGCAGCTTCTGTTCGCGGAACTGCGCGGTAACGACGATTTCGCGGCCTGCGCTTTCATCATCGTTCGCCTGATCCTGCGCCATGGCAGGTGCAGCAATGCCCATCGCCAGCGACGACGCGCCGAGCGCAAGGCCCGCGCGCCAAAATGCTGTCATGCCGGAATGCTTGGCCATATTTCCCTCTCCTTGTGCTGGCCTCTGGGGGCCACCTCGATTTAGTGAGTAAGACATACAATATTTGCAAAGGCAAGCCCTGCTTGCGTCCACCACACATTTCGCGTGAGTGATGCAAAAAGGTCACGATTGTTAGCTTGCCGGGCCAAAGGCCAGCGTTTCGCCCCTTGCGCGCGGACGCGCGGGAGAGGATACGGCTCGGCCATGGACGCACCAGCCACCCCCTTAGCCGCCACTCAGGACGATCAGTTCGACCTGCTGGTTCGCCTGCTCAAGCTGGGCAGCTTCATCAACGCGCCGATGAAAGAGGGGGTCTGTGACCCCAGCGGGATCAGCCAGATCGAACTCAAAGTGATGATGGCGCTGGCCGGTGAAGGCGCGCTGGCCGGGCATGATCTGGTGGAGATCATGGGCGTCCCCGCCATGAACGTCAGCCGCGCGCTGGCCACCTTGCGCGACAAGGGCTGGATCGAGGACGCGCAGGATCGTGACAACCGCCGCCGCAAGCCCGTGCGGCTGAGCGCGGCGGGCGAAGCGGCCTATGCGCACAGCCTGCCCGCTGCACAGCAGGTGGCGCGCGACTTGCTGGCTGGCCTGTCTCCCCGCCAACTGCGCGATCTTGCCGGGCTGTCCGACAAGGTCATTGCCAACATGACCGACTGGATCCGTGCCCACCACGAAGGCGTGAAACTGGGCTGATCGCCGTCCCGCGTCAGATCAGGGCCACTTGCCCTGCAGCTTGCGGAAATGCTCGATCACAAATTCCGCCCCCAGTACGGGATGCGCAAAACTCATGCTCACTTCCTGCCGTTCGGGCCAGGTCGGGCGCCATTCGCTTTCCTCCAGGATCACGTCGGGACCGATCGGGTTTTCGGGATAGCACTGCGCCGCAGGCTGCAAATGCGCGATCGTGTGAGCCCAGCCGGTTTCGTAATCGGCCTGCCACTGCATCATGTAGTTAAGCCGCCGGATCTTCCACACCCCGTCCTCGCGGACATAGTCGTTTTCATATATCCCGGCCTCCCAGAACTGCTGCGGCATCCCTTCGGGCAGCGCATCGCGGATCGCATCGTGCCAGCCGCCCGCCAGCACGCCGCGGAACCGGCCCTTGGCAGTCTGGCGGTCGGGCGCGATCGTGATCACGTCCTGAAACTGGAAGTGATCGAGCAGCAGGCCCTTTACCGGCCCGCGCCGTCCGCCCGTGAACAGGTTCTGGAACCAGGTGCCGTACAGCCGCATGATTCCGGCATGGCCACGATACTCGCCTGACAGGAACACCACCGCGCCGTCCTGGCTGAACAGCCCGGTCACTTCCTCGGGTCGGTTATAGTCGATGTAATAGCCATAGGCGTTCTGCAGGCGGCGGATCGCGTTCAGATCCTCCAGCTCATCGATCCGCGCTTCGAGGGCCGCGAGGCGCAATTCGACATCGGACATTTCGACTCTCCCATTGATTTGTATGTAATGCTAACAATCGTGAACGATTTGGCGAGAGGAAATTTGGCAATGAGCGAATGGCAGGGCCGGGTGGCCTTTATCAGCGGCGGCGTATCCGGGCTGGGGCTGGGGATCGCGCAAGCCTTCAGCAGTGCCGGGATGCGGCTTGCCCTGTCCTACCGCAATGAGGACTATCGCGCCGCAGCTGCGCGCTGGTTTGCCGAGCAGGGGCGTGAAGAGCCGCTGTGGGTCAAGCTGGACGTGCTGGACCGCGCCGGCTGGGCCCAGGCCGCCGATCAGGTAGAGGCGCATTTCGGCGCAGTCCACGTGCTGTGCAACAACGCCGGGGTCAGCGTGTTCGGTGACACGGCAGAGGCCAGCCATGCCGATTTCGACTGGATCATGGGGGTCAACTTTGGCGGGGTGGCAAACGGGATTGTCGCCTTCCTGCCCAAGCTGAAAGCCGCGAGCGGGCGGCGCCACGTGGTCAACATCGCCTCTATGGCGGCTTACCTGTCAGGCCCGCAGGCCGGGATCTATACCGCCAGCAAGTTCGCGGTGCGGGGGCTGACCGAATCGCTGCGCTACAATCTGGTGCCCTTGGGGATCGGTTGCTCGCTCGTCTGCCCGGCGCTGATCCGCACCAACGCCTGGGACAGCGCCTTTCGCCGCCCGGCGGAATTTGCAGAGAGCGGGTTTGGCGCGATCAACAAGGCCGAGCTGGAACAGTTCGGCACCGCGTTTCAGGCCGGGATGGACCCGCTGGAAGCCGGGACCAGGATCGTCGCCGGGATGAGCGCAGACCGGGGTCTGATCTTTACCCACCCCGAATTCGCCGAGGACTTCAAGGCGATCTATGATGACAGCCTGGCCGCGCTGCCGGACGATATTGCTCCGCCTGAACGGCTGGAAGTGGAACGCCTGCGCCGCGCGGCCAATCATGCGGCGCTGGCGGGCAAAGCGATTTCGATCAGCGATCTGACCTGAGCGGAACCACTGACGGATCAGTCCTAAAACCACCTCCATTCGTGTCGAGCGGAGGTAGGGTCAGGAATGGTGGACGTAGCCGCTTCCGGCGCTATCCTCCCCGGCTGGGGGAGAACAGGAGTGCGCCATGTGTAATGATTTTACCGCCGAACAGGAAGAAGCCGCCCTCGCCGCCAAGGGGCTCAACCGCCGCGAATTTGCCGCGATCGGCACCGCGGCCCTGCTGGCTGCCGGAAGCACCGGCGCATTCGCCAAAGGCAAGGCTGCGCTGAAGGAAGCCACGGTAAGCTTCAAGACCGATGATGGCATGGCCGATGGCTTTTTCGTTCACCCGGCCAAAGGCAAGCACCCCGGCGTGATCCTGTGGCCCGATATCGCCGGGCTGCGCGATGCCTACAAGGAAATGGCGCGGCGGCTGGCGGGTGAAGGTTATGCCGTGCTGGTGCTCAACCATTATTATCGTTCCAGCCCGGCTCCGATCATGAATTCGATCGCCGAATGGCGCACCCCCGATGGGCAGGCGAAATTAAAGCCGATGATCGCCGCGATCACGCCCGAAGGCACGGTCAAGGACGCCTGGGCCTGTGTCAATTTCCTCGATGCGCAAAAGGCGGTGGACCGCAAGCGCGGAATCGGCACCCAGGGCTATTGCATGGGCGGCCCCTACACCGTGCGCGCGGCCTATGCTGTGCCCAGCCGGATCAAGGCGGCGGCATCGTTCCACGGTGGGGGTCTCGTTACCGATCAGCCCGGCAGCCCGCACCGGCTGCTGGCCAAAACCCAGGCCAGCTATCTGATCGCAATCGCGCGCAACGATGATGCCCGCGCCCCGGCAGACAAGGACGCCTTCCGCGACGCCGCCAAGGCCGCAGGGCGCCCGGCCGAAGTGGAAGTCTATAACGCCGATCACGGCTGGTGCACGCTTGACGCGCCGATCTATGACAAGGCCGAAGCGGACCGTGCCTGGGGCCGGTTGCTGGCGCTGTACAAGGGGCTGTAGGCCGGGGATCGCCCGCCCGAACCAGAACTCCGTCACCCTGAACGTGTTTCAGGGTGACGAGTGTCTGGAGCGGGGAATTGGCTCTATTCCTCCCAGCTCGGAGGAGGAATTCAGGCCCACCAGTACGCCGTTGCGCGCATTTCGATGCTGACGCGCGGCGGCGCATCCGCCGGGGCCAGCGGATCGTCGAAAGCGACGTGCGGGATGCAGTGCGCGCGGGCCGGATCGCTGTCATTGGTCTTGAACAGCACTGCTTCGTCGATCCGCAGGTCGGGATAGAAATACCAGCGATGCGCCGGATTGTGCGCCGCGACCCAGCTTTCAAATGACCATTCGGGCGAACCATCAACCGGATCGAAAATCGCCTGAGCCACGATCAGGTCCGCATCGGCAACGCTGCGTGCGTCACACAGCGCCAGCGGCACATCCTGCGGCGCCGGGCTGAGCGCGCGCCACAGGTTATAGGCGGCGCAACGGGTGAACTTTCGCCCGCCCGCCCCGCGCTGGGCAAACTGCGCGGCGGTGACATCGTTTATGTCGACATGGGCAAAGCGCGCCGGGTGCGAATTATCGGTGCTGCCAGCCTTGCCGCTCTTTTCGCTGAAGCGCAGGATGCCAGGGGCAGTGACCTGAACCTCATCCGCGCCGATCACATCCTTGATCAGCGCGGCAACTTCGGCGCGGTGAATTGCGGCCAGCGCGTTACGATCGGTCCAGTCAGTGATCGCGCTGGTGTGGCGGACCAGCTGGAACCCCTCGCGGTCGATGTGGGCATCGATCTGGCGGGCATCGTGCACCGGCATGGGATGCAGCGCTACGGGCACACAGTCTTTTTCGTGCGCGTTGGCGTAGTAATAGGGGCGGGTGCCATCCCGCTCGACATAGGCGATCAGGGCCTCGCGCATTGTTACCTCCGCAATCCAGGCCGAGCATTAGCCCCATCCATTCGTCATTGCGAGCGGAGCGAAGCGATCCAGGGGGGTTAGCGCCGCACTGGATTGCTTCGTCGCTATGCTCCTCGCAATGACGAAGAAGGGATCAACGCTTGATCTTGCTGGTATCGAACGTGCCCAGCCCCGGCTTGAAGCTCTTTTCATCCAGGAACTGGCGTGTCGCCTCATGCCGGGCCTCGACGCCGCCAAAGTTGTGCAGGGCTTCCTGCGCGCGGATCAGATAGTCCTCGGCGTTGTCATAGGTCATTTCGGTCATCCGCCGCACTGCCCACTTGGTCGCGCGCAGGGCGTGGCTGTCCTTGGCCTTCAGCGCATTGGCAATTTCGAGCACGCGGGCATGAAGCTGGTCAGCCGGGACTGCCTCGGTCACCAGACCTTGCGCTTCGGCCTGCTTGCCGGTCAGGTTTTCACCCATCATCGCGTGGTACAGTGCCTTGCGCAGCGGCATCAGATCGGCAACGACCTTGCTCGCGCCGCCGCCGGGCAGGATGCCCCAGTTGATTTCGGACAGGCCGAACTGCGCATCGTCTGCCGCGATCGCGATATCGCAGGCGAACAGCGGGCCATAGCCGCCGCCAAAGCACCAGCCGTTGACCATGGCGATGGTCGGCTTTTCATACCAGCGCAGGCGTTCCCACCACGAATAGGCTTCGCGCTGGCTCTTGCGGATCATGCCAAGACCCTGCTCCTCGGTTTCGCGGAAGTATTCCTTGAGGTCCATGCCCGCCGACCAGGCCTCACCCTCGCCGGTCAGCACCAGCACTTTCACGTCATCGCGAAATTCCAGATCGGCGATCACGCGGCCCATCTGGCGGTTGAGCTTGGGGCTCATGCAATTGCGCTTTTCCGGGCGGTTGAACTTGACCCAGGCGATCCCGTCTTCAACGGTGAAGGCAACGGTATCCTCTTCGGCGCGGTCGGTCTGGCTCATGGCAATCCTCGTTGGCTTGGCAATGTTGTTATGAGATATAACAAAACGAATTGCTATGCACAATAGCCATTGCTAACAACCATCGATCCTCCCCCCTTGGGGGAGGTGGCAGCCCGCAGGGCTGACGGAGAGGGCGTGCAGCGCGCCAGTCCCCCTCCGCCTCGTTGCACTCGGCACCTCCCCCAAGGGGGGAGGATTGGAGAGACATGAAAGACCCGCTGCTCGATCTTCCCGGTTATGCCTTGCGCCGCGCTGCCTCGGCGATGATGGCGGAGTTTTCGCGGCGGCTCGAACCGCTGGGGCTGCGCTATGCCGATGTTTCGGCGCTGCTGCTGATCGGGGCGAATAAAACGCTGACCGCCAGCCAGCTTGGCCGCATGCTCGATATCCAGCGCGCCAACATGGTGCCCTTGCTGGCGCGCCTGACCGATGCGGGCCTGATCACCCGCCGTCCGCTCGACGGCAAGTCGCACTCGCTGCACCTGACCGAAACAGGTGAAGCCAAACTGACCGAGGCGCGTCAGGTGATCGAACTGTTCGAACACTGGCTGGTCGCCAAGGTTCCGCCAGCGCACCGCGACCACCTCAAACCCGCGCTCGACGCGCTGTGGCGGGATTAGAGCGCCGCCGCGCGCAGCGTTTCCGCATTGTCTTCGATCATCTGCCGCACCGAACGCGGCGGGCGACCGAGCAGGCGCTGCACATCGCCTGAGCATAGCTCAAGGAACCCCTCGCGGATCGCCTGGCCAAAGGTGACCATGTCGTCGCTGTTCCACGGAATGCCAGAGACATATTGATCGTCGACCGGGCGGCGCGGGATGCCCATCGCGTCGAACATCGCATATTGCGCGTCGTCATCCACCGCCACGTATTCCAGCGGCACGCCGGTTGCTGCGGCCATCAGCGCCGTAACCTCGGCAAAGGTCTGCAGTTCCGGGCCGGTAATGTCATAGGTCTGTCCGGCATGGCCCTCGCCCGCCAGAACCGCGACGGCACACAGCGCGCAGTCCTCGCGCCAGACCATCGCCTCGCGCCCTTGCCCGGCATTGCTGATCCACTGGCCACTGGCCATCACCCCGGGCCCGGCCATCAGAATCATCGCATCGGCATAATGGGCGTCGCGCAGAAAAGTGAATTGCCGGCCAGAGGCGCGGATCAGGCGTTCGGTTTCGATATGATCGTGGCGCACTTCGGCAGGATTGGCGGGA
Organism: Novosphingobium sp. B 225; assembly: GCF_002198665.1. Lineage (GTDB taxonomy): Bacteria > Pseudomonadota > Alphaproteobacteria > Sphingomonadales > Sphingomonadaceae > Novosphingobium. The sequence continues at coordinate 32,283 of NZ_MWLM01000069.1, read as the reverse complement.
TCGTCGATGCCGATGAAGCTGGTATAGACCACGTGGCCGAGCCCCGCCGCCCCGGCCGCATCGACCGCCGCCTGATGCTGTGCCACCCGCGCGCCAACGCGGGTGCCGGAAATCAGCAGCAATCGCTGCGCCCCGGCCATGGCTTGGACCATGCTGGCAGGCTGGTCATAATCGCCATAGCGCACTTCACAGCCCTGCGCGGCCATGTCGGCCAGCTTGGCCGGGCTGCGGCTCATCAGAATCAGATCGGCGGCGCGGCCCTGATCGACCAGCGCCTGGGTAACGATCCGCCCATATTGGCCGGAGGCACCGGTGATTGCGATCTTGCTCATGCCAGGACGTCCAGCTGGGCCTGCGGCACCCACCAGCCGTGGACTTGCGGGCGCAGCCGGGTCGGGATGGTGATCCGCGCGACCGGGCCAGCGCCAAGGTTGCCGCTATCCACGATCCAGCATTCATGGTGGAACTGGTTGTCACCGGTCTGTTGATCGACAATCATAACCAGCCAGCCAGCATGACCCGGCGTGGCCGAGGGGACGTGGACCGGTTCATTGTATCCCCCCATTGGCGGCAGCGGCAGCGCCTGGGTTACTTGCGGCGCAGCGCTTTGCATCCCGTCCAGCCGCGCCAGCATGTTGAAGCTGACCCCCACTGGCCCGGCAAACAGTGGCGGCCCCTGCAGGTCCGGGTTCATCGTCAGCATCCAGCCGAGGTCATAAGGCTGACCTTGTTTCGCCGCCGGGATCACCGGGAAATCGCCCGGCGGGCCGATCTCGCTTTCCTTGACCTCTCCAGCGGGCCCCCGCGGATCGACTGTCCAGCGCGTCAGCGCACCCTTGATTTCCCAGGGTTGCAGGAAGATCCCCGAAGGTTCGCGGATGAAAGCGAAAGCGTTGGTGCTGTTAAGGCACGCGTCGAAGTGAAGCAGGCCGTCTGCATCCTCCCACGCGTTCATCATATGGTACGAGTGGACGCCCTTGGGACCCTTGAACCACTTGATCTCGCTGACATTGCCATAGCGCGGCATCACCCCCAGCCAGCTGTCAAGCTCGGGCTGGTGATGCCAGTGCTCCCCCCCGGCCTTGAGCCGGTCAAGGTCGCTGGTGGTCGGATAGATCGGGAACAGCGCATAGTTCTGGCTGATGGCGAAATCGTGCATCATCGCGCAGTACGGCGCATCAAACCACTGCTCGCTGCTGAGCGTGCCGTCTGCGCCAACCACGCAATAGGCCACCTTCGTGCTGGCCTGCCCGTCGGCTTCATAGCCATAGAAGAACAGTTCACCCGTAGCGGCATCGATCCGCACATGCGCAGTCATCGTCTCGCTTTTGAGCGCGCCGCCGAAATCATAGCTGCCCAGCGTTTCCAGCGTCAGCGGATCAACGCGGTAGGGGCGGCCATCTTCCTTGGCCATCAACAGCTTGCCCGCGTGCCACACCGGGGTGGTATTGGCGACGGTGCGGTCCACGCCCGCCATCTCGGGATCGTCAGTAAACGGATTGCGGTATTTGCCAAACCGCGCCCGGCCCAGTTCCGTTTCCGCCTTGTGCCGCGCGGTTTCGACGAATTTGATCGCGAAATCGACGCTGCCATCGGCATTGAACGAAAGGCGGCTGACCATGCCGTCGCCCGACAGCGTGTGATCGTCCGCGAATTTCGGCGGGAACGCGGGATCGGGTACCGCGCGGTAGAAGCTGCCGCGCACTTCCGGCGGGATCGTGCCCTGCACCGGCAGCCCGGTCAGGCGAACTTCCTGCCCGACCGGTTCGTTGAGCCCGGTGAAATAGGGGGTCTGCGGAAAGCTGCCCATGATCCTCATCCTAACTATTGTTACGGTTCTCTAGCACGAAAAAAAGGGCGCCGCCAGACCGGCGACGCCCCTCTTTTTTTGGCTGCGGGTCAAACCGCGATCAGAAAGTGCGCTTCAGCGAAACCTGCCAGGTGCGCGGCAGGCCGGGCACACCGGTAACCGCGCCCAGCGCCGTGGTGACATCGCTGACCGACATGTAATAGTACTTGTCGAACAGGTTCTTCACTTCCAGCGTCGCTTTCCAGGCCTTGTCGGCCGAAGTGAACGACAGTTGCCCGTTGCTGATGAACCGGCCCGGAATCCGCGACCACACGGTGTTTTCCGACGAAGTGTAGATCGCGCTCTGGTACGCCCCGTCGAGACGCAGCGTGACCGTGCCCGAGGTCATTTCATGATCATACTGAGCGCCCACCGAATAGGCCGTCTTGGGCGTATAGGGCGTGATGCCGTTCGCCGGGATCCCGGTGCCGACCAGCAGGCCAGCCGCTGACGGGGTGGTGTACTTGAAATCAAGATAGCTGAAGCTGCCATCGAGCGTGAAACCTTCGACCGGGCGGATCGTGGTTTCAAATTCGAAGCCCTTGACGTCAGCCGAACCGATATTGGCCGGACGCAGACACGGTGTGGGCAGCGAGGATTCCGGGCACACCTGTTTGCCCAGCGTGATGTCGCTGTACTTGTTGATGAAGCCCGCCCCGTTCAGGCGAATCCGGCGGTCAAGCAAATCGGCCTTGAAACCCACTTCGTAAGTGGTCAGCGTTTCCGGATTGAACGACAGTGCCTGGTCCGAAACGAACGGACGGGGGTTGACGCCGCCGCCCTTGAACCCGGTCGAGACCGAGGCATAGGCGAGGAATTCGCGGCTGAAGCGATAGTCCACCACCCCGCGCCAATCCCAACGGTTGCCCTTGAAGGTGCCGGTGACGTTGTAGATCCCGGCAAGGATGCAGTTCGGTTCAGAGAACACGCCATTCGTGACGAAACATTTGAACCCGTTGGGAATCGTCCCGTCCGGGTTGGACCGGAAATAGGTGTAGTCCTTCTGGTCCTTGGTATAGCGTACGCCGCCGGTGATGCTCATCGCCTCGGTCGGGTGGAACGTGGCGGTGGCGAACAGCGCCTTGGTGCTGCTGGGCGTGGTATCGGGACCATGGATGAAGTCGATCACCGGGGTCACATAGTTCAGATCGACGCGGGCGGTGTAGGTGCCCTTTTGCTTGAGGTAGAACCCGCCGACGGTGCCTTCGACCAGCCCGTCACCAGCCTTGAAGTTGAGCCGCAGTTCCGAGCTCCAGGCATGGTGGTTAAGCTGGTTGTCGAGCTGCGCGATCGGGATCGGAGTGGCATCCTGATCCTGTCCGAATTTCGATTCATAGGCCCGGTAAGACCCGATATAGAGCAGGTTCACACTGTCGCTGAGATCGAACTTCAGGCTGCCATGCACGCCCCAGCCGTTGAACTTGGTCACCGGCATGGCGTAATAGGGCTTGTACGGTGCCTGGGCGGTCGGCCGCGTGTTATCCAGGAAGTTGGAATAGCTGACAAAGCGCGGATCCCAGCCGAGCAGATTGCCGCCGGTATCGCAGCTGTAGGGGCCAGCCGGCACGAAAGCGCAGCTCATGTTGACCTGCGCGCCGTTCTTGCCGACCAGCCAGGGGTTCAGCCCCGTGCCAGTGAACGAAGCCGAATTGGCCACCGAGTTCGGATTGAACGTGGTTCCCGCCGGAGCCACCGCGCCCGCTGCGATCAGCACGGTGGGGATCGCTTCGGAATTTTCGCGGGTGTAGTCACCCGAAATATTCACTTCGACTGTGCTGGTCGGAGTCCAGCGCAGCGCGCCACGGATTGCGGTGACGTTCTGCCCGCCCATGGTCGAATAATCGCCATTGCCGCTGCCGCGCGCCAGATTGGCCGGGACGTTCGACGTGGGGTGGGTCAGCCCGTAATCGAGCATGCCGACATAGCCGTCATTGCTGCGGGCCATGCCTGACAGGCGCACGGCCAGATTTTCCGAAAGCTTCAGATCGGCCATGCCGCGAATGTTGAGCGACTTGTACGAGCCATAGCTGACCGAAAGCGATCCCGAATTATCGCCCTTGGGCTTGGTGCTGAACAGCTTGATTGCACCGCCGATCGAATTCTTGCCGGCCAGCGTGCCTTGCGGCCCGCGCAGGATTTCGATGCGGTCAAGGTCCATCAGTTCCAGCAGCGAGCTGGACAGCGTTGGGATGTAGACATCGTCGATATAGACGCCGACGCCCGGATCGAGCGCATAGTTGAAATCGGTCTGGCCGACGCCGCGAATAAAGGCGATCAGGCCCGAACCACCGTTCTGCGGCTGCGGGCGCAGCGTAACGTTGGGCGCCTGCGCGGCAACCTGGGTAATATCGGTCTGGCCGCGGCGTTCCAGCATTTCGGCATTGACCGCGGTGATCGCGATCGGGGTGTCCTGCAGCTTCTGTTCGCGGAACTGCGCGGTCACGACGATTTCGGTATCGGCAGTGTCCTTGGCATCGGCTTCCTGCGCGAATGCCGGTGCTGCTGAAAGCGCCATTGCCAGTGTGCTGGCGCCGATGCCGAACCTTGTGCAAAGCTTGGTCATGCCTTGATCCTCCCTCTCTCCAACGCGGCCCATTAGTAAGCCTTGCGTACAGTTTATCACCCATGTGAAAAATTCAAAAGAGTGAATTTGCGTGGTGCAGAGATTTTAGGCCGACCAGCCGATCAGGCAAATTCCTCCGTATCGATCGTACCCTGCATCATTGCGGCATAACGCGGCCCGGAAACCGTGTGGCGGTTGATCAGCGCCTCAAGCTCGGCCTTGAGTTCGGCAGAGAGCACATAGTCCCAGCGGGCGATGTTCTCGGCCAGATGATCCGGCACGGTGGTGCCGGGAATCGACACTACATGATCCCCGCTGGCGTGGACCCAGGCCAGGCTGAGCTGCGCCGGGGTCAGTCCTTCGCGTGCCGCAATCGCGGCGAAAGCATCAATCAGGGCCAGGTTTTTGGGCCAATTGTCACCCTGGAAACGCGGCATGCCCCGGCGAATGTCCTTTTCCGGCAAGGCATCGACATCGCGGACCCCGCCGGCCAGCGCGCCGCGCCCGACCGGTGAAAAGGCCACGAACGCAATGCCAAGTTCGCGGCAGGTATCCAGCACCGCGATTTCCGGGTTGCGGGTCCACAGCGAATATTCGGTCTGCACCGCCGTCAGCGGATGATGGCTGTGGGCTTCGCGGATATGCGCGGCGGACCATTCCGACACGCCGACGCCGCCGATCTTCCCGGCCTGGACCAATTCGGCCATGGCCCCCATCGAATCCGCGATTGGCACCTTGGGATCGAAGCGGTGCATGTAGTAGAGGTCGACCCGGTCAGTCTGCAGCCGGGTCAGCGATTCATCGATCGAGCGGCGGATGCTTTCGGGCGAGCAATCGATCCCGCGGTTGGGGCCATCGACCACGATCGCCATCTTGGTGGCGAGAAAGAACTCGTCGCGCCGCTCTTTCAACACTTCGCCGATCAGCGTTTCGTTGTGACCCAGGCCATAGATATTGGCGGTGTCGAGATGGTCGTATCCCAGATCGAGCGCCTGATGCAGCAACCGGGCGCTGTCCGCGCGTTCAGGCGGGGTGCCATAGGCCCATGACAGGGTCATGCACCCAAGCCCGACCGGGTTTACCGCCCGGCCGCCCAATTTGCGCTTGCCAATCATCCTACCGCGCCGCCTCCAGCTGCTGTTCCAGTTCGCCCAGCACCCTATAGCAATCAAGGACCGAGGCCACCGACGAATTGGGTTCGCGCCCTTCGCGGATCGCAGCGATGAATTCGCGGTCCTGCAGTTCGATCCCGTTCATGCTGACGTCCACCTTGGAAACGTCGATCGGTTCTTCCTTGCCGTTCACCAGATCATCGTAGCGGGCGATGTACGTCGCGCTGTCGCCGATGTAGCGGAAGAAAGTGCCAAGCGGCCCGTCGTTGTTGAACGACAGCGACAGGGTGCAGATCGCGCCGCTTTCGCTTTTCAGCTGGATCGACATGTCCATCGCGATGCCCAGTTCGGGGTGGATCGGGCCTTCGATGGCATTGGCCTGCACAATCTTGCCCGCCTGATAGGCGAATAGATCGACAGTGTGCGCGGCGTGGTGCCACAGCAGGTGGTCGGTCCAGCTGCGCGGTTCGCCCTTGGCGTTGATGTTGCGGCGGCGGAAGAAATAAGTCTGGACGTCCATCTGCTGGACGTTGAACTCTCCCGCCTTGATCCGGTTGTGGACGTATTGGTGGCTGGGATTGAAGCGGCGAGTGTGGCCGACCATGCAGGTCAGGCCCGTCTCGCGGCTCTTGGCCAGCACGGCTTCGCTATCGGCCCAGCTATCGGCCAGCGGGATTTCCACCTGCACGTGCTTGCCTGCGTCCATGCAGGCAATCGCCTGCGCGGCGTGCATCTGGGTGGGGGTGCACAGGATCACCGCGTCAACATCGTCGCGCGCCAGTGCGTCCTCCAGCTCGGTCGAGCTGTGCTTCGCGCCGTACCTGGCAGCAACGGCAGCGGCCTGTTCTCCGGTGCGGCTGATGATCGACGTAATTTCGACGCCCGGAATGTTTTTCAGCCCGTCGAGGTGCTTTTCGCCAAAGGCGCCGGCACCAGCCAGGGCAATACGGATCGGTTGGGTCATTCAGCAGGCTCCAGAACAATATGGCCGATGGCCGTGTTGCTGCACGGGATGTGGTAATGGCGGTGCAGGCGCTTGACCTTTTTGCCCAGCGCGCCGCGCATGATCAGCCACATCACCATTTCGATCCCTTCGCTGCCGGTTTCGCGCAGGTATTCGATGTGCGGGATATGCCGCACATCGTCGTTGTCCGCTTCCAGCAGGTCGAGGAACTTGTTGTCCCATTCGCGGTTGAGCAGCCCGGCGCGCGGGCCCTGCAACTGGTGGCTCATGCCCCCGGTGCCCCAGATCTGCACGTTGAGATCTTCGGGGAAGCTTTCCACCGCGCGGGCAATTGCCTCACCCAGCGCCCAGCAGCGGTTGCCCGAGGGGACCGGATAAGTCACCACGTTGACCGCCAGTGGCACCACCTTGCACGGCCATTTGTCGGGCTGGCCGAACATCATCGACAGCGGCACAGTCAGCCCGTGATCGACGTCCATCTCGTTGATGATGGTCATGTCGAAATCATCAAGGATCAGGCTTTGCGCGATATGCCAGGCGAGGTCGGCGTGTCCCTCAACGTCAGGCACAGGGCGCGGGCCCCAGCCTTCGTCGGCGCTCTTGTAATGCTCGCCGCAACCGATCGCGAAAGTCGGAATGATATTGGCGTCAAAGGCGCTGGCGTGATCGTTATAGACCAGGATCACCACATCGGGCTTTTGCTGGCGCTCCCATTCCTTGGTCCATTCGTACCCGGCAAAGATCGGGCCGAAGTAATCGTCCTGGGTCTTCCCCTGGTCGACCGCGACACCCAGCAGCGGCACGTGGCTGGAGGCGACGCCGGCGGTAATGCGGGCCATATCAGTAGCCTCCCTTAATCGAGCGGTTGCCAATCGGGCTGCGGCCGCCGTTGTTCATCATCTCGCGGTATTCCGGGAAGGTGTATTCAGTCATCGTGCTGACCGCCTCGGCAAAGCTCAGCCCATCGGTGCTGAACAGCTTGGCGAGGTAATAGACGTTGCCGCCCAGATCGAGCAGGCGGTTGTAATCGCGCGCCAGCAGCGCGTCCTTGGCCTCGCCCGACAGCTTCCACTCGTTCAGATAGGCCTGCTCGTCCGCCTTGAACCGTTCGCGGTTCTCCGCCTTCATCAGGCTCATCGCGAACTGGTTGATCCAATAGCCTTTGCGGGCGCGGGCAGCGGTATAGACACGGGTGCCCGGGATATCGTCAAATTCAGCGAGGTATTCGTGGATGTTCTGCTTCACAGGCCCCGTTCCTTCAGTTGGGCATCGAGCCGCGGGAAGACCCGGCGGGCGTTGCCTGCAAAAATCGCGCTGCGTTCAGCGTCGCTGATATCCAGTGCATCAACGTAGCGCTTGGTGTCATCGAAATAGAACCCGGTCGTGGGATCGATCCCGCGCACCGCGCCAACCATTTCGCTGCCGAACAGGATGTTCTTGTTCTCGATCACATCAGCCAGCAGGTTGATCCCAGGCTGGTGATAGACGCAGGTATCGAAGAACACGTTGTTCATCAGGTGGCTTTGCAGGTCCGGCTTCTTGAGCATGTCTGCAAGGCCGCGATAGCGCCCCCAGTGATACGGCACCGCGCCGCCGCCGTGCGGGATGATGAAGCGCAATGTGGGGAACTTGCTGAACAGGTCCCCTTCCAGCAGCTGCATGAAGGCGATGGTATCGGCGGCGATGTAATAGGCACCAGTGGCGTGCATCGCCGGGTTGCAGCTGCCCGAAACGTGGATCATCGCCGGAACGTCCAGCTCGCACATCGTTTCGTAGAACGGGAACCAGTAAGGGTCCGTCAGCGGCGGATGCTTGAAGTGACCGCCGCCCGGATCGGGATTGAGGTTGCAGCCGATGAAGCCCATCGTCTCGACGCAGCGCTTCAGCTCCGCGATCGAGCTGGTCATGTCGGCCTCGGGGCTTTGCGGCAACATGCAGACCGGGGCGAAGACATCAGGATAGAGCCCGGCCACGCGCCCGATCAGGTCGTTGCAGACCTGCGCCCACTTCACCGCCACACTCTGATCGCCGACATGCGGCGCCATCGCACTGGCGCGGGGCGAAAAGATCGTCATGTCCGCGCCGCGTTCCTTGATCAGGCGCAGCTGGTTGGCCTCGATCGTTTCGCGGATCTCGTCATCCGAGATTTCGGGATAGGGCGGATATGCAGTCCCCGCCTTGAACGCCGCCTTCTGTGCCTCACGCCACTCGTCGTGGGCCTTGGGCAGCACGGTGTAGTGGCCGTGGCAATCGATGATCATGGTCACAGTAAGATTACTCCTCCCCCGTCCCGTTCGTGTCGAGCGAAGTCGAGACACCAGCGCGCGGCGTCTCGACTTCGCTCGACGCGAATGGGGGTTGGGTCAATTTGGCAGCTTGTCTCTGCCGATAAACCGTGCCGCGCGTCATCACCGGGGGGACTCCCAGCGACAGCAGCGTCTTGGCGCTTTCTTCCATTTCCGCCGCACGCCGAGCGCCGTGCGTGTGCATCCGCTCCAGATTGTAGGCCGCGCGCGTGGCCCACGGCTGGCTCTTTTCGCTGGCGTCGAGCGAGGCGAGCACCTCGTCCACCACGCCCGCCGCTTCGGCCGCGGCCATCATCTCGTCGCTCAGCGCCTCGATCCCTTTGACCATGACTGAACGGATCATCTTGATCGCGCTGGCCCGGCCCACTTCATCACCGACCACGCGCAGATTGCTGAAGCCCAAGGCGCGCAGCTTGCCCTCGGCCTCTGCTGCTGCGCCGCCCGCCAACAGCAAGGGCACGGCCAGCTTCGCCGGATTGACCGGCGCCAATATCGCCAGATCGACATAGCGCCCGCCCGCCGCCTCAACCGCTTTCGCAGCCGCGCGTTTGGTATCGGGGGCGACCGAATTGCCATCGCACCACAGCGCGCCCTGCGCCAGATAGGGGGCATAATGCTGAGCGGCTGGCAGGGCCTGATCCGCCGTAACCAGCGACAGCACCACCGGCACCCCGGCCAGAGCGGCTTCGGCACTGGCTGAATTGGCCAACCCCTGTTGAGCCATGGCGGCGCGGCGCGCGGGCAGGAGATCCCACCCGCGCGCGCGTTCTCCCCACCCGGCAGCACCGGCAAAGGTCGATCCGGCTTCACCGAATCCGATCAGGGCAAGGTCACTCTGCATCGCCGCCGACATGCGCGCGCGGGGCCGCAGCGGCTAATCGAATGACGCCCGGACCTATCAGGATTTGCGAATCCATTCCTCCCCGTTCTGGGAAGAAATTAGAGGGATTGCCCCACTTCGCGCAGCAGATCCACAAATGCCGCCTGGGTCTGGGTCGGTCGCCAACCCTCACGAGTGGTCACGCCGATCGTGCGCGCAACCGGAACGGGCGTGGGCAGCGCGGCGAGCACTCCGGCCTGCAATTCGACCGAAACCTGATCAGGCGAAAGCAGCGTCAGGGCATCGCCGGACAGCAGCAGCTGCCGGATCATCATGGTCGATCCGCATTCCACCGCAACATGCGGCACGTCGCGCCCCATGGCGCGGACCATGCTTTCCCAATAGCGCCGCAGCGGCGTTTCGCGGCCCGGCAGGAACCACGGATAGGCAAACATCGCCTCCGCCACATCATGCGCGCCCAGCAGCGGATGCCCGGCGCGCATTACCAGCGCAGGGCGATCCTCGAACACCGGCTCCTGCGCCAGATCGTCAACCATCGCCACTTCGCGCAGCGCGCCCAGCATCAGGTCGATTTCACCATTGCGCAGCGGCCCGGCCAGTTCCGCATGGCTGCCTTCGTGAACCACTACGTCCACGCCGGGATGGGCGGCAATGAACCGCGCGATCGTTTCGGGCAACCAGCGTGCGCGCGACAGCGGCATGGCCCCTACCGCGATCCGCCCGCCCGCCTTGCCCTGCCATTCGGCCACTTCGGCCAAACCTGCACGCAGTTCGGCCATGGCCAGACCAAACCCGCGCGCGCGGCGTTCGCCCGCCGGGGTCAGGGCCAGGCTGCGCCCGCGCCGGTCGATCAGCAATTGCCCCAAGGCCACCGATAGATCGGCCACCGCGCGGTGGAGCGAGGCCGGGCTGATCCCCGCCGCTTCCGCCGCCGCCGCATAGGAACCCGCACGCACCACTGACAGGAACGCGCGGACCTGCGTTCCCGTCACGCGCGGGCTGCCAACATGCTGGATCGCCGCCTCGGCGCGGGGGGCCAGCAGCAATGCCGGTTCAGTCGGGGTCATCCCTTGCGGCCCGCGCTGGAACAGGGTCACCCCCAGGCTCGCTTCCAGCCCGGTGATCGCCTGGGTCAACGCAGGCTGCGACAGGTTGACCGCGCGCGCTGCCCGGCTGAGGCTGCCGTGACGGACAGTCGCCGCCAGCGCTGCATAATGCCGGATATTGGGCGGCCGATCGATCATCTCATCCAGTCGATTAGCAAATAATTATGGCCAGCGCCAACTTCGCATTATCGGTTGGATGGCCCCGCGCGCATGACCGGCTGTGCAGAATTCCGGGAGTGAGCAATGAGCGGTATTGTCGTCCAAAACATCGAACGAGCGCCCCTGGCAGTGATCGACGGCCTGGCCCAATGCGGCGTCGCCACCGTCCACGAAGCGCAGGACCGCACCGGCCTGCTCGCCAGCTATATGCGCCCGATCTACACCGGTGCGCGGATTGCGGGCAGCGCGGTGACGATCAGCGCCCCTCCGGGTGACAACTGGATGGTCCATGTCGCGATTGAACAGCTGAAGGAAGGCGACATTCTGGTGATCGCCCCGACCAGCCCGTGCGAGGACGGCTATTTCGGCGATCTGCTCGCCACCAGCGCCCAGGCGCGCGGGTGCCGGGGGCTGATCATCAACGCCGGGATCCGCGACGTGAAAGACCTGACCGAAATGCAGTTCCCGGTCTGGTCGAAAGCGGTGTTCGCCCAAGGCACGATCAAGGCCTCGCTGGGCAGCGTCAACGTGCCGGTGGTCTGCGCGGGGGCGCCGGTTCAGCCCGGTGACGTGATCGTCGCCGATGATGACGGCGTCTGCGTGGTTCCGCGCGCCAAGGCGGAAGAAGTGCTCGCCGCCGCCCAGGCCCGCGAAGCCAATGAAGGTGACAAGCGTGCCCGGCTCGCTGCCGGTGAACTCGGGCTCGACATGTACAAGATGCGCGAGAAGCTGGCCGAGATGGGGCTGAAATATGTCTAGGCCGAGCCACAGCGCACCGCAGCCGTTCGTGTCGAGCGTAGTCGAGACACGCTCACCCTGCGCCGGGTGTCTCGACTTCGCTCGACACGAACGGAGGTTGGTGTGATGGGGACGGGCATTCCCTGCATGTGGATGCGCGGGGGGACGTCGAAGGGCGGCTATTTTCTGAAAGGCGATCTGCCTGCCGACACGGCCACGCGCGATGCGTTTCTGCTGCGGGTGATGGGCAGCCCCGATCCCCGCCAGATCGACGGGATGGGCGGTGCCGATCCCCTGACCAGCAAGGTCGCGGTGGTCAGCAAGTCAGTGCGGCCGGGGATCGATGTCGATTACCTGTTCCTGCAAGTGTTCGTCGATCAGGCGATCGTTACCGATGCGCAGAACTGTGGCAATATCCTGGCAGGCGTCGGCCCGTTCGCGATCGAACGCGGGCTGGTCGCAGTCAGCGGCGATGAAACGCCAGTCGCGATCTACATGGAAAACACCGGGCAAGTCGCCGTGGCAACCGTGCAGACGCCGGACGGCGCGGTGACCTATGCTGGCAATGCCGCGATTGACGGTGTGCCCGGCACGCACGCTCCGGTCCCGACCCTGTTCCGCGACACTGCCGGATCAAGCTGCGGCGCGCTGCTGCCCAGCGGCAAAGTGGTGGACGTGATCGAAGGGGTGGAATGCACCCTGATCGACAACGGCATGCCCTGTATCGTGATGCAGGCGCAGGCGCTGGGCGCAACCGGCTATGAAAGTCGCGAGGAGCTGGAGAGCGAAGCCCTCGCGCCGCTGCGCGCCCGGATCGAAAGCATCCGGCTCGCCGCCGGGCCGCTGATGAACCTGGGCGATGTGAAGGACAAGACTGTGCCGAAGATGTTCCTGGTCGCTCCGCCCCGCAGTGGCGGCGCGATCTGCACCCGCAGTTTTATCCCCCACCGCGCCCACGCCACGATCGGCGTGCTGGCCGCAGTCAGCGTCGCCACGGCGGCGCTGCTGGAAGGCTCCCCTGCCCATGCCGTGGCACAGATCCCCGCCGGCGCGCGCAAGACCCTGTCGGTAGAGCATCCGACCGGCGAGATGAGCTGCGTGCTGGAAGTTGACGATACCGGCGCCGTCACCAGCGCCGCCCTGCTGCGCACTGCGCGCAAGCTGATGGATGGAGTGATCTTTGGCTAAAAGCCCTCTCCCCTTGCGGGGAGAGGGTTGGGAGAGGGGAGTGCACGGCCTCCCCCTCTCAACTTCGGCTAGCGGGACAAGCCCGCAAGCCTGCGTATCTCTCCCCTGAAGGGAAGAGAGCACTGTTCTGGAGTTCTGGTAACATGACTGACCGCATCGTTTCCTGGCACGGCAATCCGTCGAAGCCGCTCTACGTCCCGCCAGCCGGTGCGATTGACGCGCATTGCCACGTGTTCGGGCCGATGGCGGAGTTCCCGTTCAGCGCCAAGGCCAAGTACCTGCCCGAAGATGCCGGGCCGGACATGCTGTTCGCCTTGCGCGATCATCTGGGGTTCGATCGCAACGTGATCGTCCAGGCCAGCTGCCACGGGACTGACAATGCCGCGACGCTGGATGCCATTGCGAAAAGTAATGGCAAGGCCCGCGGCGTGGCGGTGGTTGATCCCATGATTCACGACGCCGAACTGCAGGCGCTGCACGATGGCGGGATCCGCGGGATCCGCTTCAATTTCCTGAAACGGCTGGTTGATGACGCGCCCAAGGACAAGTTCCTGGAGGTCGCCCGGCGGCTGCCGCAAGGCTGGCATGTGGTGATCTATTTCGAGGCTGACATCCTTGAGGAACTGCGCCCGTTCATGGACGCGATTCCCGTGCCGCTGGTGATCGACCACATGGGTCGCCCGGATGTGACCCAGGGGCCTGACGGCGCGGACATGAAGGCGTTCCGCAGTTTCCTGAACAGCCGCGACGATATCTGGTTCAAGGCGACCTGCCCGGACCGGCTCGATGCAAATGGCGATCCGTGGGACATGTTCGCCGAAAGCGTCGCGCCCTTGGTCGCGGACTATCCCACGCGCTGCCTGTGGGGCACCGACTGGCCGCACCCCAATATGCAGGATGCGGTGCCCGATGACGGCCATCTGGTTGACATGCTCCCCCGCATCGCCCCGACGGACGAGCTGCAGCGCCTGCTGCTGATCGACAATCCCGAAGCGCTGTACTGGGCGGATTAGGGTCAGGACCTATTAACCGCGCCTTCGAGGCGGCAGAATGGCCTAGCGCTTCGTCAGGAAGTCTTGAAATATCGACATATTCCCGCGCCTTCCTTCCTAGCCCTGAGCCATTCTGACTCAAACCTCGAAGGCGCGGTTAACAGGTCTTGACCCTAACTGTTGTTTGACTGCCCGGAAACGGTCGATCCGCGCGGCTTCACCAGGATCACTACTTCGTCGTAAACCGCCAGCAAGTGGCTGTCATACCATTGGTCGAGCAGGCATTTCACTCGCCCGAAATAGGCCGGAACCTGATCGAGCACGTAATGATCGCGCAGCTGCGCGCCCCCTGCATCGCCGTAAGTTGGCGGCAATTCCAGATCGAGCGCCTGCCCCTTCATATAGGAAGCGATTTCATCAACATGCTGGCGCAGCGCCATGCGGCGGCCATCGCCGCTGCTGCCGCCACTGCGGGCATGGCCCAGCTCTTCCTTGGCCTTTTCCAGCAGGCCTGTGACATAGGCATAGATCCGGTCCATGTTCTCACGCTTGAGCGCGATCATGGTATCAACATATTCCTTTTGCACGCGGATCGCGGCAGTTTCGGGATGCTCTGAGCCGTGAAAGCCCTGGCTCCACTTGACGGGATTATCCTGGATCATGCGGTGGGGAATACCGTGTTTCTGGTTACTTTCGGGTTAAGCATGGCGCCAATCCTGTCGATCCGGTTTTGCTTGCGGGCAGACAGGCACACGCTAAGTTCACAGTCCTAACCGCAAAAGAGGTGCTTGCCATGGGTGGTTTCCTGCTGACGTTGCTGCTGTTCGGTTTCGTCTTTCTGGCGATGGGCGTGCGCGTGGTGCGCCAGGGCTATGTCTATACGATCGAACGGCTCGGCAAATTCTCGCTCGCAGCCAATCCGGGGCTGCACCTGATCATCCCGTTCGTTGACCGGGTTGGCCACAAGATCAACATGATGGAACAGGTGCTGGACATTCCGGGGCAGGAAATCATCACCAAGGACAACGCGATGGTCGGGGTCGATGCGATCGTGTTCTTCCAGGTGCTCGATGCCGGCAAGGCCGCCTATGAAGTGTCGAGCCTGTTTGTCGCGATCATGCAGTTGACGACCACCAACCTGCGCACGGTGATGGGCAGCATGGATCTGGACGAAACCTTGTCCAAGCGTGACGAGATCAACGCCAAGTTGCTGATGGTCGTCGATCACGCCACCGCGCCGTGGGGGATCAAGATTACGCGCGTCGAAATCAAGGACATCCGGCCCCCGGCTGATATTTCCAACGCCATGGCCCGGCAGATGAAGGCCGAACGCGAAAAGCGCGCCCAGATCCTCGAAGCCGAAGGACTGCGCGCCGCCGAAATCCTGCGGGCCGAGGGTGAGAAACAGGCCCAGATCCTGTCCTCCGAAGGGCGCAAGGAAGCCGCCTTCCGCGATGCCGAAGCGCGCGAACGCTCGGCCCAGGCCGAAGCCCAGGCGACCAAGGTGGTCAGTGAAGCCATCGCCGGATCGGGCAGCCAGGCACTCAATTACTTCGTTGCGCAGAAATATACCGAAGCGGTTGCCGCCTTTGCCACTTCGCCCAATGCCAAGACCATCCTGTTCCCGGTTGAAGCGACCCAGCTGATCGGCACGGTTGGCGGGATTGGCGAACTGGTGCGCGATGCGCTGGGCGGGGACAAGAAGTGATGGGCGGCCTGCTGGACATGGATCCGCACTGGCTGTGGCTGGCGCTGGGCCTGCTGCTGGCGGTCGGTGAAATGGCGATCCCCGGCGTGTTCCTGATCTGGCTGGCCGGTGCGGCGATGGTGACGGGGCTGGCCAGCTGGCTGCTGCCGATCGGGCTGGCCCTGCAAATCGTGCTGTTCGTGGCGCTGGCGCTGGGATCGGTGTTTGTCGGCCGCAACTGGCTGCGCGCCAACCCGATCGACGCCGCCGACCCGATGATGAACGATCGCGGCGCGCGGTCGGTGGGGGAAACGGTGCTGGTAACCCAGATGATCGAGGGCGGCAGCGGCCGGGTCAAGCTGGGTGACAGCGAATGGCTGGCGCGCGGCCCCGATGCCGAACCCGGCACCCGCATGCGGGTATCAGGCCACGACGGCGCGGTGCTGCTTGTCGAACACTTGCACTGACCCCATATCACGCCCCCCATATCATGGCTCTGCCAGGAGACCTTCAATGCCCGACAAGCTGAACCTGACCGATGCCGAATGGCGTGAACGGCTGAGCCCCGAACAGTACCAGATCCTGCGCCAGCACGGCACCGAACGCGCCTTTACCGGCAAGTATGAGAGCAACAAGGCGACCGGCGTCTATATGTGCGCAGGCTGCGGAGCGCCGCTGTTTTCCAGCGCGACCAAGTACGATTCCGGTTCCGGCTGGCCCAGCTATACCGCGCCGGTGGAAGACGAGATGGTGACCGAGATCACCGACACCAGCCACGGCATGGTCCGCACCGAAGTGCGCTGCGCGCGCTGCGAAGGACATCTGGGCCATGTATTCCCGGATGGGCCGGGTGAAACCGGTCTGCGCTATTGCATCAACAGCGCCAGCCTGGATTTCCAGCCCAAAGACTGATTGCGATCAGTATTCCGGCGTAACCCGCACCCGCGCCGGAGTGCGCGGGAAGGTGCGCGCGGCGGTGTTGATCCGCTCACCCTTCCTCCAGGCCGCCAGTATCGCATCGAGATTGGCCGCCATGTTGCGCCGGTCGGTCGCGGAGATGGCCTTGTAGCTGCCGACATGAGTGCGATAGTCATCGTACCAGGCCGAAAAAGCCACCCAGTTCTTGTCAAGCGCATCCAGCTGCTGACCCATCGCCTTGTACAGCACGATCATCCGGCGCCAGCGGTGCTCATCGAAATTGAACCGGGTGTTGAACGCCTGCCCGGCTTCCAGCCCATAACGCATCAGCCCGCGTGACCGGCGGGCCGGCATGGTCAGGTTGAGCCCGCCTTCCTTCGGATCAAGATAGATGTGCACCACCCGTTCGCGCTGCCCGGCCAGTTGCGAGGTGAGCTGATCCTGCCAGTCCTTGGCCGAAGCCAGCACCTGCCAGCCGAACGTGGTCAGATCCTCGATCTTCTTGATCCGCACCCCGGTGCCCTGCCCGGCCTGATCGGGCAGAGCGACCCGACGTTTGACTTCGGCCGGGTCCCAATCGAGATCATCGAGCGAAAAGGCGAAAGTCGGGCGGCTGGGCAACGGCTGATCGAACAGATGGACCGGAAAGTTGCTGGTCAGCCCGCCGTCAGAGAAATGCACCTTGCGCACCCGGCGATAGGCCTTGGCCCCCAGGCTTTTGAGCACGCCCGGCAGTTCATAGTCCTCCATGTGCAGTTCGACCGTGGTGAACAGCACCGGGAAACTCAGGCTCATCCGCACGGCGACGATCACCGGCAGATCGGCCTCAGCGGGAAACAGCAGCTTGCCGCTTGCCACTTTCCAGGCTTTGCAGGTCGCTTGCAGGTAGGTCATGACCGGCGCGGGAAACAGCCGGGCCCAGCGTGCGGGATCGAACCCGGCAGCGATGCCCAGCCGTGGCAGGGTGTGCGGGCGGCGCATCGAAAGGTTGGTCGTCACCATCCTGAGCTCGATCGACGGCAAAGTGCCATCGCCGGACAGATCGCCAAAAGTCAGCGGGCGGGCGTGGTCCGCCTGGCCAAAGGCGATGTATTGCATCGAATCGTGCAGCCAGTCGGTCAGCCCCGGATGGGCCGCGCCGGGCTGGGTCGGGCCGGGGCACAGTCCGAACCCCAGTTCCTCTGCATCATCCATGGCTTGCCGCAGCGGTGCGGCCAGGTTGGCGCGCAAATGCCGCACCAGCAGCCAGACGGCGGCCAGCAGCATGGCCAGCAGCACCGCCAGGATCATGGTCGCAGCGCCAGCGTGCAGCAGCCAGGCCGCACCCGCCGCTACCGCCCCGGCAAGCAGTGCGCCCGGACCGGCATGGCGCCAGAGAAAGCTTGCTATTGCGCTGCGTCCCTGCCCCAGCCCGGCCACTTCGCGCACGGCCGCAACTGCGGGGGCCAGCGCAGCATTGGGCTGAAACAAATCGGGCAGCAGTTCCGGCAACTGATCGCAGCGTTCCTGCAGCCGGACATAGCCGCCCGGATCGCCGCCCCGGCGCGCATACTCGGCCGCCGCCGCAAAGGCTGCGGCAATCGCCCCGGCAGAAGTTCCACCCAGCGAGCGCAGCCGGTGCCGGGTGGCGATTTCTAGCACGGCATAAGGATAGACCACGCCCGATGTGATCCCGCCCTTCATGATCATGTCGCAATCGACCAGGTCGGGCTTGGCAAAGTCCGCGGCGGTGTATCGGGGAAGCTTTGCTTGTTCGGACATCGCCATGGCTCCTGCGGGAAAACGTCAGGGTCCCACTAATAACGCAGCCGATCAACCAGGGCGGTGACACAGCGCACAGGCCACAAAAATTTGCCCCATTAACCCCGGGTTACATTTGCCCTATGCATTGGCGCGCAAGGTGCGGGCCGCATTGGCTTAACCGCCGCACCAACGGGATGAACGAGCCACATGGCACGCAATGACATCCGGCGCGGGGCGCCTGCTTCGCGCCAGCCGGACCAGCCTGAACCTTCGCGCCTGGGCCGCGCTTTCCGCCGTCTGCTGGTCTGGGGCACGGGCCTGGCCCTGCTGGGGGCGCTGATCGTCGCGGTCGCGGTCGGCCTCGCCGCGCAGTCGCTGCCCGGTTATGACCAGCTCAAGTCCAGCCAGGCCGGCCAGATGATCGTGGTCCGCGCCCGCGACGGGACGGAACTGGTCTCATTGGGGCCCAGCTATGGCAAGTGGCTGGCCTATGAGCAGATCCCGCAGGTGATGAAGGACGCGATGCTGTCCACCGAGGATCGCCGGTTCAACAGCCATATCGGGATCGATCCGATCGGGATCCTGCGCAGCTTCTATGTCCGCGCGCGTGAAGGGCGCTGGAAACAGGGTGGCTCCACCGTGACCCAGCAGCTTGCCCGGACCGTGTTCCTCAACAATGACCGCACCTGGAGCCGCAAGCTGCGCGAAATCGTGCTGGCCATGGCGCTGGAATGGAAATTCTCCAAGGACCAGATCCTCGAACTCTATCTCAACAAGGTCTATTTCGGCGGCGGCGCTTACGGCGTGGACAGCGCGGCGCGCAAATTCTTTGGCCATCCCGGAACCCAGCTGTCGCTGCCCGAAGCCGCGATCATCGCCGGGCTGGTCAAGGCCCCGTCGCACTATTCCCCCACCGCCGATGCCGAAGCGGCGGTTGACCGCGCCAAAGTGGTGCTGGGCCTGATGCAGGAAAACCGCGTGATCGGCCCCGATCAGGCCGCCGCCGTCGATTTCAAGGCGATCAAGTTTGCCTCCGAAGGCGGGCAGAATTCGGTCCGCTATTTCACCGATTGGGCGCTGCCCCAGCTCGACATCCTGCTGGGTGAGAATACCGAACCGATCGAGGTCTGGACCACTCTGGACATCGGCATGCAGCGCGCTGCGACCGATGCCATCCAGAAAAACGCCCCGGCCGGGGCACAGGGAGCGCTGGTTTCGCTGGACCGCGACGGCGCGGTTCTGGCGCTGGTGGGCGGGACCGACTATGTCACGTCGAACTATAACCGCGCGGTCAACGCGGTGCGGCAGCCAGGTTCGGCCTGGAAACTGTTCGTCTATCTCGCCGCGCTGGAAGCGGGCTATACCCCTTCATCCGAAGTGGTCGATGCCCCTGTAACAATCGATGGGTGGAGTCCGCGCAATTCGGGCGGAACCTATGCCGGCAAGATCGATGTCCGCACCGCCTTTGCCTATTCCAAGAACACCGTGGCCGCCCAGCTGGGCAACGAAGTCGGCTTCAGCTCGGTCGCGGGGATGGCCCGGCGGTTCGGGATTTCAACCCCGATTTCGACTGTTCCGTCGATGGTGCTGGGCTCGAACGAGGTCCGCCTGATCGACATGACCCGCGCCTTTGCCTCGGTTTCGGCCAAGGGGCAGGCGATCGAACCTTATGGCATCACCAAGATTGCCACCACCGATGGCCGCGTACTGTATCAGCGCACCAGCAAGGGCGGGCAGATGCTGGTTCCGGCCTATGTCGCGGCGGGAATCACCGATCTGCTGCAAAGCGCGGTTGCGATCGGCACCGGGCGCGCGGCGCAGATCGGGCGGCCCGTCGCGGGCAAGACCGGCACCACCACATCCAACAAGGATGGCTGGTTCATGGGTTTTTCCAGCGGGATCACCACCGGCGTGTGGATGGGCCGCGATGATGACAAGCCGGTCCCCGGGCTGCAAGGCGGCACGGCCCCGGCCCGCGCCTTTGCCAGCTATATGCGCGTGGCAGTGGCCGGACGCCCGGTGGAACAGTTCGATACCGCCGCAACCCCGCCAGCCTGGCAACTGGAACCCGATGATGAAACCGCGATGTCCGGCAATCCGGACGATTACAGCTATGTCGATGAACAGGGCAACCTGATCGAACCGCAAGGCAGCGGAGCGTCCGGGCGCGGTCAGCCTGTTGGCGATGGCAATGGCGGCCCGGAACTGGTCCCGGGTGACGTGCCTCTGCCCGCAGCGAACCAGGATTTCCTGGATGAAGCCACCGGCCGCAAGCCGCGATCCGAACCCGGCACACCCAAGCCGGGGCGCATTCCGGTTCCGGCAGGGCAGTAACAAAAGAGCCCCGTTCCAGCCGGAACGGGGCTCGCTTGTTTCAGCTGGCTGGCAGGATCAGCGGATCCGCACTGGCAGATAGGTGGCCGGCTGGCCGCGGCGCTGGACCTGCAACAGCACGGCGTTGCGGCCATCGGCCTTGGCCTGACGGATCACCGCTTCCAGTTCGGCCACGGTGGTCACCGGGCGGTAATTGGCGCTGAGCACCAGATCGCCGCGCTGCAGCCCCTTGGACCCGGCATCGGACGATCCATCGACGACCGAGATCACCAGCCCGCGCGCCGTATCGGGCATGCCGATCTGGCGGGCAATCTGCGGATTGAGCGGCAGGACCGACAGGCCCAGCGCCTTTTCCGCCAGCCCTTCGCCCTGCCGCTGCGGGTTGCGGTTATAGGGATCTTCGCTGGGCGTATTCGGATTAAAGGTCTGCTGGGCCAGCTCATCCTCGGTCGGGCGCTTGCCGACCGTGGCAGTCAGGCTCATCGGTTTGCCGTTGCGGATCAGATCGATCGGGATGCGCTTGCCCGGCGCGGTGTTGGCGACGATGTAGGACAGGGTCTGTTCGGGCGAAACGTCCTTGCCATCAACCTTGACCACGATGTCACCCGGCTGGATCCCGGCATTGGCCGCAGGCTGCCCCGGCTGCACAGTCTGCACCAGTTCGCCGCGGTTGTGCGCCAGGCCCAGCGAATCCGCGACATCTTCGGTCACCGGCTGGATCTGTACGCCCAGATAGCCGCGATCGATTGTCTGGCCGCGGATCAGCTTGTCGACAATCGGTGCAGCGGTTTCTGCGGGGATCGCAAAGCCGATCCCGACCGAGCCGCCAGTGGGCGAAAAGATCGCATTGTTGATGCCGATCACCTGCCCCTTCATGTCGAACATCGGCCCGCCCGAGTTGCCCCGGTTGATCGAAGCGTCGGTCTGAAGATAGCGGTCATAGGCGCTGCCCGAACCGGTGCTGCGCGCAATCGCCGAAAGTATCCCCGAAGTGACCGTCCCGCCCAGCCCAAACGGGTTGCCGATCGCGATCACCCAGTCACCCACGCGGGCGCTGCGGCTGTCGCCAAATTTGACGAACGGCATCGGCTTGCCCGCATTGATCTTGAGCACGGCGAGGTCCGAAGGCGCGTCCTTGCCGATCAGCTTGGCCGGATATTCGGTGCCATCGGGCATGGTCACGGTGATCGATTCGACCTGGCCCTGGCCATCGGCGGTGATCACGTGGTTGTTGGTGACGACATAGCCATCGGCAGAAACGACAAAGCCCGAGCCGAGCGACTGCGCTTCCCGCGTAGTCGCGCCGCCACCCTGGCCGCCGCCGAACAGATCTTCGAACGGAGTCCCGGCAAAGGGATTGCCGTTCGCGACCTTAACCTTTTGCCGGGTCGAAATGTTGACTACGGCAGGCTGCAATTGCTGGGTCAGGTCGGCAAAGCTGGCCGGGGCCCCGGCCCGCGGGACCACGTTCTGCATCTGCGCGGCATCGTTCTGCGCCACCTGCGCACCCGCAGGCAGACCCGTGACCAGCGAGGCCGCAGCCCCGCCCAGCAGCAATGCGGTGGTTACTCCATAGGCGTATCGCACGTGTCCTGTATCCTCTTGCTAGTTCGTTCCTGCGCCAGCCCCGTCTGCGGGTAACACCGCCACGCGCCTGAACGGAATTTGAATGAAACGCCCCTGGCTGCCTAGTTTCCTTTGAACTGCTTCAGGTATTCGTTGTCGGGCGAGAGCACGATGGTTGAACCGTCCTTGTTCTCGGCCTTGGCAAACACGGCTTCATAGCTCTTCATAGCGCGGTAGAAGTCGTAAAACTCGGGATCCTGGCCATAGCTTTGAGCATAGGTTTGCGCGGCGCGGACCTTGGCGTCCTGGATGATCGCCTGGGTTTCCGCCGATCCGCGCGCCTGTTCCAGCGAGGCGCGCTGTTCGCGGTCCAGCTGCATCCGCGCCAGCGCGGTCTGCATCCCCGGTTCGGGCAGAATGGCCGCGGTGATCCGCAGGTCCACCACTTGCGCGCCATAGGCCCGCGCCTTGGCATCAAGCGCGCTGCGCACCCGGGCAAGCGTGCCGCCAGCACCGGGGGCGAGCAGCACATTGGCGCTTTGCCCGCCCAGTTCCTCTCGCAGCAGGGCCGGCAGGATCGCTTTCAACTGATCGACCAGCTTGGCCTGATCGCCTACCGTGTTGACCAGCCGGACCGGAGCGTAGACCCGATAAGTGGTATCGATATCCAGCTTCAACACTTGTTCGTCGGCGCTGCGAACTTGCTGCCCCTCGCTGGTAAAGCGCTGGAAATTGCGGTCGATCCACACGATCCGTTCGGCAAAGGGAATGCGCCATTCCAGCCCTGCGCCGCTGCGCTCATCTGGCCGGTAGAGGTTGATAACGCGGTCTGGCTTGCCCAGCCGCATCACCACGGCCTGGCTGGTTTCGGGCACGACCACCACACTCGCCAGCCCGATTGCAGCCACCAGCGCGGCGAAGAAGGCGGGACGGCGCCAGGCCTGAAGGTTCGCGGACAGGGTCATGGCTTCTTCGCCGGTTCGCTGGCCGCCGCAGCGCGCGCGGGCGGTGCGGGCAGGGTGACGTTGACTCCGGCCCCGACCACCACTTTCTGGTTGTTGCCCAGCACCTTTTCCATCGTATCGTAATACATCCGCCGCCGGGTGACGCCGGGGGCGGCTTTGTATTCGGCATAGGCCTTGTCGAACTCGGCAGTTTCAACTTCGGCTTTCGTCAGGGTCTGTTCGGCGAACTTGCGTGCGGTATTCTGGTCCTTGCGTGCCTCTTCCCGCACGTCGCTGACCCGGCGGAAGGCATCGGCCAGCCGCGCGGGCGGATCGGCGCGGACCACTTCGACCCCTTCCACGGCAACCCCCAGCCCATAGGCATCGAGCACAGCCTGAAGCCGCTGGCGGACGCGGTCCTGCAGGTTGCCCTGCCCGGTCCCGTCCCACACGGCGTCAAACTGCATTTCGGCCACCGCCGCGCGCATCTGCGCTTCACCCAGCCGTCGCAGCACGGTTTCGGGATCCTGCGCAGCAAAAGTGAAGGCCCTTAGATCGCGGACTTTCCAGCGCAGCTGCCAGGCCAGGTTGACCATGAACTGATCGCGGGTCAGCAGCATCGTCTCCCCGCCCTTGGCCGGGAAGCTCATCTGCGCGATTTCGGCGGTTTTGCGCACGGTCACCTGTTGCAGCGGCCAGGGAAGGGTCAGCGAAAAGCCGGGGCCGACCGTCCCCTCATAGCGACCGAGCGTGGTGACGAGGCCCTGTTCACCTTCACTCAGCACGTGGACCGAGCTTGCCGCAAGGCCGCCAAACAGCAGTGCCGCGGCCAGCGGCAGTGCCATCCGGCCCAGGTCTGGCCGGTTCGGGCCACTGCCGCCGGGCCGCCGCCCGCCGCGCGAACGGAAGATATCATCGATACTGGCCGAACGCCGTGCGGGGGGCTGTTCTTCGCCGCCCTTCCACGGGTTGCGCGGACCATCGTCCTTGCCCTGCGCGTCGCCCTGCTCTGCGCCATCACCGGGCGCGGGATCGGGTGCAGAGGTGCTGTCGCTCGCCCCGCTGCCCCACGGGTTCTTGCCCGCGTCCATCGCCAGTCTGCTGCCCCGCCCGGGGCCGCGAAATCCTCTCATGCAAGGCACTATAGGTACGCCTGACGCACAAAAACAGTGCCCGCCTGCGCTTTTTCCCTGCTAGGGGCCGGGCACGACCTGATTGGAGCCTGATCCGTGACCGACGACGCCCTGACTGCCCTGTTGCCTCCCCTGGCCCGCCAGCGCCTGCAATCGCTGCGGCTGAAGGATGGCGTAGCGGTGCTGGTGCTCGACGTGGGCGGGCTTGATGCCGTGGAACGCGAACGGCTGGAAGCCGCGACGAAGGAAGCCCTGGCCGGAGCACCCGGTGTGTCCGAAGTGCGTGTGGCGATGATGGCCGACAAGCCGCGCCGCCGGATCATCGCGGTGGGATCGGGCAAGGGCGGGGTCGGCAAGTCCACCTTGTCCACCAATCTGGCGGTCGCGCTGGCGCGGATGGGGCGCAAGGTCGGGCTGGTCGATGCCGATATCTATGGCCCGTCGCAGCCGCGCCTGCTGGGCAGTGAAGGGATCAAGCCGCAAGCCCGCGACAACAAGCTGGTGCCGGTGCCCAATCAGTGGGGCGTACCGATGCTGTCGATGGGCCAGCTGATCGAACCGGGCAAGGCAATCGCCTGGCGCGGGCCGATGGCGGGCAATGCGCTGGGCCAGCTGATCGACGCCGATTGGGGTGCGATCGATACGCTGGTGGTGGACCTGCCGCCCGGCACCGGCGATGTCCAGCTGACCATGCTGCAACGCCACAAGCCCGCCGGAGCGGTGATCGTGTCCACCCCGCAGGACCTGGCCCTGATTGACGCTACCCGCGCGATCCAGCTGTTCGAAGTGGGCGAAGTGCCGATCATCGGGATCATCGAGAACATGGCCGGTTACATGTGCCCGCACTGCGGCGAGGTCAGCGATCCGTTTGGTCAGGGCGGGGCAGAGGCCTATGCGCACAAGCTGGGCCACGCGTTTCTGGGCCGGATCCCGCTGGATCTGGCGATCCGCCAGCAAAGCGATGCCGGCACACCGCCCGCCGCCGGGGAAGGCCCGCAGGCCGATGCCTTTGCCGCGCTGGCACGCCGCGTTGCGACCTGGCTCGACAACCAGTAGGCTGGTTCCACGATGCATCTATCGCGGCGCGGATTTGTACTGGGCACCGGGGCGGCCGGGGGACTGCTGGTCGCCTGGGCGCTGACCCCGCGCCGCTTTCCCCCGCCATTGACCGCAGGGCCGGACGAAGTGCTGTTCGACGCCTGGCTCAAGATCGGCAAGGACGGCGTGGTCAGCGTGGCCGTGCCCGAAGTGGAAATGGGCCAGGGCATTTCCACCCTGATCCCGCAGATCGTCGCTTATGAATTGGGCGCGGACTGGCGGCAGATCGCGGTGGAACCGGCGCCGGTCAGCGGGGCCTATGCCAATGCCCCGCTCGCCGCGCACTGGGCGCAGCTGTGGATGCCGCTGCTGCCGGGTCTGGCGGACGAACCGGACGACCTGCTCGCCCGCCGCTTTGCCGAGCGTGAGGCTTTTACCACCGCTGCCGACGGCACCTCGCTGATCGCGCATGAGGAACCGGCGCGAATCGCCGCCGCCAGCGCCCGGGCCATGCTGGCTCAGGCCGCCGCCGCGCGCTGGAACGTGGCCTGGGAAGAATGCGATGCCGCCGGGGGCTTTGTCCTGCATGACAAGCAGCGGCTGTCATTTGCCGAACTGGTCGAGGAAGCGGCGGGCTATACTCCGCCCCGCCCCGCCGCCGTGCGGGTTCAGGCGATGGCCGAGCGCCCGGCAGAGTTCCCGGCCGGCGCGCCGCTGCGCTTTCCGCGGCTTGACCTGCCGGCCAAAGTCGATGGGACCTATGCTTTCGCGGGCGATGTCCGCCTGCCCGACATGCTCCACGCCGCGATCCGCCACGGCCCGATCGGCCAGACCCGGCTGGGCGGCTATGACACGCATCAGACCAAGGCGGTGCAAGGGCTGGTCAAGCTGGTCAATGGCGACAACTGGCTGGCGGCCGTGGCGAGCGACTGGTGGTCGGCCGAACGCGCGCTCAGCCTGATTGCTCCGCGTTTTGCATCGGATGATCAGGCCACCAGTGCCCGGATTGATCAGGCGCTGGGCGAAGCCTTGCTGACCGGCACCGCCCACCGCATCGCCGCAGCCGGTGATCCGGAAAAGTGGCTGTCCGAACGGTTCGAACATGTTGCCCACTATACCGTGGCCCCGGCAGTCCATGCCGTGCTGGAAACCGCCACGGCGACCGCGCGGTTCAAGGATGGTCGGCTGGAATTGTGGGCCGCCAGCCAAAGCCCGCAGGCCGCACGGCGCAAGGCCGCCATGGCGCTGGGGATCGATCTTGAGCAGGTGGTGCTCTATCCGATGCCAGCCGGGGGCAGCTTTGACCGGCGGCTGGAAAGCGACCACCTGGCCGAAGCCGCGCTGATCGCGCGCGAGGTGGAACGCCCGGTGCAACTGACCTGGTCACGCTGGCAGGAACAGGTAGCAGGCCTGCCGCGCACCCCGGCAAAGGCGGTGCTGGCGGCGCGCACGGCGCGCGATGGTTCGCTCACCGCGCTCAAGATCCGCGTCGCCATGCCCGCTACGGCGCAGGAATTCGGGGAACGCCAGTTCGCCAACCGCACCCCGCAGCAGGCGCTGGCCGCGCAGGATCAAGGCGATCCGCTGGCCATGCAGGGCATGGTGCCGGGCTATGCAATAGCCAACCTGGTCGTGGAACATGTCCCCGCCGCGATCGGCCTGCCGACCGGGCGAATGCGCGGAAACAGCCATGGCCTGGCCTGTTTCCTGATCGAAACCTTTATCGATGAACTGGCGGGCAAATCCGGGCGCGAGCCGCTGAGCTACCGGATGGCCATGCTGGGGCATGACATCAAGCTGGCCGCTTGCCTGCAGCGCGCCGCCGCGCTGGCCGAATGGAACGGCGGCGCAAGCGGCAGCGGACAGGGGCTGGCCTGCTTCACGATGACCACGGCGGGGCGCGAAGGGCGGATCGCCGTGATCGCCCAGGCCCGCCGCGATGAACGCGGGGTGCGGGTGGATAAGCTGACTGCGGTGGTCGACATCGGCCGGATCATCAACATCGACATCGCCCGCCAGCAGATCGAGGGCGGCCTGCTGTTCGGCATGGGCGTGGCCAGCGGCGCGACCACGGCCTATGGCGATGGCCTGCCGCTGACCGGGCGGCTGGGGCTGATGGCCCTGCCCGTGCTGGCCGATTGCCCCGAGATCGAGGTGGAATTCATCGACAGCACGCAGCCGCCATTTGATCCGGGTGAACTGGGCGCCATTGCCGCCCCGCCCGCGATCGCCAATGCGCTCTATTCCGCCGGTGGAATCCGGCTCCACGCCTTGCCGCTGACCAGCGAGAACCAATGACCCTGCCTGCCGATCATCCGCC
This sequence comes from Novosphingobium sp. B 225, assembly GCF_002198665.1. Classification (GTDB taxonomy): domain Bacteria; phylum Pseudomonadota; class Alphaproteobacteria; order Sphingomonadales; family Sphingomonadaceae; genus Novosphingobium. Next base: position 4,782 of record NZ_MWLM01000069.1, on the reverse strand, counting down.
AATCCAGCCCCCCCGTATTGGCGTGCTGCTGGTCAACCTGGGCACACCCGATGCGCCAACCCCGCAAGCGGTGCGGCGTTATCTCAAGCAGTTCCTGTGGGATCGCCGCGTGGTGGAAATCCCGCGCGCCGTGTGGTGGCCGATCCTCAATCTGATCATCCTCAACACCCGCCCCCGCAAATCGGCCCATGCCTATACCCAGGTCTGGGGACCGGACGGATCACCGCTCGCCGCGATTACCAAGGCGCAGGCGGCGGCCCTGCAGGCGCGGATGGGCGACGGGGTCATGGTCCGCTGGGCAATGCGTTATGGCAATCCGGCGCTGGGGGCGGAATTGCAGGCGCTGAAGGATGCCGGATGCGAACGGATCCTGATCGCCCCGCTCTATCCGCAATATTCCGGCGCGACGACCGCTTCGGCGATGGATGCCCTTGCCGCGCAGCTGGGCACGATGCGCTGGCAACCGGCGCTGCGGACGCTGCCGCCCTATTACGACGATCCGGCCCATATCGAGGCACTGCGGGCCGACACCGCACGCCAGCTGGCGGCGCTCGATTTCGTGCCCGAAGTGCTGCTGCTGTCCTTCCACGGCATGCCCGAACGCACCTTGCACCTTGGCGATCCCTATCACTGCCAGTGCCGCAAGACCGCGCGGCGGCTGGCCGAGGCGCTGGCGGGCGAGTTCCCTGAGCTGCGGATCGAGGTCAGCTTTCAATCCCGCTTTGGCCGGGCCAAATGGCTGGAACCCGCGACCGACGCCGTGCTTGCCGCCGAAGCGCGTGCAGGCACCCGCCGCCTTGCCATCGCCGCGCCGGGCTTTTCCGCCGATTGCCTCGAAACCCGCGAGGAACTGGCGATCCGGGGGCGTGAGCAATTCACCGAAGCCGGAGGCACGCACTATGCCGCGCTCGATTGCCTCAACACATCCGATGCCGGGATGGCCATGCTGGAGGCACTGGTGCGGCGCGAGCTGGCGGGCTGGATGGGGTGATGCCGGGGCGGCCTGACTAACAGCAAGGCGCGAATCAATCCTCCCCCAACGGGGGAGGGGGACCATCCGCAGTATGGTGGAAGGGGGCGAACAAGATTGCGCGCGGTAGCGCGCAGCCGCTATCGCGGC
>NZ_MWLM01000069.1:0-3631 GCF_002198665.1 Novosphingobium sp. B 225 | reverse complement strand
CCCCCCCTCCGTCTCGCTGCGCGAGCCACCTCCCCCAAGGGGGGAGGATGGTTGGTTGCTTCACGTTATCTGGCATTCGCGCAGGATCATTTTCCTACATGCTGGCGATCTGTCATAGTGCGCGCCGCTGATTCAGCAGGCTCTTTGACATTGTCGACCCGCTTATTTCCAGCCCGGAGGCGGCGGATTCAGCACAATTCGGCCCAAAACGGTGAATCTGTCACCTTTTTCGGCACAATGCGTTGTAATATTTAGAAAAAGCAGGCGGACAGGGTGTAACCTTTCTGTCCGGTTGTCACCAGACAGGACTCAGTCGCCCGGTCCCTTCCATTCGCGCCGATCCTCAGCCTGACGCAGCACTTCATAGGCCAGTTGCAGCGCCTGAAAGGCCTTGGCGGCGGCCTCATCTCCGGGGCGGACATCGGGGTGAACTTCCTTGGCCTTGGCCCGCCAGGCCTTGCGCACTTCATCAAAGTCCGCGTCCGGCCCCAGCCCAAGCAGCTCCAGCGCCCGCAATTCATCGCGGGTGCGGCTGCCATCGCCGGACATCGCCCAGCCGTAATGCGCGCTTTCCTGAAAACCTTCGTGGGTCTGCCGCTCTGACTTCTCGCGCTCAGCCGCCTCTTCGGCATCGAGCCCTGCGAAATAGTCCCAGCCCTGATTGTATTCGGCGGCATGGCGCTGGCAGAACATCCAGCGGTCCGGGCTGTTCGGGCTTTTCGGAGCGGGGCAATTGCCCACTTCGGTGCAGCCATGCCGGTCACACAGCCGCACCGTGGCTGCTTCGCGCGCACCTTCGTACCCGCGCCAGCGCGGAAAACCCCAGTCAGTTGTTCGGCCCGATCGGCTCATCCCGCCGCGATAGTCCGAAGTCGCGCCGGGGCGCAAGCACTGGAAGGAACCGAGCACGTGATACAGCAAAAATTAAGTTTCAACGTGCAATGCTGCATTGCAATAGTCACCCATCATCCCCATATGGGTCTTAACCAAGTTCAAGGATGAGTAACGATGAGCCGTCAGCTCAAACTTTCCGCGACCCTTTCGGTGCTGGCCATGGCGCTGTTCGCCGCGCTGGGAACCCAGACCGCCGCGCAGACCGGTGGCTTCGCCGCCCCCCGGGTCGAAGCCAAGGCCGCCATGCCGGCCCTGCCCGCGCTGGGCAACCTGCTGCCCGGCCTGCAATAAGCTGCAGCGCGGGGGCGCGTGCCCCCGCCGCGATCAATCGATCGTCACCGTTACCGCCCGGCGGTTCTTCGACCAGCTGCCCTCGTCGGAACCGAGCGCGACCGGGCGTTCCTTGCCATAACTGACGGTTGAAATCCGGCTGGCATCGATCCCCATGCCTACCAGATAGTTCTTCGCCGCATTGGCCCGGCGTTCCCCCAGCGCAAGGTTGTATTCGCGGGTGCCGCGTTCATCGCAGTGCCCCTCAACCGTGGCGCGCTTGGCCGGATATTTCGCCAGCCACTGTGCCTGCGCCGCCAGTGCGGCCTGATCCTGACTGTCGATGTTATACTTGTCGGTATCGAAATAGATCGAATCCTGCCCCATCATCTGGGCCACGAAATCGGCCTGACTGCCCGGCGCGGGCCCTTCCAGCGTGCCGCCGGTCGTGTTGGTTGAAACGGCGTTGCCCGGATCGGGCGGCAGCACTTTGGGTGCCTTGGGCGCGCAGGCCGCCAGGGCCACGGCGCTGGTCGCGATCAGGGCCAGATTGCGGAACAGGGGCTGGTTCATCAACAGTCTCCTTTGCAGGGAAGTTCGGCCCACTGGCCATCAAGAGTCAACCCGTTTCAAGCCCGGGTCAGGGCCGAAGCGGTCCCCATGCGGGGTCAGAGCCATCAACCGGGGTCTCCAGCTTGCGTTCGTTGCGTCCGGTCAGATCAACCTGCCAGACGCCGGTTTTGCCGCTGGTCCGCGCTGTGCGGAAGAACTGGATGATCCGGCCGTTGGGCGCCCAGGTGGGCGCTTCATCCTGCCAGCTGTCAGTCAGATAGCGCATTTCCCCGCCCCCCGGGCTCATCACCCCGATCCGCAGGTTCCCGGCGATATGAGTGAAAGCAATCTGATCGCCGCGCGGGCTCCATTCAGGGGTCGCGCTGCGCCCGCCGAAAAAGCTGATGCGATGCTGATCGCTGCCATCGGCATTCATCACATAGACCTGCTGGCTGCCCGACCGGTCGCTTTCAAACACGATCTTGCTGCCATCCGGGCTGAACGATCCACCGATGTCGATCCCGGGGCTGTCAGTCAGCTTCACTGCCGTGCCGCCGCCGCTGGGGATCTTGTAGATGTCGGTATTGCCGGCCGCAGCCATCGAATAGAGCACCCATTTGCCATCGGGCGACCAGCGCGGCGCAAACAGGGGGTTCTTGCTGGCCAGCAACAGGTCCTGGCGGTTGGTGTCCAGATTGTAGATATAGATCCGCGGCTGGCCGTTGAAATAGCTGAGGTACAGGATCGACTTGTAATCCGGCGAATAGCGCGGGGTCAGCGCGGTGGCCTGGCCTGTCGTCAGGTAACGGTGGTTGGCCCCATCCGAATCCATGATCGCCAGCCGCTTCATCCGCCGGTCCTTGGGCCCGGTTTCCGCGATATAGGCGATCCGGCTGTCAAAGAACGGGTTTTCCCCTGACAGCCGCGCATAGACCATATCGGCACATTTGTGGGCCGCGCGGCGCCAGTCTCCTGGCGCGACGGTCCAGCCAGCCTTGCCGAGCTGTTGCCCCAGAGCCACATCGTACAAATAGCACCCGACCGTGACCTGCCCGTCCCCTGCCGCCCGGACATAGCCCTGCACCAGCATCTCCGCACTGCGGCTGCGCCAGGTATCATAGCTGGGGCTTTGCACTTCGCCAAAGCCGGGGCGCGGCAGATCGGCGGGGCCAACCGGCTTGAACAGGCCGTTGTTCTTGAGATCCGCGGTGATCACCGAGGCCAGGCTGAAGCCCAGTGCACTGGTGCTGCCAGCGCTGGTCTGGGTCGGTACATCGGCATCGGTCGCAAAGCTGGGGATGGCAATGCCCAGGTCCTGCCAGTCGCTGTCATCCGAAACGGTCACGTCGATCCCGCCGCTCGGCGGCGCGGCCGGGGCGGCAACGGGCGGCGCGGTCTGGGCCAGGGCCGCGGCCGAGCAAAGGGCGCCGAGGAGGACGAAGCGGGCCAGTTTCATTGCGATAGCCTTCTGTCGAATGTGGAAGTGACGGTTTGCCAATAAGGATAGAAATCCGGCGGCAGCAGGAACGGCTGGGCCAGCTTGATCGCGCGGATGGCCTGTTCGGCATGGCGTTTGACCTGGGCGGCATTGGCCGGGCTCTGCCCGCTCTGGCTGACCACCACCGGCTCTCCGGTCAGGCGGCCATCGCGGTTGAGGCTGAAGCGCACCTGGGTCACCAGCTTTTCCGCCTCAAACCCCTGCGGCGCGCTCCAGTGCGGTTTCAGCTGGCGCATGATCGCAGCGCGCAAGGCCGATTGCTGCTGCGGGCCAAAGGCGGCGGCAGGCGGGCTTTGCGTCTGGGCTTTGCCCGCCGCGCCGGGGATGCCCTTGTTGAAGGCATTGGCGAATTTCGACGCCCCGGGATTGGCGGCCGGCGGCGCGGAGCGACCGGGCGCCAATCCCGGGGCGTCGAAA
>NZ_MWLM01000068.1 GCF_002198665.1 Novosphingobium sp. B 225 | reverse complement strand
CTCTGACCAGGCCGGCGAGGGCGGCGCGGCATGCTCAGGCTCGGCCACAGGCTCTGGCTGGGTGGCGGCAGGTTCAACCGGGGGCGGCGGCACAGGGGTAGTGACTGGCGGCGGAGCGGGCGGCACTTCAATCCGCGGTCCGTCCTGAAACCAGCTGTGGCGGCACTTGGCGCAGCGCACCGTGCGCCCATCGACGCCGATGGCGCTGTCGGGCACGACATAGCGGGTGGCGCAAGCCGGGCAGGATATGATCATGGCCGCACCGTTAAGCATGTTATAGGCTGCGGCAAGGGCATCATTGGTGAACCTTGCTGCCGAGAGGCTTTTTTCCACATGGATTGGCGGCTATAGCCCCCGCCAGGCCATTCTGCCTGCCACTGGACACCACGCCCGACCATGACCAACGCCGCCGCCGGGGAAATCGTCCAGTTCGACAACGTCGGCTTGCGCTATGGCTCTGACCGCGAAGTGTTGAGCGACGTGTCCTTCACGCTTTATCCCGGCAGCTTCTATTTTCTCACCGGGGCCAGCGGCGCGGGCAAGACCAGCCTGCTCAAATTGCTTTATCTGGCCCAGCGCCCCTCGCGCGGTGCGATCCGGATGTTCGGGACCGATGCGATCACCCTCCCGCGCGAACGGCTGCCGCTGCTGCGGCGGCGATTGGGGGTGGTGTTTCAGGATTTCCGCCTGGTTTCGCACTTGTCCGCCTATGATAATGTCGCCCTGCCCTTGCGCGTGGCGGGCGTGACCGAACGCGAACTGGCCAAGCCGGTGGCCGACATGCTCGAATGGGTCGGCCTGGCTGACCGGATGCACGCCCAGCCCGCGCAGCTTTCCGGCGGGGAACAACAGCGCGTGGCGATTGCCCGGGCGGTGATCGGGCGGCCTGAAATGCTGGTTGCAGACGAACCGACCGGTAACGTCGATCCCGAAATGGCGATCAAGCTGCTGCGCCTGTTCGAAGCGATGAACCGGCTGGGGACCACGGTGGTAGTCGCCACCCACGATGTCCACTTGCTCAAGAAAGTACCCGAATCGCTGATCATGCGGCTCGACAAGGGGCGGCTGAGCGACCCCACTGGCGCGCTGCGCTATCCCCCGCGCCCCGCGCCGAGGCCGGCATGATGCGGCTGCTTCCGGCATCTTTCGCGCAGCATTGGCGCAGCCTGACCGGTCTGGGGGACAGCGAACTGATCCCGCAGGCACGCCTGTCTGGCCCAACGCCGTGGGTGATCGCGATCATGGTGGCGCTGACGGTAATCGCGGCAGCGGCAGGGCTGTCGTTTTCCAATACCGCGCGGTCGGCATCGGATGAACTGGCTGGCGGGGTGACCGTGCAGGTGATCGAAGCCAATGCCGAGCTGCGCGCGCGCCAGGCCGAAGCGGCGGCGCAGCGGCTGCGCCGGACGCCCGGAGTGGAAGAGGCTCATGTTGTCTCTGGTGATGAAGTTGAACGCCTGATCGAACCCTGGCTGGGCGCGCGGGTGGCAGGGGACGATGCCATTCCCGTACCAGCGCTGGTCGATGCCCGGCTAAGCGGAACCGTCGATGCCGAAGTGCTGGGCGCGCTGCGCCGGTCGGTGCGCGAAGTGGCCCCTTCGGCGCGGGTCGATGCGCAGTCCAGCTGGCTGCGCCCGGTGTTCGGGGCAATCGAATCGCTGCAATGGCTTTCGCTGGCGCTGGTCGGCCTGCTCGCTTTTGCGATGTCGGCGGCGGTGCTGCTGGCGGTGCGCACGGCATTGGGCACCAATCGCGATACGATCGAGATTGTTCATTTACTGGGCGGAACCGACGTGCAGATCGCGCGGATTTTCCAGCGCTCGATCGGGTTCGAGGCGGTTGGCGGCGGTGCGTTGGGGCTGGGTGTGGGCACGGTGGTCGTGCTGTTCCTGGGCCGCCGCTTTGCCGATTTGGGCGCGGGGCTGGTATCCAGCGGAGCGCTTGGCTGGCTTGACTGGATCCTGCTTGCCCTGATCCCGGTCGCCGGGGTTGGCCTGGCCATGTTGACCGCCCGGATCACCGTACTGCGCACCTTGCGCAAGATGCTATAGCTAGCCGATGCTGCGCCGCCTGCTTTCGCTGACTCTGCTGGCCTGGGCGCTGGGTTTTGCGTGGTTTGCGCTGGACTTGCCCAATCCGGCAGGTGAACAGCGCAGCGACGCCGTGGTGGTGCTGACCGGCGGAACAGGCCGGGTTGCCCGCGGCGTGGAAGTGCTGCGCAGCGGCTATGCCAAGCGGCTGTTCGTTTCGGGCGTCGACAAGGACGTCAAGCCGCACGAATTCGCGATCCAGTACAAAGTCCGTTCGGCCATGATGGCCTGTTGCGTCACGCTGGGGTTCCAGGCGGTCGATACGCGGTCCAACGGGGTTGAAACAGGGGCATGGCTGCGCGCGGAGGATGTCCGCTCGCTGCGGCTGGTGACCAATGACTGGCACATGCGCCGCGCTGTGCTGGAATTGCGCCGACACTTGCCCGCCGGGGTCGAAGTGATCAAGGATGCGGTGCCTTCGCAGCCGGGCTGGCGGACACTGTTTACCGAATATCACAAGTTTCTGGCGCGGCTGATCGCCGGGCTGTGGGGGGGCTGAACCCGTGTTGCTGCTGCGTAACCTGCTGTTCTATCCGGTGTTCTACATTGGCAGCCTGTGGCACGTGGTGGGATCGGTCGTGCTGGTCACGCTGGGATCACAGCGCCGCTTTCGCAAGATGGTGGCCGATTGGTCATGCTGGCACCGTTCATGCGCGCGCTGGATTCTGGGGATTGAGCTGCGCATCGAAGGAGTCCAGCCGGAAGGCCCGGTGCTCTATGCGATCAAGCATGAAAGCTTTTACGAAGCGATCGACGTACCGGCGATGTTTTCCAAGCCGGCGGTCTTTGCCAAGGCCGAATTGCTGCGCATTCCGCTGTGGGGCCACGCTGCAGCGCGGTTCGGCGTGATCGAAGTGCAGCGCGATCAGGGGGCCAAGGCGCTGAGGGCCATGCTGGGCGCAGCGCGGGCCTATGCGGCACAAGGTCACCAGTTGATCATTTTTCCTGAAGGAACGCGGGTGCCCCACGGCACCCATGGGCCGCTGCAGGCGGGCTTTGCCGGGCTGTACAAATTGCTGGGCTTTCCGGTGGTGGCGGTCGCACAGGATTCGGGCACGCTCTATCACCGCTGGCTTAAGCGGCCGGGCACGGTCACGCTGCGCTTTTCCGAGCCGATCCCCCCGGGACTCCCGCGGGACGAGATCGAGGCACGGGTCAGCGCGGCGATCAACGCGCTCAACCCGCTGGACCAGACTTGAGCCATCGCAAGCCTGATCCAGCGGCCAAGCGCCCGCTGATGTCGGTGCTGGGCCCGGGCTTGGTCACCGGCGCGGCAGACGATGATCCCAGCGGGATCGGCACTTACAGTCAGGTTGGCGCGCAGTTCGGGTTTGGTCTGGCCTGGACGATGTTCTTTGGCTTTCCGCTGCTGGTTTCGATCCAGGCGATTTGCGCGCGAATCGGGGCGGTGACCGGCAGGGGGATCGCCCAGAACCTGCGTCGGCACTATTCACCCGCACTGCTGCGCTCGGTTGTGGTTCTGCTGCTGGTGGCCAACGTGATCAACCTGGGCGCGGATCTGGGCGCGATGGGTGCGGCGCTGGCCTTGCTGCTGCCGGGCAATGTGCTGGCCTATACCGTAGTGTTCGGGGTGGTCAGCGTGTTGCTGGAAGTGTTCCTCAGCTATTCGCGGTATGAGCGGATACTGAAGTGGACCACGCTTTCGCTGTTTGCCTATGTCGGTGTGGTGTTTGTGGCAGACGTACCCTGGGGCGCGGCAATTTTCGACATTCTGGTGCCGCACTTCACGTTCGACAAGCCGCAGTCGATGGCCTTGGTGGCGATTTTCGGGACCACGATCAGCCCTTACCTGTTCTTCTGGCAGGCCGGGCAGGAAGTGGAGGAACAGCACCGCCGCCATATCAAGCCGCTGCACGTCAGCCCGCGCAAGGTCGCCGGGCAGGAACTGAAGCGGATCCGGACGGACACGCTGGTCGGCATGGGTTTTTCGCACCTCACCGCGCTGTTCATCATCGTTGCAACGGCTGCAACGCTCAATGCCCATGGGGTGACTGACATTACCAGTGCGGCTCAGGCTGCAGAAGCACTGCGCCCGATTGCGGGCGATCTGGCCTTTGCCCTGTTCGCGATCGGCATCATTGGCACCGGGTTGCTGGCCGTGCCGATCCTGGCCGGGAGCGCTGCCTATGCGGTCAGCGAAACCTTTGGCTGGACCGAAGGCCTGGACCGCAAACCGCGCGAGGCCAAGGCATTTTACGGCGTGATCGCGCTGGCTACGGCGGGCGGGATTGCGCTCAATTTCATCGGGATCGATCCGATGAAGGCGCTTTACTGGGCTGCCGTGGTCAATGGCCTGCTGGCCCCGCCCCTGATGGTGGTGACCATGCTGATCGCGCAGAACCGCAAGGTGATGGGCCAGCTGGTGCTGGGCCGGGGCCTGGCCTTTGGCGGCTGGCTGTCCACCGCGGTAATGTGGGTAGTGGCGGGGGTGTTTTTGCTGAGTTAACCCCGCGCTTGCGCGGCGCGGCAGATTGGTGGCACAAGCGCGCCATGGCGCTCGATTTTTCCTCGCTGGCAAAGGCTGTGGCCCGGCTTGACGAGGGCTTGGCACGTTATCAGGCGGAACTGAATGACGACCAGATCCGTGACGGGCTGATCCAGCGCTTCGAATTCACTTATGACCTGTCTCACCGGATGCTGCGGCGCGCCCTTGAGCAGGCTTCAGCCAACCCCGAGGAAGTGGACCGGATGGGCTTTCCTGACCTGATCCGCACCGCTAGTGAACAAGGCCTGGTGCAGGGGGATTGGACCGCGTGGCGCAGCTACCGCGAAATGCGCAACATCACTTCGCACAGTTATGATGAAGCCAAGGCGCTGCAGGTCGCTGCGGCCATCCCGGCGTTTCTGGCCGAGGCGAGGGCGCTGCTGCAAAATCTGGTGCGAAGCGCGGCGGCGTGACCGGTCGCTTGTTGCTCAGCGCAGCGGAACTGGCCGAAGTGCGCGCGATTCTTGCGCGCCATCTGGACCGGGATGTGCAGGTCTTCGCTTTTGGCAGCCGGGCCGGTGGCCATCCCAAGCCGTGGTCCGATCTGGACCTGGCCTTGTCCGGTCCGGACCTGATCCCGATTTCCCTGATGGCCCGGCTGGCCGAGGATTTTTCCGAATCGTCGCTTCCGTGGAAGGTCGATCTGGTTGATCTGGCCGGTGTCAGCCGTGAATTCGCTGCTATAATCGATTCCAGCAAGGTGCCGATTTAGCTGGATCCGTGATCGCTGCGGCCAAAGTCTGGCCGGGCATCGTCCTGGCCAAGTTCGATGATTGAACGGCGGATGTCGCGGGTGCGGGTGAAGTGTTCGAACAGCTTTTCGCCGTCGCCCACCCGGATCGCCTTTTGCAGCGCGGTCAGGTCTTCGGTGAAGCGTTGCAGCATGTCGAGCACCGCGTCCTTGTTGGACAGGAACACGTCGCGCCACATGGTCGGATCGCTCGCCGCGATGCGGGTGAAATCGCGGAAACCGCCGGCCGAATATTTGATCACTTCGCCCTGGGTCACTCCTTCCAGATCGTCCGCGGTGCCGACGATGGTATAGGCGATCAGGTGCGGCAAGTGGCTGGTGACGGCCAGCACCATGTCATGGTGCTGCGGGTCCATCACTTCCACTTTGGCCCCCAGCGCTTCCCAGAACGCACTGAGCGTCTGCACTTGCGCCGGATCGGCCCCCTCGGGCGGGGTGATGATGCACCAGCGCTGCTGGAACAGCGCGGCAAAGCCTGCGTCCGGTCCGCTGCGTTCGGTCCCCGCGACGGGGTGCGCAGGGATCACGGCTATGCCGGGCAGGGCCTCGGCCAGCGCCTTGGCGACGGTTTGCTTGGACGAGCCGACATCGCTGACCACCACGCCGGATTGCAACCCGGGCGCGATAGCGGCCGCGGCGGCGCTCATGGCGCCTACCGGTACGCACAGGATGACCAGATCGGCACCGGCAACGGCCTCGGCGGCGCTGTCGAACACGGTGCCCACCAGCCCGCGCTCCGCCGCGCGGGCGCGGGTGGCGGGATCGGTGTCCCAGCCGGTGGTGGTCACATCCGGCAGATACTGCTGCACCGCAAGGCCGGTCGATCCGCCCAGCAGGCCCAGCCCGATGATCGCGACCGCCTGCACGCTCACTTCGCCGCTTCCGCCAGATCGCGCAACACGCGGGCGATCTCGTCCATCTGCTCGGCCGTGCCGATAGTGATCCGCAGCGCCTGCGGCAGGCCCTGACTGGGCAGCCAGCGGACGATATAGCCCGCATTGGCCAGGCCGTTATAGGCCGTCTCGGCGCTCAGCTGACCCTCGAACAGGATCAGCACGAAGTTCGCTTCGCTGGGCAAGGGGCGCAGCCCGTGGTTGCCCAAAGCCTTGAGCGCGGCGACGAAACGGGTGCGTTCTGCCGCGTTGTGGGTGCGAGTGGCCTCGACAAAGGCCTGATCCTGCACCGCTGCCAGACCCATCGCCTGTCCGGTGTTCGATACGTTGAACGGCCCGCGAATGCGGTTGAGCGTGTCGACCAGCGGGGCCATGCCGGTCGCCCAGCCGATCCGCTCGCCCGCCATGCCATAGATCTTGGAAAAAGTCCGCGTCACCAGCACGTTGCCATAGCTCTGGGCAAGGGTGAACGCGCCGTCATCGTCGGCCGGATCGAGGTATTCGGCATAGGCCTGATCGATCACCAGCAGCACATCGCCGGGCAGCCCGGCATGCAGCCGCGCCACTTCGTCCTTGGGCAGGAAGCTGCCGGTGGGGTTGTTGGGATTGGCGATGAGCACCACGCGGGTCCGTTCGGTCACCAGCGCCAGCAGCGCATCGACATCGGTGCCGAAATCGGCGTCGGGCGCCACCACCGGCGTCGCGCCGCAGCGCCGCGCGGCGATGTCATAGACCGAGAAGCTATAGCGCGGGAACAGCACCTCGTCCCCCGGTCCGGCATAGCCTTGCACGGCGAGGTGCAGCAATTCGTCCGAACCGGTGCCCATCACCACCAGCTCCGGGTCCAACCCGTGCAGCCGGGCAATCGCCCCGCGCAGCGCCGTGCTGTCAGGATCGGGATAGCGTGAAGGCTCCACCGCCCGCGCCGCCAAAGCTGCCGGACTTGTGCCCAGCGGGTTCTCGTTGGCCGACAGCTTGATCAGCGGACGCCCGTCAGCTCCGGCGCTCTTGCCGGGAACATAGGCGTGGATCTCGGCGATCCAGCTCTTGGGGGTGGGTACCTTGGTCATCGCGCGGCGGCCTTAGCAGGCTTGTCGGCAATTGACAGCCCGCTTGCCGTCCCCCAAGCCCGGAAACAATATGTCGCAGGCCGATATCCTTACCGCCAGCCACGTGCTGGACCTGACCGCGCCGTTGCCGCTTGATGGCGGGCAGGCGCTGGATGGGGTGCGGATTGCCTATGAGACCTATGGCACGCTGAACGCGGACAAAAGCAACGCGGTGCTGATCTTCCACGCGCTGACCGGCGATCAATGTGTTGCCAGCCCGCATCCGATTACCGGCAAGCCGGGTTGGTGGATCCGCATGGTCGGGCCGGGCAAGCCGATCGATACCGACCGGGTTTTCGTGATCTGCGCCAATGTGCTGGGCGGCTGCTATGGCTCGACCGGGCCTGCAAGCACGGCGGCAGACGGGCAGCCCTATGCCATGCGGTTCCCGGTGATCACCATCCGCGACATGGTGCGCGCGCAGGTGGCCGTGCTTGATGCGCTGGGGATCGCGCAGTTGCATGCCGTGGTCGGCGGATCGATGGGCGGGATGCAGGCGCTTAGCCTGGCCGCCAATTGGCCTGAGCGCGCGCGCGCCGTGCTGGTGATCGCCAGCACCGCGCGCCATTCCGCCCAGAACATCGCCTTTCACGAGGTGGGGCGGCAAGCGATCATGGCCGATCCAAAATGGAAGGACGGCGATTACGGTGCGAGCAAGGGCCCGGAAAAGGGCCTCGCCGTGGCGCGGATGGCGGCGCACATCACTTACCTCTCCGAAGAGGGGATGCACGACAAGTTCGGGCGGAAATTGCAGGACCGGGAAAGCAAGACCTTTGGCTTCGACGCCGATTTCCAGGTCGAAAGCTACCTGCGCCATCAGGGGTTGAGCTTTACCGACCGGTTCGATGCCAACAGTTACCTCTACATCACCCGGGCGATGGATTATTTCGATCTGGCCGAGGAACACGGTGGACGGCTGGCCGATGCCTTTGCCGGCACCAAGGCACGGTTCTGTCTGGTCAGCTTCGATACTGACTGGCTCTATCCCACCGCTGAAAGCCGTACCATCGCCCACGCGCTAAGCGCGGTCGGCGCGCCGGTCAGCTTTGTCGAGCTGTCCGCGCCGTTCGGGCATGACAGCTTCCTGCTCGATGTACCGACACTTGACCGGGTGATCGCGGGGTTCCTGCAATGAGCCTGTTGCGCCCCGATCTGGCGGTAATCGCCGCCCACGTCGCGCCGGGCAGCAAAGTGCTCGATGTCGGCTGCGGCGACGGCGATCTGCTCGCCGCGCTGCGCGATGAGCGGCAGGCCGATGCGCGGGGGATGGAGCTTGATCCGATGGGCGTGGCCGAATGCGTGGCGCGCGGGCTGTCAGTGATTCAGGGCGATGCGGACCGCGATCTGGCCTTTTACCCTGATGGTGCGGTCGATTACGCGATCCTCAGCCAAACGCTGCAGACCACGCGGCGGCCGGATCTGGTGCTGGATGAATTGCTGCGGATCGGGCGCAAAGCCTTTGTCAGCTTTCCCAACTTCGCCCACTGGCGGGTGCGGGCCAGCCTGCTGTGGCATGGGCGGATGCCGGTCACCCGGTTGCTGCCAATCGCCTGGTACGAAACGCCCAATATCCACCACGTCACCGTCAGCGATTTCCGCGATCTGGTTAGCGCAAGGGGGCTGACGGTGGAGGGGGCCTGGTTCCTGTCCGGCGACAAACGCATCAGCGATGCCGCCGCCAGCTGGCGCGCGGAACATGCGGTGTTTCTGCTGTCGCGTTGAAACCAAGATCCTTCCCATTTTTGGCGAATGCCACAAATGGGAAGGTGGCAGACGCCGAAGGCGGTTGACGGAGGGGTAATGCGGCAAGGCAGAAACCCCTCCACCACCCGCTACGCGGGCGGTCCCCCTCCCCATTTGTGCTTCGCAAAAATGGGAAGGATCTTGGGTCAACAAACCTGCAGTACGGAATCCCCGCGCGCCAGTGCCCACAGGCTGAGCCCCGCCACCCGTGCGCGCTCGACCGCCATTGATGTGGGGAGCGAGACGCAGACCAGCGAAGTCGCACCGCCGCGCACGGCCTTTTCGACGATCTCGTAGCTGCACCGCGCGGTAGAAAGCACGAAGCCGGGGGAGAGCGACTGTTCGGCGCGGGCCAGGGCACCGATCAGCTTGTCCATTGCGTTGTGCCGCCCCACGTCTTCGCGGGTGTAGCCAATCGTGCCATCGGGTGCGACCCAGGCGGCGGCGTGGGCCGCGCCGGTGGCCTTGGTCAGCGGCTGATGATCGCGCAAAGCCGCCAGTGCAGCAAAGATCGCGGCGGGTTCGATGGCTTCGTGCGGCGCGACGGGAGGCAGGGCGCGCGCGACTTCGGCCAGGTTTTCGATCCCGCACAGCCCGCAGCTCGATTCCGCCACACGGGTGCGGACCCGCTCGGTCAGTTTGTCGACGCCAAGGCCGGACAGCTGGGCGCGAACGATCCAGCCCAGTTCCACTTCGGCTACCGCAATGTCGATGCAATCCTGGGCGCGGGTAGCCAGACCCTCGCTCAGCGCAAAGCCCAACGCAAAGTCTTCCAGATCCTGTGGACTGGCCATCATCACCGCATAGGAAAGCCCGTTGTATTCCAGCGCCACGGGCACTTCGGGCACCCATGCGCGCCTTATGGCGCGATGGGTGCCCTGCGGCGTTACTTCAACCGGGTCGGTCAAATCACATGCGCTTGAGGGCGCAGAGCTTGTTGCCGTCCGGATCGCGCAGATAGGCGAGATACAGGCTCATCGCACCGCCTTCGCGCACGCCCGGCGGGTCTTCGATTGCCTTGCCGCCCGCAGCCACACCAGCGGCGTGCCAGGCATCGGCCTGTTCGGGGGTGTCCATGGCAATGCCGATGGTCATGCCGTTGCCGGGGGTGGCTTCCGAACCGTCGATCGGCTTGGTCACCAGGAACAGCCCGCCATTGTGCATGTAGATCAGGCGGCCCTTGTCATCGACGATACCGGGTTTGCCGCCAATCGCGCCAAAGGTGGCGTCATAGAATTCTTTCGACCGGTCGATGTCATTGCTGCCGACCATCATGTGTGAATACATCGCTGCTCTCTCCTCTTGGATTCGGTTGCGATTCGGAACTTGTAGTGCAGCGCGCGGCGCGTCAATCTGCCATTATCCGCGCGCTGCCATTTCCGCATCGCCATCGCGCATCGGCAGCAGCAGGAACAGCACCAGCGCGGCCAGCGATCCCAATGCCATGCAGAACGAAACCAGCAGCAACTGATCGTTGCCAAAAGCTTTGAACAGGTACCCGGCGATGATCGGCGAACCGGCTGCGCCGAGCCGTCCGACCCCCAGCACAAACCCGGTTCCGGTCCCACGCGCAAAAGCCGGGAAGCCGAGCGCGAATGCGGAATAGAATCCCACGATCGCGCCATTACCAAAGAACATCGCGGCAAAGGCCGCCGCGCGCCAGGCATCCAGACTGCCATAGCCCAGGCCAAACAGGGTTACAGTGCCGATGGCGAGGGCCAGCATCGCCACAGTCGGGCCCTTGATCGACCAGCGCTTCATCAGAAAGCCCAGCAACAGTCCGCCCAGCGCGCCACCGATGTTGGCAAAGGTCAGCACACTCGCCGCCTCGGGCGGGGCATAGCCGGGGGGATAGTCGGACACGATCTTCACCGCCCATTTCAGGATGTAATAGAACGTGATGGTGTGGAACATGTAACCAAAGGCCAGCAGCAAGGTGACCGGCCGCAACCGCGGATTGGACAGAATGTCGGTCAGCTTGGGCTTGGGTGCGCCGGGTTCGATCTGCGGCAGGGCGGAGATTGGCGGCTTGCCGAACGCGGTGAGCGCGCGGTTGATCCGCGTGACCGCATCTGCGGGCCGGGTTGCAGTGAAAAAGGCCGGGGTTTCGGGAACCAGCAGAGCAACCAGCGGGATCATCGCCGCAGTAACAACCGCGCCGAACAGGAACACAGCTCGCCAGTCATAATGGGGTAGCAGCCAGGTCTGGGCGACCAGTCCGCCGATCACGCCGCCCAGCGGATAGCCGATCACATAGATCGCCATGGCGATGCTGCGTCCGGCCTTGCTGGTGCTTTCGGCAGTGACGGCGTTGGTCGCGGTCAGCATGCCGCCAATCCCCAGTCCGGTGATGAACCGCCAGATCGAAAGCTCGGTCACCCCGGCAGCAGCGTGGGCGAAATACATGCCAATTGCCATGATCACCAGGCAGGCCAGCATGGTCAGCTTGCGCCCGCGCGTGTCGGCCAGACCGCCTAGGATAACCGAGCCAAAGCCCATGCCAACCAGTTCGGCGGACAGCATCACGCCCAGAGCTTCGCGCGGAACGCCCCATTCCTTTGAGATACCCGGCGAGGCAAACGCGCTCGACAGCACGTCGAACCCATCCAGCGCATTGAGCGCGACCATCAGGCCAACCACCACGAACTGGCGCCAGTTCATCGGGTTGTCATCAAGGATCCGCTGCGGATCGCGCGCTTCGGTTTCAGTCATCGTCTGCCAGTTCCTTCTCCCCGGCCGCATCCTATTCGTGGATGCGGGCCAGCAGTTCCATCAAAGTCTTGACTTCGGCATCGCTGAACCGGCTTTTCACCCAGTTCTCATGCTCGCGGATCGCCTTTTTGGCCTCGTTCAGCACGGCCTCGCCGGCCGGCTGGAGGTACAGTGCCTGTTTGCGCCCGTCGGTCGGCGATTTTTCGCGGCGCAGGTAATGGCGCGCCTGGAGGCGGTTGACGATGGTCATGGTCGTCGCGCGGTCCATCCGCAGTTTCTGCCCCAGATCGATCTGCGAGATGCCGGGGTGATCGGCCACCAGCCACATCACCGACACCTGCTTCTGGGTCAGTTCCAGTTCGACGAAAGTCTCGGTGAAATGGCGATAGCAGGCACCGTGGGCCAGACGGATGTGGAACCCAACGATATCGTTGATTTCGCCCAGGTAGGCGTCATCATCATGCTCGACGGTGGTTACCGCGTCCAAATCCAGATCCCTCACCCGCATAGCACTTGCCTATTCGTTAGTATTGCATACAATCTCATCGAAAGAGAGGATGCAATGGCCCATTTCCCGGATACCCCCAGCTTTACCGGTTTCAACACGCCTTCGCGGATCGAAGCGGACATCGCCGATCTTGTCCATCAGGGGGAAATCCCGCGCGAACTCAATGGCGCCTTCTACCGTGTCCAGCCCGATCCGCAATTCCCCCCCCGGTTGGGTGACGATATCGCCTTTAACGGCGACGGGATGATCACCCGCTTTCATTTCCACGAAGGCCAGTGCGATTTCCGCCAGCGCTGGGCCAAGACGGACAAGTGGAAGCTGGAAAACGAAGCGGGCAAGGCGCTGTTCGGGGCCTATCGCAATCCGCTGACCGATGATGAAAGCGTGAAGGGCCGCTACCGCTCTACCGCCAACACCAATGCCTGGATCCACGGCGGCAAGCTCTATGCGCTGAAGGAAGACAGCCCGGCGCTGGTGATGGATGCGGGCAGCATGGAAACCGATGGCTTCACCGATTTCGCCAGCAAGGCCGGGATCAAGATGACTGGGCAGACCTTTACCGCGCACCCCAAGATCGATCCCAAAACCGGCAACATGATCGGTTTCGGCTATGCCTCCAGCGGGCTCTGCACTGACGATTGCACGTTCTATGAAATCACGCCTGAGGGCGAGCTGGTGCACGAAATCTGGTTCAAGGTGCCCTATTACTGCATGATGCACGATTTCGGGATCACCGAGGATTACGCGGTGTTCAACGTGATGCCCTCGATCGGATCGTGGGACCGGCTGGAAAAGGGCCTGCCGCACTTCGGATTCGATACGTCGATGCCGGTGTACCTGGGCGTGCTGCCCCGCCACAAGGGCGCGACCGGGGATGACATCCGCTGGTTCAAGACCGGCAACAGCTTCAACAGCCATGTGATGAATGCCTTTCAGGACGGCAGCAAGGTTCACTTCGACATCCCGGTGGCGAAGAACAACATGTTCCCGTTCTTCCCGGACGTGAACGGCGCGCCGTTCAACGGGATGGAGGCGATGAGCTATCTCACCCGCTGGACGGTCGACATGGCGAGCAATTCGGACGCTTTCGAAAGCGAAGTCCAGTTGACCCAGACGGCGGGCGAATTCCCCCGGATCGATGACCGCTTCACCGGCAAGCCCTATCGCTATGGCTGGATGCTGGAAATGGACATGAAGCGCCCGGTTGAGCTGAAAGGCGGCAGCGCGGGCGGGCTGTTGATGAATTGCCTGTGCCTGATCGATCACCAGACCAAGACCGAACAGCACTGGTGGTGCGGGCCGGTTTCCAGCCTGCAGGAACCCTGCTTCATCCCGCGCAGTGCGGACGCGCCAGAGGGCGATGGCTGGATCGTGCAGGTCTGCAACCGGCTGGAAGAACACCGCAGCGACCTCTTGCTGTTCGATGCGCTCGACATCGAGAAAGGCCCGATCGCGACGATCCAGGTGCCGATCCGCCTGCGGTTCGGCCTCCACGGCAATTTCGCCAGCGCTGAGCAGATTGGTCTGGCGGCGTGATCAAGCCCGAACTCGAATTCGTCTATGAAGCTAGCGGCGATCTCGGCGCGCCCGTGCCGATCGGGGAGACGCCCGATGGCACCCGGCGGATCATCCCGATCTTTTCGGGCGGGCGCGTGGAAGGCCCGCTGATCCAGGGCAAGCTGATGGGCAATGCCGCCGATTGGCAGCTGACTCGCAGCGACGGCGTGACCGTGGCCGATGCGATCTATGCGCTGGAAACCGATGACGGGGTGATCATCCAGATCCGCAACAAAGGCCTGCGCCACGGCCCGCCCGAAGTAATGGCGCGGCTGGCCGCGGGGGAAGAGGTTGACCCGGCGCTCTACTATTTCCGCACCGTACCCGAATTCATCGCGCCCACCGGCAAGTATGACTGGATGAACAAATCGATCTTCGTGTGCAGCGGGGCGCGCTATGCGGCCGGGATCAAGCTGTGGGTGTGGCGCGTGACCTGAGCGTTAACCTGTTCGAGAGCGGGGTGGTCTAAGCCCGCTCTGGTCAGGAGACACTTTCATGAAGTTCGTATCACTCAAGTCGCGCGGCGGGGATTACCTCGTCGTCACCTCGAACATCGCCTGGCTCCGCACCGATGAAAACGACCAGACCAAGGTTGGCATCGTCGGCAGCAACCCGCTGCTGGTTTCGGGTTCGATCGACGAAGTGGCGGCGGCGATTCTGGCGGGTTAATCGATCATCAGTTCAACCAGCGTCGGACCCTTGCTCGCAAAGCTCCACGCCAAGGCCGCGTCCAGATCCTCCACCCGGTCCACCCGCCGCGCCGTGACGCCCATGCTTTGCGCGAGGCCGACAAAGTCGATCCCGCCGATCTCGGTGCCGGGCAGCGCGTTCATCTGGAACACTTTGGCAAAGTGATCGAGCGCGGCGTAGCGGCCGTTGTTGAGGATCAGGAAGCTGATCTCGGCGCCCTGATCGGCAGCGCTCCACAGGCCCTGCACGGTGTACATCGCCGAACCATCGCCCAGCAGCGCCAGTACCTTGCGCCCGCCCGCCGCCCGCGCCGCGCCAACCGCAGCGGGCAGGCCATAGCCGAGCCCGCCGCTGGCGCAGGTCAGGAACCCGCCCTGGCAGGTGACGGGCAAGTGATCGTGCATTGGCGTGCGCGCGGTCGGGGCTTCTTCGACCAGAATGGTGTTCGCCGGGCGCAGGGCGGCAATGCGCGACAGGACGTGGTTCACTTCCATCGCGGCGGGCGGAGCGGCTTTGCGCGGGTAAGGCGCGGGGG
>NZ_MWLM01000067.1 GCF_002198665.1 Novosphingobium sp. B 225 | reverse complement strand
AGGGGGACCACCCCGCGGGTGGTCCCCCTCCCCCAAAGGGGGAGGATTTCAAACAGGGTGACGGGACCACCATGGGCCGTTGCCGGGAAATCCTCTGACGCGTTCACGTCAGGTGGGGACCATGTGTGCCGGACCAGGATCCGACCAGGGACAGCCCCCATGGATTTGCTTATAGCCTCAGGGATTTTCGAAGGCTCGCACCGGGCAGTACCCGTCGCTGTGCTATATGGCCCTGCTTGCCTTACTGCTCAAGGGCAGAGGCGATATTTTCCAGTCGCTGGGCAATCCGTTCCAGCGCGGGGGCATGGGCATCGGGATCAGCCCCGGCCAGTTTGCCGCGGGCTTCGTGCAGTTCGTCTGCCAGAAGCAGCGCGGCGAACAGCAGTTGCCGGGCTTCACCCTGCGCGGCGCTGCCCATGTCTTCGACCTTGCCGTTGATCATGCTGCCCAGCGCGCGGACGTGATCTTCCTCACCCTCGGCGCAGGCAACGGTATAGTCGCGGCCGCCGATCCGCAGGGATACGTTGCTCATCCCGCCGATCCTTCGATCAGCTGGTCGAGCTGCTGCAGCCCTTCGCTGACCGCGTCACGCAGGCGCGCGTGCTTGGCCTGAAGCTGGGCGAGGTCGGCCAGACCATGGCGATTTTCAGCCACTTGGCGTGCAGCCCCGTCCAGCCGGGCAAGCGCCGCGTCGATCCGGGCCAGAGCCTGAGAGGTTCGATCCCCATTCATCGTGGCAAGGCTAGCGCAATATGGCCGCCCGGCAAAGGGTTGCGTGGGGCTTTTCCCACGATCTCGGAGCATGGCGGTCAGCACCCGTGCTTGACGGGGGGAGATGCCTCCGCAAAGGAACCCCTGCGCCGAATCGCTACGGCATTCGGCCCTGTTACGGAGCCAGCCAGACCATGAGCCTTGATCCCGCCCGCCTCGCGCCCATGGCCAACGCCATCCGCGCGCTTTCGATGGACGCGGTCCAGGCGGCCAACAGTGGCCACCCCGGCATGCCGATGGGCATGGCCGATGTCGCCACCGTGCTGTTCAGCCAGTTCCTGAAATTCGATCCCGCCGCGCCGAAATGGCCGGACCGGGACCGCTTCGTGCTGTCCGCCGGGCACGGTTCGATGCTGATCTATTCGTTGCTCAACCTGACCGGCTATGCCCGGCCGACGATGGATGACATCCGCAATTTCCGTCAGCTGCACAGCCCCTGCGCCGGGCACCCCGAAAATTTTGAGCTGGAAGGTGTGGAATGCACCACCGGCCCGTTAGGGCAGGGCCTGGCCATGGCAGTGGGCATGGCGATTGCCGAACGCCACCTCAACGCGCGGTTCGGTGATGCGCTGGTCGATCACCGGACCTGGGTGATCGCGGGCGATGGCTGCCTGATGGAAGGGATCAACCACGAAGCCGTGGGCCTGGCCGGGACGTTCAAGCTGGGCGGGCTCAACGTGCTGTGGGATGATAACAACATCACGATCGATGGCGATACCGCGCTTTCGACCTGTGAAGACGTGCTGGCGCGCTATGCCGCCAGTGGTTGGCACACCGCGAAGTGTGACGGGCATGACCATGCCGATGTGGCCCGCGCTCTGGCCGAAGCTGCGGCCGATCCGCGCCCCTCGCTGGTCGCCTGCAAGACCGTGATCGGCAAGGGTGCGCCGAACAAGCAGGGCACCCACAATGTCCACGGCGCTCCGCTGGGTGCGGATGAAATTGCTGCGACCCGGGCCTATCTGGGCTGGACCTCGGCTCCGTTTGAAGTGCCAGCAGAGATCGCGGCGGACTGGCGCGCCTTGGGTGCCAGGGGCGCTGCAGCCCGCGCCGAATGGGAAGCGCGGCTGGCCGCATCGCCCGCGCGTGCTGATTTTGAAGCCGGGCTTGCCGGTGTTGCCGCCACGGCCGCTTCTGCGCTCGAAGCCTATATCGCCGATCTGGTTGCGAACCCGCAAAAGGTTGCGACCCGCAAGGCTTCGGAAATGGCGCTGGGGCCTTTGACGGAACAACTGCCCACCCTGATCGGCGGCAGTGCCGACCTGACGGGGTCAAACCTGACCAAGACCAAGTTCACGCCCACTTTCGGCGCGAACGATTATGCCGGGCGGCATATCCATTATGGGATACGCGAATTCGGCATGGCGGCGGCAATGAACGGCATGGCGCTGCACGGCGGCATGGTGCCTTATGGCGGTACTTTCCTGGTGTTCAGCGACTATTGCCGCAACGCGATCCGCATGTCGGCGATCCAGCGTGCCCAGGTTGTCTATGTGCTGACCCACGATTCGATCGGGCTGGGTGAAGACGGGCCGACCCACCAGCCGGTTGAACACATCATGTCGATGCGGCTGATCCCCGGCCTGCTGGTGTTCCGTCCGGCGGACGTGATCGAAACCGCCGAATGCTGGGCCGCCGCGCTGGAAGCCGCGGGCACGGCTTCGGTGCTGGCGCTGTCGCGCCAGAACCTGCCGCAATTGCGCGGGGAAGGGGACGCGGGCTGGACGGGCGCGGCCAACCGCAGCGCCAAGGGCGGCTACCGCCTGCGCAGCGCCGTGGCGGCACGCAAGGTGGTGCTGGTCGCGACCGGTTCGGAAGTGGAAATCGCGGTGGCCTGTGCGGCTGAACTCGAAGTTGCCGGGATCGGCGCGGACGTGGTGTCGATGCCTTGCACCGAACTGTTCGACGCCCAGGATGCGGCCTACCGCGCCGATGTGTTGCCCGCCGATGCGCTCAAGGTCTCGATCGAGGCCGGGGTGACGCATGGCTGGGAACGCTATGTCGGCAGCGATGGGCTGTGCTGCGGGATCGACAGCTTTGGTGCCTCGGCCCCGGCAGACCAGCTCTACAAGTATTTCGGCCTTACGGCTGACGCAATTGTACCCAAGATCAAGGCCAAACTGGGCTAATTAGGAGGAGTTGACACAATGGCGACCAAGGTTGCGATTAACGGTTTCGGACGCATCGGGCGCAACGTGGCACGGGCAATTCTGGAACGCACCGACCATGATCTCGAACTGGTTTCGATCAACGATCTGGCATCGGCCAAGGCCAACGCCATGCTGTTCCAGCGTGACAGCGTCCACGGTCCGTTCAGCGGCACTGTGGAAGTGGACGGCAATGACCTGATCATCAACGGCAAGCGCATCAAGGTAACTGCCGAGCGCGATCCGGCCAACCTGCCGCACGGTGCCAACGGCGTTGACATCGCGCTGGAATGCACCGGTTTCTTCACCGACCGCGCCAGCTGCGAAAAGCATCTGGCCGCCGGTGCCAAGAAGGTGCTGATCTCTGCCCCCGGCAAGAACGTGGACCTGACGGTCGTTTTCGGCGTCAACCATGACAAGCTGGAAGCTGGCCACACCATCGTGTCGAACGCTTCGTGCACCACCAACTGCCTGGCGCCGTTCGCCAAGGTGCTGAACGATGCGATCGGGATCGAACGCGGGCTGATGACCACGGTCCACGCCTATACCAACGATCAGAAGATCCTCGACCAGATCCACGAAGATCCGCGCCGCGCCCGCGCCGCCGCGATGAGCATGATCCCCACCACCACCGGCGCCGCCCGCGCCGTGGGCGAAGTGCTGCCCGAACTGAAGGGCAAGCTGGACGGCAGCGCCATCCGCGTGCCGACCCCGAACGTCTCGGTGGTCGATCTGACCTTCCAGCCGGGGCGCGAAACGACCAAAGAAGAAGTCAACGCGCTGCTCAAGGCCGCGTCGGAAGGCGCGCTGAAGGGCGTGCTGGGCTATTCGGACGAGCCGCTGGTCTCGATCGACTATAACCATTGCCCGAACAGCAGCACCATCGACAGCCTGGAAACCGCCGTGATCGACGGCAAGCTGGTGCGCGTGCTGAGCTGGTACGACAACGAATGGGGCTTTTCCAACCGCATGGTCGATACGGCCGGCGCGATGGGCAAGCTGCTGTAATTAAAGGTACTGCCATACCTGACCCGTCATGCTGAACTTGTTTCAGCATTCATCGTGCCGATTGGACCGACGTTTGCGTTGACAGCTGTTGCGATGCGGCATTGCTGCCAATCAGAGCTTCGGTCGATGGTCGCCAATGGACCCTGAAACAAGTTCAGGGTGACGGGATGAGGTTGGCGGCATGACCACATCTCCGACCGGGAAAATGCAATGACCAAGTTCCGCACCCTCGACGATCTCTCTGACCTGACCGGCAAGGTCGCGCTGGTGCGGGTGGACCTGAACCTGCCGATGCAGGACGGGGCGGTGACCGACGATACCCGCGTGCGGGCCGCCGCGCCGACGATCCTGGAACTGTCGGCCAAGGGCGCGAAAGTGCTGCTGCTGGCGCATTTCGGACGGCCCAAGGGTGAACGCGTTTCGACCATGTCGGTCAGCATGACGCTTGATGCGGTGCAGGCGGTGCTGGGCAAGGAAGTGATGTTCGTGCCCGAGATTGCCGGGCCGGTGCTTGCCCAGTCGATCGGAATCCTTCAGCCCGGTGACATCGCGCTGCTGGAAAACACCCGGTTCTGGAAAGGCGAGGAAGCGAACGATCCTGAGTTCGCCAAGGCGATTGCGGCCAATGCCGACATCTATGTCAACGATGCCTTCTCTGCCGCGCACCGCGCCCATGCCACGACCGAAGGGCTGGCGCACCTGCTGCCCGCCTATGCCGGGCGATCGATGGAAGCCGAACTCAAGGCGCTCGACAAGGCGCTGGGCACCCCGGTCAAACCGGTTGCCGCGGTAGTTGGCGGGGCCAAGGTTTCATCCAAGCTGGACGTGCTGACCCACCTTGTCACCCAGGTCGATCATCTGATCATCGGCGGCGGCATGGCCAATACGTTCCTGGCGGCGCGCGGCGTCAATGTCGGAAAATCGTTGTGCGAGCATGATTTGGCGCCGACTGCTGAGAAAATAATGGAAACTGCGGAGCAGAGCGGCTGCATCGTCCATCTGCCCTATGATGTGGTGGTGGCCAAGGAATTCGCCGCCAATCCGCCAAGCCTGCGGACCTGCAATGTGCATGAAGTGGCCGCGGACGAGATGATCCTTGATGTGGGGCCACAGGCGGTCGAAGCGCTGGCCGATGTGCTCAAGACCTGCCGGACGCTGGTATGGAATGGCCCGCTTGGGGCGTTCGAAACCGAACCGTTCGACATGGCGACCGTCGCTCTGGCCAAAAGCGCCGCAGCGCTGACCTCCGAAGGCGCGCTGGTTTCGGTTGCGGGCGGCGGCGATACCGTTGCCGCGCTTGCCCATGCCGGGGTGACCGAACAGTTCAGCTATATTTCCACCGCCGGGGGCGCCTTCCTCGAATGGATGGAAGGCAAGGAATTGCCCGGCGTGAAGGCGCTCGAAATCTGATTGGTTAGCACGGTTGCCTTTCGCGGCGCTGCTCGCTATCGGCCCCGGATACATACGTATGCAAGCACAGGAACGGATTCGATGAACACTGCTGACATGACCGCCAAGATGGCCGCCGGAAACGGCTTTATCGCCGCGCTGGACCAGTCGGGTGGGTCCACTCCCAAGGCACTGGCCGGGTACGGGATCGAAGCCGGGGCGTGGAGCAATGATGAGGAAATGTTCGGCCTGATCCACGAAATGCGCGCCCGGATCATCCGTTCGGCGGCGTTCGATGGCAGCAAGGTGATCGGCGCGATCCTGTTCGAACGCACCATGGACGGCACGGTCGATGGCGTGCCCACCCCGCAGGCCCTGATCGCCAAGGGCGTGGTGCCGTTCATCAAGATCGACAAGGGTCTGGAAGACGAGGCAAACGGCGTCCAGCTGATGAAGCCGATGCCTGAACTCGATGCGCTGCTGGTCCGGTCAAAGGCGCTGGGCGTCTATGGCACCAAGGAACGCTCGGTGATCAATTCGGCCAATCAGGCCGGGATCGCCGCCGCCGTTGCGCAGCAGTTCGAAGTGGGTCGGCAAGTGCTCAGCCACGGCATGATGCCGATGCTGGAGCCCGAGATCAACATCAAGAGCGAGACCCGCGCCGAATGCGACGAGATCATGCTGGAGGAAATCCTCAAGAACCTTGAAGGCATGGACCAGCAGGTCATGCTCAAGCTGTCGCTGCCGGTGGTGCCGGGCACCTTCGATGCGCTGACCAGCCATCCCAAGGTGCTGCGCGTGGTCGCGCTGTCGGGCGGCTACAAGCGCCCCGAAGCCTGCGTCGAACTCAGCAAGAACAAGGGCATCATCGCCAGCTTCAGCCGCGCGCTGCTCGAAGACCTGCGCGCGCCGATGAGCGACGCGGAATTCGACGCCTCGCTGGGTGAGGCGATTGAGGCGATTTACCAGGGTTCGACCCGGAAGATTGCCTGACGCGAACAGTTACCTCACCTCCGTTCGTGTCGAGCGAAGTCGAGACACCCGGCGCTGGCNGCGCTGGCGTGTCTCGACTTCGCTCGACACGAACGGAGCTGGGCGGGTATTGGCTTACAACCCACCCGCGAAGGTAAAGCTGAACCGGTAGTCCCCCGGCCTGATCGCCCGCTGCACGCTGCGCGGGGGCATGACGCCTTGCAGGGTCAGCTGCCCGTCCGCCACTCGCTCCGGCTTGCCCAGGGTCAGTTCGCGCAGTTCGCTGCCCGTGCCAAGCCGCACGCGCACTTGCAAACGCACGTCCCCGGCGCGGACGCAGCGGGCTTCCATCGGGCAGCGGCTGTCTTCCAGCACTTTGAGCGGGGTTATGCGCGGGCCGTTCACGCTTACGGTCTGGCCCAGCCGCGCCTCCACGCTGCCATCCTCGCCCACGCGGGGCGTGACGCAGCCGGTCAGGAGCAGGGCGAGCGGGAGGAGGGCCATGGGCTTCATCGGCTGCATCCTGCCACGCCGCGATGAACCGCGCCAGAACGCTTGGCGCGCGCCGCTTTGGCGGATAGGGAGACGGCCATGGACCTTTGCCAACTCTACCTGATCTCCCCGCTCGACGTTTCGGGCGCATTCGCTGACCGGCTGGCACGCGCGCTCGATGCCGGGCCGGTCGCAGCCTTTCAGTTCCGCGTGAAAGACGTGGACGAGCATGAGGCGGCGCGATTGGCAGAGCCGCTTCAGGCGATCTGCGCAGAGCGTGAGGTGGCGTTCATCGTCAACGATTCGATCGCGCTGGCCAAACGACTGGGCGCGGACGGGGTCCATCTGGGGCAGGGTGACGGCGAAGTGGCCGATGCCCGCGCGCGGCTGGGCAAGGATGCGCAGATCGGCGTCACCTGCCACGCCAGCCGCCACCTGGCGATGGAAGCGGGCGAGGCCGGGGCAGACTATGTTGCGTTCGGCGCGTTCTTTCCGACCACGACCAAACAGACCGAACATGTCGCCGATCTTGCCACGCTGACCTGGTGGCAGGATATTTTCGAGATTCCCTGCGTCGCGATCGGCGGGATCACGCCAGACAATTGCCTGCCACTGGTTGAGGCCGGGGCGGACTTTCTGGCAGTGTCCGGGGCGGTGTGGAACGGCGATGAAGCGGCGGCGGTCAGGGCATTTGCAGAGCGGTTGCGGGGATAGGGTGACCCTGTGTCGCTTGTCGGCAAGGTGTTGCTGACCGGGTGGATCTGATCCAGAGTTCTGCGGATCGCGCCTTCACAGGGTGATGATTTTGCCTTGCAGCGCAAAGCCCGTCCCCATCGGGTTGTGTGCTCCGGAAAGATTCGGGCGGGACTGGCGCGGAGCCCCCGCAGCACCGATCGGGCTGGATGCGGCGCGCGAAAAGCCGCTGGGCGACACTGGATAGATATCCGGATATGCTGATATCCGTTTATCCGGATATACGGATATCCGTCCAAAAGAGTCTCCAAATTAGCTCTTTCCTACAGGCGTTCAAACCGGGATACTCGCAGACCATGACAGCCGCGAATCCCTTGGAAAGCCTGACTTCCTGCCATGCCGGGCACCGCGCCCCGGCGCAGGCGGAACCGGGGCGGCGGGGCTGGTTTTTCTTCTTTCAGGACTGTGTCCATAGTGTCCAGTCCTTCAGCCGGGGTCCATCCTGATGAGCGATAATCCACCTGTGACCCGGCCTCAGCCGCTCACCGAACTAACCCTGCGCGGCGTGCTGCTGGGGGCTGTGCTGACCGTGCTGTTCACGGCGGCCAACGTATATCTGGGGCTCAAGATCGGGCTGACTTTCGCCACTTCGATCCCGGCGGCGGTGATTTCGATGGCGGCGCTGAAGGCGTTTTCGGACACCACGATCCAGGAAAACAATATCGTCCAGACCATCGCCAGCGCGGCGGGAACGCTGTCGGCGATCATCTTTGTCCTGCCCGGGCTGATCATGATCGGGTGGTGGACGGGGTTCCCCTATTGGCAGTCGGTCGCGGTGATCGCGGTCGGGGGGACGCTGGGGGTGATGTATTCGGTGCCGCTGCGCCGGGCGCTGGTGACCGGATCGGACTTGCCTTATCCCGAAGGCGTCGCGGCGGCAGAAGTGCTGAAGGTTGGAGCAGGCGTTGGCGGGGCTGAGGAGAACCGCAAAGGCCTTGCCGCGATCGTGCTGGGTGCGGTGCTGTCGGCAGGCTATTCGGTGCTGGCCAAGCTGAAACTGGTGGCCGAGGAAGCCAGCATGGCGGTCAAGCTGGGAAGCGGCGGGACGGCCTTTTCAACCAGCTTCTCGCTCGCGCTTATCGGGGTCGGCCATCTGGTCGGCATGGCAGTGGGCGTAGCGATGCTGGTTGGCCTTGCGATTGGCTGGCTGGTGCTGCTGCCGCAGTTCACGGCTGGCGGGCCGCCGGCCGGGGTGGAACTGGCTGACTTTGTCTCCACCACCTTCCGCAGTCAGGTGCGGTTTGTGGGCGCGGGGGCGATTGGCCTCGCGGCGATCTGGACCCTGATCAAGATGATCGGCCCGATCATCAGCGGCATCGCCGGGGCCCTGCGCGCGGCGCAGCAGCGCAAGAGCGGGCAGGGCGACAGCCTGGACATTACCGAGCGTGATCTGCCGATTGGCGTGATCGGCGGTTCGATCCTGCTGGCCATGGTGCCGATCGGATTGCTGCTGGCGGGCTTTGCGCGGGGCGGGCCGGTTGAAGCGCAACTGGGGCTGACCGTGGCGCTGTCGATTGGCTATGTCCTGCTGGCCGGCGTGGTGATCGCTTCGGTCTGCGGCTATATGGCCGGGCTGATCGGGGCTTCGAACAGTCCGATTTCCGGGGTAGGCATCCTGGCCAGCCTGGGCATTTCGCTGGTCCTGGCGGGGATCTATGGCCAGAGCGGCGATCCCGCGGTGACCCGCGCATTGGTCGCTTTCGCTTTGTTCGTCACCGCAATCGTGTTTGGCGTGGCGACGATTTCCAATGACAACCTGCAGGATCTCAAGACCGGGCAACTGGTCGGCGCGACGCCGTGGAAGCAGCAGGTGGCACTGGTGCTGGGGGTGGTGTTCGGCGCGCTGGTGATCCCGCCGGTGCTGGACCTGCTCAACACCACTTTCGGGTTCCAGGGCGCGCCGGGGGCGGGCGAAAACGCACTGGCCGCGCCGCAAGCCGCCTTGATTACCGCGATTGCGCAAGGGGTGCTGGGCGGCAACCTTGATTGGGGGCTGATCGGGCTGGGCGCGGCGATTGGCGCTGTGGTGATCGTGATTGACGAGGTGCTGAGGAAGTCAGGCAAAGGCAGCCTGCCGCCGCTTGCCGTGGGCATGGGAATATACTTACCGATGGGCCTGACCCTGCTGATCCCGATCGGCGCGATTTGCGGACATTTCTATGACAAATGGGCCGCGCGGCAGGCCGAACCCGCCTTTGCCGAACGCATGGGCGTGCTGGCGGCGACCGGGCTGATCGTGGGTGAAAGCCTGTTCGGGGTGGCCTTTGCCGGGATCGCAGCGGCCAGCGGCGATGCCGAAGTGCTGGCGGTGATGGAACACAACCCCTGGGCCGTGCCGCTGGGCGTAGCGGTGTTCGCAGGGGCGGTGGGCTGGCTCTATGCGCGGACGCGGAAGGCGGTGGTGGGATAACTCAGCGGTTGTTGACCACCTGGCGCACGCAGCGCAGATCGCTGTCCTGCCCGTTCGGCCCGGCCTTGCGCAGGAAGTTGCCGGACAGGCGGTTGAACTTCTCCCCGCGCCGGGGGCCGCTGGTGAAAGTGACCGTATCCCCGGTCAGCAGGTAGGTGCCACGGCCCTGGTCGGTGAAATAGCTGGAGGAATTGACGATGGTGAAATCGTGCTGCGGCTGACGCACCCCGGCGGGGCCGGCGGCATCACCGGGCAGCTCGCAGACATAGGTGCCTTGCTGCAGCGTATCGATCTGCCCACCGGGGGTGGCCAGCGCGGGTCCGGCCAGCAACGCGGCCATAGCGATGATGCGGTTCCTCATGAGCCTCCCCTTGTCCGCGGCGCGATTAGCAGGAACTGAACGGACGCGCCACCTTGCCCCGCGCCCCGCGAAGCGCTAAGGGCGCGCCTTTCCCGGTCCTTGCGTCCGGTTCTTTCTCAACCTTGAAGGCATCCCCATGGCGAAGATCAGCGGCGTGGACATCCGTCCCGGCAATATCCTGGAATACGAAAAGGGCATCTGGAAGGTCGCCAAGACCCAGCACACCCAGCCGGGTAAGGGCGGCGCCTTCATGCAGGTTGAAATGAAGAACCTGATCGACGGCCGCAAAACCAACGTCCGCTTCCGCAGCGCCGACACGGTCGAAAAGGTCCGGCTCGACACCAAGGACTTCCAGTTCCTGTATGTCGAAGGTGACGACCTGGTGTTCATGGACGTCGAAACCTATGATCAGATCACTTTGCCCAAGGACCTGCTGGGCGGCGCCGATGCCTTCCTGCAGGACGGCATGACCGTGCTGCTCGAAATGTATGACGAGCGCCCGATCTCGGTTCAGCTGCCCGAACAGGTCGAAGCGACCATCGTCGAAGCCGACGCTGTGGTGAAGGGGCAGACTGCCTCGTCCAGCTACAAGCCCGCGATCCTCGACAACGGGGTGCGCGTGATGGTTCCGCCGCACATCGCCAGCGGCACCCGGATCGTGGTGGACGTTTACGAACGCACCTACGTCAGCAAGGCAGACTGAGCCCAGATCATGGCAGTTGTTCCCGGGATTGTCCGCGTCATGGAAAAGGCCGCCCGCAAGGCCGGCCAGCGGCTGCGCCGCGACTTTGGCGAAGTCGAGCACCTGCAGGTCTCGAAAAAGGGGCCGGCCGACTTCGTGTCCAAGGCCGACCAGCGCGCCGAACGCACCATCTGGGACGAGCTGCGCGCCGCCCGGCCTGACTGGGGCTTCCTGATGGAAGAAGGCGGCGAGATCGAGGGCGAAGCCGGCAAGCCGCGCTTCATCGTCGATCCGCTCGACGGGACCAGCAACTTCCTCCACGGCATCCCGCATTTCGCGATCTCGATCGCGGTGCAGGAACCCAAGCTGGACGGTTCCGGCTGGGGCGAAGTGACTTCGGGGATCGTCTATCAGCCGGTCACCGATGAAAGCTACTGGGCGGAAAAGACCCGCGGCGCCTGGCTGCACGACCGCCGCCTGCGCGTCTCCTCACGCCGCCATCTCGATGAAAGCCTGATCGCCACCGGGATTCCCTTTGCCGGTCGCGGGGACAGTGCCGAATGGTCAAAGATCTATGCCGAACTGGCCTCGACCGTCGCAGGAATCCGCCGCTTTGGCGCGGCTTCGCTTGATCTCGCCTGGGTCGCTTCGGGCCGGTTTGACGGCTACTGGGAAAGCGGCCTCGCGCCGTGGGATTCTGCGGCTGGCTGCCTGCTGGTGCGCGAAGCCGGCGGCTTTGTCACCGACTGGCGCGGGCAATCGCAGCCGATCTGCGATGCCCAGGTGCTCGCCGGGAACGACGTGCTGCATTCGCGGCTGCACAAGGCCCTGGTCGGCGCACTCAAGAAATAACAGGCCGCGTTAGGCCGATCTTAGGCATGTCCGGCAATAAGTGCGGTTACCCACCGCTCTTGCCAAGGCTTGCCGATGTCTGCGCTGCTGCTTGCCCACTCGTTCGCGCCGATTGCCATGGCTCTGGCCGTGCCGGTTCCCGAAGCGGCGCTGGACTTGCCGGATGAGCGCTTTGAACTGCCGCCTTCGCCGCCGAAGGAGCAGGCGCGCCAACGCGATGAAACAATGCCCCGGCTCGATGCGGCGCAGTTCCCGACCGGCTTTGAGCCCCCTACCAAGACCTGGAGCATGGCGGGCGGCCCGGTGCTCGAACTGGGCGCACTTGGCTCGCGCCGGTTCAAGGCGCCCGATGTGGTCCACCTCGCTCTCGGCTGGGATTTCTGAAACCCCGGCTTGAACCCGCGCGCCAAGGTCGCTAAGCGGCCTCTTCGCGCAGGAGCCCCTGTGGCGGAATGGTAGACGCGAACGACTCAAAATCGTTTGTAGCAATACGTGCCCGTTCGAGTCGGGCCAGGGGCACCATCAGCGATTGCAGCACGGCGATTTGCCGCCTAGCCTGCACAGCATGACCAAGCTCTCGCTCACCATCGCCGCCGCGCTTGCCGCATTGTCTGCCGTTCCCGCCGTGGCCAAGGATGGGGTGGCTGAACGGGTCCGGGCCGATTTGCCTGGACTGGTGGCGATCTACCGCGATCTGCACCAGAACCCGGAACTCAGCTTTCAGGAAGTTCGCTCGGCCAAAATCATGGCCGATGCGGCGCGCGCTGCCGGGTTTGAAGTGACCGAGCGGGTCGGCAAGACCGGGGTGGTCGCGGTGCTGCGCAATGGCGCGGGGCCGACCGTGCTGATCCGTGCGGATATGGATGGGCTGCCGGTGGTTGAGCAGACCGGGCTGCCCTATGCCTCCAAGGCGCGCGGCACTTCCACTGCCGGGGTCGAAAGCGGGATCATGCACGCCTGCGGGCATGATACCCATATGACCGGCTGGATCGGCGCGGCGCGGGCGCTCAGCGCCAGCCGGGCGAACTGGTCGGGCACCCTGGTGATGATCGGTCAGCCTGCGGAAGAGATCACTGATGGCGCCGCCGCGATGATCGCAGACGGATTGTTCACCCGGTTTCCCAAGCCCGACTATACCCTGGCTTTCCACGATACGTCCGATCTCGCTTCGGGAGTGGTCGGGGTCAAGGCGGGTTTCGTGCTGGCCAATTCAGACAGCGTGGACATAACGGTAAAGGGCCTTGGCGGCCACGGCGCCTATCCGCAGACCACCAAGGATCCGATCGTCCTGGCCAGCGCGATCGTCATGCGCCTGCAGACCCTGGTCAGCCGCGAGGCGAGCCCGTTTGACCCCTCGGTCGTCACGGTCGGCGCGTTCCACGGCGGGGCCAAGCACAACATCATCTCGGACGAGGTCAAGTTGCAGCTCACCGTCCGGTCCTATTCGGACAAGTCGCGGCAACTGCTGCTGGACGGCATCAAGCGGATCGCCCGCGCAGAGGCGCTGGCCTCAGGCTTGCCGGAGGATCGCTTGCCCGTCGTCAGTGTCGACGCAACGGGTGCGAAAGCCACTTTCAACACTCCCGAACTGGCCGAGCGGATGCGCGGTGTCATGGTCGCTGAGTTCGGTGCAGAGCGAGTCGCCAACCCGCTTCCTTCGATGGCCGGTGAGGATTTTGGCGAATTTGCCCGCGCGGCCGGGCCGAAAACCCAATCGCTGATCCTGTGGGTTGGCGGAAGGCCCGCAGCCGATCTTGCCGCGGCAGAGCGCGACGGCAAGCAGCTTCATGGCCTGCACAGTCCGTTCTGGGCGCCAGAGGCAGATAAAGTGATCGAAGCCGGAGCCGTGGCGCTGTCAGTTGCGGCGATGGATCTGATGCCGAAGCGTTGAAAATCGTTTCTGCGAATTATTCTCAATAATGTGATCGGAAATGCCGATCACCGGTTGCGGAATTTCGCGATGGCTTCTGCCTGTCATGCGGCCCAATGAAGCAGGGTCGAAAGTTCATTCCAGGAGAGACATCATGGGACTCAAGGGCACCAAGACCGAAGAAAACCTCAAAGCCGCCTTCGCCGGTGAAAGCCAGGCAAACCGCCGCTATCTGTATTTCGCCCAGAAGGCTGACATCGAAGGCCACAATGACGTCGCCGCCGTGTTCCGTTCGACCGCAGAGGGTGAAACCGGCCACGCTCACGGGCACCTTGAATACCTTGAAGAAACCGGCGATCCGGCCACCGGCCTGCCGATTGGTGATACTGCCGCCAACCTGAAGGCGTCGATCGCGGGTGAAACCCACGAATACACCGACATGTATCCGGGTATGGCCAAGACCGCGCGCGACGAAGGCTTCGACGAAATCGCCGACTGGTTCGAAACCCTCGCCAAGGCGGAAAAGAGCCACGCCGGCAAGTTCCAGAAGACTCTGGATTCGCTGGACGCGTAAGGCCAATAGCCCTCTCTCCTTAAGGGGAGAGGGCCCGGAGAGGGGGAGTCGCAGCGCGCTCCCCTCTCCAAGCTTTGCTAGGCCCTGCCGGGCCTAGCTGCGCTAACCTCTCCCCTCAGGGGGAGAGGGCATCGCCCCTTCTTTACGAGCCGGGAACCCACCATGGAAGGTAGCCTAGAGGCACCCACGCGCCACCCAATCCCGTGGCAGGATGAAGCTTGGTACGATGAAGCCGCGCTCGATGCCGAGTTGCGCCGCGTCTATGACATCTGTCATGGCTGCCGCCGCTGCTTCAATCTGTGTGACAGTTTCCCGATCCTGTTCGACGCGGTTGATGAAAGCCCGAACGAGGAAGTGGATGACCTGACATCGGCCCAGCTGGCCTCGGTCGTCGATGCCTGCACGCTGTGCGACATGTGCTTCATGACGAAGTGCCCCTATGTCCCGCCGCACTCATTTGACCTTGATTTTCCGCATCTTATGCTGCGCCACCGCGCGGTCCAGCACCGCAAGGGTGAAACCTCGTTCGCGGATCAGCAGCTCAGCGAAATGGACCGCAACGGACGGCTGGGCACTATCGCTGCGGGCCTTGCCAATTGGGCGACCAAGGAAAGCAACGGCCTGACCCGTCCGATCATGGAAAAGGTCGTCGGGATCGATCGCCGCGCGCATCTGCCGCCGTTCATGGACGTGCCGCTGGTCAATCAGGCCAATGGCATTGTTCCTGCGCCCAATCCGGATGGCCCGGCCTTTGGCAAGAAAGTGGCGATCTATGCCGGGTGTCACGATAATTTCAACGATGGCACCCCCGGCCTCGCGCTTGTGAAGGTTTTGACTCACCAGGGCGTGCAGGTGCGGATCGAGCATCCCGACTGTTGCGGCATGCCCAAGTTTGAAAACGGTGATCTGCCGGCCGTGGCCAGCGCCGCACAGCGGATTTCCGCGCATTTCGCACCGCTGGTTGAACAGGGCTGGGACGTTGTGCCGCTCACCACCAGTTGCGCGCTGATGCTGAAATTCGAATGGCCGCTGATTGAAACGGACAACCCGGCGGTGGCCACGCTGGCCAAGCATACGTTTGACGTTTCGGAATATGTGGTGGCCTTGAACAAGGACAAGGGGCTGGCCCCAATCCCGGAAATGCCCGCCAGCATCGCGGTCCATTTTGCCTGCCATGCCCGTGCGCAGAACATGGGCCCCAAGGCGATGGAAATGCTCCGCCTGATCCCCGGCGCAACACCCGCCTTGACTGAGCGCTGCTCTGGCCACGGCGGCAAGTGGGGGATTTTCAAGGAGAATTTTGACCGGGCCGTCAAAGTTGGCAAGCCGGCTGCACGCAATCTGGTCAAAGGTGACCCGGACCTGATCGTCAGCGAATGTCCGCTGGCCGGGCCGCACCTGAAACAGGTGATTGCGGCCAATGGCGGCACCGCGCCGGCCCGGATCGGCCATCCGATCGAAGTACTCGCCAAGGCCTACGGCCTGTGAATAAATTCACTGAGTCAGTTTTTATTGTAAGGAATGCCACAAATGCCCCGCGACCAGCGCAGCATCACTGCTGCCGATATCCTGCCGCTCGACCAGTATCAGCTGATCCGTGCCGACAAGAAGCAGGAAGCGATCGAGCGCAAGAAGCTGACCCGGATTTCGGTGGGCCCGCACGCCACGGTGCTGTTTGAAAACTGGGATTCGATGTGGCTGCAGATCCAGGAAATGCTGCGCATTGAAAAAGGCGGGGCAGAGCAGCTGGTAGACGAACTGGCAGCTTATGATCCGATGGTCCCCAAGGGCAGCGAACTGACTGCGACTGTGCTGTTCGAAATTGGCGATGCTGACAAGCGTGACGCCTTTCTGCGGACGATCGGCGGGGTGGAAAATCACGTCGCGATCCAGCTGGGTTCACATCTGATCCGCGCGCGGCCCGAAGGCGATCTGGAACGCACCCGCGAAAGCGACAACAAGGCCAGCGCGGTCCATTTCTTCCACTTCGATTTCACCCCCGAAGCGATTGCTGCGTGGCAAAGCGGAGAAGGCACGGCAATGGTGCTGGTGGACCATCCGAACTATGGCCACGCGGCCGTGATTGGCGCAGAAACTCGTGCGTTTCTGGCGCGGGAATGCTTTTAGAAATCGTCGCTTGCACCCGTTCCGGTGCGATCGCCGGAAGCGGCTTTGAGCGTTTCGATCTGTTCGGCGTTGGGGCGGAACATGGTGCCGGCCTTGCCCTTTTGCTTGGCGCGGGCGGCATCGCCGATCGGACCCACCAGGTCGGTGGCGAGCTGGCCTTTGACGGACACGGTCTGGCCCGGGGTCATCGGCATGTTGCGGGGCAGCACGGGATGCGCAGGCGTATAGCCGCTACCCGGAGCAATGGCCCGGTTTTGACGCGGTGCATCGGGATCGATTGAGCCCGTACCGCCGCCGCCCGAATCCCCGGATCCTTCATCTCCGCCACCGCCCCAGGAAACGGGCTTGGCCTTGATTTTCATGCCCATCGCCACCTTGCGGGTGCCAAGCGTTTCCGCTTCGGTTTCGAGCAGCTGGTTCTTGGCCTCACGCGCTTGCATCTGGGCGCTTAACGAGGCGTCCTCGCCGCTGACAAACATGGCAAAGCACAGCGTGATAACCACTGTCGCCGCTGCAAAATGCTTCAGCAGCTTTGGTGAAACCGGCAATTGGGGCGTGGACCTGCGCATGGCCGGGGGCCTAGCACGCGAAGGTTAACCACCGCGTTCCGGCATATGGTTAGCGCAAGGTTGACGACCGCCGGGATGAAAGGGGCACCCCGGCGGCCGCCAATTCTCCTCCCCAGGAGAGGGTCGGCCTCAGGCGAAGCTGCCGAGGCGATGATAGAGCGCGCTGATCCGCGCCAATTCGTCAGGCTCTTCGGTGGCGCGGGCGTGGCTGGCCAGCGCGGCACGGAGCAGGGTGAAATCCTGGTTCGAAAGCAGCGCGCGGGCCCGGCCCGGCTGGCGCATTTCGGTTTGGGTGGCCGTTTCCATGGGCAATTCCTTCGGTTCGGTTCGATTCGGAGCCTGCGCTCCGTCTGGAACCTGTCTAATCCGTGGTTGGTCACCCGCGTAATAAAAATGACAACAAATCTTGTCCATCTGCGCTGATTTGGCGGGTCAGGCTTGTAAAAATGTAAAATATGTGACAAATGGTCCGAATGAGCGATCCCAGCATCCTGGCCGGGCCGGCGATCCGCCGTCTGCGGCGGCGCGAACAGATGACCCAGTCGGCCATGGCCGCAAGGCTCGGGATTTCGCCCAGCTATCTCAACCTGATAGAACGCAACCAGCGCCCGCTTTCGGCGCGGCTGGTGGTGGTGCTGGCCGAACAGTTCGATTTTGATCCGCGCAGCCTGCGTCAGGATGAAGTGGTGGGCGGGGTCGATGGCCTGCGCCGCCGACTGGCGGACGAACGCTTTGCCGACCTGTCGATCGACCGCGATGAAATCGCCGAATGGCTCGCCGCAGCGCCGCAGGCCGCCCTGGCCTTTGCCCGGCTGTTCGACGCGAGTGGCAAGGATGCCGGTTTGGCGCAAAACGATCCGATGGATCTGGTGCGGCGCGAGGTGGAGCGCTGGCGCAACCATTTTGCCGATCTGGACGCCGCGGCCGAGGCGCTGGCCGACGAACTGCGCCTGTCCAGCGCGGAACTGGGCGCGGCGCTGGCTGAACGGCTGCGCCAGCAGCACCAGCTGTCAGTGCGGATCCTGCCTGCCGATGTGATGCCCGATGCGCTGCGGCGGCTCGATCTGCATGCGCGGCAATTGCAGCTGTCCGAACTGCTCGACACGCCCAGCCGCAATTTCCAGATCGCGGTGCAGTTGGCCCTGCTGGAACAGCGCGATGCCATCGCGGCCATCGCCAATGGCGCACAATTTACTGATCGCGCGGCCTGGCGTCTGTTTCGCCGCCATCTGGCGCATTACTTCGCCGCCGCGCTGCTGATGCCCTATGGCCGCTTCATGCGCGCCTGCGAAGCAACCGGCTATGATCTGGCAGTGCTGCAGCGCCGGTTTGGCGTAACCTTTGAACAGCTTGCCCACCGGCTCACCACATTGCAACGCGTCGGCCAGCGCGGGCTGCCGTTCGGCATGGCCCGGATCGACCGCGCCGGGCAGTTTTCCAAGCGGTTTGCCGGGGCGAGCGGCTCCCCCCTGATCGAAGGAGAGGCCAGCTGCCCGCTGTGGATCGCGCATCGGGCCTTTGAGCAAGGCGGGCGGATCGGGACGCAACTGGTCGAATTTGCCAGCGGGGCGGGAACGCCCGGCCTGTGGCTGACCATGGCCCGTACGGTTGAAGCCAGCGGCGCGCTGGGAACAGAAGCGCCGCAATATGCCGTGGCTCTGGTGCTGGAAGCGCGGCTGGCCGGGCAATTGGCGCAAAGCCGGGGCATGGCGTTGGATGCGGCCCACGCGGCACGTACCGGGCCGGGCTGTGCCGCATGCCACCGCGCCGATTGCCTGCAACGTTCGCTCCCCCCGCGCGGTGCGGCACTGCAGTTTGACGAGCGCACCCGCGGGTTGACGCCGTTTGCCTTCGGGGCGTGACCCTAAGTCAACAATTTATGCCCCTTAACCATATGCTGTAAAATTTACCGACATTTCACCTCTGCCGGTTAGGGCAAGGCCTTCAGATGTGAAGGAAGGCCGCTCCGGCAACCATGATCCGGCTATTCAAACACTATATCCCGCATGCGGTGATCCTGCTGGGGCTGATCGATATCGGCTTGCTGATCTTCGCTGGCGATTTCGCTTGGCGGCTGCGCTCAACCCAGATCGGGTCGCTGCCCGGGCCCACGCTTGACCGGATCGGGCAGCTTGCGGGCTATGCCGGGATCATCCTGACAGCGATGATTGCGGTAGGGGTCTATGGCTCTGACGCGCTGCGATCGATGCGGTTTGCCACGGCGCGGCTGCTGGTCGCGGTCAGCCTGGGGATCATCGGGCTGTCATTTGTCGATTTTGTGCTGGGCGGGCACAATTTCTGGCGCTCGACCCTGGCTTACGCGATGGCGGCTTCGGTGGTGCTGCTGGTGCTCAACCGGCTGGTGGTGGGGGGCGTACTGGGTGCATCCGCGTTCCGCCGCCGCGTGCTGGTGCTGGGCGCGGGAATGCGCGCCGACCGGCTGCGCAAGCTGTCAGAGCGTCCCGAAAGCGGCTTCGTGATCGTGGGCTATATCGCGATGACCGAAAGCGTGCCGGTGGTTGAAGAAGCAATCAACCGCGCCGCGATCCACAACATGACGCGCTATGTCGAAAACCTGGGGGTCAGCGAAGTGGTGCTGGCGCTGGAAGAACGCCGCAACGCGCTGCCGCTGCCCGATCTGCTGCGGATCAAGACCACCGGGGTCCACGTCAACGATTTTTCGAGCTTCATCGAGCGTGAGACGGGCCGGGTCGACCTTGATACAGTCAATCCCAGCTGGCTGATCTTTTCAGACGGGTTCTCCTCTGGCCGGGCGATTTCAAGCGTGGCCAAACGGCTGTTCGATATTTTCGCCAGCGCGTTGCTGCTGGCCCTGGCCGCGCCGGTGATCCTGCTGTTTGCGCTGCTGATCAAGCTGGAGAGCAAGGGGCCTGCGTTCTACCGCCAGGTCCGCGTCGGGCTCTACAATCAGCCGTTTAACGTGATCAAGTTGCGCTCGATGCGCAATGACGCCGAAGCGGGGGGGGCGCAGTGGGCGCAGAAGGACGATCCGCGCGTCACCCGGCTGGGCAAATTCATCCGCAAGGTCCGGATCGATGAATTGCCGCAATGCTGGTCAGTGCTGAAAGGCGAGATGAGCTTTGTCGGCCCGCGTCCGGAACGCCCGGAATTCGTCGCCGATCTGGAACAGAAGCTGCCCTATTACGCCGAACGCCACATGGTGAAGCCTGGGATCACTGGCTGGGCGCAGATCAACTATCCCTATGGCGCATCGATCGAGGATTCGCGTCACAAGCTGGAATACGATCTCTATTACGCCAAGAACTACACCCCGTTCTTGGATCTGCTGATCCTGCTGCAAACCCTGCGCGTGGTGCTGTGGCACGAGGGCGCGCGCTGAAATGAGCGGTGCCGATGCCTTGTTGCCAGGCATTGCGGCTGCGGTCTGGGGGACCGGGGCCTTTGCTTGTGCAGCGGCGGCGGGCTGGATTGCATCGCGGCGCGATTGCTATGGCAAGGTCCGGCGGGGACTGGTGCTGGCCTTGCTGGCCACGTTCGGCTGGGCCTTGTCCGGAACGCTGGCCGGGCCCGATGGCATGGCGACGACCTTGCTGGAATCCGTGCGCAATCTGGGCTGGCTGGTCGCACTCTATGGCCTGTTTGCGCTCGACGGCCGGCACCGCAACGTCCACCCGGTAAGGCCGCTGCTGGGAGCGCTGGCGTTTGTTTCGCTGGTCCAGGGTATCTCGCAGCTGCTGCTGATCAAACTGCGGTTAACGCCTGACTTTCATCAAGCCTATGTCCATACGCTGGTGCTGCTGCAACTGCTGATCGCGACCGGCGGTCTGGTGCTGGTCCATAACCTGCACGTGGGTGCATCGCGCCAGGCGCGGTTGCTGGTGCGTTGGCCGGCAGCGGCGCTGCTGGTGCAGTGGGGCTTTGACCTCAACTTCTTCACGATCGCCTATCTGGCGGGGAGCAGTCCGGAGGGCCTTTCGGCGCTGCGCGGCGCACCGGCGCTGGTCATGGCGCTGCTGCTGGCGATGGGCGCGCGGCGCGGGAGCGAGGAATTGCACCTGCGCCCGTCGCGCGCAGTAACCTTCCAGTCGATCTCGCTGATGCTGATCGGGGCCTACCTGCTGGCGATGGTCGCGATTGCGCAGTGGCTGTCGATCCAGGGCGGAGACTTTGCCGCTTCGATGCAGCTGCTGTTCGTGGTCACCGCATCGCTGATCGCGCTGATCGTGATGCCATCACCGCGGCTGCGCGGCTGGCTGCGGGTGACGATGGCGAAGCACCTGTTCCAGCACCGGTATGACTACCGCGTCGAATGGCTGCGCTTTACCCGCACGATCGCGCAAGGACGGGCGAACCCGGCGTCACTGCAGGAACGCGTGATCCGCGCGGTGGCGGACATTACTGACAGCCCGGCTGGCATGCTGTTGACCGAGGCCGAGGATGGCCGGTTCGAACTGGCCGCGCGATGGCAGTGGCCAACCGCCGATGTGCCGGCCGAGCCGCTTCCCGCCGAGGCGGTCAAGTTGTTTGAAACGCGCAGCTATATTGCCGATCTTGATGAGCTGCGCCTGACCGGTGAGGCAGACCGTGCGCAGGCACCGGTGCCCGATTGGATACTGGCCGAACCACGGGCCTGGGCCGTGGTTCCCTTGCTTCACTTTGAACATCTGGTCGGGCTGGTGGTGCTGGCGCGCCCGGCGCATGTCCGCCGGCTGGACTGGGAAGATTTTGACCTGCTCCGCGTCGCCGGACAACAGCTGGCCAGCTATCTGGCGGAGCAGAGCGGACAAGCTGCCTTGGCCGAGGCCGGGCGGTTTGACGATTTCAACCGCCGCATCGCCTTTGTCATGCATGACATCAAGAACCTGGCGAGCCAGCTCAGCCTGCTGTCACGCAATGCCGAACTGCACGCGGAAAACCCCGAATTTCGTGCCGATATGCTGATCACCCTGCGCAATTCGACCGAAAAGCTCAACGCCCTGATTGCCCGCCTGTCGCGCTATGGCCGGACCCAGCTGGAAGCGCTTGTGCCGGTTGAGGCAGATCAGGTCGCCGCGACGGTGGTTGCGCAGTTCAAGGGGCGCCACCAGGTCGAACTGGTCGAAGCGCAGCCCTGCCGGATCGCCGCACAGCCGGATTCGCTTGAACAAGTGCTGAGCCACCTGATCCAGAACGCAATCGATGCAAGTGCACCTCATTCCCCGGTGTTCGTGCGCGTTGCCAACGACGGTGTGCTGGGTGACATCGAGGTGCTGGATAGCGGTACCGGGATGAGCGCCGAGTTCGTCCGCACGCGCTTGTTCAAGCCGTTTGACAGTTCCAAACCGGGCGGTTTCGGGATCGGAGCCTATGAAGCGCGCGAGCTGGTCAAGGCGATGGGGGGAAGGCTGGATGTCGAAAGCCGCGAAGGGCTTGGCTCCCGCTTCACTATCCGCCTGCCGTTGTCCGCCACGGCCGAACTGATCGAAAATCTCAATGCCGCAGGCAAGAAAGTAGCATGATGTCCGATACCAAGCCCAAACTGCTGATTGTCGAGGACGATGCGGGACTGCAGGCACAGTTGAAATGGGCCTATCCCGATTTCGATGTGGTGATCGCGGGCGACCGGGCCAGTGCCATGGCCGCATTACGCGCCGAGGAACCGGCGGTGGTCACACTTGACCTGGGCCTGCCGCCCGATCCCGACGGCACCAGCGAAGGTTTTGCCGTGCTGGACGAGATCATGGCACTTAAGCCCGATACCAAGGTGATCGTCGCATCCGGCCACGGCGCGCGGGAAAGCGCGCTTTCGGCAATCGCCAAGGGGGCCTACGATTTCTACCAGAAGCCGGTCGATATCGAGGCATTGGGGCTGATTGTACGCCGCGCGCTTCAGCTCCATGCGATCGAGGCGGAAAACCGCAACCTGGCGAGCCGCTCGGGCGAAGACAATCGTGTGCTGGGCCGGATGATCACCGGCGCGCCGGAAATGGTCAAAGTGGCACGCACGATCGAGCGCGTGGCCAACACCAATGTCTCAGTCATGCTGCTGGGCGCGAGCGGGACCGGCAAGGAATTGCTGGCGCGCGGGCTGCACGAGGCGAGCGACCGCAACAAGGGCGCGTTCGTGGCGATCAACTGCGCCGCGATCCCCGAAAATTTGCTGGAAAGCGAACTGTTCGGGCACGAAAAGGGGGCCTTCACCGGC
Source organism: Novosphingobium sp. B 225 (assembly GCF_002198665.1). Classification (GTDB taxonomy): domain Bacteria; phylum Pseudomonadota; class Alphaproteobacteria; order Sphingomonadales; family Sphingomonadaceae; genus Novosphingobium. Next base: position 21,212 of record NZ_MWLM01000067.1, on the reverse strand, counting down.
GCGGTCAAGACCACCGAGGGCAAGATCGAAATGGCGGGCGGGGGCACGCTGTTCCTTGACGAAGTGGGCGATATTCCACTGCCCTTGCAGGTCAAGCTGCTGCGCTTTCTGCAGGAACGCGTGATCGAACGGATCGGTTCGCGTAAATCGATCGAGGTCGATACCCGGATCGTCTGTGCCACCCACCAGAATCTGGAAGCGATGATCGCTGATGGCCGGTTTCGCGAAGACTTGTTCTATCGCCTCGCCGAAATTGTCGTGCGCATTCCCAGCCTGGCCGAACGCCCCGGCGACGCGGCTCTGCTGGCCAAAGCGTTTCTGGCGCGGTTTGCCAAGGAAATGAATCCGGTGGTCAAGGGCTTTGCCCCCGATGCGCTGGCCGCGATCGATGGCTGGGCCTGGCCCGGCAACGTGCGCGAACTGGAAAACCGCGTGAAGCGCGCGGTGATCATGACCGAGGGCAAGCTGGTGGGCGCGGCCGACCTGGATTTGGCGGAACCGGGCGAGGGCGATGATCAGTTGCTCAACCTCAAAAGCGCGCGCGAGGCAACCGACCGGCGGGTCATCCGCCATGCTTTGGCACGCAGTGAAGGCAATATTTCCAGCACCGCCAAGATCCTGGGGATCAGCCGCCCGACGCTCTACGACTTGCTCAAGCAATATGATCTTCATGCCTGAGCGTCGCCGCCTGCTACCCGCAATGCTGATCGGCCTGGTGCTCGCCGGGGCGGGGCCGCTACTCGCCGCAGTTGAGCCGGGCGCGATGGATCCGGCCAAGGCTGCGCTGCTGCGCGGTGACGGGATTGCGGGCGAGGTTGCGCTGAACAAGGTGCTCGCTGCCGGAGCTAACCGCGCAGATATTGCCGCGCGGATGGGCGAGGCGCTGCTGCTCCAGGGCGATCTGATCAAAGCGCGCGAGTGGCTGGGGCCGGGTCAATTTGCCAAGGGCGAAGAAGCGCACGGCTGGCGCATGCTGGGCATGCTGGAACGTCTGTCGGGCAATTTGCCTGCCGCCGGGCAGGCCTATGACAAGGCGCTGGCACTATCGCCTAAGGATCCCTTGCTGTGGGTGGATATTGGCCGCCTGCGCTATGTCGGCGGGGAGCAATTGCAAGCGCTCGAAGCGTCGGAACGGGCGCTGGCGGCAGGGCCGGACAATCCGCGCGCACTGGAATTTCGCGCGCAATTGCTGCGCGATCAATCGGGCTGGGATGCGGCTTTGCCGCTCTACGAACAGGCGCTGGAGCAGCTGCCAAACGATCTGTCGCTGCTGGGCGGTTATGCCGCGACGTTGGGCGAGGCGGGGCGGGCCAAGGACATGCTGGTGGTGACCCGCAAGATGATCGGGATTGTGCCCAAGCATCCCTATGCGTGGTATCTGCAAGCCGTGTTGGCGGCGCGCGCGGGCAAGATAGACCTGGCGCGGCGGCTGCTTGACCGCGCCGGAACCCGGCTGAAAGACATGCCAGCCGCCATCGAGCTGACCGGTCTGCTCGAACTGGAAGCGGGCAACGCCAATCTGGCGGCAGGGACGCTGGAACGGCTTGCGGATCGCCAGCCGGTCAATCAGCGGCTGCAACTGCTGTTTGCTCGCGCTTTATATGAATCAAATGATTTCAATAAATTACATGATAGGTTTGATGGACTGGCGCAGCGTCCGGATGCTCCGGCCTATTTGCTGGAACTGATCGGACGGGCTTACGAGGAACAGGGTGACCGGCTTGCCGCCGCGCCGTTCCTGGACCGTGCGGCTGCGGCAACGGTTCCGGCAATCATGCCAATCCCCGAACGCGATCCGATCGGCGTTCTGGCCGTACGCTGGAGCGACATGCCGGGCGTGCCGGCCAGAGCGGTCGGCTATGTCCGCAGCCTGCTTGCGGCGAACAACCTAGCTGGCGCGCAGAATGTTGCCAACCAGTTCCGCCAGCTTCACCCTGGTTCAGCGGAAGCGCTGGCATTGTGGGGCGATGTGGCGATGGCAGGGGGACAGGCCGGACAAGCGCTGGATGCCTACAAGTTGTCCGCCCGGGTACGTTTTCCCGAAACCCTGCTGCTGCGGATGGGCGAAAGCTTTGACAAGGCGGGCAAGGGGGCAGAGGCGATGCCGGTGGTGGCGAGTTACCTTGCCGCCTATCCCGGTAGCCGCCTCGCTGCGCGCATGGCCGCCAGCCACCGCGCCTTTGCGGGGGATTGGGGCGCAGCGCGCGCCATACTGGAAAACCTGCGGCGGCGCGGGGGCGGGCGCGATGTGCGCTTGCTGTCTGACCTGTCGTTGGCGCAGCTGCGCATGGGGGATCATGCAGCGGCACTCGCCAGCGCCGAACAGGCCTATCTGTTGCAGCCCGGCAGCAGCGTTACCGCCCAGGCACTGGGCATGGCACTGGCCTTTGCCGGACAGGACAAGTCGCGTGCAGGCGCGCTGCTCGACAAGGCACAGGCAATTGGCGGCGCGAACAAGCTGCTCGATGAGGCCCGCCGCAAGCTCTAACCCTCGCATCGGCGCTTGCCAGCGCGTCCAAGGCGATTTAATCGACTGATTAAATCAATCGGAAGAGGTGTGCGATGGCGGGTGTTCTGCAAGGCGTGACGGTGATCGAACTGGCCGGAATCGGGCCGGGGCCGTTCTGCGGAATGATGCTGGCCGATCATGGAGCGCGGGTGATCCGGGTCGAGCGGCCGGGCCATGCGGGCCGGTTCGGCGATGCCGGCAACCGCGACATCCTCAACCGCAACCGCGAAGTGATCGAACTCGATCTCAAGGATCCCGCCGCGATCGAAACGCTCAAAGACATGGCGAAAAGCGCCGATGCGCTGATCGAAGGCTATCGCCCCGGTGTACTCGAACGGCTGGGGCTGGGGCCGGACGTGCTGCTGGGCGTCAATCCCAAGCTGGTGATCGGGCGGATGACCGGCTGGGGCCAGCAAGGGCCGATGGCGCCGCTGGCCGGGCATGACATCAACTATATCGCGCTGTCGGGCGCGCTCCATTCGTATGGGCGCAAGGGGGAAAAGCCCAGCTTCCCGGTCAACGCCGTAGGCGATTTTGGCGGCGGCGGGATGATGCTGGCCTTCGGCGTGGTTTCCGCGATCCTTCTCGCGCGCAGCGGCGGCGTGGGGCAGGTGGTTGACTGCGCGATGGTCGATGGCGCGGCGATCCTTTCGGCGATGACCTATACCTTCCTCGGCAATGGCCAGTGGCGCGACGAACGCGGGGTCAACCTGCTCGACAGCGGCACCCATTTCTATGACACCTACGAAACCAGCGACGGCAAATGGATCTCTTTGGGTTCGATCGAGCCGCAGTTCTATGCCCTGCTGCTGGAAAAGACCGGACTGACCGGCGATCCCGATTTTGCCCAGCAAATGAACCCCGCCAAGTGGGACGAGCTGAAGGAACGGATGACCGCGCTGATCCTGACCAAGACCCGCGACGAATGGTGCAGCATCATGGACGGTACCGACATCTGCTTTGCCCCGGTGCTGAGCCTGAAGGAAGCGCCGCAGCACCCGCACAATGTGGCGCGCGGTACTTTTGTGGAGGACGGCGGCATGGTTCAGCCCGCGCCCGCGCCGCGCTTTTCCGCCACGCCCGCGCCCGCGCCGAAGCTGGCGGGGCGTTGACAAAGGCGACCGCTGCGGCTTTGCCGGGTAGATGAACCTGCTCAGCCGCATTGATCCGATGGTCCGCCTGCTGGTGCTGGCGATCGCGTTGGCCGTGGTCCTGCCGGTTCACGGCAGCGCCCGCGATGCGGTGCAATTCGTGTCCAACGCGGCAGTGTTCCTGCTGTTCTTCCTCAACGGTTTGCGTCTGCCCCGGCATGAAGTGGTGGCGGGGATGGGCAACCACCGGCTGCTCTGGCCGCTGACGCTGTGGGTGTTCGGCGGCATGGCCATGGCGGGCTGGGGCATGTGGCAGCTGGGGCAGGGCTGGATGCCACCCTTGGTGGCGCTTGGTTTCCTCTATCTGGGCTGCCTGCCTTCCACGGTGCAGTCGGCCACAGCCTATAGCTCGCTGGCGGGCGGGAACGTGGCCAGTTCGGTGGTCGCGGCGGCGCTGCTCAATATCCTGGGAGTGTTCATCACCGCGCCGCTGTTCTCGTTCCTGGCGGGGGGCAAGGAAGCGGCGTTCCATGCCGACGGGCTGGTCAAAGTGGTGACGATCCTGCTGCTGCCGTTCGTGTTCGGACAAGTCCTGCAAGGGCGGCTGGGCGGCTGGGTGAAGGAACACCGTCCGCTGGTCACCTGGATGGACCGCAGCTCGATTGCAATTGCGGTCTATGTCGCCTTTTCAGGCGCGGTGGAGCAGAATTTCTGGACTCGGATCGATGCGGCCGGCTGGCTCTGGCTGGCGGGCGGAACTGCGGCGCTGCTGGTGATCGGGCATTGCGGTGCCTGGCTGGTCGGCGGCCTGGCTGGCGTGGACCGGGCCAACCGCGTCTCTATGCTGTTCGCCGGGGCGCAAAAGAGCATTGCAATGGGCGCTCCGCTGGCCACGGTGCTGTTCGCGCCGGATATTGCGGGGATCGTGCTGCTGCCGATCCTGCTCTACCACTTGTGCCAGTTGGTGCTGGCTGCCCCATTGGCGGCGCGGCTCAGTCAGCCCTGACCGCGCTTTCCAGCTCGCCATCTGGGAAGCGGCGCTTGTGCCGGATCGACCAGGCCAGCGAAACGCCGATCAGCACCGCGCCGATCAGGCCGGTGACGGTTTCAGGAATGTGGAACCTGGCCGAAAACAGCATGATCCCGCCCAGCGCGATGATGGCCCAGAATGCGCCGTGTTCAAGATAGCGATATTCCGCCAGCGTGCCCTTCTGCACCAGATGGATCGTCATCGACCGCACGAACATCGCCCCGATCGACAGGCCCAGCGCGATGATGATCATGTTGTTTGACAGGGCAAAAGCACCGATCACCCCATCGAACGAGAACGAGGCGTCGAGAATGTTGAGGTAGAGGAACCCGCCCAGGCCCGAACGCACCACAGCGCCCTGCGCCGCCAGCGCTTCCTCGCGCATTTCCAGCACCGTGCCCAAGGCCTCGACCGCAATGAACGTGACGATCCCCAGCGTGCCCGAAACCATAAAGGTCAGTGCATCCTGCGCCGGGAGCATCCGCGAAATCAGATAGATCGCGACCAGCAGCAGCGCGATTTCGGCTGCCTTGATGTTGGAAAAGCGGGCCAGCCTGGCCTCGATCCATTCGATCCAGTGGACGTCTTTTTCTCCGTCAAAAAAGAATGACAGGCCAACCATCGCCAGGAATGCGCCGCCGAACCCGGCAATCCCGACGTGGGCGGATGAGACGATCGCTTCATAGCGTCCCGGATCGTTGAGCGAGAGATTTACGGCCTCCATCGGCCCCAGTCCGGCCGCGATTGCGACGATCGCCAGCGGGAAGACGATGCGCATGCCGAACACCGCGATCACCATGCCCCAGGTCAGGAACCGGCGCTGCCACACCGCATCCATATCTTCCAGCACCGATGCGTTGACCACGGCATTGTCGAACGAGAGCGACACTTCGAGAATGGATAGCACCACCACGATCCACAGCAGCCCCAGCATACCGCTGATCGTGCCGGTCTGGTGCCAGCCATACCAGGCGGCCAGGGCCAGGCAGACCAGCGTGAACAGGATCGATCCCTTGTAAAAGCGTAGCAATGTGGTGTTTCCCTGATGACTGGGTGATGCAGCCGGCGCTCTTACCGGGGCTGATAGGTTTGTTCCACCCCCGGAAAGGAGCGTGCGCGCACTTCGGCGGCATACCGTTCGGCCGCACCCGAAATCGTTTCGGCAATCGCTTCATAGCGTTTCACGAAGCGCGGCACGCGTTCGAACATGCCCAGCATGTCCTCGGTTACCAGTACCTGTCCGTCGCACTGCGCCGAAGCGCCGATGCCGATGGTCGGGCACTTCACTGCTTTGGTCACCGCGATGGCGATGGGTTCAACCACGCCTTCGACGACGATGCCAAAGGCCCCGGCATCGTCCAATGCCCTGGCGTCGGCGACGATCTTGTCCGCTTCGGCCTGGCTGCGCCCGCGCGCGTTATAGCCGCCCAGCACGTTGACCGCCTGCGGGGTCAGCCCGACATGACCCATCACCGGAATTCCCCGTGCGGTCAGGAAAGCCACGGTTTCGGCCATCGCCGCGCCGCCTTCCAGCTTGACGCCCGCACAGCCGGTATCCTTGAGCAGCCGCGCCGCGCTTTCAAACGCCTGCTGCGGCGATGCTTCATAGGTGCCGAATGGCATATCGACCAGCACGGCTGAATGGTACGATCCGCGCACCACCGCCGCACCGTGGGCGGCCATCATGTCCAGCGTTACAGGGACTGAACTGGGCAGGCCATAGATCACCTGTCCCAGCGAATCCCCCACCAGCAGCAGATCGCAATGCGCATCGAGCAGTTGTGCCTGCCGCGCGGTATAGGCGGTGAGCATCACGATCGGTTCGGCGGTTACCCCATCCAGCTTGCGCTGGCGGATCGCCGGAATGGTCAGCCGCTTCATCGGCGCGGGCGTGGGATTGGCGCGGCTGGTGGCGGTATCGAGCTGGAAGGTGGTGGACATGAACGCCTCTTAGCCTGTGCGACATGTCTGGGGAAGGGCGCGCACTTAACCCTTGCCATCGCGCGCTTCGCCGCTAGCTTCCGCGCCAGGGAAAAATCGCGTCCGCCCACTGGGCTGGCCGACAAGAATTTTAGGGGAACTGCATGTTCGGTCGCGTGAAATCACTCGACGCCATATTGGCAACCGCCGAAAAGAAATCGCTTCACCGCTCGCTTGGTGCCTTCCAGCTGACCATGCTGGGGGTAGGCGCGATCATCGGTACCGGCATTTTCGTGCTGACCGCCGAAGCCGCGCAAAAGGCTGGTCCGGGGATGATGATCAGCTTCATCATCGCCGGGTTCGTCTGCGCCGTGGCGGCGCTGTGTTATGCGGAAATGGCCTCTATGGTCCCGGTTTCGGGATCGGCCTATACCTATAGCTATGCGGTGATGGGCGAACTGCTGGCCTGGATGGTCGGTTGGGCGCTGGTGCTGGAATATGCCGTGGCGGCCGGGGCCGTCGCGGTCGGCTGGTCTGGCTATTTCGTTGGATTATTGCGAGAATATCTGGGCATTACGCTGCCAACCGCGTTGGTTAATGCCGATGCGCTGATTGCTTCGATCAAGCTCGCCTTCGGCGCGACCAACAGCGAAGCGATCCAGACTGCGATTGCCACGGGTGGCTATGTCAACCTGCCGGCTTTCATCATTTCGCTGCTGGTGACCTGGCTGCTGGTGATCGGAACCAAGGAAAGCGCCTACGTCAATGCGATCCTGGTGATGGTCAAGATCACCGCGCTGACGCTGTTTGTCGTGCTGGCGCTGCCGGTGATGAAGAGCGAGAATTTTGAGCCTTTCGCCCCGCTGGGCTTTGGCGGGATTTCGGCCGCAGCGGCCTCGATCTTCTTCGCCTATGTCGGGTTTGACGCGGTTTCGACCGCGGCGGAGGAAACCAAGAATCCGCAGCGCAACATGCCGATCGGCCTGATCGGCAGTCTGGCGATCTGTACCGTGTTCTACCTGCTGGTGGCCTCGGGCGTGATCGGCAGCGTTGGCGCGCAGCCGCTGTTTGATGCGGCGGGCAATGGTCTTGCCCCGGGCAGCACCGAACTGGCCGCAGCTTGCGCCACCAAGGGCGGGCAGGCGGTGGTTTGTTCCAAGGAAGCCCTGGCCTGGACGCTGCGTGAAATCGGTGGTCAGCAGGGTTCGTCGTGGATCCAGCAGGCCGGTAACCTGGTCGGTCTTGCGGCCGGTCTGGCGCTGCCTTCGGTAATCCTGATGATGATGTTCGGCCAGACCCGCATCTTCTTCGTGATGAGCCGCGATGGCCTGCTGCCGGAAAAGCTTAGCAAGGTGCACCCCAAGTATCACACGCCGCACGTGGTGACGGTGATTACCGGGATCTTCGTGGCGATTTTTGCGGCGCTGTTCCCGGTGGGGGCTCTGGCCGACATTTCGAACTCGGGCACACTGTTCGCTTTCGCCATGGTGGCCATTGCGGTGCTGATCCTGCGTCGGCGCGATCCGAACCGGGTGCGGCCGTTCCGCACCCCGGCGGTGTGGCTGGTTTCGCCGCTTGCGGCTGTGGGCTGCGTCTATCTGTTCTGGAGCCTGTCGGGTTACACCAAGCTGCTGTTCGTCGGCTGGGCCGTGATCGGTCTGCTGGTCTACTTCGGCTATAGCCGCAGCCGCAGCCATGTTGGCCGCGGTCTGGTGGAAGTGCACGAGGAAGACGCCGACATCCCACCGCAGCCGGTGCCGCCGCTGCCCGGCGGGATCGACATCAACGACTGATCCGGTTCGCCGGTCAGGCAAAGCACGGGGCCGCTCCTTCGGGGGCGGCCTTTTGCGTTTGGGAATTGCGAATCGGAGAGAATGAGAACATAAGCGGAACGAAAGTGATTCCGCATGACTGTTCCCACCCCTCTCAGCGCCTTTGCGCGCCGCAAGCCCCTGTCGCCGCTCTGGGCCGCGCCATCGCAGGCCGCCGCTGCGCGCTGGCGCCCAGGCCTGCCCGATGGCGCGCTGCATGGCGAAGTGTTCGCCTCCTCGCGCGAGGGGGGCGGGGCGGCTTTCGCGCTGGCCCTGGCGCTTGACCGGCTGCACGCCGCGCGGCCCGATCCCGCTGCCGACATGCCGGATGAACGGCCCTGGCTGTGGGTGCAGGACGCCGCGGCCGTGCGGCTGACCGGGCGGCCCTATCGCCCCGGCCTGCCGCCGCAGCTGCGCCACCGGCTGATCCATGTCATGGCTAGCAAGCCCGAGGATGCACTGTTCGCGCTGGAAGAGGCGCTGCGCTGCCGCGATCTGGCCTTCGTGATCGGCGAAGTGGCGGGCAATCCGCGCGTGCTTGATTTCACCGCCTCGCGCCGCCTTTCGCTGACAGCGGAGCGCCACGGGGTGCCGCTGTGGCTGGTGCGGATTGATGCCCGGCGCGATCTCGGTTCGGCGCGAATGCGGTGGGAAGCACGCGCCGCGCCCAGTCAGCCGCTGCGCTGGAACGCCCAGGCCCCCGGCGTGCCCGCTTGGCACGCAGAACTGTTCCGCGCCCGCGCGCATCCACCGGGGGAGTGGGTGCTGGAAGGCGGGGCAGAACTGGTGTCCAGGCCGCTCTCCGTCGGGGCAAAGGGCCTTGGGCTGATGGCCTGAAGCGCATGCCCGCGCTCCCGCCCCGCCGCATTCTGTCGATCTGGCTGGCAGAACTCGCCATGGACCGCTGGCGGATGCTTTACAATCCTCCCCCTCTGGGGGAGGTGGCAGCCCCGCAAGGGGCTGACGGAGGGGGTAGTGCGGCAAGCCCCCCTCCGACCTGCCTGCGGCAGGCCACCTCCCCCAAGGAGGGAGGATCTGAAAGTCCCCTCGTCCTGATTGCCGATAGCGCACACGGCCCGCGCATCACCGCTGCCAACCTGGCCGGATACGCAGCCGGGGCGCAGGCGGGGATGATGCTGGCCGATGCGCGCGCGCTGTGTCCGCAGGTGGCGACTGCCCCGGCCGATCCGGCGGGCGACCTGCTGTTCCTTGAGCAACTGGCGCTGTGGGCGCAGCGCTGGGGGCCGTGGTCGGCGCTCGATCCGCCCGACGGGCTGGTGGTGGACGTGACCGGGGTGGCGCACCTCTATGGCGGGGAAGCGGCGCTGCTGGAGGATGCTCGCCGCCGCCTTGCCGCGCGCGGGCTGGCGGCGCGGCTCGCGATTGCCCCCACCGCCGGGGCGGCCTGGGCGCTGGCGCATTTCGGCGATGGGGCGGCGATCATGCAGGCCGTGGACAGCCTCGATCACCTCCCCGTCGCTGCGCTGCGGCTTGATCCGGCAACCTTGCTGGTCTTGCGGCGACTGGGGCTGAAGCGGATCGGGGAGCTGTCCGGCGTGGCGCGCGATGCGCTTGCGCGGCGCTTCCGCACGATCCGCGCCCCTGCGGCCAATCCGCTGATCCGGCTCGATCAACTGTGCGGACGGGTGCCCGAACCCTTGCTGCCGGTGGTCGCGGCAGAGGTGCCCTTGGTCCAGCGCCGCCTGCTCGAACCGATCCGCCACCGCAGCTTGCTTGACCGGGTGGTGGACGATCTCTGCGCCGACATGGCCCGCCTGCTGGAAAGCAAGGCCGTGGGCGCGCGGCGGCTGGAGCTGGGCTTGTGGAAAGTCGATGGCGAAGTGGTGGTGCGCGCGCTGGAGATGGCCATGGCCAGCCGTGATCCGGCGCATATCGCCCGGCTGTTCGCGCATCGGCTGGACAATATCGATGCTGGCTTCGGGATCGAACTGGCCCGCCTGCGCGCGCCCTGGACCGAGCCTTTGGCGCTCAGCCAGCGCGATCTGGAGGCCGCAGCTGAGGCGCACGGCACCAGCCTGCCCGCCTGCATCGACCGCCTGACCGCGCGGCTGGGTCAAGGTGCAGTGCGGCGTCCGCTGCCGCGCGCCAGCCACTTGCCCGAACGCGCGCAAGTGTGGGGAGAACCCTTGTCGGGTGCGCCATCGACATCCGTCGATGGCTTGCGGCACCGGCCTACTCCCCCACCCGGCCACCCAGAGCATACCATTCCGTTGGGTGGCCGGGTGGGGGAGTGGGCTGGTGCCGCCTCCAGCCGTGAGGCTGGAAAGGAACGGCCCTTGAAGCTGCTTGACCGGGCCGAGCCGATCGCGGTGCTCTATGCCAGCCCGGACGGGCTGCCGCGCCGGTTCCGCTGGCGCGGCGAAGTGCACGAGATCACGCGCGCCGAAGGGCCGGAGCGGATCGCGCCCGAATGGTGGCGTGAACGCGGCACGGTGCGGCTGCGCGATTACTACCGGATCGAGGATGGACAAGGCCGCCGCTATTGGATCTACCGCGCCGGCCTGCCGGATGACGGGCGCGGCGGGGTGCCCGAATGGTTCCTGCAGGGGCTGTGCGGCTAGCCATGCCGGAGGCGCCGCTTACCCCCGAACGCCGCCGGCTCGAGCCGGGCGGTCTGCCGCCACCCGCCCCGGCGCCGTTTGTCGAGCTGGGCATGGTCAGCTGCTTTTCGTTCTTGCGCGGGGCTTCGGACGCAGTCGATCTGGCCAGCACGGCACGCAGCCTGGGCTATGACGCGCTGGGGATCGCCGATGCCAACACCATGGCCGGGGTGGTGCGGCTGCACAGCGAGGCTAAGGCACTGGGCATGCGGCCAGTGATCGGCTGCCGGATTGAAACCACCGAGGGTCTGGCCTTCCTTGCCTATCCGGCGGACAGGGCCGCTTATGGCCGCCTCTGCCGGCTGATCTCCGCCGGACGGATGGCCCGGCTCGATGGCGAATGGCAGGACAAGGGGGCCTGCGACATCTCGCTGCGCATGCTGGCGGACCACGCCGAGGGGGTGCTCCTGGTGCTGGTCCCGCCCGACGATCTGGATACAGAGCTGACGATTGCGGTGGAGAGCAATGTTGTTGTCTTAACCCCGTCTAAGTTTCACGGGGATGACGAAGGGAAGGGGGCCTCCGCGCCTCCGCGTGAAACCACTCTGACCGCTCCGTTTACAGACCTGCTCCTCCACCTGACCCGCCAGCTGCCCACGCTGCGTCATATCGCTGCGAGCCACCTCTACACCGGCGACGATCTTGCCCGGATCGCGCGGCTGGATGGGCTGGCGCGGGAGCATGGCATGGCGATTCTGGCCACCAACCTGCCGCTTTATCACGCGCCGCAACGGCGGCCCTTGCACGATGTGATGACCGCGATCCGGCACAAGACTACGGTGGCGCGGGCCGGGCACTTGCTCCAGCCCAATGCCGAACGCCATCTGAAAGCGCCGGAGGAAATGGCCCGCCTGTTCGCGCCCTGGCCGCATGCGTTGCAGGCCGCACGCGACCTTGCCGATGCGTGCCGGTTCAGTCTGGAGGAACTGCGCTATGAATATCCGGAAGAGATCTGCCCCGAAGGGCTTGATCCGCACAGCTACCTGGCCCGGCTGACCATGGCGGGCGCGGCCACGCGCTATCCGGCGGGGGTGCCCGACAGTGTGACTGCCACGCTGCACCGCGAGCTGGAACTGATCGGCAAATTGCAGCTTTCGCGCTATTTCCTGACGATCAAGGACATCGTCGATTTCGCCCGCGCGCAGGAACCGCCAATCCTGTGCCAGGGGCGCGGTTCGGCGGCCAATTCGGCGGTGTGCTATTGTCTGGAAATCACTGCGGTCGATCCCGCGAAGCACGCGCTGCTGTTTGACCGGTTCATTTCTGAAGACCGCAACGAACCGCCCGATATCGACGTCGATTTCGAACACGAACGGCGCGAGGAGGTGATCCAGTACATCTATGCCCGCTATGGCCGCCAGCGCGCCGGGCTGTGCGCCACGGTGATCCATTACCGCCCGCGCATGGCGATCCGCGAGGTCGGCAAGGCGATGGGCCTGTCCGAAGATGTCACCAGCGCACTCGCCAAGACGGTGTGGGGCGGGCATGGCCGCTCGATCAAGGAGGCCCATGTCGAACAGGAAACGGGCATGGACCTCAGCGATCCGCACCTCAGACGGGTTCTGATCCTGACCGAGCAAATGATTGGCATGCCGCGCCATTTGTCGCAGCACGTTGGCGGGTTCATCCTCACCCAGGGCCTGCTGACCGAGACTGTGCCGATCGGCAACGGGGCCATGGCGGATCGCAGCTTCATCGAATGGGACAAGGACGATATTGACGCGCTCGGCATTCTGAAAGTCGATGTGCTGGCACTGGGTATGCTCACTTGCATCCGCAAATGCCTTGATCTGCTGGGTGAACATCACGGGCAGGATCTGACGCTGGCCACCGTCCCGCGTGAGGATCCCACGGTTTATGACATGCTGTGCAAAGGCGATTCGCTCGGCGTGTTTCAGGTGGAGAGCCGCGCGCAGATGAACATGCTGCCGCGGCTGCGTCCGCGCTGCTTCTATGATCTGGTGATCGAAGTGGCGATCGTCCGGCCCGGGCCGATCCAGGGCGATATGGTTCACCCCTACCTGAAACGGCGGCGCGGGGCAGAGCGGGTAGAAATCCCCGCGCCGGGGCCGCAGCACGGGCCGCCGGACGAGCTGACCTCGATCCTTGGCCGCACCCTTGGCGTGCCGATCTTTCAGGAACAGGCGATGAAGATCGCGCTTGATGCGGCCAAATTCACCGGGCTGGAGGCCAACCGGCTGCGCAAATCGATGGCGACCTTTCGCAGCAAGGGCATGGTGGCGGAACTGGAGGAAATGATGGTCGGGCGGATGATCGCGCGCGGCTATGATCCGGATTTCGCCGCGCGCTGTTTCAACCAGATCAAGGGGTTCGGCGAATACGGCTTCCCCGAAAGCCACGCCGCCAGCTTTGCGCATCTGGTCTATGTCTCATCCTGGCTGAAATGCCATTTCCCGGCGGCTTTCGCCTGCGGCCTGCTCAATTCCCAGCCAATGGGCTTTTACGCGCCCGCGCAGATCGTCCGCGATTGCCGCGAGCATGGCGTGGAAGTGCTGCCGGTCGATGTGAATTGCAGTGGGTGGGATAACACCTTGGAAAGTGCTCCCCGGCACGGGGAGGGACGGGCGCTCCGCCTCGGCCTGCGCCAGGTCGATGGCTTTCCCGAGGCCGCCGCCGCGCGGATTGTGGCGGCGCGGGTTGAGGGCGGGCGGTTTCGCGATGTGCGGGAACTCAAGGAGCGCGCCGCGCTCAGCCCCGCGCTGGTTGAGCGGCTGGCCTCGGCCGATTGTCTTGGCTCGCTCGGGCTCTCGCGGCGGCAGGCGCTGTGGGATGCGCGCAGCCTGATTGCCGCGCCCGACCTGCCCTTGTTCGCCGCCGCAGCAGCGCGCGATGAAGGTGCGGAGCGGGTGCAGACCCGGCTGCCGGTGATGCCGCTGTCAGAGGAAGTGGTGGCCGATTACCAGACCCAGCGGCTCAGCCTGAAAGCCCATCCGCTCGCCTTCCTGCGCGCGGACCTCGCCGAACGCGGCTTTATCCGCGCGGCAGATCTGCGCAGCCGCAAGTACCGCAGCGCGGTGCAGGTGGCAGGCGTGGTGCTGATCCGCCAGCGCCCCGGCAGCGCCAAGGGTGTGTGCTTCATCACGCTGGAGGACGAGACCGGGGTGGTCAATCTGGTGATCTGGCCCGATGTGATGGAACGCCAGCGCAAGGTGATCATGGCCGCGCGGCTGATGGAAGTGAAAGGGCGGGTCGAATACGATGACGAGGTGATCCACGTGATCGCCACCCACCTGACCGATGCCACTCCCAGCCTGCACGCGCTGTCGGATGACCTGCTGCCGGGCCACGTCGACCGCGCCGATCATGTCACCCGCCCCGTGCAGGGCAGCCGCAGCGGTGAGGCGCACCACCGCATGGGCCATCCCCGGCAGGTCCGGGTGATCCCCAAGTCTCGCGATTTTCATTGAGGGGCGGCGGCAGAGCCGGAATCAAAATGCCCACCGCGCTGCTGGATGGTGACCCCTACGGGAATCGAACCCGTGTTTCAGCCGTGAAAGGGCCGCGTCCTAACCGCTAGACGAAGGGGCCGCACCGCTGCGTGGTGGGCAGGGGTGCGCCATTAAGGGAGGGCGCATTGGGGGTCAAGCCCCTTACCCAAAGATTGTTTCAATCGATCCAGGCCGCATCGTCCAGATGCAGTTCGGCTTGCGGACGGCTGGCCCAATCATCGATCTTCGCGCGCCCCGCCAGCCACAACCGACGGCCCTGCGATCCGTGGAGCAGGGCCTGACCCAGATCGGTGCTGGCAGCGCGGAACGCGATCGCCTTGAAGCTGCCACCATCCTCGCCCCGCGCGATCAGGCGGACGTGATCGGTGCCGACCAGATCGGCCTTGACCAGCCGCACCGGCCCCACTGCCACGCGTGGGCCGGGCCAGCCCATGCCATAGGGGCCCGCGCTGTCCATTGCCTCGACCAGCGAAGGCGTCAGCCCGCCGGGGGCCAGCGCAAGGTCGAGCGGCAGCGATTGTCCGGCCATTGCCGCGGCCACATCCGCGCCCAGCCGCGCATCCAGCCAATCAGCCAGCGCATCGAGCTGGCCCGGCGCAACGGTCAGCCCCGCCGCCATGGCATGCCCGCCACCTGCAATCAGCAACCCGGCCTCACGCGCGGCGATGATCGCAGCGCCCAGGTCCACGCCGCTGATTGAGCGGCCAGAACCTTTGCCATTGCCGTGTTCATCGGCATCAAGCGCAATCACCAGCGCGGGCTTGCCGGTCTTTTCCTTGATCCGCCCGGCCACGATCCCGATCACGCCCGGGTGCCAGCCCGCGCCCGCCAGAGTTACCACCGCGCGGTTGTGCTGGGTGGCCAGCTGGGCCTCAGCCTCTTCCTGCACGGCAGCCTCGATCGCGCGGCGTTCTTCGTTGAGCCCGGAAAGCTGCGCGGCAATGTCGCGCGCTTCGTCAGGATCCTCGGTGGTCAGCAGCCGCACCCCCAGGGTCGATTCGCCCACCCGGCCCCCGGCGTTGATTCGCGGGCCCAGGGCAAAGCCCAGGTCGCTGCAGCTGGGCGCGCGGGACAGTCGGCTGGCGTCGATCAGCGCGGCCATGCCAATGCCTTCGCGCTTGGCCATCACTTTCAGCCCCTGCGCCACGAAAGCGCGGTTAAGACCGTGGAGCTGAGCCACGTCTGCCACGGTGCCCAGCGCAACCAGATCGAGCAGGGCGAACAGGTCGGGCTCGCGCTTGCCTTCGAAAAAGCCGCGCTGGCGCAGCACCCGCACGGTGGCAACGCCAAGCAGGAAGGCCACGCCGACAGCCGCCAGGTGTCCGAATCCGGCGGCCAGGTCACTTTCGTCAAGCCGGTTGGGATTGACCAGCGCCATGGCCCTGGGCAGTTCTGCCGCGCATTTGTGGTGATCGACCACCACCACGTCCACGCCTGCCGCATGCGCCATGTCGAGCGCTTCGAATGCCATGGCCCCGCAATCGACCGTGACGATCAGGCTGGAGCCTTCCTCTGCCAGCCGCACCAGCGCCTCGCCCGAGGGGCCATAACCTTCGAGCAGGCGATCGGGGATATAGTACCGCGCCGCGTGCCCCAGATCACGCAACAAGCGGATCAGCAGGGCGGCGCTGGTGGCGCCGTCAACGTCATAGTCGCCATAGATGGTGACCTGTTCCTGCGTCAGCACCGCCTGGGCCAACCGCTCCGCTGCGGCGTCCATATCGCGGAATTCAGACGGATCGGGCAGAAAGGCGCGCAGCGAGGGGTTGCGGTGACGCTCCAGATCGTCATGCGGCACGCCGCGTGCCAGCAGCAGCTGGGTGACCAGATCATGCTCAAGCGTGGCCATGCCGCCGCCCCCGCCGCCCACCGCGCCGACGTCCATATTGCCCCCGCGCCAGCGCCAGATCTTGCCCGAAAGCGAACGGTCTATGCCAAGGATCGATGCAGGTGCAGAAGCCATTCTGTCCGGCTAGCCGATTGCGGGCGGGCAGGAAAGTTTTCGCGGGTTTGATGTCGACAATTGACAACTTGTTGCGGTGGGCCTTCGCTAGGGTCCAGCTGATTGAACAGGGAGTCGTGTCATGCACCGTCGTACCGTGATCGCACTTGCACTGGGCGCAACCGCGCTCGTCGCCATCCCCACCATGGCCCAGCGCGCGCCGACCAGCGGGCCGGTGGCCCGATACGATATGCGCGCGGGGACCGTTTCGGGTTTTGGCGCAATGGGCGGCGGCATGGGCGCGGCCATGGGCATGATGTTTGGCGGCGGCGGCAACAAGCAGCAGCACGAATTGTACTTGCGGCTCGGATCAGGCCGCGCGCCGGACAAGGGCGGACCCAAGGCGGATCACTTCATGCCGCCCAGCGCCAAGCTGGGCAAATCGGTTGCGCTGGTTACTCCGGTGCAGGAAAAGGCCCCGGTCGATGGCTTTCAGGGGGAACGCCCGCGCGGACGGCTGCTGATCTTCTGGGGCTGCGGCGAACACGCACCCAAGGGGCAGCCGGTCGTGATCGACTTTGCCAAGATCGCCGCCGGGCAGATGCCGGCCGGGATCTGGAGCACCACGATCATCCGCGATTGGGGCCCCAATCAGGCCAACAGCAAGACTTTCGGGCGCTGGCCGGCCGAAGACGGCAAATATGCCAAGGCCGATACCGCGCTGCCCGGCCTGCACCGTGTGGCGGGCAACTATTCGCCCGAAATGTCCTTTACCCTGACCAAGGACTTCATGGCCCCGCTCAAAACCACCAACACCACGCAGGCGAGCGGGGCAGGGCTGCTTGCGTGGGGCGGGATTGCGGACGCGACCGGCTATCTCGCCACGCTGTTCGGCGGCAAGATGGCCCCTGATGGCAAGATGGGCGATATGGTCATGTGGACCAGCAGCGCAGGCCGCCAGTTCGGCGGCGGGCTGACTGACTGGCTTTCGCCCGGGCAGGTCGCGGGTCTGGTCAAGGACCGCACAGTGATGCCGCCCAGCCAGACCAGCTGCATGATCCCGGCAGAAGTCCGCACCGCTGCGGCCGATTTCAAGATGGGCATGCTGACGGCCTATGGCCCGCAGGAAGACTTTTCCTTCCCGCCGCGCCCGGCCGATCCCAAGGCCGCCTGGAACCTGGAATGGACTGCGCGGATCCGGCACCGGTCGATGACCAGCTGGATGGACATGCCCGGCATGGGCGGCATGGGCGGCGGGCGCGAGGATTCGGGGCCGCAGCCGCAACAGCAGCAGAATTGCAAGCCCAAGGGTGGGCTGGGCGGCTTGCTGGGCGGCGTGCTCAAGCCGGGTTGCTGACCGGTTGACCCTGCTGATCGTCTGGCACAGCCGCACCGGCGCGGCGCGGGCGATGGCCGAGGCGGCGCATGCGGCAACGCAGGGACGCTCCACGCTGATCGCGGCGGAAGGGGCCGCACCCGAACACCTGCTCGCCGCCAGCGGTTACCTGTTCGTCTGCCCGGAAAACCTTGGCACGATGAGCGGGGCGATGAAGGAGCTGTTTGACCGCTGCTATTACCCGCTGCTCGGGCAGGTGGAGGGGCGGCCCTATGCCACGCTGATCGCCGCGGGCAGCGACGGGCAGGGGGCCCAGGCGCAGCTGGACCGGATCGTCACCGGCTGGCGGCTGAAACGGGTTGCCGAACCGCTGATCGTCAACCTGGGCGCGCAAAGCCCCGAGGCGATTCTGGCCCCCAAACAGCTTACGCCTGCCCAGCTGGAACCATGCGCGGCAATCGGCGCGGCGCTTGCCGAAGGGCTGGCATTGGGGGTTTTCTGACCCGATCGCCGCAATTGTATCCGAAACAGAGCTTTCGCCGTGATCGGGACTCGACGAGCAAGCCCCAATGGTGCCAGATGCACGCAGGGTATTCCAAGTGCCATGGGGGGAACCATCGCCGCGGATAGGAAAGCTGTGCCACAAGCCGGAGCCATGCTTTCGTTGATTTTCGCGAAAGGCCAGCGCCCGGATTGCGCCGCCGTGTCCGCATTGGCGGATGGGGCACAGGCGCGCTTTGCGATCAGCCACGCTCCGCCGCCGGATCAGGGCTGGTTGGAACTGCTGGCCATGGGGATGACCGCCGATTGTCGCGGGCTGGCTCCTGCCGTGGCCGCGCCTTTGCCCGCCAAGGGTGCGATGCTGGGGCTGAGTGACTTTCCAGCGGGAGAGGCGATTGCGCTTCAGCCTGGCCCCCACCTGGCAGAGGCGGCGGCGCTGCTGCCGGTGGTCCGCGCCATGGCCATGCTGGCGCTGCAACTGGCGGAGCTGCCCGGCCTGCTGGCGCTGTGCTGGAACCCGGCCGGTTGCTGGATGGCCCCGGCTTACTTCCGCAAGATTGCAAACGATTGGCTGGCCGGTGGCCCGTTCCCGGCGCTGGGGCTGACCAGCCTGCACCGCGGGGAACAGGGGGCAATGCACAGCCGCGGGCTGGCCGTGTTTACCGGGCAGGAACTGATGATCCCCGCTGCCGAAGGGATCACTCCGGCCGATCAGGCCCGGATCGCGGTGCGGCTGATCAATGAACTGGTCGGGCTGGACCCGCTGACCGAGCCGGTGGAACTGACGGGGCCAGGGGGAGAGACGGTGGTGGTCGCCCCGATTGTGGCCGAAGGGCTGCTGCGGGTCATGGTCCGGCGGGAATAGCGCGGGGATGAGCCTGCATTACCCTGGCAGCCTTGGGCCAGCTTCGCCGCCGCGCCAGCGCCTGTCGTTCCGCGCGGTCAACCGCCGGGGCGAACCGGGCTATGAGCCCGGCCTGCAGCGCCACCACCTGCTGCCGCGCCAGCTGCTGTCACGGCGCTGTTTCGGCACCTTGTTCGGCGCGCTGGGGCTGGACCGGGTGGGGTTTGACGATTTCCGCCGCAACGGCCTCCTGCTCCCCGCCAATGATGAGGCGAGCGTCCGCATCGGCCTCCCGCTCCATCGCGGCCCGCACCGCACCTACAACGAACTGGTGCTGGAACGCGTCGGCCAGATTGAAGCCACCTGATCCACCACCCACCCCCGCGCGCCCGAAGTGGCCCTGATCGAAGCCTATGAACGGCTCGAACTCCTCCAGCGCGCATTGCGGCGGCTGCTGCTGGCGCAGCACAAGCGGATGAAGCTGAACCGGCATGACCCGCTGGGCCGGGGCTTTGACTTCAGCGAGCTGGACGCAATGGCAGAAGTGCTGTGGGGAGAGACCGAGTAACGGAGCGGGGCAGACCTCGGCAAAACTGCGGCAAGACTGCGGCAAGACTGCGGTAAGGCTGAAGTAGGATCACGGGGGGCAGCGGCCGGCCGCGCACTCCCCCCGGCGGGTTGAACATCCGGTTTGCGCATGGGCCAGGATGGGCGATAGGGTGCGCTCTCCTCATGGAAAGGCGGCACAGGTGAAATTTGTTCGCATCGCAGTGTTGGTGGCCGCATCTGTGCTGCCGGTTCAGGCTGCTGCGCGCGATCAGGCCGACGTCCTGATCCGCCACGCGACCATTATCGATGTCGAACATGCCCGGGCCATACCGGACCAGGCCGTCGCCACGCGCGGTGACACGATTGTTGCGGTTGGTGACGATGCCCGGATCGCCCGGGCATGGAACGCCCGGCAGCAGGTGCAAGGCCGGGGCCGGTTCCTGATCCCGGGCCTGTGGGACATGCATGTCCATTTCGGCGGCGGCCCGGCCCTGATCGAAGAGAACAAGGCGCTGCTGCCGCTCTACGTCGCCCATGGCATCACCACGGTTCGCGATGCGGCGGGCGATCTGCCCACGGAAGTCCTGAATTGGCGTGGTGAGATTGCCAGCGGCACACTGTTCGGCCCAACCTTGCTCAGCTCTGGCCCCAAGATCGAAGGGATCAAGCCGATCTGGAAAGGCACTCTGGAAACCGGATCGGAAGCCGATGTTGATGCCGCGATTGACCGGCTGCGCGCGCTCAAGGTCGATTTCGTCAAGATCACGGACAACACGCTGAAACCTGAACTGTTCCTCTATGCGGTGCGCCGCGCGCGCGGCGCGGGGCTGCCGGTGTCCGGACATATTCCGATGGCGCTGACGGTGGGGCAATCGGTTGATGCCGGGATCAGCTCGATCGAACACCTCAGCTATGCCTATGTCGCCGGGGTCAGGGACGAAGCGCAGATCGCGGCCGATTACGGCGCCGGTCGGATCAACCGGGCCGAGGCGCAGGCGCGGATCGATGCCGGGTTCGATCAAGCGACCGCGCTGGCCTCTTACCGCAAGCTGCGGGACCGGAATGTGTCCGTCACCCCCACGCTCAATGTAGAGCGGCTGATTGCCTATCTTGATAGCGATGACCATTCGCAGGAACCGTTCCTGGCCTATATCGGGCCGGGGCTGCGCAAGACCTATCAGTGGCGGGTTGACCGCGCGGCCAAGGCAAGCCCGGACCAGATCGCGGCGCGCCATCTGGAATATCAGCGGACCGCAGCGGTCCTGCCCCTGCTGGCCAAGGCGGGCGTGACGATCATGGCCGGCACCGATGCGGGCTTCCTCAATTCCTACGATTATCCCGGGATCGGGCTGCATCAGGAACTGGCGCTCTATGTGCAGAACGGCCTGACCCCGGCCCAGGCCCTCACCGCCGCGACCCGCGCCGGACCGGCGTGGTTCGGCCGGCTTGATCGGTTTGGATCGGTTGCGGCAGGCAAACAGGCCGATCTGGTCCTGCTTGATCGCAATCCGCTGAAACACATTGCCGCAACCCGGGCGATCAACACCGTCATCCTGCGCGGCAAAGTAAACGACCGCACCACACTGAA